>JAWKWW010000003.1:0-404202 GCA_041397385.1 Paracoccaceae bacterium
GTCCGGCAGCGGAAAATCCAGGGATAGCTTCGGTCGGATCATCGACATTATTGAACGGAACGACTCTTTTCGGGGCACGTGAACAAGCGAGTTCGATACCATTGTCATAATTCGTAGTATAAATTCTCCCCCATGGATACTTCACGATGTCGCTCATGTCTTGTGTGACGTTTGACAGCGTGAAGCGTGATTTCAGGAGCGCCATTAGGCCACTTTCACCGGCAATCTGCTTATACCGACTGGCAGCGCTCGGAAGTTGCCGAAATCCGCCTTTCCCACTCTCTTTCAAGATCTCACTATTAAGCAACTCAAGAAGATGAGCGCCCACGCCCAGCGTCCCATCAAATTCGTAGCCCAAGCAAGACGCAGTGAACCCTGCGCCGCAAAACAGGACTGCATCGCCGGACCTGCCTCGGTTCAGTGCGTCGCTCAACTCCATGGACAAATGACCTTTGCTTTCTGACTAATTGAGAACAACACAACCACAAACTGTCCGCAACCTTGCAGCGCCAGTCGAGTTTCGGCGCATCGATGACGTTAGCTGGCGGTACAGATTGCGATTGGAGTCCTTCAACGCAAGCAGCTGATACCCCGGATTGTAGGCAAGTTCGGGATTCGTGCAATGCGGACAACATGTTGCACACGCTTTCGACCAACTCGCTTGCCGAGCACGGTCGTCGACGCGCAAACCACCAAATGTTGCATTGCTGTTGCATCGCCGCGCGAAAACGACAAAAGCCGCCCATCGAGGCGGCCTTTATCATCTTGATCTCTTTGAGATATTTTGGCTCCGGCGGTAGGAAGCAGCGAGGTTTCTGGCTTTCAAAAAAATCTACTGAAAACAGTATGATGGGCCTTATTTGTGGGTCGTCCGGAAAGAAAATGTGTGTCGTGACAGCCACGCTTTGTGTGTCGCAAAGGTTGATCCTCGAGGGGCCGCCAGTGCTTTCGACACAGAGCGACGACGATGTGCACTTCAAGCTAACTTCGAACCGCCTACATTTTCTTGAGCTGCTCGATCTCACGAAGGGCTGCGCGTTCAAATCGCTTGATCTGACGTGTGATTTTTTCATCTTTCCCGAAAGCGGCTGCGCTGCGCCTTCCATACGAGGAAAAGTTTCGGACCACGCGGACGCCCTCTTCATCACAGACTTTTAGGTGAGTAAATCGGCGGTAAAGGCGTTTTGTATGCGCCTTCGTCGATTTGCCGGAAGCGATTTTGTGTTCGGCGACCTTACGAGTTCGGCGCATTGCTCTTCGCATCTTCCGCCACTGGCGAGCCAGCGAGCTTCCCGAATGGCGGGCCCGTCTTCGTGGAGCGAGAACCCGAGATATTGAGCGGCTTTCCCTGATATCAGCTCCTGCACCGGGAAAAATCTGTTCTCTCGGTCTTGTGCGGAGAAATTTCGAGCTTCTCTGCCTTGATGAGGTCCATGATTTTCGTTTCAGCCGCTGCGGCGTGAGCAGGGTCGCAGATCACCAAGATGTCGTCCGAATAGCGGCGATACAGCGCACCGATGCTGTCGCAGAAAGTGCGTGCAGCCGCGTCGAAATCAATCATGTATAGGTTCGACGCTGCTGCGCTGATGGGGGTGCCCTGAGGGATGCCTCGCCGATGCCCCTTTGCCAGTTCGGGGTTCGGGTGGAACTTGATGCCATTGGCTTTGAGCTCTTCGACGCTGGCGATCCGGTCGCGGCTGTTATCCTTGAGTCGGGAGGAGAATGTGGCGTTCGCATTGAGTTCTTCCATATCGACGTAGTGGAAGGCGGTGATCGCCCGAAACACTCGCATCCAGTGTTCGGGGAGCGACGTTACGCCCAGCACTGCCTTTAGGCGTCGCTTCAGAAGCGTGTGGTCAAGGTTGTCGAAGAAGCTGCTGACGTCGAAGGCCAGTATCGTGACGGGGGCATGGGTCTTGGCAAAGGCAAGCACTTCCGCCGAGAAATCGTAGTTACCACGTCCGAGGCACGATAGGCCAGAACGCTATCGGATAGGCCCGTGGCGTCATAATGGGCGTCTAGCGCCTTATTCATCTCGCTGGCGTAGAACGAAAGTATGCAGGCGTCCCGGTGCGATGCATACTTGATCGGGCGGTCCTTCGAGGTGATCGTCCGCTTCCCGGTCTTCGGGCACTTCTTGTAGCGTTTCTCGGATTTCGTGTAGTGCAGGAGTGGGAGGAACGAGTGCTTAAGCACGAAGTCCGGGTCCATCACCTTGCTGGCGAACTTCTCGCCAACGGGCAGATCGAAATGGCGGTAGCCTCTGGACTTAAACCAATCGAGCGGCATTGAGCCTCCTTGTCGCAGAGTTCGGAGGACTGGCCCTGACCCTGGGCTCCGGTTGTTAGGCCGGGCGTCCCCCGAACGCACGCCACCTTCTGTCAGCGTATACGTTCAGCGTCTCACTTCCGAACGCCTCGCAGACACGGGTCTCGAAACGCGAGGTGGTATAATGTAACCGTGGAGGTCCGAGCTATGCTCAGTGTCTCATTCAGTCTGGCTCTGGTCGCGGCGATGCTGTTCGGCATCGTGCTGCCAGGTCACCATAAAGAAGTTGACAAGTTCAACGGCCAAACCCGCAGGCCAATTCCTACGGGCTATGGGGAGATGGTGAGCGGGTTGGAGCAATTCAAGGTTGCGGGCAGCCCAAGGAACATTTTTTCCGCAGCGCGGAACTGAGGAGCGGAACAAGGTCAACTAGGCAGCCGCGTAGATGCTTTGCCCGAGCCGACGGGACCAATCCGGCTTTCCAGCTGCTGCGAAACGCTTCTCGGCGAAGCGGAGGAAGATCAAGCCCAGAACAGGGGTGGAGAACTGGCTCGGTTTCAGGCCGGTGTTGGCCCATAGCTGGTCCGCTGCTGACCAAAGCCTTTTCTCCACGTCTCCATCGACCATGCTCGTTCCTCATGCCTGAATTGATTTGGGTCTCGCCCCTACGTGGAACCGTAGCACGAGCATTTCGTGTTCGCCAACAAGGTCTTGCGATACCTAATGAACGTCCACTCGATCATCGAGAGGGCCGATTTGTTTCACCGCAAAATTTGACAGCACAGGATAGATAGAGCGGTATCGCGCATCCCCCCGGTGGGGTGGGTCAGTGGTGGCGTTCATTGAAGCGCAAGTCACATTGCATGCGGAGCGGTGCGCCCAGCTTCGGTCCCGCTCGGTCGCTGTGTCGATTGCTCGTTGGGGTATACCGCAACGGTCACCTCGGGGGGTAGCCAAATGGATGTCCGTTAGGGTTGACTTTGTATTTCGGACAGCCTACCTATCGGACAGAACCCAAACGAACACCTTCCGAGGAACTCCATGACCACGATTTTCTATGCCCGCGTCTCCACCGCAGACCAGACGCTCGACCATCAGGTCGCGCAGGCCCGCAAGGCAGGCTTCACTGTTGATGAGGTGATCGCAGACCACGGGCAGTCCGGTGTCTCCACCATCCTGTCCGAGAGACCCGAGGGACGCCGCCTGTTCGACAAGCTCCGCAAAGGGGACACCCTAGTGGTGCGCTGGGTGGACCGTCTCGGGAGGAACTATCAGGACGTGACCGACACCATCCGGCACTTCATGCGGCAGGGGGTAACCATCAAGACCGTGATCAACGGCATGACCTTTGACGGGGCGACCACAGACCCGACCCAGCAAGCCGTGAGGGACGCTCTTATAGCCTTCATGGCGGCAACCGCTCAGGCTCAGGCCGAGGCGACGAAGGAGGCCCAGCGCGCCGGTATCGAGCACGCCAAGTCCGAGAAGCCCGAGGCCTACCGGGGCAGGAAGCCCAGCTATGACCGTGACCAGTTGAACCTTGTGCGTGACATGACGGGCACCGGAGCGGGCACCTCAGAGGTGGCGAGGGCGGTCGGATTGAGCCGCCAAACCGTCCTTCGCATCCGGGGCGACATAGCCGAGGCAGAGGCCGCTATGGCCCGTTGGGGGATGTAAGGAAAATCAAGGGGTTACAATTAACCCACACCATAGAGATAAATTACCCCCACCATAGAGGTAAATGACCCGCCCTATAGCCCTAGGAGGCGCGCCCTCGTGCTGCAGTGTCTTGGCGCGCCCAACCCACATACTAGGGCGATTAACCCCCATACTTGCCCAGAAGGCCGTGACACTGACCCAGCAGCTACGACCCGGGCGGTTCGGGTATTCTGATACATACCAGGATTAACCCGCCCCCTAGCCGAGAAGACTAGCCCGAGCGTTTCCCTCGAACGCGGTCGCTGGGCTTCCGTGGTGGTTTTCTTTTTGGGCACACCTCTTCAAGGGGGTGCGATCAATACATCCCGCAGCCCCAACGCTTGTCCGACAATCCGCCTCCGCACACGTAGTGTATACCCCTTCAGGTGCACCGGTAGATAATCCGCCTCCGCACATGTATTGTGTCCCTCTAGGTGCTCCGGCTTCGCCTCCGCGAACGAAGCCAAATCTTAAAGGTGAACCCTCAGCTTGCTCCAGCTTCGCTGCATGGCCCTGAGCTTGCACTCTATCAAGTGAAGACCCATTGCCGCTGATCGCGGCGAATACCAAAGCCCCTAAGCCAGCTTAGCGAGCATGTTCGAACTTCATCATCTCCTTGGGTCTCCAAGGACGAAGTCGCCATGTGAACGCTGCCCATGAAAGGCATGCTGAAGCGCCCCTGAGTTCTTCAGGTGATCGTCAGGCGCATCTTCACATGCACCTCCACCAAGGAGGTCCGTCTTCGACGGTCAAGACCTCCCACCTTCGCATCTTTCCATCACCACCGAAAGGAACCCTTTATGTTCGACGCTGTCGATCCCATTGGCATGCTCATCCCTTCTGCGGATGAAGCCCGCACCATCGAGTGCCCCGGATGCACCACCGCTTTCACGCCCCAGAGGCTCAACCAAAGCTATTGCTCACGGGCGTGCCAGAAGAACGCCTCACGGGGCAACCGTAGTTTCGAGAACAGAGAACGCTCGCGACGGCACTATGAGCGCGCCCAGCGGTTAGCTGAGATGTCTACTGGCGCCCCCCGCAGGAGCGCCTTGGGGTAATGAAGCACATCCTGGAGTTTATCCCGTATGATGCTGGTCTTAGGAACATCCTGACAGACCCCGACATACACATGCAGCCCCCGCGTGCTGACGGTCGGATGGACATCGCTAAGGCAGCGAACGCATATACCAAGAAGTTCTACAGTCTCTCGATCAAACGATACATGGCGGCGAGGAAGGTTCGGTCCGGAAATGAGCCCGAAGGCATCCCGCTGTCCTCATGACGCGCAGCTTTTCTCTGCAATTCAACGCCCCTGTCGGTCTATCGGCGGAGGCTTTGTTATGCCCGAAGGCCCGGTCAAAATGCTCACCAATCTTATCCGATTTGACCACGATGCAGTCCGTGTCATCCGGATCAACGGCGAATATCGGCCGCCCAACGAGCAAAATCATCTCTCGAACAGAAGGCCTCTTCGTGGCTACTAAAGGGCAGCCTTCACAGCCCACTTTGGAACTCCTTGAGCCTCGCCTTCGGTGACCCGTAGGTCGTCTCAGCGACGGCCTGATTATGCCGAAAGGAAGCCGTGACGGACCTCTACAGGTGCCCCAGCATCACGCAGCTTGTCGCTCACTCGGTGACGGAGACCATGGACGGTGAACCGGGTGTCGGGGGTGACATCCCTCACCACCTTCATCAGGGCTGCAGAGGCTGCGTCAGCGCCACGAGGACGGCCATAGCGGGGGAAGATAGGGGAACCCAACGGGGCACCTTCGAGGGCCTCCCTGACGGCTCTCAGGGCCTCTCCGACGAGGGGCACAGAACGGACACTTGAGGCTGTCTTCACGGTGCGGATGGAGTTGGGGCGGATGAGGACATGAGGGGTCTCTCCGTCGAGGACAATGTCGTCTGTGACGAGACCCATGGCCTCTCCAAGGCGCATCCCGGTGCCTCTCAGCAGCACCCACAGGGGCCTCAGGTTCTCACTCAGGCGGGCCTCTATGCTCGACACAAGGTCATCCGGTAGGGGCAGCTTCTTGTCCACCGCCAGCTTCTGCTCCTTGGGCCATGGAGTCCAGCAGGCCTGTTCATCGCCGCGATGTCCATCTCCTTGAGGGCGTGGTTGACGACGGCCACCACGATGTTCGTCTCCCTCTTGACCCCAGAGCGATGGTGGTGCCATCAGCCTTCTTGGCGTTGAGCATGTGGTCGAGATAGCGGCGTCTGTGATCGACGGTCATGTCCTCTAGGGCCACCTTGTCGGGGTCACCCAGAGCAGCCTCTACACGGGCAGACACACGGCTCAGGTCCACGTCCTGCTTGCTGCCTTCCTCGATACGCTTGTCCTGCCGGTAGAGCTTGAGCGTCCATAAGGGTGACCTTGGGCAGGGGCCTCGGGGTCCTGCGAGGAGAGCCTTGGTCAGCATCGGGTCGGCGGTTCTCATGGTCTCGAAGATCATCCGGCCCGTCTCAGGTTCATCCGGGTCCAGCCCGACGACGTTTGAGTGGGGGCCTGCACAGGGTCATCAGGGCATCCATGCCACTTTTGCTGGGTGGTCCGGTGGTCGTTGCCGTGGCGCTGGCTCCTCACGGGTCTGTCCGGACCATCCGGTCGAACTCGGCCATGACCTCCTGATACTCCCGATGAAAGGCCAGCCCCTCCGTGTTGCGGATATGCACTTGCAGGAACCCTTCGCCCAGCGCCTCAGCGACATCCTTAGGAAGCGGCGACGAAAACAGCACCCCATTCGGTCGCTTATCGATGTGCTTGATCTTCGTCTGCAGGGCCATCTGTGTGTCCTCTTGTGTGTTCTACTGTGTGTCGTGAACAACAGCAAACCCCCCTTGAACACAAGGAAAAAGGGCTCTTATCATCTTGTAATCTCGAGGAGATTTTGGCTCCGGCGGTAGGGATCGAACCTACGACCAATTGATTAACAGTCAACTGCTCTACCGCTGAGCTACGCCGGAACACCGGGCGCGATATAGCAAGCGATTGGGGGGGCGTCCAGAGGGTTTGGCAAGAAAAAACGCGGGGCGGTGGGGGCGGTGTCAGCGCAGGCGAAACCGGCTTTGGGCGGTCAGTTCGCCCGCGCAAGCGGTCAGGTTTCTTTCTGTCAGATCAATAAGATGGGCAAGAACGTTGCGTTCGGCGGCAGGCATCAGCGCGGCGGGGGTTTCGGTGTAGATAGCGCGCGCAAGGCTCGCGGCATCGGCCGCGGCCTTTGCCAGCGCGGCGCGGATCTGCGCCTCGCGTTCGCGGCGGTGGGCGATCAGCCAGTTCAGCCGCTCCCCGGGCGCAGTGATCGGGTCGCCATGGCCGGAGTGGAAAATGCCGGCGCCGCGCGTCTTCAGCCGCTCGAGCGAGGCCATGAAGGCACCGAGATCGCCATCGGGCGGCGAGACCAGCGACGAGGCCCAGCCCATGACCAGATCGCCGGTAAAAACCGTATCCTGCCAGGCAAAGCACATGTGATTGCCGAAATGCCCCGGTGTCCAGAGCGCCTCCATCTGCCAGCCATCGTCGGCGACAACCTCACCATCGGCAAGGCACCGGTCGGGCCGGAAACCGTGATCCACGCCTTCGCCGCCGCCCAGAAGGCCCTTGGCCGCCAGCCGCCGCATCGTGGCGCTGCGTCCGGCGCCGGCATCGCCAAAGGCCAGAACCGGCGCACCGGTCACGGCCGCAAGCCGGCGGGCGAGGGGCGAGTGATCGCGGTGGGCATGGGTGACGAGGATGTGGCTGACGCGTTCACCGGGATCGAGCGCGGCAAGGATCGCGGCAAGGTGGCGCTCATCCTCGGGCCCGGGGTCGATCACCGCAACCGCGCCGGTGCCGACGATATAGGTGTTGGTGCCGCGCAGGGTCATCGGCGATGGGTTGGGGGCCAGCACGCGGCGCAGGCCAGGCGCCAGCCGCACCGGCGGTGCACCGCCCACTGGCTGTTCGTCGGTCGTCATCTTGCGCTTCCTCTCCTGCCGGTGCGCCGTTAGGCTCGCCCCATGAACGACAGCTGGACCAAACGCGTGCTTCCCCGCGGGCTTTTGGCCGCGCCGCCCGTTATTCTGGTGCTGCCGGTCGTCATGTTGCAGCTTGTGGTCTCGGTCGCCTTTCTGCAACGCCATTTCGAGGGTGTCACCCGGCAGATGACCGGCAACGTGGTGCTGGAGATCGACTATCTGACCGACCGGGTCGCCGAGGCGCGCGATCTGGATGCGGCGCAAGGTCACGGCGGCGCTGGTTCTGCCGCTGGCCATGCAGGTGGTTCTGCCGGTTGCCGAAGATCAGTCCCCCCGCACGACCGGCGGATTTTCCCGACCTGACCGGACGGGTCGTCATCGCGACCCTGCGCAGCGGGATCGGCGGGGTGCGCGCCATCGACCTGGCCGAAAGTTCGCGCGTGGTGAAGATCGTCATCACCACACGCCATGGCCCGATGCTGGTGCAGCTCGACCGGCGGCGGGTTTCGGCCTCGAACCCGCATCAGTTGCTGGTCCTGATGATCGTGACCGGGGTGCTGATGACGCTCATCGCTTTCGTCTTCCTGCGCAACCAGCTGAAGCCGATTACCCGTCTGGCGGTGGCGGCAGAGGCCTTTGGCAAGGGCCGGTCCTTGCCCTATCGCCCGCGCGGCGCAGCCGAGGTGCGGGCTGCCGGCAACGCCTTTCTGGACATGCGCCAGCGGATCGAACGGCAGATCGAACAGCGCACGCTGATGCTGTCGGGGGTCAGCCATGACCTGCGTACGCCGCTGACGCGCCTGCGCCTTGGCCTGTCGATGATGGAGGACGAGGACGAGGCCAAGGCGCTGTTGCGCGACGTGGCGGACATGGAGCGGCTGCTGGATGCGTTTTTGTCCTTCGCGCGCGGTGACGCGACCGAGGAGGCGGCCGAGGTCGACCCGGTCGAACTGGTGCGCGCCATCGTCGACAATGCGCGCCGGGGCGGGCAGGCCGTGGCCATGACCGAGGCCAAGGGCGAAGGCCGGGCGATGCTGCGGGTCCATGCCGTCACGCGCGCGGTTGAAAACCTGATTGGCAATGCGGTGCGTTACGGGCGCCGTGCAGAGGTTTGCGTGATCATCACCGACAAGGCGGTGCGCATCAGCGTCGACGACGACGGTCCCGGCATTCCGCAGGATCGTCGCGACGAGGCGCTACGCCCCTTTACCCGGCTCGACGCCGCGCGCGACCCCAATCGTGGCGGCGGCGTGGGGCTGGGCCTGTCCATTGCCGCCGACATCGCGCGCAGCCATGGCGGCCAGTTGCGGCTGGGCGAAAGCGAGGGGCTGGGCGGGCTGAAGGTCGATCTGGTTCTGGCGCGGTAGCCGCGCGCGGCTGGCCCCGCTCAGCCGCTCTTGCCGACGACGAGGACCCAGTGGCGCTTGCCGCCAGAACGGTCGTGATAAGCCTGACCCAGCCCGATGTCGCGGGTGCCGCGCATAAGGATATTGGCGCGGTGCTTGGGTGATTGCATCCAGAAGCGCACCACCTCATCGGCCGAACGGAAACCGCGGGCGGTGTTTTCGGCGGCCATGCGAAGCCGGTAACCGGCGCGCTTGACGCGCGCGCGCAGGTCAGAGCCGTCGGATCCGTAATGCGAATAGCTTTGTTGCCAGGCGATGTCGCAGGCATGGCGCTGCGCGGCTTTTTCCAGCTTGGCCGACGGCGCCAGCGCCGGCAGGCCATGGGCACGGCGCTGGGCATTGACCGCGGCGATGACGCCGACGCGCATGGCCGACAGATCATCGGGTTTGGCACAGCTGAGCGCGGCAGCCGGCGCGGGCGCGGCAAGCGCGGCGGCCAGCACGAGCGGGGCGAGGCGAGCAAGGGGCAGGGGCATGGCAATCCGGCAGCAGAACGTGGCAGTGGCCAGACCCTAGCGGCGGATTTTGGCAAGACAATGGCGCATCTCGGGGCCGGCGGTTGGCTGCCCGCGCGGCTGGATGGTTTGCGCGGCTTCCCGCCGGTTGGCAGGGGGGCGCGGCCCGGCCCGGCCCGCTTGACGCAGGCCGCGAAAGCGACATGCTTGGGCCAACCTGTCCGAAAGCCCGCGCGTCATGGCCATTCCCGCCGAATCCTTCTTCCTGACCCCGGGTGCCGAAGGCACGTTGCAGCAGCAGATCCAGCAGATGGTTGCCGAAGGCGTGCTGCGCGGCCGGTTCCGGCCGGGTCAGAAGATGCCGTCGAGCCGCGGCCTGGCGCGCCATCTGGGGGTCAGCCGCATCACCGTGACGCTGGCCTATGCCGAACTGGTGTCGGGCGATTATCTGGCCGCGCGGGGGCGGTCGGGCTATTTCATCTCGGAAAACGCGCCGGCGCCGGCGTTGTGGCGGGGCCGCAGCACCGAACGGCAGGACCGGGTCGACTGGCAGGTGCGGATCGGTCGGCGGTTTTCGCGCCATGAACTGGCGGCCAAGCCGCGCGACTGGCGCAGCTACCCCTATCCTTTCATCTACGGGCAGGCCGACCCGACGCTTTTCGACCACCAGAACTGGCGCCAATGCGCGTTGCGGGCGCTGGGCCTGCGCGATTTCGATGTGTTGACGCAGGATTACTACGAACGCGACGACCCGATGCTGATCGAATACATCGTGCGCAACATCCTGCCGCGCCGGGGCATCGACGCCCGGCCCGAAGAGGTTTTGCTGACGCTTGGCGCTCAGAACGCGCTGTGGATCGCCTCGCAGGTCCTTTTGGGACCGGGCCGGGTGGCCGCGATCGAGAACCCCTGTTACTCGGGCGTGCGCATGGCGCTGGCGCAGCAGGGTGTCGAGGTGGTCGAGGTCGATGTCGACGAAGAGGGCCTGCCGCCCGAGGACCTGCCGCGCGGATGCGATGTGGTCTTTACCACGGTCAGCCACCATTGCCCGACCAACGCGACCATGCCGCTGGAACGGCGCAAGGCGTTGTTGTCGCGGGCCTCGCAAGAGGATTTCCTGATCCTCGAGGACGATTACGAGTTCGAGATGTCGTTTCTCAAACCCGCCGCGCCGGCGCTCAAGTCGCTCGACGCGGAGGGGCGGGTGATCTACGCCGGCTCGTTTTCCAAATCGCTCTTTCCGGGGCTGCGGCTGGGCTACATCGTGGCCTCGGAAGGCTTCATTCGCGAGGCTCGCGCGCTGCGGGGGGCGATGATGCGCCATCCGCCGGGCCATATCCAGCGCACCGTCGCCTATTTCCTGTCGCTCGGCCATTACGATGCGCTGCTGACGCGGATCAACAGCGCTTACCGTCGTCGCCGCACGGTGATGGACGAGGCGATTCGCAGCCATGGCCTGGAGGTGGCCGGGCAGGGCGCCTTTGGCGGCTCGAGCTTCTGGATGCGGGCGCCGGTGGGGGTGAACACCGACCGGCTGGCCATGGTTTTGCGCGAAAAGGGTGTTCTGATCGAGCCGGGGCGGATGTTTTACGGCTCTGGGCCGGCGCCGGAAAACACCTATCGGCTGGCCTATTCCTCGATCAGCCAGGTGCGGATTCCCGAAGGCATCGCGCTCTTGGCCGAAACGATCGCAAAATCTGGATATAACCGGCGGGCGTAACTGGCCCTAGCACGGTTGCCCTCCTGCAACCTACAACGGCGGGCAAGGGTGCCGAACGACGGCGCCTGCTTTTTATGCGCATGGGCAAGGAACACCCCGATGAAGATGACTACCGAAGAAGCTTTCGTCAAAGTCCTGCAGATGCATGGCATCGAACATGCCTTCGGCATCATAGGTTCGGCCTTCATGACGATCTCGGACATCTTTCCCAAGTCCGGCATCACCTTCTGGGATTGTGCGCACGAAGGCTCCGGCGGGATGATGGCCGATGGCTATACCCGTGCGACCGGCAAGGTCAGCATGATGATCGCCCAGAACGGGCCGGGCATCACCAACTTCGTCACCGCGGTCAAGACCGCCTACTGGAACCACACGCCGCTTCTTCTGGTGACGCCGCAGGCGGCCAACAAGACGCTGGGGCAGGGCGGTTTTCAGGAGGTCGAGCAGATGGCCGCCTTCCGCGATATGGTCTGCTATCAGGAAGAGGTGCGCGACCCCAGCCGCATGGCCGAAGTGCTGAACCGCGTGATCCTGAACGCCAAGCGGTATTCCGCGCCGGCCCAGATCAACGTGCCGCGCGACTACTTCACTCAGGTGATCGACATCGACCTTCCGCGGATCGTGGAGTTCGAACGCCCCTCGGGCGGCGACGAGGCGCTGGATCAGGCGGCCGAACTTCTGTCGAACGCGAAATTCCCGGTGATCCTGAACGGTGCCGGTGTCATCCTGGCCGGCGCGATCCCGGCAACCGTGAAACTGGCCGAGCGGCTTGGCGCCGGTCTGCTGCGGCTATCAGCACAACGACGCTTTCCCCGGCTCGCACCCGCTGCATGCCGGGCCGCTCGGCTACAACGGCTCGAAGGCGGGGATGGAGCTGATCTCGAAGGCCGATGTGGTGCTGGCGCTTGGCACCCGTCTCAACCCGTTTTCGACGCTTCCGGGCTATGGCATCGACTATTGGCCGAAAGGCGCCAAGATCATTCAGGTCGATGTGCGCCCCGAACGGATCGGGCTGACCAAGCCGGTCACCGTCGGCATCGTCGGCGATGCGAAAAAGGTGGCGACGACGATCCTTGAGAAGCTTTCGGATACGGCGGGCGATGCCGGGCGTGACGAACGCAAGGCTCTGATCGCCACGACGAAATCGGCCTGGGCCCAGCAACTGTCGAGCATGGATCACGAACAGGACGATCCCGGCACCACATGGAATGAACGCGCGCGCGCGGCGAAACCGGAATGGATGAGCCCGCGCATGGCATGGCGCGCGTATCAGGCGGCGCTGCCGAAAGACGCGATCATTTCCTCGGACATCGGCAACAACTGCGCCATCGGCAATGCCTACCCGTCCTTCGAAGCCGGTCGCAAATACCTCGCCCCAGGCCTTTTTGGCCCCTGCGGCTATGGCCTGCCCTCGGTGGTCGGCGCCAAGATCGGCTGCCCGAACGTGCCGGTCGTGGGCTTTTCGGGCGACGGGGCCTTTGGCATCGCGGTCACCGAACTGACCGCCATCGGTCGCGAGGAATGGCCGGCGATTACCCAGATCGTCTTCCGCAACTACCAGTGGGGTGCGGAAAAGCGCAACTCGACCCTTTGGTATGACGACAATTTCGTCGGCACCGAACTCGATACCCAGGTCAGCTATGCCGGCATCGCCAAGGCCTGCGGGCTGCAAGGTGTCGTGGCGCGAACCATGGATGAGCTGACGGCGGCGCTGTCGAAGGCCATCGAGGACCAGATGAAGCATGGGCGTACCACGCTGATCGAAGCGATGATCAACCAGGAACTGGGTGAACCCTTCCGCCGCGATGCGATGAAAAAGCCGGTCGCGGTGGCCGGCATCGACCGCGCCGACATGCGGCCGCAAAAAGGCGCGTGATGACCATGACCCTGCCGCTGGGGCTGGGGGCAGGGCAGGCGGCGGCACTGGGCCTTGCGCTTTTCGCCGCCGCTTTCGTGCGCGGTTATTCGGGCTTTGGCTTTTCGGCGCTCGTCGTCGCCTTCTCGGCGCTTCTGGTCAACCCGGTGCTGCTGGTTCCGGTCGTGGTACTGTGCGAAATCGCGATGAGCACCAGCATGCTTCGCGGGGTGGCCGGCGATGTCGACTGGCGCCGTTTCTGGCCGATGCTTGCCGGGGCGACGCTGGTTATGCCGGTTTCGGTGACCGCCATCGCCCAGATCGGCGAAGAGCGGGCGCGGATCGCGATTTCACTGATGATCCTGGTGATGGCGGTTGTGCTGCTGACGGGCTGGACATTGCGCCGGGTCATCGGGCGCTGGGGGCATGCCGGCGTCGGCATGGCCTCGGGCCTTGCCAATGGTGCGGCGGTGGGTGGCTTGCCGGTTGCGGCCTTCATGGCGGCGCAGCCCATCGCGGCCCGTACGTTTCGCGCCACGCTGACCGTTTATGCCGCCGCCGTCGATATCGTTGCGCTGCCGATCATGTGGGCCAACGGCATGGTAACGCGCGACAGCCTGATCGTGTTCGTCGTCGCGCTACCGCTGCTGGCGGCGGGGGTCATGCTTGGCGGCAAACGCTTCTTCGCGGCGTCGCCGCAGAATTTCCGGCGCATGACGATCCTCTTGCTGATCGTGCTGTCGGTTCTCGGCCTTCTGAAATCGGTGATGTGACATGGGGGCGGAGCGCATCCTTGTCGTCAACGCCGGCTCGTCTTCGCTCAAGGCGGCGGTCTATGACGGCGCGCTCGTTGCCGTTGCGGCCGGCGCGATCAGTGAAATCGGTGCGGCACCGCGCATGATGCTCGGCTCCGCACCCCGGTCCTGCGAGGCGCCTGACCACGACGCGGCGCTGGCCCTGCTGCTGGAGGGTTTTGCCAAGGCCGGCTGCCCGGTCAACGCCATGACCGCGGCGGGGCACCGGGTGGTTCATGGCGGGCGGTCGCTGACCCGGCCGGCGCGGGTGACGGGCGCGTGGTATTGCCGCCATCGAGGCCTGCATTCCCCTTGCCCCTTGCACAACCCCCACAACCTTGCCGCCATCCGCGTGCGTCGCGTATCGCGCCCGATCTGCCGCAGGTCGCCTGTTTCGACACCGCCTTTCACGCACCAACCCCGAGGTCGCGCTGCGCTATGCCCTTCCGGCCGCGGAAGAGGCCAAGGGGCTGCGACGCTACGGGTTTCACGGCATTTCCTATGAAAGCCTCGCCATGCGTGTTCCGGGCCTTCTCGGCGCGATGCCTGACCGGGTCCTGGCTTTTCATCTGGGTAATGGCGCGTCGATCTGCGCGATCCGCGAGGGCTGTCGGTGGCCACTACCATGGGCTATTCGCCGGTCGAGGGGCTGACCATGGGCACGCGTACCGGCGCAATCGACGCGATGGCGGTGCTGCGGCTGGCCGCCGATCACGGGGTCGACGGCGCGGCGCATATCCTGAACCATGAAAGCGGGCTGAAAGGGCTTGGCGGCGCGTCCGACATGCGTGCACTGCACGGTGCCGGAACCGCGGCGGCGCGCTTTGCCATCGACCATTTCTGCTATTGGGCGGCGCGGCACGCCGGCTCGCTCGTCACGGCGATGGGCGGGCTCGACTGTATCGCCTTTACTGGCGGCATCGGCGAAAACGACGCCCGGGTGCGCGACGCGATCTGCCGGCAACTTGGCTATCTGGGCGTTTCGCTTGACCCGGCGGCCAATGCCGACCGCGCCGGGCGCATCGACGCAGCCGGCAGCCCAGTGGCGGTTCTGGTCATCCCGGCCGAGGAAGAGCGCCACATCGCGGCGATGACCCGGGCGATCGCGCAGGGCGCGGATGACGATCTGGGATAAACGCATTTCAATTGACCGCTTTGGCGGCTACAACCGAACAGAACAAAGACCCGAACGGGCGATGAAACAGGGAACGGACATGACCTATCAGCAGCCGAAACTGGACACTTCTCCCAAAGTCTCGGACGAGGTCAGGAAAACGACCTGCTACATGTGTGCCTGCCGCTGCGGCATCAACGTGCATCTGAAATCGGGCAAGGTCAGCTATATCGAAGGCAACCGCGACCACCCGGTGAACCGGGGCGTTCTTTGCGCCAAGGGTGCCTCGGGCATCATGCAGGTCACAGCCCCCTCGCGGTTGCGCGCCGTTGCGCCGGGTCGGCCCGCGCGGCTCGGGCGCGTTCGAGGAGATTTCGTGGGAAGAGGCGCTTCAGACCGCCGTCGCCTGGCTAAAGCCCCTGCGCGAAACCGCGCCGGAAAAGCTGGCCTTCTTCACCGGCCGTGACCAGTCTCAAAGCTTCACCAGCTTCTGGGCGCAGGGCTTCGGCACCCCGAACTATGTCGCGCATGGCGGCTTCTGCTCGGTCAACATGGCGGCCGGTGGCATTTACACGATGGGCGGGGCTTTCTGGGATTCGGCCAGCCCGACTGGGACCGGGCGAGACTTTTCATTCTCTTCGGCGTGGCCGAGGACCATGACAGCAATCCGATCAAGATCGGTATCGGCAAGCTGAAGGCACGCGGTTCCCGCGTGATCGGCGTCAACCCGATCCGCACCGGCTATAACGGCGTTGCGGATGACTGGTACGGCATCACGCCCGGCACCGACGGGCTTTGATCCTGTCGCTGATCCACGAACTCTTGAAAGCCGGCAAGATCGACCCGACTACCTCGCCCGTTTCACCAACGCGCCCTGTCTGGTGGATGAAACGGACGGGCCGGGCAGGGGGCTTCTGCTGCGCGACAAGGACGGCAAGCATCTGGTCATCGACCGGAAGACGGGCAAGCCCGCGCCCTTCGACAAGAAGGGTGTCCAGCCTGACTGGGTGCCACCCACAAGGGCGCCCGCACCGTCTTCCAGCACCTCGCCGAGCGCTATCTTTCCGACGATTATGCGCCCGAAGCGGTGGCCGACCGCACCGGCATCCCCGCCGCCCGCATCAGGGGACTGGCCGCCGAGATCGCGCGGGCGGCCTTCGAAGCCCCCATCGTGCTCGATCAGGACTGGACCGATTTCCGCGGCGATACCCACAAACAGATGATCGGCCGCCCGGTTGCCTTCCACTCCATGCGCGGCGTCTCGGCCCATTCGAACGGGTTCCAGACCTGCCGGGCGCTGCATCTGCTTCCGATCACTCATCGGCTCGGTCGAAACCCCGGCGGCTTCCGCTTCAAGCCGCCCTATCCCAAACCGCCCGAGGCGCATCCGAAACCGCACTGCAAGTCACAGGCCAACTGCGCGCTGAACGGCCCGCATCTGGGCTTTGTGCACGGGCCGGATGACCTTGCGCTGAACCCCGATGGCAGCCCGGCCCGCATCGACAAGGCGTTTACCTGGAAAACCCGATGTCGGCCCATGGCCTCATGCACATGGTCATCCCCAATGCGCATGCGGGCGATCCCTACAGCATCGACACGATGCTTCTCTACATGGCGAACATGTCGTGGAATTCGTCGATGAACACCCGCGCCGTGATGGAGATGCTGACCGACAAGGACGAAGGAGGCGACTACAAGATCCCGCGCATCATCTATTCCGATGCCTATGCGTCCGAGATGGTGGCCTATGCCGACCTGATCCTGCCCGACACGACTTATCTGGAACGCCACGACTGCATCTCTCTGCTCGACCGCCCGATCTGCGAGGCCGAGGCGGCGGCCGATGCGATCCGCTGGCCTGTGGTCGAGCCTGACCGCGAGGTGCGCGGCTTCCAGTCTGTGCTGGTGGAGCTGGAAACCGCCTGCAATTGCCGGGCTTCGTGGATGAAGAAGGCCGTGCAAAGTACCGGGATTACGCGGATTACATGGTCAACCATGAACGCCGCCCCGGTGTCGGCCCGCTCATGGGCTGGCGTGGTAACGGCGATCAGACCGCGCGGCGCGCCCAACCCCGATCAGTTGCAGCGCTATATCGACAATGGCGGCTTTGCCATCGCCCATATCCCGAACGAGGCGCAGTTCTTCGCCGTGGAATGCGGCCTATCAGGACTGGGCGGTGGAGCTTGGGCTATATGACAAGCCGCAGCCCTATCTCTTCTCGATCTACTCCGAACTGATGCAGCGCTTCCGCCTTGCCGCCGAAGGCCATGGCGACCGTCAGCCGCCCGATCATCTGCGCGAACGCGTCCGCGCGACGATGGACCCGCTGCCGATCTGGTATGAGCCCTTCGGCGACAGCGCCGGGGCGGAGTATCCGGTCCATGCCCTGACCCAGCGGCCGATGGCGATGTATCATTCCTGGGGCTCACAGAACGCCTGGCTGCGCCAGATCCATGGGGTGAACCCCTCTATGTGCCGACGAAGATCTGGGAAGAGAACGGCTTTCAGGACGGCGACTGGGCCCGCGTGACCTCGCCTTCGGGGGCGATCACGGTGCCCGTGGCCCATATGGCGGCGCTCAATGAAAACACGATCTGGACGTGGAATGCGATCGGCAAGCGGAAGGGGGCATGGGCATTGGAGCCGGACGCGCCCGAGGCCACAAAAGGCTTTCTTCTCAATCACCTGATCCACGAACTTCTGCCCGAAAAAGGGCGACGGCATGCGCTGGTCGAACTCGGACCCGATCACCGGACAGGCGGCATGGTTCGACCTGCGTGTCAGGATCGAAAAGGCCGATCCGCCGGAGGAATCGCAGCCCGCCTTCCCGCCAATCCCGTCCCCCGTTCCGGCCGCACGGAGGAAACCGCCGCATGACCGCCCTTCCGCCACCCTCCGCCAAGAAGCTCGGGCTCGTCATCGACCTTGACACCTGCGTTGGCTGCCACGCCTGCGTGACTGCCTGCAAGGGCTGAACGATCAGGGTTACGGCGTGCCACTTTCGGACCAGAATGCTTATGGATCAGAGCCTTCCGGCACGTTCCTCAACCGCGTTCACAGCTATGAGGTGCAGCCCGATCAGGGCCCCGCGCAGGTCATCAACTTCCCGCGCTCGTGCCTGCATTGCGAAAACGCGCCCTGCGTGACCGTCTGGCCGACCGGTGCCAGCTACAAGCGCGCCGAGGACGGGATCGTTCTGGTCAACGAGGATGCCTGCATCGGCTGCGGCCTGTGCGCCTGGGCCTGCCCTTATGGCGCGCGGGAACTGGATCAGGCGGCGGGGGTGATGAAGAAATGCACGCTCTGCGTTGACCGTATCTATAACGAGAACCTGCCCGAAGAGGACCGCCAGCCCGCCTGCGTCCGCACCTGCCCGACCGGTGCCCGCCATTTCGGCGATCTGGGCGACCCGACAAGCGATGTCAGCCGCCTTGTGGCGGAACGCGGCGGCTATGACCCGATGCCGGAACTGAACACGAAACCGGTCAACAAATACCTGCCGCCCCGGCCCACTGGCGCCGCAGCCGGCACCGACGTGCTGGCGCCGCTTCTGGGTGTTAAGGCCACGGGTTTTGCCGGGTGGCTCGACCGCATGTTGGAGAAACTCTAATGCATCCAGCACCTTCCGTCATTGTCTTCACAACGCTATCGGGCGCGGGGTTCGGCTTCCTGGCGTTTCTTTCGCTGGGGCTCGTCGGCGCGACCGGTATGCAGGCCTTTCTCATCTGGGCGTTGGGCTATGCTCTGGCGGTGGGCGGGCTTTGCGCCTCGACCTTTCATCTGGGCAATCGGCAACGCGCGTGGCGGGCCTTTACCCAATGGCGCACAAGCTGGCTCAGCCGCGAAGGCTGGGCGGCGGTGCTGGCGCTGCTGGCCACTGCGCCGCTGGCGCTTCAGGCGATCTTCGGACTTGCGGTTCCGGTGGTCCTGGGCCCCATCGCCGCCGCGCTGTGCCTGATGACGGTGGTCGCGACCGCGATGATCTACACGCAGCTTGCGACTGTGCCGCGCTGGAACCACGCGCTGACGCCGGTCACCTTCATGGCCTTTGCGCTGACCGGCGGCGCGGTTCTGGCAGGGCTGGGGCTTTGGGCTGCCGTCCTGTGTGTCGCGCTAAGCGCGATCCTGTTTCTTGGCTTTGTCGAGGGTGACAAGCGCTTTGCCGCTCGCGGTGCCAGCCTGGCCAGCGCCACCGGTCTTGGCCGGGCCGGTCGCCCCCGTGTCTTCGCCCCGGCCCATACAGCGGGCAATTACCTGATGCGCGAGATGATGTTTTCCGTCGGCCGCAAGCACCGCGCGCGGCTGCGTGTGCTGGCGCTGGTGCTGGCCGGGCTGGTGCCGGCGGCGATCCTGGTCCTGGCGCCGGGCGGGGTTGTGGCGGCGGGTGTGGCTTTTGGCACGCATCTTCTGGGCGCCCTTGCCGCGCGCTGGCTTTTCTTCGCCGAAGCCGAACATGTCGTGGGGCTTTACTACGGCGCGCGCTAGGGGCTGTCGGCGGGCTGGGCGGGTGGTAGGCCCGGAGGGATTTGAACCCCCAACCAAGGCGTTATGAGCGCCCTGCTCTAACCGTTGAGCTACGGGCCCAGCCTGCGGCAGAGGTAGCAGATCGGGGGGAGGGGTCAAGCGGCACGGTCATCCGAAGGCCGGCAGGGCGACCTGAACCTTCTTGGGAAGTGTGGCGCGGATCAGCCGGTAGGAGCGGTGCAACCGGTGGCGCAACTCCTCCTCAGCGGCATCGAGGGGCAGGTTGACCCAGCTTCGGTGGAAATAGGGTGCCCGCGAGGCGACCCCGGCATCGATCAGCATGGTGGCGGTTTCCACGCTGTCGGTTTTCACGCTGACGCCGTGGCCCTGGCTTCCGATGACAGCGAAAAGCTTGCCGCCGAGTTTCCACGCATCATGTCCGCCGCCCCAGGGGTCGGTGCATTCGGCGCCGGGCAGGGCGGCGCAGATGGTGTTGACGGTGGCGCGCGGGTCGGTCATGGCCCTAGACTAACCGTTTTGGCGCCGCCGGCCCAACGCTTTCGGCGGTTGCGCGTTGCCCCGGCGGGCGCTTTGCGCTATCGCGGCGGCGACGGATTCCGGGGGAACCAGATGACCATCAAGAACGGGCTGACCTATGCCGACGCGGGTGTCGACATCGATGCGGGCAATGCGCTGGTCGAACGGATCAAGCCTGCCGCGAAACGCACCCAGCGGCCCGGCACGATGTCGGGCCTCGGCGGATTCGGCGCGCTTTTCGATCTGAAGGGGGCGGGGTACAGCGATCCGGTGCTGGTGGCCGCGACCGACGGGGTGGGCACCAAGCTGCGCATCGCCATCGACACCGGCAATGTCGACTGGGTCGGCATCGACCTCGTGGCGATGTGCGTCAACGATCTGGTCTGCCAGGGGGCGGAGCCCTTGTTCTTCCTCGACTATTTCGCGACCGGCAAGCTCGACGTCGATCAGGCCGCCCGCATCATCGAAGGCATCGCGACGGGCTGCGCGCAATCGGGCTGCGCGCTGATCGGCGGCGAGACGGCCGAGATGCCGGGCATGTACCATGCGGGCGATTTCGACCTTGCCGGTTTCGCCGTCGGCGCGATGGAGCGGGGGCAGGACTTGCCGGCGGGCGTGACGGAGGGCGACGTACTTCCGGCCTCGCTTCGAACGGGGTCCATTCTAACGGCTATTCCTTTGTTCGCAAGGTGGTGGAGATGTCGGGGCTTGGGTGGGACGCCAAATCACCTTCGGCTCCGCCACTCTGGGCGAGGAACTTCTGGCCCCGACGCGGCTTTATGTGAATCAGGCGCTGGCGGCGGTGCGGGCCGGGGGCGTTCATGCCCTTGCCCATATCACCGGCGGCGGCCTGACCGAGAACCTGCCGCGTGTTCTGCCCGAAGGGCTCGGCGCCGGGATCGACCTTGCATCCTGGGACCTGCCGCCGGTCTTCCGCTGGCTGGCTGAAACGGCGGGCATGGAAGAGAAGGAGCTTCTCAAGACCTTCAATTCCGGCATTGGCATGATCGTTGTCGTTGCCGCCGACCGTGCCGCCGATATCCGGCTGTTGCTGGAGGGCGAGGGCGAGACGGTGCATGTGCTTGGCCATGTCACGAAGGGGCAGGGGGTCGCCTACACGGGCCGCCTTCTGTGAAACGCGTCGCGATCCTGATTTCGGGTGGCGGGTCCAACATGGTCGCGCTGGCCGAAAGCATGGTGGGCAACCATCCGGCGAGGCCGGTTCTGGTTGCCTCGAATGATCGTGAAGCGGGCGGATTGAGAAAGGCGGCCGCGATGGGCATTCCGACCGCCGCCGTCGATCACCGGCCCTTCGGCGCCGACCGGACGGCTTTCGAGGCGGAGCTTCTGAAACCGATCCTTGCCGCGGACCCCGACATCCTCTGTCTTGCCGGGTTCATGCGGGTTCTGACACCCGGCTTTGTCGAACGGTTCGCGGGCCGGATGCTGAACATCCACCCCTCTCTCCTGCCGAAATACCCCGGCCTTCACACCCATCAGCGCGCCCTTGATGCGGGCGATGCCGAAGCCGGTTGCACGGTACACGAAGTGACGCCGGTCCTCGATGACGGGCCGATCCTTGGGCAGGCGACGGTGCCGGTCCTGCCCGGCGACACGGCCGAGACACTGGCCGCGAGGGTGCTCGTGCAGGAGCATCGGCTGTATCCGGCGGTGCTGCGGCGCCATGCCGCCGGTGACCGCCGGCCGGTCATGCTGGCCTGAGGCAAGGGGCTGCCGCCGCATTGCCGCGGTCTTGCCCTTTTCATTCCCCGGGTCGGCGCCTATAGCGTCTGGGCGGGATGCCCCCGCGCCGAACGAAATGACCCGGAAACCGGATGAAAACGATAACAACAACCGAAGAGCTGGCCCGCTTCTGCGAGGCCGCCAAAGCCGCCCCCTACGTCACGATCGACACGGAATTCCTGCGCGAGCGTACCTATTACTCGAAACTCTGCCTGATCCAGATGGCGTTGCCCGGCAAGGAGGGCGAGGCGGTTCTGGTCGATCCGCTGGTTGGCGAGATGTCGCTGGAGCCGGTCTATGAGCTTTTCCGCCACAAGGCGACGGTCAAGGTCTTTCACGCCGCCCGGCAGGACCTGGAGATCTTCTTTGTCGAGGGCAATGTCTTTCCCGAACCGCTTTTCGACACGCAGGTGGCGGCCATGGTCTGCGGTTTCGGCGAACAGGTGGGATACGAGACGCTGGTGCGCAAGATCGCGCGCGAACAGCTCGACAAGACCTCGCGTTTCACCGACTGGTCGCGCCGGCCGCTGAGCGAGGCGCAGCAGGTCTATGCGCTGGCCGATGTCACGCATCTGCGGGTGATCTACGAAAACCTTGCCGCCCAGATTGCCGCCTCGGGGCGGCAGAAATGGGTCGAGGAGGAGCTGGCGGTTCTGACCGATCCGGCGACCTATACCGTGGTGCCGGAAGACGCCTGGCAACGGGTCAAGACGCGCACCAACTCGGGCCGCTTCCTTGCGGTGGTTCGCGAACTGGCGAAGTTCCGCGAGGAATATGCCCAGTCGCGCAACGTGCCCCGCTCGCGGGTCTACAAGGATGACGCGCTGCTGGAACTGGCCTCGACCAAGCCGCAGAGCCACGACGATCTGGGCCGCTCGCGGCTTTTGCTGCGCGAGGCGCGGCGCGGCGATATCGCCGAGGGGATCATCGCTGCGGTCAAGGCCGGTCTGGCGGCCAAGCCCGAGGATCAGCCCAAGCCCGACCTGTCGCGCGACCAGTTGCAGGTGAACCCGGCGCTGGCCGATCTTCTGCGCGTGCTTCTGAAGGCCAAGTCGGAAGATGCGGGCGTCGCCGCCAAGCTGATCGCGACCTCGGCCGAGCTGGACATGATCGCCGCCGGCGAACGCGACGTGCACGCGCTGAAAGGCTGGCGCCGCGAGGTCTTCGGCGACGACGCGCTCAGGCTCTGCCGGGGCGAGGTGGCACTGTCGGCCAAGGGCTCCTCGGTCAGGGTCGTGGTGCTTTAGGTCCGGCGAACGGGCGGCTTGCTGGACGGTTGGCGGTGAGCGCGGGGGGGAATGCGCAGCTGTGGCGGCTGGGCGGTGGGTGGCGGGTTGGAGCGCGATGTGACCACATTTTGCGCGAGTCACTTGTGCGAACTCTCGCACAACCGCCACCAAATCACATTCATGGTCTTTTGTTCTTGGGCTGAACTACACTTCGTACCTTCAACTCGCTTGGATACAAGATGATGAAATGTTAGAGGTGTACCATGCTGGTGATTTCAGATTCCGCCGCCGCTGCGGCCCCTCACTACAACGAAACAGAAATCCGGTTCCATGTCATCGATCCGGTTATCCGAATGCTAGGCTATCCGAACACTGAAAACACTTATCTGAATTTAGAAGAGAAGCTCGAATATCCCTACCTCCACATCGGCAGGCGCTCAAAGAGGGATGTGCCTTTAGGGTATCCCGACTATCGCGCGGGAGTTAAGGGCGCGCGCGGTAGCTTCGTGGTCGAAGCAAAAGCGGGCAACGTGCCAATCACCGCAAAAGAGGTAGAACAGGCGCATTCATATGCGGCCCATGCTCAAGTCGGAGCCAACTACTTCATGCTTGGAAATGGCAGCGAACTAGTGGTCTATGAAACTCTTTCCGGCCCGGATGCCACGCCAATTGTCAGGCTGCCGTTGGACTCCTTGAACGCTAGGTTTTTCGAGTTGGAGAATGTCCTCTCCCCTACAAATCTCGCGCGCAACTGTCGTGTCGAGTATGATAGAAAACTCAGACTAGCAGATTGTCTGGGATCTTATGCTCGTGTGCGCTCTGGTCGCTATTTGCATTCCGAATATGATCTGAGGTTCGTGGTCAATGGGCAAGACTGTACTCCAATGGTACGTCAGTCCGTCCCCCAATTTGCCGAAGTCGAAGCGCAGCTAGAGTTGGTAAAATCCTCGTTTGAGATGCGAGTTTCAGATGGATTTGTAGAACGCGGCGATGACGGCAAAATCGTCGCTCACTTCGAGTTCTCAGGGATTACGGTCCACAATCACGCAGCCATGGCAATCATGGGCATCGACAAGGCAACGTTCGCCACTGCCGACGAGTTCTTGTCCACCGACCCAAAAAGCCCCACGATCTTTGAATCTCTAACCGACTTCATGGTTTATCGGGGGACATCCTTGCCGCAACTGTTTGGTGAGGCCATAGAAATGGAAGGGGATATCCTCGGCAGCATGTTTGTCAGAGTAGCCATGCATTACAGCGAAAGCGTCATCTGTGGTGAGTACATCGCGTTTACTGACCAAGACGTATCCATACCCGGCCAGATACCCTTTCGACTTGAGCTGGATATGGCAGGCACCTTTGAGCTACAAATCGATACTTAGTCCTGTGCATTGCCTAAGGCCAGGCATCGCGGAGGCACTTCCTAGTGCGTGGAAGCGGACGTAGCGACAGAGTGTCCTAAGGTCAGCTCCGCCCCACACCCCAGACACACGCCACCTCCCGCTCGCTCAATAGCGCCGCCCGACGTCAGGCAACCCGCGGCAGCGGAACCTGCCTCGCCCCGCCGGCCTACCCGTTGCCGCGGCGGGTGAACATGCCGGCGTCTTCGGCGGCGCGGCGCAGGGCGCGGGACTTGTTGACGGTTTCCTGCCATTCGGCTTCGGGGTCGCTGTCATAGACCACGCCGCCGCCGGCCTGGATGTAAAGCTTTTCGTCCTTCAGAACGGCGGTGCGCAGCGCGATGCACATGTCCATCTCGCCATTGGCGGCGAAATAGCCCACGCCGCCGCCGTAGACGCCGCGCTTTTCCGGCTCCAGCTCGTCGATGATCTTCCATCGCGCGCACCTTGGGCGCGCCCGAAACCGTGCCGGCGGGCAGGCCGGCCAGAAGCGCCGAGAGCGCATCTTGATCCTCGCGATCTGGCCGACAACGTTCGAGACGATGTGCATCACGTGGCTGTAGCGTTCGATGATGAAGCGTTCGGTCGGATGCACGGTGCCGACCTTCGCAACGCGGCCCACATCGTTGCGCCCAAGGTCAAGCAGCATCAGGTGTTCGGCCAGTTCCTTCTGGTCGGCCAAGAGGTCGGCCTCATGGGCGCGGTCCTCTTCGGGTGTCGCGCCGCGCGGCCGTGTGCCGGCGATCGGGCGCACCGTCACCTCGCCATCGCGCAGGCGAACCAGGAATCTCGGGGCTCGCGCCGATCACCTGAAAGCCGCCGAAGTTGAAGTAGAACATGAAGGGCGAGGGTTGGTACGCCGCAGCGAGCGGTAAAGCGCGAAGGGTGGCAGCGCGAAGGCCTGCGTCCAGCGCTGCGCCGGCACGACCTGAAAGATGTCGCCCGCGCGGATGTAATCCTTGGCCTTCTCGACCGCGGCCATGTAGGCCACCTTGGTGAAGTTCGACACCGGTGCACCCACCGCCGTCGCCTCGCCCAGGTCGCGGCTGACCGATGGCACCGCGCGTTCCAGATCGCGCAGCGCATCCATCACCCGTTCGGCGGCCTGCGCATAGGCGGCGCGCGCCGACAGCCCCGAACCGACCCAGGCGGGTGAAACCAGCGTCACCTCGCCCTTGACCCCGTCAAGCACCGCCACGACCGAGGGCCGCAGCATCACCGCGTCGGGCAGGCCCAGCGGGTCGGGGTTGACGTTTGGCAGGTGTTCCACCAGCCGGATCATGTCATAGCCGAGGTAACCGAAAAGCCCCGCGGCAATCGCCGGCAGGTCCTCGGGCATGTCGATGCGGCTTTCGGCGATCAGCGCGCGCAGGGTGTCCAGCGGATGACCTTCGAGCGCGGTGAAGGCTGCCGGATCGAACCGGGCCTCGCGGTTGATGCGGCTTTCGCTGCCGCGGCACTGCCAGATCAGATCGGGCTTCATGCCCACCACCGAATAGCGCCCGCGCACCTCGCCGCCGGTCACGCTTTCCAGCATGAAACTGTCGGGCCGTGCCTCGGCCAGTTTCAGCATCAGCGATACCGGCGTATCCAGATCGGCCGCCAGCCGGGTATAGACCAACTGGTTCCGGCTGGCATTCCAGCCGGCCTCGAAGGTGTCGAATTCCGGGGTCAGCGCCATGGCGGTCAGCGGAACTGGGCGTGAACGGCGTTGATCGCCGCCTGGTTCAGCGAGATTCCGGCCTCGGCCTCCAGTGCCGCGGCAAAAAGGTCAAAGGCGTCGCCGGCAAGGCTTTGCGACAGCTGCGCGGCAATCGCGTCGTGCACCGCCTTGCCGTCTTCGTCATCGGTGCTGGCGGGCTCGACCGTGTCGAGCCGAAGCAGAAAGACCGCGCCGTCGCCAGGGATGGTCCGGATGTCGCCGGGCTTCATCGTGAACATTTCCGCCAGCATCGCGTCCGGCACGGCGTCGATATAACCGCCGCGGGTTTGGGTGCCGGTGCGGGTCACGAGGCCGAAGCCGCCAAAGGGTTCGCCCGCCGCGATCTTGGCAACGACCTCTTTGGCCTGCGCGCCAAGCGCCTTGGTCAACGCCTCGCCGTGCCAGCCGTCCTCGACCGCGTCGGCCACATCGGCGAAGGGCTTCAGCGTCGGCGGCACGACCTCGTCCAGCCGCATCGCCACGACGCCGCCATCGTCCAGAAGGATCGCCTCGGCAAAGTCGCCCTCGGCCAGCGCCTCGGCCGCCTTGCGGAAGTCTTCGTAGGCGGCGATGCCTTCGACCAGGCCGGGATAATAGTCGACCTCGGAGACCTCCATGCCCTGTTCCCGGGCCAGATCCTCGACCGTCGCGCCACCGGCCAGCGCATCGTCGATCGCCTCGACCTTGTCGCCGATCAATCGGCGCGCGGCATCCTGGGCAAATTCGGTGGTCAGATCGTCACGAGCGTCTTCAAAAGTGGTTTCCTGCGCCTCGAGAATGGCGTTCACACGGAAAAGCGCCGGCCCCAGATCGGTGGCGACCGGGCCCGCGATCCCCGGTTCGTTCAACGCGAATACCGCCGCGCCCGCCGCGCCAAGGCCGGTTTCGGTCGCTTCGCCAAGATCGACATCGGCCAGCGTCAGGCCCCGGTCGGTGACCAGCGTGTCAAAGCTCGTCGTCCCGGCGTCGATGGCCGTGCGCGCCGCCTCCGCCTCGTCCTCGGTCGCAAAGGCCAGCCGCTCGACCAGCCGCCGCTCGGGCTGAAAGAATTCGTCGCGCCGTTCGTCGTAAAGCGCGCGCAGCGCGGCATCGTCCACCACCACCTCGTCGCGCAGCATTTCCGGCAGGAGCGCCGCATAGGTGATGCGCTTGGCTTCGGGCTGGGTGAAATCGGCCGCATGCGCCTCGTAATAGGCCTGCAGGTCGGTGTCGACCGGCGCGGGCAGGGGTTCTGCAAGGTCGGTTTCGGTCAGCCTGACATAGCTCGCTTCGCGCTTTTCGCCGATAAAGGCAAAAAGACGCTCGGTATAGCCCGCCGGCGCATCCACGCCGGCCAGCGTCGCGCCCTGCAATACCGTACGGGCGATATCGCCGCGCACCTTGTCCTCAAATTCGGTTTCCTTCAGCCGGCTCTGCTGCAAGGTCATGCGATAGGTGTCGCGGTCAAAGGCGCCGTTCACCCCTGAAAGGCCGGCATCGCGGTGATTTCCTGCAAAAGCCGGGCATCGCCCACCGACAGGCCGACGCGCGCCGCTTCGTTGTCCAGTGCGGCCTCGGTCACCAGCCGCTGGCGCACCACCCGGTCCAGACCGAAGGCGGTCGCCTGTTCCATGGACAGGGTCTGGCCGGTCTGCTGCGTTATCGCCGCCATCTCCTGCTGAAGCGCACGCGCATAGTCGTTGACGGCGATCTCGCGGTCGCCGACCGAACCGATCGCGGTTACGCCACCGCCGAAATTGGTAATGCCGAAGCCGCCAAGGCCAAGGATCAGCATGGCCATCAGGATCCAGACCAGCGTATTGGCGCTCTTGCTTTTCAGGCCTTTCATCGCGGCGTCCTCATCCTGCGCTTTTCCCGGGCTTGTCTAAGCGCTTGGGCGCAAGGGGGCAAGCGGTCAGATGACCGTTCAGCCAAGGCGCGCGGGCTCCAGCGCGTGCAGCCGCTCGTGAAAGGCGCCGATGCCGGCACGGTCGACATTGGCAAAGGCGATGCGCAGCGTGCGCGCGCCGGCCGGATCGCCATCGGGCATGAACATGGTGCCGGGCAGAACGAGTATCGCGGCCTCGTGCACCAGCCGCTGCGCCAGCCGGTCCGAGGGCAGGGCGAAAGGATGTTCGGCATAGGCGAAATAGGCGCCACAACCCAGAAGCCGCCAGCCGGGAAGGTCGGCGAAGCCCGCGCTCATCGCCGCGCGCCGGTTGAGGATCTCGGCGCGTTCGCCGGCCAGCCACTGGCCAAGGTTGCGCATCCCCCAAAGTGCCGCGATCTGGCCAAGCTGCGGCGGACAGATCGCCACCGTGTCGAGAAACTTCTCGACCTGCCGCAGCCGCGCCTCGTCGGCCAGAATGGCGCCCACGCGGTGGCCGGTCAGACGGTAGGCCTTGGAAAAGGAGTAAAGCTGGATCAGCGTGCCGGGCCAGTCGGGATCGGCAAACAGCGCATGCGGCGCCCCCGACCGCGCGTCGAAATCGCGATAGGTCTCATCGACGACCAGCGCCAGGCCGCGCGACTGGGCAAGCTCGAAAAACGCGCGCAACGTGTCGGCGGGGTATTCCACTCCGCCGGGATTGTTGGGCGAGACCAGAACGATGGCGCGGGTCCGGTCGGTGATCAGCCGCGCCGCCGCCCCGGCTTCGGGGATCAGCCCCGGCCCGGTCGGCAGCGGAACCGCGCGAATACCGGCCATGTCCAGCCACATCTTGTGATTGAAATACCACGGCACCGGCAGGATCACCTCGTCGCCGGAGCCCGCGAGCGTCGCCATCGCCGCGCAGAACGCCTGATTGCAGCCGGCGGTGATGGCCACCTGAGAGGCGCCGATGGCCCCGCCATAGGCCAGGCTCCATTGCCCGGCCACCTCGGCGCGCAACTCCTCCAGCCCCAGAACGGGGCCGTAAAGATGCGCGGCGCCCGCGTTCAGCGCGGCATCGGCCATCGCGCGGCGCAACCCTTCGGGTGGCGGGTCGACCGGCGCGGCCTGGCTGAGGTTGATCAGCGGCCGTTCGGGCGGAAAGGCCACGCCCGCGATCCAGCGCCGCGCCTCCATCACCGGGGGCAGGGCGGTCGCGGCCATGGCGGGGTTCAGTGGAAGGCTCATCCTGTCATCCCTTCGCGGGCCCGTTCACCTTGGCCCCAATACTCCCGCCGGAGGCCTCCGCCGCCCGCCGGGTCCGACCGGTCAGTCGGTGCCGCGATAGGGTTCCACATATTGCAACGCCATGTCCCAGGGAAAGAAGATCCAGGTATCCTGGCTGACCTCTGTGATATAGGTGTCGACCATGCCGCGGCCCTCGGGCTTGGCATAGACGGTGGCGAAATGCGCCTTGGGGTAAAGCTTGCGCACCAGTTCCAGCGTCTTGCCGGTGTCGACAAGGTCGTCGACGATCAGAACGCCCTCGCCCTCGTCGCCCATGATCTCGGCCTGCGGGGCCTTGATCAGCCGCGGTTGCGACTGGTCCTGGTGGTTGTAGGATTTCACCGAAACCGTATCGACCACGCGGATGTCCAGTTCGCGGCTGACGATCATCGCCGGCGCCATGCCGCCGCGGGTGATCGCGACCACGGCGCGCCAGCCGCCGTCATCGGGCCCCTTGCCATCCAGCCGCCAGGCGAGCGCGCGCGCATCGCGGTGCAGCTGGTCCCAGGACACGTGGAACCCCTTTTCATGCGGCAGACGGTCGGTCATCAGTGGGCCTCCTTGCGGCCGGTCACCGCGTCGATATCGGGGGCATCCACAGCCTTCATGCCCACGACATGATAGCCGGCATCGACATGCAGGTTTTCGCCCGTCGTGCCCGATCCCAGATCCGACAGCAGATAAAGCGCGGCCTTGCCGACCTCTTCCTGGGTCACGTTGCGCCGCAGGGGCGAATTCAGTTCGTTCCACTTCATGATATAGCGGAAATCGCCGATCCCGCTGGCCGCCAGCGTCTTGATCGGGCCGGCGGAAATGGCGTTGACGCGCACTCCGTCCTTGCCGAGATCCTCGGCCAGGTACTTGACCGAGGCTTCCAGCGCCGCCTTGGCCACGCCCATCACGTTGTAATGCGGCATGACCTTCTCGGCGCCATAATAGGTCAGCGTCAGAAGGCTGCCGCCCCGCGGCATCAGCCGCGCGGCGCGCTGGCAGACGGCGGTGAAGGAATAGACCGAGATATCCATGGTCATGGCGAAGTTGTCGCGGCTGGTATCGACATAGCGGCCGCGCAGTTCGGCCTTGTCGGAAAAGCCGATGGCGTGAACCAGAAAGTCGATCGAGCCCCAGTCCTTCTCGATCGCCGCAAAGGCCGCGTCCATCGAGGCCGCGTCGCCCACGTCGCAATCGAAGAGCCGGGTTACACCCAGCGAGGCGGCCAGCGGTTCGACCCGCTTGCGAAACGCGTCGCCGACATAGGTAAAGGCCATTTCGGCGCCCTGGGCCGCACAGGCCTGGGCTATGCCCCAGGCTATGGACTTGTCGTTCGCAAGCCCCATGATCAGCCCGCGCTTGCCCTGCATCAAACCGTTGCTCATGAACCGTCCCCTGTCCGCCCAATCCCGAGGTATGGCTAGTGTAGGCCAAAGGCCCTGACGCTTCAAGCCTGCCGGCGCAGGCCGGCGGTTGCACGCGGCGCGGCGGCGTGGAAGAACGGTGCAAACGGCGAAAACGGGGGCATCGCGATGAGCGACCGCAGCGGAATATTTGCAGGTGACGATCCCTTTGCGATCGCGCGCGCCTGGCTGGCCGAGGCCGAGCCGGCCGAACCCAATGACCCCAATGCCATCGCTCTGGCCACCGTCGACGGCGAGGGTCTTCCCAACGTGCGCATGGTGCTTCTGAAAGAGATCGAGGCCGATGCTTTCGTCTTCTATACCAACTACGGCAGCGCCAAGGGGCAGGAACTTGACGCGGCGGGAAAGGCCGCTTTCGTGATACACTGGAAATCCCTGCGCCGGCAGATCCGGGTGCGCGGGCTGGTCAGCCGCGAGGAGGGGCCGCAGGCCGATGCCTACTTCGCCTCGCGTTCGCTGCAAAGTCGGCTGGGCGCCTGGGCCTCGCACCAGTCGCAGCCCCTGGCGTCGCGGCTGAGCCTGATGGCCGAGGTGGCGCGGGTCACCGCGGCGCATGGCCCCGCGCCGAAGCGCCCGCCTTTCTGGGGCGGGTTCCGGATTCGGCCGCTGGAGATCGAATTCTGGGCCGATGGCGCCTTTCGGCTGCATGATCGGTTCCGCTGGCGGCGCGACGGGATTGATGACCCGTGGTCAATTGCGCGTCTCAGCCCTTGATCATTCTTCCCAAGGGAAGGTAGACAGGCGCCTTCTTGCGAAAAATCGTTCGCAAACCAACGAACCATGCTTGAAACCGTGGGCATAAACGTAAACAATTCCCTTGGGGAAGAAGGCCGGGGAAGCGGCAGGCGCAATGGAAGAAGGTGAAAAGGCCCTGAAAAGGGTCAAAGGTCGCGTGAAGTGGTTCGACCAGGGCAAGGGCTTTGGTTTCGTGGTTGCCGATGACGGTGGCCCGGATATTCTGTTGCATGCCAACGTGCTGCGGAATTTCGGGCAAAGCTCGGTCGCCGATGGCGCGCTGATCACCGTCGATGTGCAGCAGACCCAGCGCGGGATACAGGCGGTCGATGTCGTCGAGATCGAGCCGCCGGAAATCAGTTCTGCAACGGTTCTGGAAGACCTTGCGGGGCCGGGGGTCGATGTCGCCTCCCAGCCGCTGGAACCGGCGCGCGTGAAATGGTTCGACAAGGCCAAGGGCTTCGGTTTTGCCAATGTCTTCGGCCGCGCCGAGGATGTGTTCATCCATATCGAGGTGCTGCGTCTTTCCGGTTTTGCCGATCTGCAACCGGGCGAGGCGGTCTGCCTGCGCATCATCGACGGCAAGCGTGGCCGGATGGCGACCCAGGTCGTGTCCTGGGAAGCGGCGCTGCGGGAACAGAAATGACCCGACGCAGGCTGGCCGCTGCAGCCGCTGCGCTCGTCTCGACGCTCGCCGCCGCGCCGGTTGGCGCATGGGCCGGCTGCACCGCTGATGCGCTTGATCTGCGCGGCGACTGGGGGCAGGCGCGGTTTTCGGTCGAAATCGCCGACGACGCGGTCGAACGGGGCCGCGGCCTGATGTTTCGCGAAAGCATGCCGGCCATGGCGGGGATGCTCTTTGTCTATGAACGCCCGCAACGCGCGAGCTTCTGGATGAAGAACACGCTGATCCCGCTCGACATGATCTTTTTCGATGAAACCGGGACGGTGACGCGGGTGCATGACCATGCCGTGCCGGGCGATCTGACGCCCATCGACGGCGGCGAGGGGGTGGCGCTGGTGCTGGAGCTCAATGCCGGCATGGCCGCGCGTCTGAAGATCGCGCCCGGCAGCCAGTTGCGCCATCCCGCCGTCGATCCGGCAAAGGCGGCATGGCCCTGCGACTAGGCGCGATTGGCGCGCGCGGCAATGCGGGGCTTTTCAAGACGGTATCAAGCCGCTAAACCGGCGCGGATCGGGGCGTAGCGCAGCCTGGTAGCGCGACGGTTTTGGGTACCGTAGGTCGTGAGTTCGAATCTCGCCGCCCCGACCAGTTTCCCGCAGATGCGATGCCTGGCGCTTCAGGTCGCCGGACCGAGGCGCAATGCCTCCAGTTCCGGCCAGTCGCGGGCCGGCACGATGGCCGCGGGGGCTTCGGCATCGCGGGTCCAGGCATAGATGCACAGGAAGGGCGTAGGCCCGACCTTTGTCAGATGCGGCGCATGGGGTTCGTTCCAGATCGGTTGATGGGCCGGCAGCAAGGCCAGCGGCGCATCCGGTGCAAAGCGCCAGCCATGCGGCCCGGTCAGCGGCGCGTAAAGCTCGGGCGCGGCATGGCAGTGATCGCGGTAAAGCACGTGCGGGGCGATCAGAAACAGCCCAAGGTCGAAATCCTGCGCGGCAATGGCAGCGTCGGGTTCGACCCCGACAAGCGAGGCGAAGGCATGGGCGCGGGGGAAATCCGGCCCGATATCAGCGCCGTAGCCGTCATAAGTGATCCAGCATAGGTCGCCCGAGGCCGCGGCGATGGCCTGTGCCAGCGCCGGTTCGTCGGCGCAAAGCGCGCCAAGCGCGGGGCCAAGCCATTCGGCGATCACCGCGTTTGCGGTTGTGGCGATGCCGCGCACCGGCCCTGCCTGCCATTGCGCCAGCCCGGCACGGGTTTCCCCGATGCCCGGCCCGGAGAGGCCGGCGAGATAATGGTCGATCTCGGCCAGCAGCGTTCTTAACCGGTCTTCCGGTGTCAGCGCGTCAGCATCGGGCGGGCGAAAGGCCAGGCCATGCTGGGCCAGAACCGCCTCCACCGGCTCGTCGCGGGTTGCGGCCAGCCGGTATGCCTCCAGCACCGCCGCATCGATCAGGCCAAGCCCGTGAAAATGCATGGCCGCGCCATAGCGCAGCCGGCCCGAGCCGGGCAGGCCGGCCGGCCCCAGAAGCCGGCGCAACTGCCGCCGGTCTTCAGGCGAACGGGTCCAGCGCGGATCGCTCACGCCCTGGCCTTCATCTGGCGGTTGGTTTCGGCGATCGCAGCCTCGTCCGGGGCTTCGGCGCAGCGGAAAACCGGCAGAACCCGGCGAAGCTGGTCGTGGTGGTTCCGCAGCCCGTATTCGAGGTCTGACAAATGAAAGCCCTCGAATGCCGAGGAGGTCATCGATTCATTCGACCAGATCGACAGTTGCTGATCCTCGGCCGAGGTGTCGCGGTCGATCCGGTAGGCCAGATAACGCGCCGCCCGCATGCGCCGGGTTTCGTGCGGATAGCGGTAAAGCCGCCCGTCCAGCCGGGTCTGGCCGACATCCAGCGGGATATCCTGATAGTATTGTGCACCTTCGGGCGTGAAGGCGATGACATTGTTGGGAAAAATGCCATAGTACGTCCAGACGCGGTGCAGGCGTTCGTCGCTGCCGGGCGCGGGTTCGGACAATTCGACATAGCGCTTGACCGACCACAGCCGCGCCGGGCGGTCGCCAAAGGTCGCGTGCGATTTGCTGATCCCGTTGGTGTAGTTGTCGTCGCGGTAGGTGCGCCCGTAAAGATCCTGCAACGCGGGATGGGCCATGGCCACGTGATAGCCCTCGTTATCGACATCGCGCACCGATTTCCAGTTCACCGGCAGCACGGTTTCGGCCCAGGTCCAGCCGTCGCTGGCCAGAAGTGTATCGGCGCGGTAGCCGGCGAAATCGGCATCGAACGGCGCCAGCAACGTCGCCACAGAGGGCTGCGGGCCGGGGTGGAAGCGCAGGAAGATGAAGCCGTGCCAGATTTCCAACTCGATCGGGTTCAGCCCGAAATCGGCGCGGTCGAAATCACCCAGGGCATCGGGGCGCGAGGCGCCGCGCAGGCTGCCATCGGTGTTGTAGACCCATCCGTGAAACGGGCAGACGAGCGCGCCGCGGCACTGGCCCTTGTCGCCATCGACCAGCCGCGCGCCGCGATGGCGGCAGAGGTTGTGAAAGGCCCGCACGATGCCATCGGCGCCGCGCATCACGATAGCGCGTTCGCCGAGCAGATCGAAGGTCAGCCAGTCGCCGGTGCCCGGAATATCACCGACATGCCCGGCGATCTGCCAATGGGTCAGGAAAAGTTCCGACTTCTCAAGCTCGAAAAGCGCCGGCGAATGGTAGCTCCATGCCGGCAGGCCCTTGCGGTCCCAATCCTCGGGGACGGGCTTGAAGGTGGTGCGGTTGTGGCTGGTCATGGTCTGTCTCCGAAGGTTTCGCCGGGGAAATGGGCCATGACCCATTGGTGAAAACGGGCGATGTCAAACTCCTGCGGCATCAGCCGGCCGCGGCGGTAAGGGTCGGCATGCAGGCCGCGCTGGTTCATCTCGGCCGCCTCGGCATCCTGATCGAGGACCAGCGTCGCGAAGGCCGCAACCTCTTGCGCATCAAATCCGGGCTGGGCCAGCGTTTCGGGCGCAAACAGCCATTCGGCCGTCAGCAGCGTCTCTTGCGGTCCGAGCGGGGTCAACGAGACGGCGCGGACATAATCGACATGGGCGACGATGAACATCGTGGGATAGAGCGTGACGAAGGTAAACGCGGCCTGACGCTCTTCGGCTGTCAGGTCGGGAAATTCAGGCCGCAGGGTGCGCCACTCATCGTCCAGCTGCGCGCGCCGGGCTTCAGCGGGCCGGTTGCCGGGGCCGCGGCGTCGAAATCCGGCGCCTCGCTGGCGGCCATGATGCCGCGCGAATAGACCGGCACCATGTCGCACAGTTCGGGATGCAGGCCCGGGCAGTGCAGGCATTCGTTGTAGTTTTCCCAGAAGACCTTCCAGTTGCAGGCCAGGCGCCGTTCGATCCGGTGCCCGGTGATCAGGCTGTCCATCGGCCAGTTGTCGAGCGCGGCAAGCCCCAGATCGGGTTCCAGCGCCGGCGCGTCATCGGCCAGACACAGGAAAATGAAGCCGTTCCAGACCTGCAGCGCGACGCGGAAAAGCCCGTGATCCTCGCGCCGGAAGTCGGCCGTGGGCGTGGCATGGGCGGTCGAAACGAGCCGGCCGTCGGTATCGTAGGACCAGGCGTGGTAGGGCAGTTGATCAGGCGGCCAAGCGGCGCCTCGTCGGCCTTGCACAGTTCCGAACCGCGATGGCGGCAGGTGTTGTGAAAGGCCGAAAGCTTGCCCGCCCGGTCGTGGCACAGGATCAGGTTCTGCCCGCCGATGCGAAGGCGCCGCATGCGGCCCGGCGGCAGATCGGCCAGCCGGCCGGCATAGACCCAGGTCTTGCGCCAGATCGCGGCCTCTTCGCGCGCATGCCAGGCCGGGTCGGTATACATCCAGGCCGGCAGCGTTTCGGGGCAGTGATCCAGAAGCGGCGATGCGGGAGGTTTGTGGTGGCTCATTTTCGGATGCCTGTCAGGAGGTTTCGACAGATCGTCCAGCGTTGCGTCAACCGCGGCCTCGACCGCTTTCAGTGTATCGTTCAGGCAGGAGGCGTCGTGCGCCTCGCACAGAACCACGGTTCGCGGCTGTCGGGTTCGACGATCACCCCGGCATCGTGCAGGTGCTGGGCCATCGTGTCGTAGAAGGTGTAGTCGGAGGTCTTCCAGTCGCGGTAGTTGTCCGGTGCGTTTTCGGCAAAGAACAGGCCGAACATCGCCGGGTGGCCGGTAAAGGCATGGGCGATACCGCGCGCGTCGAGAATGGCCGAAAGCCCGGCCTTCAGCCGTTCGCCATAGGCGGCGATGGTGTCGAGCGCGGGCGTTTCGTCAAGGATGCGCAGGCATTCCTCGGCCGCCGCCAGACTGACGGAATGGGCGGTATAGGTGCCGCCATGGGCCGCCTTGCCATAGTTGAAGCTGCGCATCACCTCTTCGCGCCCGCCGATCGCGGCGATCGGATAGCCATTGGCCATGGCCTTGGCAAAGGTCGAGATATCGGGCACGACGCCCAAAAGCGACTGAACGCCGCCACGCGCCACGCGAAAGCCGGTCTTCACCTCGTCGATGATCAGCAGAACGCCGTATCTGTCGCAAAGTTCACGCGCCAGCCGCACGTATTCCGGTGTCGCCGCGATGGCGCAGCAATTGCCCTGGATCGGTTCGATCAGCATCGCCGCCATCGTGTCGCCATGCCGGCGAAAGGCGTCTTCCAGCCGGTTGGGGTCGTTCATCGGGACCAGATGGGCGAGGCTGCGCAACTCCATCGGGATGCCGGCGGAATAGGCGACGATTTCGGGGTCACGCTGCGAACCCGGGCGCCAGTCTTCCAGATTGGCCATCCACATCGCCGCGTCGAAAAGGCCGTGATAGCCGCCCTCGACCAGAAGGTAACTGTCGCGCCCGGTATGGGCGCGGGCCAGCCGCAGGGCCGCCATGACCGCTTCTGTGCCGGAATTGGAAAACCGCACCAGATCGACGCCGGGCACCATCTTGGCGATGCGGTCTGCCACGGCCAGTTCGCGTTCGGTCGACAGCGCGAAGACGCCGCCAATCTCCATCCCGGCGCGGGCGGCGGCATCGACGCGGTCGTCGGCATAGCCAAGGATCGCCGGGCCATAACCCAGCCGGTAATCGACATAGCCGTTGCCGTCGATATCCCAGATCCGGCCGCCTTTGCCGTGATCGACATAGATCGTGTGATCGTCGCCCCAGTACCGGAAGGTCGACGAGACCCCAAGCGGCAGTCGCCGCATCGCCCGGCGAAACTGTGCATTCGAACGGGTCAGGGTGCGGCGAAGCGGGGCGGGCATGAAGCGGGTCCTGTATGGGGGCCGTCGGGGGCCGGATAAGGGGATGCGGCAAGGCTCGCATTATTTTGACTGAATTGTCAATCAGAATGTTGACGGCAGGTCTTGCGGTGCTATTGTGGTGCTCGGCTTCGGGGCTCTCAGACGCCCAAGCCATTGCCCCTGAGCGATGCGAGGGTCCGATGAACGTTGACGCCGCAACATCCCGGACGATCCCGCCCGACGCCGATCCGGATGCGCCCAAACGCGTGCCGCGCAAGCAAAGCCGCGAGGCGCGCCGCCAGCAACTGATCGAGGCGACCATCGCGGTGCTTGCCGAACGCGGCTATGCGCGCACGACGCTGACCGAGGTCGCGCGCCATGCCGGGCTTTCGCACGGGCTGGTCATCTTTCATTTCCAGTCGAAGGAGCGGCTGCTCGAGGAAACGCTGCTCTTTCTGTCGGAAGAGTACCGGGAAAACTGGGCGGCGGCGCTGGCCGCGGCACCCGACGCGCCGGCCGCGCAGCTGGATGCGCTGCTGCGCGCCGATTTCATGCCGCCGATCTGCGCGCCGGACCGGCTGGCGGCCTGGTGCGGCTTCTGGGGCGAGGCGCAGAGCCGGCCGATGTATCAGGACAAGTGCAGCGTCAACGATGACGACTATAACGCGGTGATCGAAGGGATCTGTGCGCGGCTTGTCCGCGACGGCGGCTATGCGGCCGATCCGGTTCTGGCGGCGCGGGTGCTGCGCGTTACGGTCGAAGGCGTCTGGCAGGACATGATGACAATGACCGAACCCTACAGCGCCGACGAGGGCTTGCGCACGGTCATGGCGTGTGCCCAGGCGTTCTTTCCCGACCACTTCACACTCGCCGGTTTGCGGCGTTAGCGCCAACGGCAGGGAATCGCCCGCGGCGATTCTGCACACCGCGATCACGGCGGCGTGACACTGTCGCAACGCCGCATCCGGGCGAGCCATGCAGCGCCTTGCGGTAAGGCCGCGCCCCGCCGGTCGCCCCTGCGGTTCAGGTCGCGGCTAAACGCGCGGGCCTAACCCCCCGCGAATCCGTCGCAATTGGCAGTTATCCCCGGCAGGGGCGGTTCCCGGCAGGGGCCGCAAGGCGACTCGCCGCAGGATTTGGCGGCAATCCCGCCCCCGGAGCGTCAACAAAAAAATCTCCGCTAAAGGCTAAATTTTCCGTTGACCGCCCCGAGGGCCTACGTCAGTTTGTGTGGGCCGGTTCGAGGGCCACAAGATATAGTGGCCAAGGGATCGACGGTCATGCAGACAGCAAGCCATCCGAAGGGATGGGGGCGTCGGCGGTGCGTCAGCACCGCGGGCTGGGGAAGTTTTGTCCGCATGGCAGCCAGGCAGGCAAGAAACGGGTGGCGGGCCTACCGTCACCGGCAACCAGAAGCGACGGGGCAGACATGAAGATCGAACGCAAATTCACCACCGAGGCAACCGGTGCCTATGGCGCACTGGACTTCCGCACGACCGTGTCGGAGATCCGCAATCCCGATGGCAAGATCGTGTTTCGCAACGATGCCGTCGAGGTTCCCAAGGGCTGGAGCCAGGTCGCCTCGGACGTGCTGGCACAGAAGTATTTCCGCAAGGCCGGCGTTCCGGCGGTGCTGAAAAAGGTCCGCGAAAAGGGTGTGCCGGAGTTTCTTCACCGTTCGGTGCCCGATACCGATGCGCTGGCCAAGCTGCCGGAAGACGAACGTCTGGTCGGCGAGACCTCGGCCAAGCAGGTTTTCGACAGGCTTGCCGGCGCATGGACCTACTGGGGCTGGAAAGGCGGCTACTTCACCACCGAGGCCGACGCCCGCGCCTATTACGACGAGATGCGCTTCATGCTGGCCGAACAGATGGCCGCGCCGAACAGCCCGCAGTGGTTCAACACCGGTCTGCACTGGGCCTATGGCATCGACGGGCCGAGCCAGGGCCACTATTACGTCGACCACAAGAGCGGCAAGCTGACGAAATCCGACAGCGCCTATGAACACCCCCAGCCGCATGCCTGCTTCATCCAGTCGATCAAGGACGATCTGGTGGGCGACGGCGGCATCATGGATCTCTGGGTGCGCGAGGCGCGGCTGTTCAAATACGGTTCGGGCACCGGCACCAACTTTTCCTCCCTCCGGGCCGAGGGGGAACGGCTTTCGGGTGGCGGCAAGTCCTCGGGGCTGATGGGGTTCCTCAAGATCGGCGACCGCGCGGCCGGCGCCATCAAGTCGGGTGGCACCACGCGGCGCGCGGCCAAGATGGTGATCTGCGACATGGATCACCCCGATATCGAACAGTTCATCAACTGGAAGGTCATCGAGGAACAGAAGGTCGCGAGCCTCGTCGCCGGCTCCAAGCTGCATGAGCGCCAGCTGAACGAGATTTTCGCCGCGATCCGCCAGTGGGACGGCGCGGAGGACGACGCCGTCGACCCGGCCAAGAACGACAGCCTGAAAGCGGCGATCCGCGCCGCGAAAAAGGTGATGATCCCGGAAACCTACATCAACCGGGTTCTTCAATATGCCCGGCAAGGCTTTGGTTCGATTGAGTTTCCGACCTATGACACCGATTGGGACAGCGAAGCCTACATCACCGTTTCGGGCCAGAATTCCAACAACTCCGTTCGTGTCACCGATGCCTTCCTGAAGGCCGTGAAGGACGATGCGGACTGGGAACTCATCCGCCGCACCGACGGCAAGATCGCCAAGACCGTCAAGGCCCGCGACCTCTGGCAGCAGATCGGCCATGCGGCCTGGGCCTGCGCCGATCCCGGCATCCAGTTCCACGATACGGTGAACGCCTGGCATACCTGCCCCGAAGACGGGCCGATCCGCGGCTCTAACCCCTGTTCGGAATACATGTTCCTTGACGATACGGCCTGCAACCTGGCGTCGATGAACCTCTTGACCTTCTATGCCGACGGCCAGTTCGACGCCGAAGCCTATGTCCACGCCACGCGGCTTTGGACCGTGACGCTGGAAATCAGCGTGATGATGGCGCAGTTCCCGTCGAAGGAAATCGCCCAGCTCAGCTACGATTTCCGCACGCTCGGCCTTGGCTATGCCAATATCGGCGGGCTCTTGATGAACATGGGTCTTGGCTATGACAGCGATGGCGGCCGAGCCATGTGCGGGGCACTGACCGCGCTGATGACCGGTGTCACCTATGCAACCTCGGCCGAAATGGCGGGTGAGCTGGGTGCGTTTTCGGGCTATGCCCGCAACGCCGACCATATGCTGCGGGTGATCCGCAACCACCGCAACGCGGCGCGCGGCAAGACCGAAGGCTACGAGGCGCTGGCCGTCAAGCCGGTGGCGCTCGACCACGCGAACTGTCCCGACCAGACGCTTGTAAAGCTTGCGGTTTCCGCCTGGGACGAGGCGCTGAGCCTGGGCGAAAAGCACGGCTTTCGCAACGCCCAGACCACGGTCATCGCGCCGACCGGCACGATCGGCCTGGTAATGGATTGCGACACCACCGGGATCGAGCCGGACTTCGCGCTGGTGAAGTTCAAGAAGCTCGCCGGCGGTGGCTATTTCAAGATCATCAACCGCTCGGTCCCCGCGGCGCTGGCGACGCTGGGCTACGCCTCCTCGGAGATCGAGGAGATCGTCGCCCATGCGGTCGGTCACGGCAGCCTGGGCAACTGCCCCGGCATCAACCACACCGCGCTGATCGGCCATGGCTTTGGCCCGCGTGAGATCGAGAAGGTCGAGGCGGCCTTGCCGTCGGCCTTCGACATCCGCTTTGTCTTCAACCAGTGGACCCTGGGCGAGGAGTTCTGCACCCAGACGCTGGGCATCCCGGCCGAAAAGCTGAACGACCCGACCTTTGACCTGCTGCGCCACCTGGGCTTTACCCGCGGCCAGATCGAGGCGGCGAACGACCATGTCTGCGGGACCATGACGTTGGAAGGCGCGCCGTTCCTGAAGCCCGAACACTACGTGGTCCTCGACTGCGCCAACCCCTGCGGCAAGAAGGGCAAGCGCTTCCTGTCGGTCGACAGCCACATCCGCATGATGGCGGCGGCGCAAAGCTTCATCTCGGGGGCGATTTCAAGACGATCAACATGCCGAGACTCGGCCACGATCGGGAAACGCTGGCGGCCCATGAGTCCGAGCCCTGGATCAAGGCCAACGCGCTTTATCGCGACGGCTCCAAGCTCAGCCAGCCGCTGGCGGCCGCGCTGATCGAGGATGACGAGGAGGCCGAAGAAATCCTCGCCACCGGATCGGCGCAGGAAAAGGCCGCCGTTCTGGCCGAGAAGATCGTCGAGAAGGTGATCGTCAAGGAACTGGTGCGCAGCCATCACGAAAGCTGCCCGAGCGGCGCAAGGGCTATACCCAGAAGGCGATTGTGTCGGCGGTACAGCGTCTATCTGCGGACCGGCGAATACGGCGACGGCAGCCTGGGCGAATCTTCATCGACATGCACAAGGAAGGCGCAGGCTTCCGCGCGATGATGAACAACTTCGCCATCGCGGTCAGTGTCGCCTGGCCGGCGTGCCGCTGGAAGAGATTCGTGAGGCTTTCACTTTCACCAAATTCGAACCGGCCGGCATGGTGCAGGGCAACGATCTGATCAAGAACGCCACCTCGATCCTCGATTACATCTTCCGCGAACTGGCGGTCAGCTACCTCGACCGCACCGATCTGGCGCATGTGAAGCCTTCGGGCGCGTCCTTCGACGAACTGGGCGGCGGCCATGAGGAGGGCCAGCAGAACGTCGCCGAGGTCAGCGACAAGGCCGCGTCGAAATCGCTCGAAGTGCTGAAGCAGGTCGCCTCGACCGGTTACATCCGCAATACGGCTGCGCAGAACTGGTCGTTCTGCAAGGTGGCATGGGGGCGACGGCGCTGGCCGGCGATCCGGTCGCGGCGCTGAACACGCTGGTTCCGGAAACCGCGATCGCGGCGATGGGCGGTGGCGTCGCTTCGACCGCGCTTTCCAGCGGCACGGTCAGCCTGGACGCCCGCACCAGGGCTAAGATGCAAGGCTACGAGGGCGATCCCTGCGGCGAATGCGGCAACTACACGCTGGTGCGCAATGGCACCTGCATGAAGTGCAACACCTGCGGGAACGAGCGGGTGTAGCTGAGGAGGGCAAGATGACAAAAAGGCCGAGCCTCACAACCAAGCGGGCGGTCGAAGTCTTTGAAGAAGCAATATCGGTTAGGCGCCTCTACCGCGCCGACACCGACTTCTTTAAGATGACCGATTTTCTGGGAGTACCGGTGACGAAAGCGAAACGTGGTCGATTACGACTTACAGATCGGCAGCTTGGAAGACTTTAAGAAAAGCGGGCGTTGTTTCTTCGCAGATCGTGTGACTTTGACCGTGGATGAGCAACTATGGGAAGGAGCGAGGAAGGGAAACCTGTTCTTCAACTACATGTTAGCTCATGAGGCGGGGCACCTCGTGCTAAATCACCACGCTAGAGGTGCAGTTACGAAAAACTTCCAATTGTACGCTGGGCCGAACGGCAGTGCGAACATTCCCCCAACCTTAGAGGAACTCGAAGCAAACTATGCCGCGACCTTTCTTCAGTGCGGTGTTGCCCTGTTTGACAGAAGATGGGAGTTTCTGACGCTCGCAAAAAGGGCCTTCTCTGACCCGCGTTACGTCAAGAAAATTCAAGGTGAAGTGAGACTAGACGCATTTCAGAGATACCTGCATCGGCCCAAACCGGTGAGAAAACGAGTTATACTGTGAGCGTCAACGACACCTGCATGAAGTGCAAAACCTGCGGCGCGACGAGCGGGTGTAGCTGAAAGATACCTTCGGACGGTGAGTGAGAGGGCCCGGCGCAAAGCCGGGCCTTTCGTGTATCGCCTTGCGGCCTATTCGCCCCAGGTCCGTTCCAGAAGCGACACCCAGTTTTCGTGGCAGAGCTTGGCCATCAGCGCCGGGCCATAGCCATGGGCAGCCATCGCCTCCTGCATCGGCAGTAGGCCGGTCACGTCGCCGATCACCTCGGGCACCGTGACCCCGTCGAAATCGGAGCCGAAGCCCACGTGGTCCTCGCCGAGCTTGCCGATCAGATAGTCAAGGTGGCGCAGGACGGGCTCCCATCCGGTTTCGGCGCGGTTGCGGCCATCCTCGCGCAGAAAGACCGCGCCGAAATTCAGCCCGACCATGCCGCCGGTTTCGGCGATCATCGCCAGTTGCCGGTCGGTGAGGTTGCGTGTCGAGGGGCAAAGCGCATGGGCGTTCGAATGGGTCGCCACCAGCGGCGCGTCCGACAGCGCCGCGACATCGTTGAACCCCGCCTCGTTCAGATGCGACAGGTCGATCATGATCTTCAGCCGGTTGCAGGCTTCGACCAGACGTTTACCCGCATCGCTGAGCCCCGGGCCGGTATCGGGGCTGCCGGGGTAGCGGAAGGGAACGCCGTGGCCAAAGGCGGTGGGCCGGCTCCAGACCGGGCCGAGCGAACGCAGGCCAAGCGCGTGAAAGGCGTCGAGCGCGTCGAGGTCCGGGCCGATCGCCTCGGCGCCTTCGAAATGCAGAACCGCGCCGATCAAGCCGGTGTTCAGGCAATCGCGCAGTTCCGCAGCCGTGCGGCATATGCGAAAGGCGCCTTCGCTCGCGCGCTCCATCCAGAACAGCTGCCCGATCATCGCCAGCGCGAAGGGTTGCGCAGTGCCCAGCGGGACGGGTTCGGGCAGCGGCAGATCGTAGGGCGGGTTGGCCATCAGCGCCTCGACCTCGGCCGCGTCGCCTTCGGCGGGCGAGGGGATGTAGACGGCAAAGAACCCGCCGGCAAAACCCGCACGGCGCATTCGTGGCAGGTCCAGATGGCCCCTGCCATCGCCGTTCAGCCAGATTTGCCGGCGCCGGCCCGGCGCTTCGACAAGGCGCAGAAGAAAGTCGTTATGCCCGTCGAAGACCTTCATGCCCATGCCGTGCCCTTTCGCGATTCCCGCCATCCACGGCACCGATGCTAAGACTTCGGGCGGCAATGCGCCATCGGCGGCGAAGCGCGGTGCCGGTTTTCGGCGCTCGGTGCCGCGGGTGGGATTGCATTCGCCGCCACGCGCCCTAGTCTGCGGCTTCGGGTCGCGCGACCTGAAAGCCAAGGAAAGAGCCAAGCGATGCGATTTGTGACAGCGGAAAGCGCCGGCGAGGCGGCGCGGGCGCTGGCGGGTGAACCGGGCGTGGCCCGGGTGCTGGCCGGCGGCACTGACCTTCTGGTGCAGATGAAGGCGGGGATGATCGAGCCGGATCTGGTCGTCGATATCAAGAAGATCCCGGGGATTCGCGCGATTGCCAGGGATGGTCGCGCCTATCGTGTCGGCGCGGCGGTTGCCGGGGCCGAACTGGGCGAAGACGCGGAGTTCTGCGCTGCGTGGCCGGGTATCGCCGAAGGCTTTCAGCTGATCGGCTCGACCCAGGTTCAGGGGCGCGCGACAATGGCCGGCAACCTGTGCAACGCCTCGCCGGCCGGCGATGCCGTGCCCGCACTGGTCGCGGCCGGTGCGGTGGCCCATGTCGAGGGGCCAGACGGCGCGCGCGATCTGGCCGTGGCGGATATCCCGGCGGGGCCGGGCAAGACCCATCTGAAGAAGGGCGAGATCATCACCGCCTTTTCGCTGCCCCCGCGGCCGGCACGTTCGGCCGATGCCTACCTGCGCTTCATTCCGCGGACGGAAATGGACATTGCCGTGGCCTCGGCCGCGGTCAACCTGACGCTGGACGGGGCCGGTACGGTCACCGAGGCGCGCGTTGCGCTGGGGGCGGTCGCACCGACCGTCCTTCTGGTCGAGGCGGCGGGCCGGGCGATCGTTGGCAGCAATCTTGACGACGCCGCGCTTGCCGCGCTTGCCAGCGCCTGCGAAGCCGCGGCCAAACCCATCGACGACAAGCGCGGCACCGCCGCCTTCCGCATTCAGACCGTGGGCGTTCTGGCGCGCCGCGCGGCCCGCATCGCCTATGACCGTGCCGGAGGTTCGAAATGAAATCCCTAGCAGTTTCCACGACGATCAACGGCGATCCGGTCGAGTTTCTCTGCGCGCCGGACGAACCGCTACTGGATGTGCTGCGCAACCGGCTGGGCCTGACCGGCGCCAAGGAAGGCTGCGGCACCGGCGATTGCGGCGCCTGTTCGGTGATGCTGAACGGCCGGCTGGTCTGTTCGTGCCTGGTGCTCGGCGCCGAAGCCGAGGGCGCCGAAATCGCCACCATCGAAGGCATGGCCGACGGCGATGCGCTGCATCCCTTGCAGACCGCCTTCATCGAACATGCCGCGTTGCAATGCGGCATCTGCACGCCGGGTATCCTGGTGGCGGCCCGCGCACGGACAAGAACCTGATCCGACGGACGAGGAATTGCGCTACTGGCTGGCCGGTAACCTCTGTCGCTGCACGGGATATGACAAGATCATCGCCGCCGTGCAGGCGGCCGCGGCCGAGATGAGGGGGGCGTAACATGGCCTTGGATCAGGCAAAGCGTCAGTTCAAATACGTGGGCACCCGGCCGAACCGGCCCGACGGTGTCGACAAGGTCACCGGCCGCGCCCAATACGGTGCCGACGTGACTGCGCCCGGCATGCTGGTCGCGCGCATCCTTCGCAGCCCGCATGCCGCATGCCGGATCGTCGCCATCGACACCTCGGCGGCAGAGGCGATTGCCGGGGTCAAGGCGTGGTGACCGGCGCGGATTTCGCCGTCTCGATGACGAGTTTCTGCAGGACGTGGGCGAAAACTGCATGGCGCGCGACGTGGCGCTATGATGGCCATGCCGTCGCGGTCGCCGCGACCAGCGCCGACGCGGCCCGCGCCGCGCTAAAGGCGATCCGCGTGACTTACGAGGTTTTGCCCCATGTCACCGATACCGATGCCGCGATGGCGCCCGGCGCGCCCGTGATCAGGGCCGGCGCGGCGCTGGAAAACGTTCCCGCCGGGATGAGCGAGAACGTCAGCCATCACTGCGAGTTCGGCCATGGCGATACGGCGGCGGGTTTTGCCCGCGCCGATCACGTGATCGAACGCAGCTTCAGGACGGCGGCGACGCACCAGGGCTATATCGAACCGCATGCCTGTCTCGCCTCGGTCACCGCCGACGGCAAGGCGGATCTGTGGTGCTGCACGCAGGGCCAGTTCTTCGTCCGCACGCTTTGCGCCGCGATCATCGGCATGGAGGCCAGCCAGCTGCGCGTCACCGCCTCGGAGATTGGTGGCGGGTTCGGCGGCAAGACCACCGTTTTCATCGAACCGGTGGCGCTGATGCTGTCGCGCAAGGCCGGCCGGCCGGTCAAGCTGGTGATGACCCGTGACGAGGTGTTCCGTGCCACCGGGCCGACGGTATCCTCGTCGATGGATATCAAGATCGGCATGACGAAGGACGGCCGGATCACCGCCGCCGAGGCGCAGTTGCGCTATTCCGGCGGTGCCTTTGCCAATGCGACGGTCGATATGGGCGCGCAGGCGGCCTTTGCCGCCTACGATCTGGACGCGGTGCGCACCTATGGCTGGAACGTGCTGACCAACCGCCCGAAAGAGGCCGCCTATCGCGCGCCGGGCGCGCCGCAGGCGATCTATGCGGTCGAAAGCGTGGTCGATGAGCTGTGCCAGCACTTCGGGCTCGACCCGATTGCGGTGCGGCTGAAGAACGCCGCGCGCAAGGGCACCAAATCCTCCTACGGGCCGACCTTCCCCGATATCGGGCTGGAGGCGACGCTGGAAGCGGCGCGCGCGCATCCGCATTACACCGCGCCGCTTGGCCCCAATCAAGGGCGCGGGATCAGTTGCGGTTTCTGGTTCAACTTCGGCGGCAACACCTGCGTCAGCCTGAACGTCAACACCGACGGCACGGTGGGCGTGACCGAGGGCAACCCCGATATCGGCGGTTCCCGCGCCTCGATCAGCCTCATGGCGGCGGAAGAGCTTGGCATCCCCTATGAACGCATCCGCACCATCGTCGCGGATACCTCGTCGCTGGGATACAACGACGTGACCGACGGCAGCCGCGTGACCTTTGCCGTCGGGCTGGCCACGATCAAGGCCGCGCGCGAGGCGATCCGCGTGATGTGTTCGCGCGCCGCGAAGATCTGGGGGATCGACGCCGAAGCCGTGGAATGGAAGGATGGCGCGGCTGTGCCGGCGGGCCCCAACGCGGGCAAGTTCCCGCCCATGAGCCTGGCCGAGATCGCCGCCGTTTCGGCCGAAACCGGCGGCCCCATTGCCGGGCATCACGAGGTGAACGTGGACGGTGCCGGCGTCAGCTTCGGCGTGCATATATGCGATGTCGAGGTCGATCCCGAAACCGGGGCGACCAAGGTGCTGCGCTACACGGTCTTTCAGGATGCCGGCAAGGCGGTACACCCCTCTTATGTCGAGGGGCAGATGCAGGGTGGCGCGGTGCAGGGCATCGGCTGGGCGCTGAACGAGGAATACATCTATGGCGCCGATGGGCGGCTGCAGAACCCGACCTTCCTCGATTACCGCGTGCCGGTCGCCTCGGACCTGCCGAACATCGAAACGGTGATCCTCGAAATTCCCAACCCCGGTCACCCCTACGGTGTTCGCGGGGTTGGCGAAACCTCGATCGTGCCGCCGCTCGCGGCCATCGCCAATGCGGTGTCACGCGGTTTCGGCGTGCGGCTGACCGAACTGCCGATGTCGCCGCCGCGGGTGCTGAAGGCGCTGCAAGACCGTGGCTGACTGGGCATGGTCCGCGTCAGGCTCTGGGAGTCGCTGCGCCATGCCACCGAAGGCCGTGACGAGGTCGAGGTGGATGCGGCGACCGTCAAGCAGATGCTCGACGCGCTGGGCGAGGCCTATCCCGGCCTCGTCCCGCAGATCCGGCGCGGCGTGTCGGTGTCCATCGACGGGGTGATCTACCGCGAGGCGTGGTTTCAGCCGATCCCGCCGGATGCCGAAGTGGTGCTGATGCCCTACATGACCGGCGGCTAGGCCTGGCTGCCGGCCAGTTCGGCGAGGATGCGCGCCCAGCTGCGAATACCGCGGTGGAAGCTTTCACATCGTATTTCTCGTTCGGGCTGTGGATCGCGTCATCGTCGTTGGCAAAGCCAATCAGCATGGCATCCATGCCCAGAACGGTCTTGAAGAAACCGGCAATCGGGATCGACCCGCCCATGCCGACAAAGACCGCCTCGCGCTGCCATTCGTCCGACAGCGCCTTGCGCGCGGCCGCAAATTCGGGCCGCGCGGTGTTCATCACGGCGGCGGGCGAACCTTCCAGATCCTGGTCCCAGGTGACGCGGCTGTCGGGTGCCAGCCGGGCCTCGACATGGGCGCGGATTTTCCCGCGCAGCACGTCGGGGTCCATGTCGCCGACCAGCCGGCAGGTGATCTTGCAATGCGCCTCGGAGGGGATCACGGTTTTCGACCCCGCGCCCTGATAACCGCCCCACATGCCGTTGATTTCCAGCGTCGGGCGTGCCCATTGCTGGGCCAGCGTCGAATAGCCCCTTTCGCCGTGCGGCACGGTATAGCCCACCGAATTTAGGTAATCCGCTTCGTCAGATCCGCAGCTTTCCCACTGCGCCATCAGTTCGGCCGGCACCTCGTGCACGCCATCATAGAAACCCTCGACGGCGACGCGGCCGGTTTCCGGGTCGTGGAACGACGCGACGATGCGGGCCACTTCGCGCAACAGGTTCAGCCCCGGCCCGCCGTAATGGCCCGAATGCAGGTCGATGCGCGGCCCGTGCAGGGTGAATTCATCCTTGAGCATGCCGCGAAGCTGCGGAAGCGATGGAAGGCACGCCGGGCGAGACCATCGAGGTGTCGCAGATCAGCGCCAGATCGGCGCGCAGTTCATCGGCATTGTCCTGCATGAAGGGGATGAGCGAGGGCGAGCCGCTTTCCTCCTCGCCCTCGCAGAAGAAGGTGATGCGGAAGGGCAGGGTGCCATGCACCGCCTTCCAGGCCCGGCAGGCCTCGACAAAGGTCATCAGTTGGCCCTTGTCGTCCGACGAGCCGCGGCCGCGGATGACCTTGCCCTTCGGCGTATCCTCGACCTGGGCTCGAAGGGCGGCGTCGTCCAGAGGTTCAGCGGATCGACCGGCTGAACGTCGTAATGGCCGTAAAACAGGATGTGGCGTTCGCCCTCGCCGCCATGGCCGACAACCATCGGGTGGCCGGGGTTGCCCGTTTCTCGGCATCGAGCCCAGGTCGCGCAGCGCCGGCCAGCCAGTCTGCGGCGCGGTCGACATCGGCCTTGTAGGCCGGATCGGTCGAGATCGACGGGATGCGCAGGAACGCCATCAGCCGCTCCATCGCCTCTGGCAATGTGGCGTCGATACGGTCGAACGGCGTCTACGGTCATGGCAAGCTCCCTTTCGGTGTTGCCGGCGACCCTATCAGCGACGGCGGCGCTGTCCAGACGCGAGAGGGCAGAACGGGGCAGATGACCCCGGTGGGGCAATTTGTAGCCTTCAAAAATCGGCATTTGACCTTTATCAAGGCCTGACCCGCGCGAAACGGACATGACTGCCGCAGCGATAAGGCAGGGGAGACGACCCGAATGAACCATGATGGAGCGCTCGACACGGCGTTGAACCGGCTGCACGAGGAAGGGCGCTATCGCACCTTCATCGATATCGAGCGGCGCAAGGGGCATTTCCCGAAGGCGATGTGGAACCGGCCGGACGGTACCCAGAAGGAAATCACCGTCTGGTGCGGAAACGACTATCTCGGCATGGGGCAGAACCCGGCCGTGCTGGCCGCGATGCACGAAGCGCTTGATGCCACCGGCGCCGGTTCGGGCGGTACGCGCAACATCTCGGGCACCACGGTCTATCACAAGCGGCTGGAGGCCGAGATCGCCGATCTGCACCGCAAGGAAGCGGCGCTGGTCTTCACCTCGGCCTATATCGCCAATGACGCGACGCTTTCGACGCTGCCGCGGCTGTTTCCCGGGATGATCATCTATTCCGACGCGCTGAACCACGCCTCGATGATCGAGGGTGTGCGTCGCAACGGCGGGGCCAAGCGCATCTTCCGTCACAACGACATTGCTCATCTGCGCGAACTTCTGGCCGCCGACGACCCCGCGGCGCCCAAGCTGATCGCCTTCGAATCGATCTATTCGATGGATGGCGATTTCGGCCCGATTGCAGCGATTTGCGATCTGGCCGAGGAATTCGGCGCGCTGACCTATATCGACGAGGTGCATGCCGTGGGCATGTACGGTCCGCGCGGCGGCGGGGTGAGCGAACGCGACGGGCTGGCGCGCCGCATCGACATCATCAACGGCACGCTGGCCAAGGCCTATGGGGTGATGGGCGGCTATATCGCGGCATCGGCCAAGATGGTCGATGCGATCCGGTCCTATGCGCCGGGTTTCATCTTTACCACCTCGTTGCCGCCGGCAGTGGCGGCCGGCGCGGCGGCATCGGTTCGCCACCTGAAGACCGATCAGGCCCTGCGCGAACGCCAGCAGACCAACGCGCGCATCCTGAAGATGCGGCTGAAGGGCCTTGGCCTGCCGATCATCGACCATGGCAGCCATATCGTGCCGGTCCATGTCGGCGACCCGGTGCATTGCAAGGCGCTGAGCGACATGCTGCTGGAGGATTTCGGCATTTACGTCCAGCCGATCAACTTCCCGACCGTGCCTCGCGGAACCGAACGGCTGCGCTTTACACCGTCTCCCGTGCACGATGCGGGTGAAATCGACCGGCTTGTTTCCGCGATGGATGCACTCTGGTCGCGCTGTGCGCTGAATCGTGCCCACGCCAGCGCCTGAACAATCGCGGCGTGCAATAGACCTTGCCATATGCTAGGCTTTTCGAAATAGGCGTAGTGGACCGACTCGGGTGGGGATTCGGGTCGGCGTGAGCCACGCCACAGCGGGACAGGCAAGGGGCAACGGATGATCGGGCGGAAGGGAACACCTTCGGCGACTGAAGCGGAAAAGCCAAAGGGCTTTGACGATTTCGAGTTGCGCCTGGGCGATCTGATGCGCGGCGAACGCGCGACCCTTGGCAAATCCCTTCTGGATGTTCAGCGCGAACTGAAGCTCAAGGCGACCTATATCGCCGCGATCGAAAATTGCGATGTCTCGGCCTTCGAAACCCCGGGCTTCATCGCCGGCTATGTGCGCAGCTATGCGCGCTATCTCGGCATGGATCCGGAATGGGCCTATGCCAAGTTCTGCCATGAGGCGAATTTCACCGTCGCACACGGCATGTCGGCGGCGGCCTCGTCGCCGCGGGTGGCCGAACGCCGCGCCAAGCGGCGCAACACCGAACCGCTGGGCGATCCCAATGCGATGTTCGTTCCGCGGGGCGAGGCGCTTTTCGCAACCATCGAACCGCGCGCCGTGGGCTCGTTGCTGGTTCTGGTCGCGCTGATCGGCGCCATCGGTTACGGCGGCTGGTCGGTGCTGCAACAGGTGCAGCAGGTGCGTCTGACCCCGGTCGATCAGGCGCCGGGCGTGGTCGCCGAACTGGATGTCCTGCCACCCGAACCCTCGCTTCCCGCCCCGGCGGACGAAGCCGACAGCGGCCCGGTGCTGGCCGCCAATGAAGGATTCGACCGTCTTTACCGCCCGCAGGCGCTGGACGTGCCGGTCCTGACCTCGCGCGATGGCCCGATCGCGGCCATCGATCCGCGGACCAATGGCGCGCTGGCCGATGAAGCTGCTGCGGAGGAAGACGCCACCGCCTTTGCCGGGCTTGGCGCCGAGGCAGAGGCCGAAATCAAGGTCGTCGCCGATGCCGAACCCTCGGTTGAAATCGTCGCCGCCCGCCCGTCCTGGGTGCGCGTCAGCGCCGCCGATGGCACGGTGCTGTTCGAAAAGATCCTGGATGCCGGCGAACGCTATGTCGTGCCGCAAACCGAAGAACCGGCGCTGCTGCGTGCCGGCAATTCCGGTTCGGTCTATTTCGCCGTCAATGGCCAGACCTATGGCCCCGCCGCGCCCGGCGCGCAGGTGGTCAAGAATGTCGCGCTTTCGGTGGCATCGCTGACCGAAGGCTATGCCTTGGCGGACCTGGGCGGCGATCCCGACCTTGCCGCGATTGTTGCGGTGGCCGAGGCGCAGACCGCCAACTAGCCCGTTGCCCGGCTGACCCCAAGGTCTTATCTAGGGGCCGAACGGCCCCGGTCAGAAGGCTTTGCCCCATGTCGCACAATCCCATCCGCCCCTGGCGCAACATCGACCGTCGGGTATCGCGGCGGATCATGGTGGGTTCTGTGCCGGTTGGCGGCGATGCGCCGATCACCGTCCAGACGATGACCAACACGATCACTTCGGACGTGAAGGCGACGGTCGAACAGGTGCAGCGCGCCGCAGAGGCCGGCGCCGACATCGTGCGGGTCTCGACCCCCGATGAGGCTTCGACCAGCGCGCTGCGCGCAATCGTTCGCGAAAGCCCCGTGCCCCTCGTCGCCGACATCCACTTTCACTACAAACGCGCGATCGAGGCGGCAGAGGCCGGCGCGGCCTGCCTGCGCATCAACCCCGGCAATATCGGATCGGCCGAACGGGTGCGGGAGGTTGTGAAGGCTGCGAAGGATCATGGCTGCTCGATCCGTATCGGTGTGAATGCCGGGTCTCTCGAAAAGCACCTTCTGGACAAATACGGTGAACCCTGTCCTGACGCGATGGTCGAAAGCGGGCTCGACCATATCAAGCTGTTGCAGGACAACGATTTCCACGAGTTCAAGATCTCCTGCAAGGCCTCCGACGTCTTTCTCGCCGCCGCGGCCTATCAGCATCTGGCCGAGGCGACGGACGCGCCCATTCATCTTGGCATCACCGAGGCTGGCGGGCTGATGTCGGGCACGGTCAAATCGGCGGTGGGGCTAGGCAGCCTCCTCTGGGCCGGGATCGGCGACACGATCCGGGTCAGCCTTTCGGCCGATCCGGTCGAGGAGGTGAAGGTCGGCTACGAGGTCCTGAAATCCCTCGGCCTCAGGACGCGCGGCGTGCAGATCATTTCCTGCCCGTCCTGTGCCCGGCAGGGGTTCGACGTGATCAAGACCGTCGAGGCGCTGGAAAAGCGGCTGGAGCACATCAAGACGCCGATGAGCTTGTCGATCATCGGTTGCGTGGTCAACGGCCCGGGCGAGGCCCTGATGACCGATATCGGCTTTACCGGCGGCGGCGCCGGATCGGGTATGGTCTATCTGGCCGGCAAGCAGGACCACAAACTGTCCAACGACCGCATGATCGACCATATCGTCGAACTGGTGGAGGCGCGCGCAGCCGAGATCGAGGCGGCGCAAGCGGCGGCGGAATAGAGCGGCGCGCGGTTACCCGCGTTCTTCCGCCACGATTTCGCGCATGCCGGCCAGCGGCACGTATCCACGCACCATCTGCCCGCCCAGAACAAAGGTCGGGGTGCCGGAAATCTGCATCCGCCCGGCCAGTTCGTGATTGGCGGCGATCACGGCGGAAACCTCGGGGCTTTCCATCCGTGCCAGAATGTCCTGCGCGTCAAGGCCCAGGTCGCCGGCTAGCCGGGTAAGGCTGGTGGCGTTGACGTCGCCTTTCAGTGTGATGAGCGCGTCATGGGCTTTCTTGTAAACCTCGTCGCCGGCGGCCTGACGCACGGCCAGCGCGAAGCGCGCAGAGTGAACGGACTGTTCGCCGAGAATGGGGAATTCCTTGACGATGAAGCGGATATTGCCGTCGCTCTTGATCAATTCGGCCACTTCATCATGTGCCTTGCGGCAATACCCGCAACGGTAATCGACGAATTCAACAAGCGTGATGTCGCCATCGGGATTGCCGCCAACCCAGGATGTTCCGTCATCGAAGATCGCATCGGCATTGTCGGCCACCAGCGCGGCATCGCCCTTGGCCTGTTCGGCGGCCTGGCGCTGTTCCAGCGTGTTGAAGGCCTCGACCAGAACTTCTGGATTTTCAATAAGATAGGCGCGAACCTCGGCGCGAAACGCCTCGCGCTCGGCATCGGACATGGTGGTCAGGTCGGTGGCGCCGGCAGCGCCGGCCAGCATAACGGCCGTCAGACAACCGGTGAACAGGGCAGGGCGGGTCATGGCGGGTCTCCTTCGGCCGGCGGTACGGTGCTTAGCGCCTCATAACCCAGTCCGCGGGCGATGGCCATTGACCTTCGCCACGCGGGCTGAGAGAACGCCGCGACACTTTAGGGAGGCCGGGATGCGAGTTTCAAGCCGAAGTGCCGTCGATCCCTTCATTGTGATGGATGTGATGGAAAGGGCTCGCCTTGCCGAGGCGCAGGGCCGCCACATCATCCACATGGAAGTGGGCCAACCCGGAACCCCGGCACCCGCCGTGGCCCGCGCCGCGCTGGCTGAGGCGATGGAGGCCGGCGCGCTTGGCTATACCGTGGCGCTTGGCCTGCCGGAACTGCGCGTGGCGATTGCCGGGCTTTACCGGCGCTGGTACGGGATCGACCTTGACCCCGCCCGCGTCGTCGTCATGCCCGGTTCCTCCGGGGCCTTCCTTCTGGCCTTTACGGCGCTGTTCGACGCCGGCGCGCGCGTCGGGCTGGGCGAACCCGGCTATCCGTCCTACCGCCAGATCCTGAAGGCGCTGAGCCTCAACCCCGTCGGCATCCCGACCCGGATGGAAAACCGGCTGCAACCGGTGCCGGCGGATCTGGAAGGTGCGGGCCCGCTCGATGGGTTGATCGTCGCCTCGCCGGGCAATCCTTCGGGCACGATGCTGGACCGCGACGCGCTGGCGGCGCTGATCGGCTGGGCGCGGGACCGTGGCGCGGCCTTCATTTCCGACGAGATCTATCACGGCCTGCAATACGAAGGCCGCGCGGTCAGCGCGCTGGAACTGTCGGACGATGTCTATGTGATCAACTCGTTTTCCAAGTACTTCTCGATGACCGGCTGGCGCATCGGCTGGATGGTTGTGCCGCCGGACCATGTGCGCATGGTCGAGCGTCTGGCGCAGAACATGTTCATCTGCCCGCCCCATGCCAGCCAGATTGCGGCGCTGGCCGCGCTTGGAACGGACGCTGCCGATGAACTCGAGGCCAATCTGGCTGTCTATGCCGAAAACCGCCGGCTGATGCTGGAGGGGCTGCCAAAGGCCGGGTTCTCGCGCATCGCGCCGCCCGACGGGGCGTTCTACATCTATGCCGACGTGTCGGAGATGACCGGTGACAGCCTGGCCTTTTGCGACGAGATCCTCGACAGGGCGGGCGTCGCGGTGACACCGGGGCTGGATTTCGACCCCCGGCGCGGCGCAACGACCCTGCGCTTTTCCTATGCGCGCAGCAGCGATGACATCCGGGAAGGTCTTTCGCGGCTTTCCGCCTTCATGGCCGGCCGTCGCGATTGAACGGCGGCCCCATTTCGCTAGAATGGCCGAAAAACGGGCAGTCGTCATGATCAGGCTATTCTTCGCGCTCTGGTTCGCGTTCGCGGCGGTTTCCACGCCCGGTTGGGCGCAGGAGTTTTCCGCGCTCGCCCGGCTGGATGGCGCGGCTTCGGCGGTCAGCGACGACGGCGACGGCGTGCGGATCGTTCTGTCGCTCTCTCAGCCCGTGCCTTATCGCATCGGTCTCATGGACAGCCCGCCGCGGCTTGTCGTCGATTTCCGCGAGGTGGACTGGAATGGCACCGATCTCGCCGCGCTCAACTCGGGCGAACGGGTGATTGGGCTGCGCGCCGGCGCGCTGGAGCCGGGCTGGTCGCGGCTGGTGGCGGAACTCGAAGGTCCGTTCACGGTCGAAAGCGCGGGGATGCAGACCGGGCAGGGCAGTGGCGGCGCGCGGGTCGACATTCGGCTGAAGACGGCCAGCGCTTCGGATTTCGCCGCCGCTCTGGCCGCCGCACCTGCCCGGACTTGGGGCGATGTGCCGGCCGCGAGTCCGCCTGCGCCCGGTACGGTCAAACGCCGCCAGACTGGCGACGCACCGCTGGTCGTGGTGCTTGACCCCGGTCATGGCGGTATCGATCCGGGCGCCGAAACCCCGCAGGCCAACGAGGCAGAGCTTATCCTCGCCTTTGCGCGCGAACTGAAAGAGGCGATGCTGCGCGCCGGCGGCATGACGGTGGTTCTGACCCGTGAAAGCGACACCTTCGTGCCCTTGGAAACCCGCATTTCGCTGGCGCGCGCGGTGGGTGCCGACCTCTTCATCTCGCTTCACGCCGACGCGCTGGCCGAGGGGCAGGCGCGCGGTGCGACGGTCTATACGCTGGCCGATGCCGCAACCGATACCGCTTCGGCCGCGCTGGCCGAACGCCACGACCGCGCCGATTTGCTGGCCGGTGTCGACCTCAGCGAACAGGATGACCGGATAGCCGGGGTGATGATGGAGATGGCCCGGGTCGAAACCGACCCGCGTTCGGACCGCCTGGCGGGCGCGCTGGTCGCGGCGATCCAAGCCGCCGAACTGCGCATGCACAAGCATCCGCACATGCAGGCCGCCTTTTCGGTCCTGAAATCGCCCGATATTCCGTCGGTTCTGCTGGAGCTGGGGTTTCTGTCGAACCCGCACGACCTGGCGAACATCCTGGATGCCGACTGGCGCGCGCGCATGGCTCGGGCGGTGGTATCGGCGGTTCAGGCCTGGGCCCTTGCGGATGCGGCCGAGGCGCGCCTGATCCGCCAATAACGCCGGCAAGGCACCGCCCATCGACAAAACGTGACGGAAATCGCGGCAAAACCCCGCTATACTGGGCAGGCTTGCTTTGACCGCGCGCCGGCGCGCGTATATGCAAAGCGCGGCAACACGGGGTCAGGCGTGCTCAGATTCATCGGGTCCTTCTTTGGCGGCATCTTCAGCTGGCTGACGATTGCGCTGGTCTTCATCGCGCTGACCATCGGCGCGGTCTTCTGGATGTACGGCCGCGACCTGCCCAGCCACGAAAACCTGGCGCAGTACGCGCCGCCGACAATCTCGCGCATCTATTCCGGCGAAGGCCGCATGATCGACGAATTCGCCCGCGAGCGCCGCATCTTCGCGCCGATCGAGGAAATTCCCGATCTGGTCAAGAATGCCTTCATCTCGGCCGAGGACAAGAATTTCTATACCCACAAGGGCTATGACGCGCGCGGCATCGCCGCCGCCGCCTTCGAGGCGCTGCGCTCGCGCGGGCGCAATGTGCGCGGTGCCTCGACCATTACGCAGCAGGTGATGAAGAACTTCCTGCTTTCGGGCGACCGCACGGGTGAGCGCAAGATCAAGGAAATCATCCTGGCGACCCGGATCGAGGAAAGCCTGCCCAAGAACAAGATCCTTGAGCTTTATCTGAACGAGATCTTCCTCGGTCAGAACTCCTATGGCGTGGCGGCCGCCGCGCAGACCTATTTCAACAAGACGCTCGGCCAGCTTGATGCCTCGGAGGCCGCGTTTCTGGCCGCACTGCCGCAGGCACCGTCCAAATACCACCCCGTCACCGCCAAGGAGCGGGTGACCGAACGGCGCAACTATGTGCTGCGCGAGATGTGGCAGAACGGCTATATCGACCAGGCGACCTATGAGGCCGAAAAGGAAAAGCCGCTGCTGACCGTGCAGAACGGCGACTATCCGGCCTTCAAGGCCTCGCTGCCGCCGCGCGACTATTTCACCGATGAAATCCGGCGTCAGCTCTCTGGCAGCTTCGGCGAAGAGGAGTTTTTCGGCGGCGGGCTGACGATCCGGGCAACCGTCGATCCCGAAATGCAGCTTGCCGCTGCCGCGGCGCTGCGCGCAGGGCTTGAGAAATACGACCGCAACCAGGGCATCTGGCGCGGCACCCGCAAGGTGATCGACCCAGCGCGCCTTGGAAGCGAGATCGAATGGCGCACCGCGCTGGCCGAAACAGAAGTGTCGCGCGATGTCGAGGGCTGGTATCCGGCCGTTGTGCTGGAGGTCGGCAAATCCTCGGCCCGGGTCGGGATCGACGGGGTCGCCGAAGACGAGGACGGTCACTACATCCCGGCGGAGGATGTGACCTGGGCGCGCAAGCGGCAGGCGGACGGGCGCCTTGGCCCTAAGGCGAAAGCCGCCGGCGACCTCTTGTCGGTGGGCGATGTCGTGCTTGTCACGCCGCTGGCCGACGATGCGGGCGAATTCAAGCGCTGGTCGCTGCGTCAGATACCGGAGGTGCAGGGCGCCTTCATGGCGATGGATGTCAATACCGGCCGAGTCCTCGCGATGCAGGGCGGCTATTCCTATCAGGATTCGGTCTTCAACCGCGCCACCCAGGCAACGCGGCAACCTGGTTCTTCGTTCAAGCCCTTCGTCTATGCCGCCGCGCTCGACAGCGGCTTCAGCCCTGCGACCATCGTCGTTGACGCGCCGATCGAGGTGAACACACCGCAAGGCCTCTGGCGGCCCAAGAACGCGTCGAACAAGTTCTACGGTCCCGCGCCCTTGCGCACCGGGATCGAACAGTCGCGAAACCTGATGACCGTGCGCGTGGCGCAGGAAATCGGCATGGAAACCGTGGCCGGCTATGCCGAACGCTTCGGCGTCTACAGCCCGATGAAGCCGTTTCTGGCCAATGCGCTCGGCAGCCAGGAAACCACGCTTTTCAAGATGGTCGCGGCCTATGCGATGTTCGCCAATGGCGGCGAACGGGTGGAACCGACGCTGGTTGATCGGGTTCAGGACCGCTGGGGGCGCACCATCTATCGCCACGATCAGCGCGTCTGCGAGGATTGCCGGCTGGCCAGCCTCGATCCCGGCGCCATTCCCCGCATCACCTCGAACCGTGAACGGGTGATGGATGCGATCACCGCCTATCAGCTTACCTCGATGATGCAGGGTGTCGTACAGCGCGGGACCGCGCGCGGCATCAACCTGCCGGTGCCGATTGCCGGCAAGACCGGGACCACGAACGACGCCAAGGATGTGTGGTTCATCGGCTTTTCCTCGACCATCGTGGCGGGTTGCTACATCGGTTTCGACCAGCCGCGCAGCCTGGGCGGCGGGGCGTCGGGCGGCGGTTTCTGCGGCCCGGTGTTCCAAAGCTTCATGTCCGAGGCGATCAAGAAATACGGCGGGGCGCAGTTCAAGGTCCCGCCCGGCGGCCATTTCATCAAGATCGACCGCTATTCCGGCGCGCTTCTGCCGCCCGAATCCTCGGGTGACAATGTGGTGGCCGAATACTTCCGCGATGGCGAAGAGCCGATCTTCGGCCTTGGCGCGCTGGTCGATGGCGGCTTTGCCATGGGCGCGAACCTGCCGCTCTTTGCCGCCGGCGAAAGCGATGAAAGCGAGGCGACCGCGGTGCGCACGGTGACCGGCAAGACCAAGATCGTGCCCAAGAAGGCAGATTTCGGCACGCTGAGCGCCGGCGGGCTTTACTGACGCAGCGCTCCGGCGCGCGCCTCGCGCCATCGGTCCTGCGCCTGAAGCGACCAGTAGATGAGCTGCGCGGCGACCAATCCCGCCGGCCCACCGGTCCAGTCAAGCCCGAACGGTTCAAACGCCCGGGTGCGGTCGCTTTCGCCGGCAATCGCCTCGGCCAGAAGCCGCCCGGCGATCGCGGTGGTGTTGAGCCCGTGCCCGCCAAAGGCGGTGGCGTACCAGAGCCCCGGGCGCAACTGACCGATCTGCGGCATCTGGTGGCGGGCATAGGCCATCAGCCCCGACCACGCGTGCTCGGTCTTCAGACCGGCAAGGTCGGGGTAGACCGTCGTCATCTCGTGGCGAAGCTCGCGGACGATCCCGGCGGTCTTGGCCGCGCGCGTGGTGATCCGCCCGCCCCAGAGAAGCCGCGCGCCGCCCTCGACAAGGCGATAGTAATCGCCGGCGCGCCGGTCGTCGCCGATGGCTTCGGACGTGCGGATGGCTTTTGAAAGACGCTCCGGCGCGGTTTCGCTTTGCATCACATAGGTCGCGATCGGCAGCATGGCGCGGCGCAGTTCCGGCACCAGCGGCCCGGTGTAGCCGCCGGTTGTGACCACGACGGTTTGCGCACGCAGCCTACCGGCGGGCGTGGTCAGTTCGAAACCACCCGGCGCGCCCGCCAGGCCGGTGACCGGCGTCGCCTCGTGGATCCGCCCGCCCATGGCCTCGACCGCATCGGCCAGGCCGCGCAGGTAGTTCAGCGGGTGGATGTGAAAGGCGCCCCGGTCGCGCTGGCCATGCCGGTAACGGGTGGTGGACAGGCTGGCGCGGATGGCATCGGGGCCGAGGTAGTCAAGCTCGGGATTGCCCGCGGCTTCGTGGCGCAGATCGTCGCCGGGTTCGTGTCGCCGCATACGCAGGATGCCGGGGGTCAAGCCCGCGTCGGTCAGGCCAAATTCGGCGATATGGTCACGCACCGCCTCGCGCCCCTCGACCGACAAGGCCTGCAGGGTTGCCGCAGTCTCCGCCCCGGCGCGCCGGGTGATGGCAGAGGCGCCGGCGGCATAGCCATCGCTGACAAAGCCGCCATTTCGCCCGGAGGCGCCGAAACCGAGGCTTTCCGCCTCAAAAAGGGCGACGGCAATCCCGCGCCGGGAGAGTTCCAAGGCGGTGGAAAGCCCCGCAAGACCGCCGCCGACGATGGCGACCGTGGCTGTCGCGCGCCCGTTCAGCGGCTGCCGCGCGGCAACCGGCCGACCAGTGCGGTGATACCAGGTATCGGGCGCACGCATGGGCGGTCAGGCGTCAAGCGCGACCCAGACCGGAACATGGTCTGACGGCTTGTCACGCCCGCGTTCGGCCTTGTCGATCCCGGCCTCGGTCAGCAGGTCGGCGCATTGCGGGCTGAGCAGGACATGATCGATGCGGATGCCGTTGTTCTTTTCCCAGGCCGCCGCCTGGTAATCCCAGAAGCTGTAGTGACCGGGGCGCGGTTCCCGGGCCCGGAACGCCTCGGTCAGGCCCAGGTTCAGAAGCCGGCGGAAGGCCTCGCGGCTTTGCGGCAGGGCGAGCGCATCCTCGCGCCAGACCTCGGGTCTGGCGGCGTCCTCGTCCTGCGGAATGACATTGTAGTCGCCGGCCATCAGAAACGGCTCTTCCAGCGCCAGAAGGTCGCGCGCGCGCGCCTCGAGCCGGGCCATCCAGGCCAGCTTGTAATCGTATTTCGGGCCGGGCACCGGATTGCCGTTCGGCAGGTAGAGCCCGCAGACCCGGACCGGCCGGTCGCCCATCACCGTGGCTTCGATATAACGGGCCTGTTCGTCGGTCTCGTCGCCCGGCAGGCCGCGCCGGACATCCTCAAGCGGCAGGCGCGACAGGATCGCGACGCCGTTGAAGCTTTTCTGGCCATGGGTCTCGACGCGGTAGCCGCGATCCTCGAAGAGCTCGCGCGGAAAGTTTTCGTCGACCGACTTGATTTCCTGCAAGAGCACGACATCGACCTCGGCCGTATCGAGCCAGGCCGGCAGCGCCTCGGCCCGGGCCTTGATGCCGTTGATGTTGAATGTCGCGATCTTCATGGCCGTCTCCCTGATCCGCCCGTTCTAGCCGCGCCGGCGCGCGCCGCCAAGCGGCAAGGCGGCCGGGGGCGCCGCCCCGGACCCCGGGAGTATTTGGACCAAGATGAAATCAGATGGAAAATGAGATGCCGCAGCCGCAGGAGGAGGTGGCGTTGGGGTTCTCGACGACAAAGCGCGCGCCGATCAGATCGTCGGAAAAGTCTATGGTCGCGTTTTGCAGGAAGGGCAGCGACACGGTGTCGATCAGCACCTTCTGGCCGCCGCCTTCCAGCACCAGATCGTCGGGTGCGGGTTCGTCCAGGCGGATGTCGTACTGAAAGCCGGAACAGCCGCCGCCCTCGACCGCGACGCGCAGGGCACGGTCATGCCCGGCTTCGGCGTTGATCTCTGCCAGCCGCGCGAAAGCGCGTTCTGTCACGCGGGGGGGAAGGGTCAGGGTCATCGGCGTTGCCTTATGTCCTTTCGCGGTGAAACCACATATATGGGCAGGCAGGAACGACGACAAGAATTGAGCGATGGCGCGATGACCCTTGCCCCCTATGCCTGCGATCCCGACCGGTCGCGCGGCCGGCTGCACACCGAAGGCTATTCGACCTTTCGCAGCCCGTTTCAGCGTGACCGCGACCGGATCATCCATTCCTCGGCCTTTCGGCGGCTGAAGCACAAGACGCAGGTCTTCGTGGAACACGAGGGCGATTATTACCGCACCCGCCTGACCCATTCGATCGAGGTTGCGCAGGTGGCGCGCACGATCGCGGGGGTTCTGGGGCTCAACACCGAACTGGCCGAGGCGATCGCGCTGGCCCATGATCTGGGCCATACGCCCTTCGGCCATACCGGCGAGGATGCGCTGGCCGAACTGATGGCGCCCTTTGGCGGGTTCGACCACAACGCTCAGGCCCTGCGAATCGTGACCCGGCTGGAGCGTCACTATGCCGATTTCGATGGTCTGAACCTGACCTGGGAAACGCTGGAGGGCATCGCCAAACACAACGGCCCGGTGCTTGAGCGTGATGGCGATGGCGCGCCGGTCGCGGCGGACATTCCCTATGCGCTGGCCGAAGCAAATGCCGATTTCGATCTGGAATTGCATACTTTCGCCAGCGCCGAGGCGCAGGTCGCGGCGATTGCCGACGATGTGGCCTATTCCCACCATGACCTGCATGACGGGCTGCGTTCGGAGCTGTTCAGCGAGACCGATCTGATGGAACTGCCGGTGACCGGGCCGGCCTTTGCCGAGGTGGACCGGCTATACCCGGGGCTGGAGCCGATGCGGCGCCGGCACGAAGCGCTGCGGCGGGTCTTTGGCGTGATGGTCGAGGATGTGATCGCCGTGGCGCGCAACCGGCTGGAGGCGGCGCAGCCGAAATCGGTCGAGGAGATCCGGGCGATGGACGCCACGATCATCCGCTTTTCCAAGCCGCTTTATCAGGACCTCAAGGCGATCCGGTCGTTTCTGTTTCGCCGGATGTACCGGGCGCCGTCGGTCATGGTCGAGCGCGCGCCGGTCAGCGCCGTCCAGCGCGCTCGTTTCGCGCGGGTTCTCGACGATCCGGCGCTGTTGCCGGCCGAATGGCGTGCCGACATTGCGCGCGCGGCCGATCGGACCGCATTGGCGCGGATCGTGGCGGATTACGTGGCGGGCATGACCGACCGGTTCGCCTTGCAGGAACACGAACGGTTGTGTAGCTAGGCGGGTCCGCCGCGCCGTCGCATGCGGGCCGGGCCGGTACCCGTCCGTTTCGCCCCCCGGAAAGGAACGCGCATGAGCCTTGATCCCTCCGCCGGCCTGCCACCGGTCGTTGCCATCGCGCTGGTTGGCGCGCTGGGTGTCGGTTCGCAATGGCTGGCGTGGCGTTTCCGGATGCCCGCGATCGTGCTGATGCTGCTTGCCGGGCTGATCGTCGGACCGGCCACCGGGCTCTTTCAGCCGACCCGGGATCTGGGCGATCTGACCGGTCCGCTGATCGCGCTGGCCGTGGCGGTGATCCTTTTCGAGGGCGGGCTGACGCTCAATTTCGCCAAGCTTGAGGGGGCGGCGCATGGCGTGCGCCGGCTGGTGGTGATCGGAGCGCCGCTGGGCTGGCTCCTGTCGACGCTGGTCCTGCGTTGGGGGGCCGGGCTCAGCTGGGAAGCGGCCAGCGTTTTCGGCGGCATCCTGATTGTCACCGGACCCACGGTCATCGCGCCCTTGCTGCGCCAGGCGCGCCTGTCGCGCCGGCCCGCGGCGCTGTTGCAATGGGAGGCCATCGTCAACGACCCGATCGGGGCGCTGGCGGCGGTGCTGGCCTTCGAGATCGTCAGCGTGTTTCGAAACGCGGCCGGGCTCGCCCCGGCGATGGGCCACCTGGTTCTGGGCATCGTGCTGGCCGCGGCGCTGGGGTATTTCGCGGGGCGCGGGCTGGTTCTGGCGTTTCGCCGCGGCCATGTGCCGGAATACATGAAGGTCCCGGTTCTCTTCGTCGTATTGCTGGCGATCTTTGCCGGTGCCGATGCGGTGCTGCATGAAAGCGGCCTTCTGGCGGTGACGGTGATGGGGCTGGTCATCGCCAATGCCGATCTTCCCTCCTATGCCGAATTGCGGCGGTTCAAGGAACACGCCACGGTTCTCCTGGTATCGGGCGTCTTCATTCTTCTTGCCGCCTCGCTCGATTTCGGGCAGCTGCTGGCGCTTGATTTGCGCGCGATCCTGTTCGTGGCGCTGGTCGTGCTGGTTGCGCGCCCGGTTACGGTGCTGGTCTCGCTTGCCGGCACCGACATCCCGTTTCGCGAGCGTCTGCTGGTGGCGCTGACCGGGCCGCGCGGTGTGGTCCTGGTGGCCGTTGCCGGGCTTTTTGGCGCGAGGCTCGCCGCGCTCGGCGTCGAGGATGGCGCGCTGATCGGGCCGCTGGCCTTCGTGCTGGTCGCGGCGACGGTGGTTTTGCACGGCTTCACGCTCGTGCCTATGGCGCGGCTTCTGGGGCTGGCGGGCAAAGGTGTGCCCGGTGTGCTCATCGTCGGCGGTTCGCGGTTTGCCGCGGCGCTGGCCGAAGCGCTTGACAATGCCGGCATACCGGTTCTGGTGACCGATCCCAACCGGCTGCACCTGCGCCCGGTTCGCGACCGCTCGCTGCCGACCTACTTCGGCGACATCCTTTCGGAAGCGGCCGATCATTCGGTGGAGCTTGCCTCCTACGGGCTGGTCCTGGCGGCATCAGACAACGATGCCTACAACACGCTGGTCGCCACCGACCTCGCGCCGGAGTTCGGCCGAGACAACGTCTGGCAGATCGGCCGGGCGGGGGGCGAAAGCGCCCGCAACAACCTGCCCACGACGCTGGGCGGGCGCCGGTTCGGCGATGGTGCGACCTTCGATGAACTGTCGCGCCGTATCGGCGAAGGCTGGCGGGTTCGGGCCACCCGACTGACGGCGGAATACCGCTTTGACGACTGGCGCGCCGCGCGGCCCGATTCCGTCCTTCTGGGGCGGATCGGCCCCGATGGCCTTGTCCGGTTCCTGGCCTCGGACGCCACACCGGGCACCGCATCCTGGGGTCAGATCCTTTCGCTTCGTCCGCCGGAAACCGAACCCAGCCAACCCGCGGCCGAAGTGCCGGCACCCGACGAGGCAGCGCAGGGCGATTGACGCCCACGCCTTGCGTGCTAAACCGCGCGCAACAAGGGATAACCGCAATGAACCTCTTTTCCGATATCCGGGCGCTGGTGCTCGACGCGCTCGACGCGATGGTGGCCGCGGGCGAATTGCCCGGCGGGCTGGACTTTGCCCAGGTCACGGTCGAGCCGCCGCGCGACGCCTCGCATGGCGATATGGCCACCAATGCCGCGATGGTTCTGGCCAAGCCCGCCGGAATGGCGCCCCGCGCGATTGCCGAGGCGCTGGCCCCGCGACTGGCCGGCGACGGCCGGATCGCCACGGCCGACGTTGCGGGCCCCGGCTTTCTGAACCTGCGGCTGGAGCCGGCCGAATGGCAGGGCGTCGTCGGCGCGGCGCTGCGCGAAGGCGCGGGGTTCGCGCGTTCGTCGATGGGGCAGGGGCAGCGGGTGAACGTGGAATTCGTCTCCGCCAACCCGACCGGGCCGATGCATGTCGGCCATACCCGGGGCGCGGTCTTTGGCGATGCGCTGGCCGCGCTACTGGATTTCGCGGGCTTTGACGTGACCCGCGAATACTACATCAACGATGCCGGCGCGCAGGTCGATGTGCTGGCACGGTCGGCCTATGAACGCTATCGCGAGGCAAACGGTCTGAACCCCGAAATCGCCGAGGGGCTTTACCCCGGCGATTACCTCATCCCGGTGGGTGAGGCGCTGAAGGCAAAGTATGGCACCACGCTGATCGACAAGCCCGAGGCCGACTGGCTGGCCGATATCCGCGAATTTGCGACCGCCGCGATGTTGCAGATGATCCGCGACGATCTGGCCATGCTTGGCGTCACGATGGATGTCTATACTTCGGAAAAGGCGATCACCGCCTCGGGCCGGGTCGAAGAGGCGATCGATACGCTGCGCGGCCTGGGGCTGATCTATGAGGGCACGCTCGAGCCGCCGAAGGGCAAGCTGCCGGAAGACTGGGAGGAGCGCGAACAGACGCTCTTCCGGTCCACCGCGCATGGCGACGATGTCGACCGGCCGGTGAAGAAATCGGACGGAAGCTGGACCTATTTCGCCCCCGACATCGCCTATCACTGGGACAAGGTCACGCGCGGTTTCGACCAGCTTATCAACGTCTTCGGCGCCGATCATGGCGGGTATGTCAAACGGCTGAAGGCGGTGGTGTCGGCCCTTTCGAACGGGCGGGTGCCGCTGGATATCAAGCTTACGCAGCTGGTGAAGCTCTACAAGAACGGCGAGCCCTTCAAGATGTCGAAACGCGCGGGCACATTCGTGACGCTGCGCGATGTCGTCGAACAGGCGGGTGCCGACGTGACCCGTTTCGTCATGCTGACGCGCAAGAACGACGCGCCGCTGGACTTCGATTTCGACAAGGTGCTGGAACAGTCGAAGGACAATCCGGTCTTTTACGTGCAATACGCCCATGCCCGCGTCTGCTCGGTCGTTCGCAAGGCGACCGAGGCGGGGATTGCCGCCGATGACGCCACGCTGGCCGCCGCCGATCTGTCACGCCTTGGCCATGAGGCCGAACTGGCGGTGATCCGCAAATTGGCTGAGTTTCCGCGTCTGGTGGAGATCGCGGCGCGCGGGCACGAACCGCACCGCGTCGCCTTTTACCGTTACGAACTCGCGGCCGATTTCCACGGCCTCTGGAACCGGGGCAATGACGACCCGGCCCTGCGCTTCGTTCAAGAGGGCGATCCGGCCACGTCGCAGGCGAAAATCGCCCTCGCGCGTGCCGTAGGCGTTGTTATTTCTGCCGGTCTTGGTATTTTGGGTGTCAAGCCGGTCGAAGAAATGCGCTGACCAAACAGGCGCCACGTCCGGCAAGGCAGGCAAGACGCTCCGACAGATCGCGTGAACGCGGCGGGTTTCGGGGCAGCGAGGCAGAGCAATGGCGGATATCGAGTACGACGATCTCGACTTTTACACCGGTGCCGACCCGGACGCGCAATCGCGGCTGGGGGCGGCGCTGCAGCAGACAACCCGATGGGCCGGGGCGCTGACCTCGGTCGCGCTGGTCGCGGGGCTGGGCATCTGGGGTTACAAACTTGTCATGCGCGACGTGACCGGCATTCCGGTGGTGCGCGCGCTGGAAGGCCCGATGCGGATGGCACCCGCCGATCCGGGCGGCGAGATTGCCGCGCATCAGGGGCTTGCCGTCAACACCATCGCCGCCGAAGGCGAGGCCGCGCCGCCGCCCGACCGTCTGGTTCTGGCGCCGCCGCCAGTGTCGCTGGCCTTCGAAGATCGCCCGGCGGCTCCCATGACCGCCACCAAGGCGGAAACCGGTGACGCGGCGGAACTGGTGAGCGCCGCGCTCGCCATCGATGCCGCGACGAGCGATACCGACCTTGCCGTGGCGGCTGCGCTGGGTGAGACGACGGCAGGTGCCGAAGCCGCGGATGCGGCGACGGGCGAGGCCGCGCTGGCCGAGGATGTGCTGGCCGCCGCGCCCGCCGAGGGCGGGCTTGCCACATCGCCCCGCCCCGTGGCGCGACCGGACAAGCGAAAGCTCGCTTCGGCCAGCACCGCAGCCGGTACGGCGGCAGAGTTGGACCCGGCAGGCCTTGCGGTAGGCACCCGCCTTGTCCAGCTTGGTGCCTTTGACGATGCCGAAGCGGCGCGCAACGAATGGGGCCGCCTGCAAACCCGGTTCGGCGAACTTATGGCCGGCAAGTCGCTGGTTGTGCAGCAGGCCGAAAGCGGTGGCCATGCGTTTTACCGTCTGCGCGCCGAAGGGTTTGCCGACGAGGCCGACGCCCGCCGTTTCTGTTCGGCGCTCTTGTCCGAAAACGCGGCCTGCATTCCGGTCGTCATCCGCTGATGGGTCATGGCGCGGCGATCTTCGGCTGCGCCGGCCCCCGGCTATCCCCCGACGAACGGGCGTTCTTTCGTGACACCGCTCCCTGGGGCTTCATCCTGTTCGCGCGCAACGTCGAAGACCCCGATCAGCTTCGCCGGTTGACCGGCGACCTGCGCGACGCGGTCGGCTGGCAGGCGCCGGTGCTGACCGATCAGGAGGGTGGACGCGTTCAGCGGTTGCGCGCGCCGCATTGGCGCGAATGGCCGGCCCCGCTTGACCACGTCCGGGCGCTGGGTTCGCGCGCGGCGCGCGGCATGGAACTGCGGGCCCGGCTGATCGGCGCCGAACTGCGCGAGGTAGGGATCGACGTCAATTGCACACCGACGGCCGACATCGCTTGCGAGGCGACGCACCCGTTTCTCAAGAATCGCTGCTATGGCACTGAAAAAGATGGCGTAATAGCCGCCGCACGGGCAACGGCGCGTGGCCTTCTGGCGGCGGGTGTCCTGCCGGTAATGAAACATATGCCGGGTCATGGGCGGGCGACGGCCGACAGTCACAAGGAACCGCCGCGCGTCACGGCAACGCGCGATACGCTGGCGGAGACGGACTTTGCCGTTTTCGCGGCGCTGCGCGACCTGCCGATGGCGATGACCGGGCATATCGTCTTTGACGCGCTGGATCCCGCGGCGCCGGTCACGGCCTCGGCCCGATCGGTGCGGTTTTTACGCGAAGGGCTCGGCTATGACGGCCTGCTGATGACCGACGACCTGTCGATGGAGGCGCTTTCGGGAACCGTTGCAGAACGCGCGAAGCGAGCAAAATCAGCCGGTTGCGACGTGATCCTGCATTGCAACGGAACACTGGCCGAGATGCGTGCCGTGGCCGGTGCTGCCGGTGTGCTCGAGGGGCTGGCGGCAGAACGCGCCGAACGCGCGTTGGCGCTGCGTTCGTGTCCCGAGGCTTGCGAGACAGAGGCGCTCTTGGCAGAGTTGCGGGCATTGGAGGTGCAGGCGCCCGATGGCTGACGATACCGACAACGGGAACTGGGAAGAGGCCGGCGCCAATGCGGTGGAACAGCGCCTTGCCGCCGAGGCGCTGATTGTCGATGTCGACGGGTTCGAGGGCCCGCTTGACCTTCTGTTGGTCCTGTCGCGCACCCAGAAGGTTGACCTGCGCCGCGTCTCGGTTCTGCAACTTGCCGAGCAGTACCTGATTTTCGTCAACAAAGCCAAAGCTTTGCGGATCGAACTTGCGGCGGATTATCTGGTGATGGCAGCCTGGCTCGCCTATTTGAAGTCGCGGCTCCTGCTGCCACCGGACCCCAGTGATGACGGTCCCTCGGCCGAAGAGCTGGCCGCGCATCTGGCGTTTCAGTTGGAGCGTCTGCAAGCCATGCGCGAGGCAGCCGCCCAGCTTATGGCGCGCGATCAACTGGGGCGCGACATCTTCGCCCGCGGGTTGACCGAAGATGTGACGCGCCATCGCCGGATCGACTATACCGCAACGCTTCTTGACCTGATGCAGGCCTATGCGCGGATCCGCACGCGCGACGATTTCCGCCCCTATTCGATGGACCGCGACCATGTCTTTACCATGGAACAGGCACTGGACCGGATGCGCGGGCTGATCGGTTTTGCCGGGGACTGGACCGACCTGGCCAGCTACCTGCCCGATGGCTGGGAGGCAGACCCCAAGCGGCGGCGGTCGGCCACGGCGGCGCATTTTGCTGCTTCGCTGGAACTGGCCAAGGCCGGCAAGATCGAGATACGCCAGGGTGAAACCTTTGCCCCCATACAGATCCGACGGAGGCCCAATGGCTGAGACACGCGAACAGGGTTTGTTCGAAGCGCCGGTCATGGCCGAACAGGAACGCATGGTCGAGGCGATCCTCTTCGCCTCTGCCGAACCGGTCAGCCTGCGCGAACTGGAGGCGCGGCTTCCGCATGGTTGCGACCCGGCGGAGGCGCTGGTCATGTTGCGCAAGCGTTACGAGGGGCGCGGCGTGCGCGTGGTCAAGGTCGGCGATGCCTGGGCGATCCGTACGGCGCCCGATCTCGGGTTTCTGATGCAGAAGGAAACCGTCGAGACGCGCAAGCTCAGCCGCGCGGCCATCGAAACGCTGGCGATCATCGCCTATCACCAGCCCGCGACGCGGGCAGAGATCGAGGAGATCCGGGGTGTGGCGGTCAGCCGCGGTACGGTCGATCAGTTGCTGGAGCTGGAGTGGATCCGCCTGGGACGTCGGCGGATGACGCCGGGGCGGCCGGTCACCTTTGTGGTGACCGAAACCTTCCTTGACCATTTCGGGCTGGAAAGCGCGCGTGACCTGCCCGGGCTGAAGGAGTTGCGCGCCGCCGGTCTGCTTGACAGCCGTCCGATGCCCGGTGGGCCGCTTGCCCGGGGCGAGGATGGCGAGGAACCCGAGGAAGCCGGGCAAACGGAGCTATTCGAAGACTAGGCGCCATTGCAGGCGCCGGGAGAAAGCGATGAACCTCGAAGGCCTGATACGGATGATCGTCAACACGGCGCTGCGCCGCATCGTGAATACCGGTGTCAACAAGGGCATCGACTATGCCGCGCGGGGCGGAAAACCGAAAACCGAGATGAGCCGAGAAGAGCGTGAACGCGCGCGGGCCGGCAAGGCCAATGCCCAGAGGCTGCGGCGCGGTTTGCAGATTTTCCGGCGTTTCCGCCGCTGAGCCTGGACTGCCGGCGCGGTCCCGTCAGCTTTGGCTGAAGTGGCGATAGTGGCAGATTTCGGCAAAGCCCATCTTGGTGAAGAGCGCCAGACCGGCCGCCGATGTCGCGTGGGCAGCCGCCCACCGCTGCCCCTTGGCGGCGCCGTGGGTCATCAGGGCCCAGGTCAGGGCGGAACCGATGTGCATCCGCCGCATCTCGGGCAGGACCGCCAGCGCGTAGATCCCCACAAGGCCGTCGCTGATGACCCGTGCTGCGGCGGCAACGGGCGCGCCGCCCTGCATGGCGAGATAGCGGGTGTGTTCCTCCGGCGTCATGCCGGTCAGGCTTTGTTCGATCCGGCCAAGCGAAACGATGCCGGTGTGGGTGTGGCCCGAGGCTTCGGCCGCCAGAAGCCCCCAGATGCGCCGCTCTTCCTCGGTGCGTGCCTCGGTGATGTGAAGCCCGCGAACCCGTGGCGGTTCTTCCAGCTTTCCAATCTCGGCCACCATGCCGGGGCTTTGGCCGACCTCGGTCAGGCCCATGCCTGCCAGCCGGTCGCAAAGCGCGGTACTTTGCGCGCTGGGGCCAAGCCACCAGAGAGCGGGCACCGTGGTCCCGAAGCGCGCGCGCCGCAGACCCTGATAAAACTCGTCAAGCGCCTCGCCCGGATCGCGCCAGACGATCGCGCCGTTGTACATCGGATGCGGTATGCCGGTGACATAGCCCATGGCGCCGGGCGCGGTCTGTAGGCTGCAACCGGGCGCCTGACCGTAGAGCGACCAGAAATTTACCAGATTGGCATCCAGCGCCGACCGGTTTTCACCACGTTTCAAAGTGTTTTCCAGCATCCGGCATTGCGATTTCAGAGTGGTCTGTCACCACACTAGCGGAAGTTCCGGGCGCTGTCGCGTACCGGTTTCTTGCCGCGCGACAATCGCGCAAAGGTGTGGCGCACATGTGCTGCTCACCTCGGGGCTGTGTCAGATCGCGCGGAAATGTTTGGACAGTTTCAGGCCCTGTCCCTGGTAGTTGGAGGCGATGCCGGCGCCGTACAGCATGTCGGGGCGTTCGGCCATGCGTTCGTAAACCAGCCGGCCAACGACCTGGCCGTCCTCCAGAACAAAGGGGGCTTCGTGGCAGCGGACCTCCAAGACCCCGCGCGAACCGCTGCCGCCGGCCGCCGCATGGCCGAAGCCGGGGTCGAAGAAGCCCGCGTAATGCACCCGAAATTCGCCGACCATGGCCAGGTAGGGCGCCATTTCGGCGGCGCAGTCGGGCGGGATCGCGATCGCCTCCTTGCTGACCAGAATGTAGAAGGCGCCGGGGTCCAGGATCAGCCGGCCGTTGTCGCCGCGCAGTTCCTCCCAGAAGTCTTCTGGCCGGTAATGGCCGATGCGATCAAGATCGATCACACCGGTGTGGCGTTTGGCGCGAAAACCGACACGGTCGCCTTTTGACGGCCTGAGGTCGACGGAAAAGCCGAGGCCGCCGGAAATCACCGGTTCGCCCGAAACGATGGGGCTTTCGTCATGCAGCGCGCGCAGGGCCTCATCGCTCAGAAACGCGGTGCCGCGGCGAAACAGGATCTGCGTCAGTGCCAGGCCGGGGCGGGCGACGACGGAAAAGCTTTGCGGGCAAATCTCGGCGTATAGCGGGCCGGCATAGCCATCGGGAACCCGGTCGAACTCCACCCCGCCATCGGTGATCAGCCGCGTCATCAGATCGAGCCGGCCGGTGGAGCTTTTGGCCGAAGCCGCGCCAAGCGTGCCCTTGGGCAGCGCAAGACGTTCCATCAGCGGTACGACATAGACGCAGCCCTTTTCCAGAACCGCGCCGCCGGATAGGTCGATGCGGTGCATGGCCAGTTCCTCCAGCCGCTCGGCCACCGTCCGGCCATGGCCGGTCAGGAACGAGGCGCGCACCCGGTAGGCGCAGGCGCCCAGACGCAGATCCAGACTGGCCGGCTGAACCTGCGCGGCTTCAACGGGGTGATCGGCGGCGATCGCGCCTTCGGCGATCATCCGGCGCAGGGTTTGCGAGGGCAGGACGCCGTGACCGGTCATGGGCAACTCCGCTCAGACGGAAACGCCCGCGACCTTGGGCCACGGGCGGTTTCGAATTGGTCGGGCCGGCGAGATTCGAACTCGCGACCTTCCGCCCCCCAGACGGACGCGCTAACCAGGCTGCGCCACGGCCCGACGGCGACGATACATAGCGATATTCCACGCCGGGGCAAGGGGGCAGGGGAAGGAAAACGACCGACGCCGACGATGGCTCAGCGGCCCGGATGGCGGGCTGCGCTGGCCATGCGATCGCGCAGGTCGGCCAGCCGGTCGCAATGGGCGCGCAGGATGGCGGCCCGGGTATCGCCCAGCGGGCCGGAAAGCGCACGAACGCGCGCCGCCAGGCAAGGGCCGGCATCCTCTTCGGGCCCGTCAAATGTATCCGCCTCAAGCCCGGGGGCAGCAGCGCGGGCGGCGGCCATGGCGGCGGCGCGGCGGTCGGCATCGGTGATGGCCGTGTCGGCGTCGTCATCATCCGCCTCGGCTTCCGCGTCGCTGCCGGTTTCGGTCGGCGGCGTATCCTCGGGGTCGGCGGCGAAATGGCCATTGTCGCTTTCGGGCTGCGGCACTTCGGGCGACGGCGCCTCGGGCCAGGGCGTGTGGTCATCCGCCTCATAGGTCAGTTCATGCGGCTCGTCGGGTTGGTCGGCCTCGTCCGCGGCCAGGGCGACCTCTTCGGCGTCATCGACCGCGTCGGGCTCGTCCCGATCCGCCGGTTTCTGGGCCGCGCTGCGCTCGGACAGCGCGATCACCTCGGCCTTGGGGTTCACATCCTCGGGGCGGGCGTCCAGCACTATCGGCGCTTCGCTGTCGTCGCCATCGTCCGTGGCGATGCCGGCGACATGGCGCACGCCTTTTTCGCGCAGAATCTTCTGCACGCCGCGAATCGTCATGCCATCGTCATGCAGAAGCTTCTTGATCCCCGCCAGCAGCGCGATGTCGCCCGGCCTGTAATAGCGACGCCCGCCGGCGCGCTTGACCGGGCGCACCTGGCTGAACCGGCTTTCCCAGAACCGCAGCACATGGGCGGGCGTGTCGAGAACCTCGGACACTTCGCTGATCGTGCGGAAGGCGTCTGGGGATTTGGTGTTCATCCGCGGCTACCCGGGTCAGCCCCGGGTTCCGGCGGCAACTCGGTCTTTCATCAGATGTGACGGCCGGAAGCTCAGCACCCGGCGCGGCAGGATCGGAACCTCGTCGCCGGTCTTGGGGTTGCGGCCGATGCGGGCCGATTTGTCGCGCACTGAAAAGGTGCCGAAGGACGAAATCTTGACCGTCTCGCCGCTCGCCAGCGCGTCAGAGATGTGCTGAAGCACGCTTTCGACAAGCTGGGCGGATTCGTTGCGCGACAGGCCAACCTCACGGAAGACTGCCTCGCTCAGATCCATTCGCGTCAGTGTCTTTTCACCCATGGCACCCCCCTGTGGTTTGCGCGAAGGATGAAAGCTTTGAATTTCCGAGTCAATATCAATGGCTTGTCAAGCCACGTTCAGGCGCCATTACCAGCGTAAAACGACCGATCCCCAGGCCAGTCCGCCGCCGATCGCCTCGGTCACGATCAGATCGCCGGGCTTGATCTGCCCGCGCGCCTTGCCGACCGACAGGGCAAGGGGAATCGATGCTGCCGACGTGTTGCCGTGATCCTGCACCGTCACCACCACCCGCGACATCGGCAGGCCCAGCTTTTTCGCCGTCCCCTCGATGATGCGGATATTGGCCTGATGCGGCACGATCCAGTCGACCTGGTCATGGTCGAGGCCCAACCGGTCAAGCGTGGTCTGCGCGGTTTGTGCCAGCTTCTCGACCGCCTGGCGAAACAGCGCGTTGCCCTGCATGCGGACATGGCCTGTCTTGCCGGTCGACACGCCGCCGTCGACGAAAAGCATGTCGCGATAGCGCCCGTCGGAATTCAGATCGGCGGCCAGAATGCCACGGTCCGCCGATGTGCCTTCCCCCTCCGCCGCTTCCAGTACCAGCGCGCCGGCGCCATCGCCGAATAGAACGCAGGTCGCCCGGTCGCTGAAATCGAGAATGCGCGAAAAGGTTTCGGCGCCGATCACCAGGATGCGCCGGGCCTGGCCGGACAGGATCAGCGCATTGGCATTGGCCAGCGCATAGATGAAACCGGCGCAGACCGCCTGAAGGTCAAAGGCGAAGCCGCGGGTCATGCCCAGGCCCTTCTGCACCATGCTGGCGGCAGAAGGAAAGGTCAGATCCGGTGTCGAAGTGGCCAGAACGATGGCATCGATATCGTCGGCGGTCAGCCCGGCATCGGCCAGCGCGGCGCGGGCCGCGGCAATCGCCATGTCCGAGGTGGTTTCGCCCTCGGCCGCGAAATGGCGCCGTTCGATGCCCGAACGGGTCCGGATCCAGTCGTCGGAGGTATCGACGATATCCTCGAAATAGCTGTTCGGCACGACCCTTTCGGGCAGGTAATGCCCGACGCCTGTCACGACGGCGCGAATTGTCATGTGGGTCCACCGCTTTCCGGATGCTCGTCGTGGGCATCTTGGCGCGCGGCAACCGCAGATGCAACCCGCGCCGCAAGCCTTTCCTGAAAGCCAGACTGGGCCAGCTGGAAGGCCAGCTTGATCGCCGCCGAAACGCCCGTCGCATCGGCCGAGCCATGCGATTTCACGACCGTGCCGTTCAGGCCCAGAAACACACCGCCATTGACGCGGCGCGGGTCGATACGCTGGCGCAGACGGTTCAGCGCGCGCAAGGCGAGAAGCGCGGCGATCTTGGACAGAAGCGTCGCGTTGAAGGCTTCGCGCAGGAAGTCGCTGATCAGACGCGCCGTGCCTTCGCCGGTCTTGAGCGCGATATTGCCGGTAAACCCATCGGTCACGATCACATCGACACGGTCCGAGGGAATATCGCCGCCTTCGACAAAGCCGACATAGTCGAAACGGCCGGTTTCGGCACTGTCGGCGATCATTTCCGCGGCGGCCTTCATTTCGGCCCGGCCCTTGTGCTCTTCGGTGCCGACATTGAGAAGGCCGATGCGCGGACGGGCAAGCGCCATGCCGTTGCGCGCGTAAGAGGCGCCCATCATCGCATAGGCGGCCAGATCCTGCGGGTCGGCTTTCACATCGGCACCCACATCCAGCATGACGTTGAAGCCCGACGGGTTGCGCGAGGGCCAAAGGCAGGCAATGGCCGGGCGGTTCACGCCGGGCAGCTTGCGCAGCCGGATCATCGAAACCGCCATCAACGCCCCGGTATTGCCGCAGCTGACCACCACGGTCGCTTCGCCGTCGCGCACGCTGTCGACAGCCGACCACATCGATGTGCCCTGGCCGCTGCGCATCACCTGGCTGGGCTTGTCGGTCATGCCGACGGCGCGCGGCGCGTGGCGCAGGGTCACGCGGCCAGCCAATGACGGGCGCTTGGCCAAAAGCGGTTTCAACACCGCCTCGTCGCCATGCAGGATGAAGCCGATGTCGGGGTTCTTGTCGGCAGAAAGCGCCAAGCCGGCGACTACCGCCGCCGGCCCGCGATCTCCGCCCATCGCATCAACGGAAATGACGATGCGCTTTGCGCCTTCGGTGGGAATGTTCTGCCCTGCCGACATGCTGCCCAGCGCCGAACGCGGCGATCAGGCCGCGTCGTCGTCCAGATCGACCTCGTCAGCCTGCGCGACGATCTCGCGCTGGTCGTAGTGGCCGCAGGCGCCACAGACGTGGTGCGGGCGCTTCAGTTCGCCGCAATTGGGGCATTCCGCCGGGTTGGCGGCAACCAGCGCATCATGGGCGCGGCGCATGTTGCGGCGGGAACGGGTAACTCGGTTCTGCGGGACAGCCATGTCGCGACCTCGGTAGTGATGGGGCGCGGTGCCCCTGATTTCCTTCGGGCAGACGCGGTTCAGGCCGTCGCGGCCCCAGCGTCCGATACCCATGCAAACGAGGCGCGGAACATAGCGGGATTCTGGCAGGGCGCAAGCCCTTTCTTCCACCCTGTCACACGTCTCAATCCTTGCCGTCTTTACCCTTCGCCAGCTGATCGCGCAAGCCGGCGAGTGTGGCGAACGGGCGGGTGTCGGCGTCGCGCATCGGCGCGGTTCCGGGCGCTGCAAAGACTGCCTCGCCCAGTTCGGCGCCCGCGGCGCGCGGATAGTCCGGCAGCGCCAGCGCCAGCGCCTCGGCCAGCACTTCGGCAAGGTCGATGACGTCGGGCAGCGGTTCGGCTTCGTCGTCTTCGGGCATCTCCGCCTCGGCCTCGGTCGGTTGCTCCATGTCGGCCAGAAACCGGCGGTTCACAACCTCGTCGATCCGGGTCGTCACTGGCGCCGAGGTGACCACGCAGGGCTGCACCACGGTCGCGCCCAACTCTGCCTGCAAGGCAAAGTCGCCGCGACCGAAGGGGCGCAATTCTCCGGTCAGGCTCAGCTTGCGCACCGCCTCGATGCCCAGCCGCCCGGCCAGCGCCGCGCAGCCCTCGGCATCGGGGGTCAGAGAAAGCGCGTGGGTTTGCGCGTCGCCAGTTCTGACACGCGCAATGGCGTGGAAAACGGCAGGGTCTGGGCCTGCGGGGCGTTGTCGGTCATCGATATTCCCGCGCAATGCAGGCCCGGCGGGCCCGTCTGCCGTGTTCCTTTCTTGAACAGCGGCCATTCCTTCTGTAAGCCGGATACGAGGCTTGGGGCTGCAAGGCAAGAGGGCGGAATGGCTGGGCATCGTGGGGTGATACGCTGGATCGCGACCGGCATGGTGCTTTTGGCGCTGGCGGCCTGTTCGGCGGTCTACCGCAACCACGGCTATGTGCCGACCGATGCCGAACTGGAAAAGATCGAGGTCGGGCGCGACACCCGCGACAGCGTCGCGCTGGCTGTCGGGCGGCCCACGGCGTCGGGTCTGCTGGAGGGCAGCGGCTGGTTCTATGTGCAAAGCCGCTATCGCCATTACGCCTGGCGCGCGCCGCAGGAAATCGACCGTCAGGTCGTGGCGATCAGCTTTGACGAAGGCGGAACGGTCACCAATATCGAACGCTTCGGCCAACAGGATGGCCAGGTTGTCGTGCTGTCGCGGCGGGTGACCGATACCAACATCCGTGGCGTCAGCTTCATCCGGCAGCTACTTGGCAATATCGGCAATATCCGCGCCGATCAGTTCCTCGGGCAGAACTAGGCCCGAGACGAACGGCAGCGCACGGCGCGGACCGGTCAGCCGATCGGCTGCGCCAATTCGCGCAGGATCTTCGCGCGGATCGTGCGGGCATACTGGCTGTGGCCCTCGGCCGACATCACGAAGCCGCCATCGGTGATGACGAAGCGGCGATAGAATTCCGAAATCGAGCGCCCGATGCTTTCGATGGCGACACCGTTCACGAATACCCCCATCGCCTCGGCTTTCATGCGCGGCCCGGAAGGGTGGATCGAGGAATTCGATGGCCCGTCGCCGGATATGTCGATGGTCTTGCGCCGGCAGTCGGACACCTGTTCGAAGAGGCCCAGCGAAAACTCGACCGCCTCGCCCACAGCGGTGTCCGAGCCCTGGAATGCGCGCGGCATGGCGCGCACGCGGCCCGCAAACCCCGCGATCTCGCCGGCATTCAGCATCCGCCGCCAGGGGATCGACAGGTGTTGCTGGCCGGCGCCCGACCATTGCACGACCGCAAGCGCGACCTGGCCGATCTCCAGCATCTCGGCGACCTCGGGGTCGGTCAGCGCGTCGGCGATGCCTTCGGCCTGGATCAGGTATTCGCCAAAGTCGATGGAGCCCGAGACATCGATGGTCAGCACCAGCGCGGTTTCGCAGGCCATTGCCGGCTGCGCCGTCAGAAAACCTGCCGCCAGAAAGGTGCGAACCGGGGTCAGCCAATGCCTCATGCCCCGGACTGTGCTGGCCGCGGGGCTGCAATGCAACGGAAATTTCCGTGAGGGAAAGTGCAGGCTTCTGTTGCCAGGTGCCTGCGAACCCCGCCTTACGCGGCTAGGCGCAAGGGCTTAAGTTTCGGTTACCCGAGCTGCTTACGCAGCCAGAGCGACCGGAGCACGGTTGTCGTTGGCAACTGTACTTTGCGGACCGATAACGGTGGTACCTCACCGGGACAAAGCAAACCCCTTTAGACGTTCGTCGATCCTGTTTCGGCCCCTGATGCCCCCAACGAGGGAGTTTGGTGGAGCCGCCGGGTACCGCCCCCGGGTCCGATCCGCTTATTACGAGCGCGTTTATGTCCATAGTCCGGGTTGCCCCGAACAGGTCGAATATAGGCGCCGGGCGGGGGCGCGGCAAGGGTGGCTGCGGGTGCTGGCCGGTGCCCGCTCAAGGCCGGTCGGGCTGCCCCGGAAAAAGGCGGGGGCGCCGGATTGCGCCGGCGCCCCCTTGATGGTTTCGCGTTGGCTTTGCCGCTTATTCGGCCGGTGCCCGCGCGGTGTGCTTGTCGCGCAGGCCATCACGATAAAGCGCCTTTGCAAGCGAGACGCACATCAGGCCCATGACCATAGTGAAGGGCAGGGCGCCGATGATCATCGCGCTCTTGAGCGCCTCCATCGGGTCAGCCCCGCCATTGGTCTTGCCTGCGATCAGCAGCGTGCCGATCACCAGCGTCAGGATGATACCCCAGATGATCTTGTGCTTGTTGTCGGTGTCCTGATCGCCGCCCGACATGATCGTGTTCATCACGAGGATGCCACTGTCGGCGGAGGTGACGAGGAAGGTCATGATCAGCACAACGCACATCACGGTGATCGCCGAGAGGAACCCGCCCGAGATCATCTCGCCCAACGTGACGAAGAGCTTGGCGGTATTCGACGCGGCAATGATCGAGCCTTCGGCCCCTCCGGTCAGTTCCAGATCGATCGCCGTGCCGCCGAGGATGGTCATCCAGGCAAAGCAGACCAGGGCCGGGGCAAAGACGCAGCCGACGATGAATTCGCGCACCGAACGGCCCTTGGAGATGCGGGCGAGGAACAGGCCCACGAAGGGCGAAAACGCGATCCACCAGGCCCAGTAGAAGGTTGTCCAGCCGGCCTGCCAGCCAAACAGCCGCCCGTCGGTGCCGGCCGCATAGACGGCCTGCTGCACCTCGGGCGCCAGTTCGGCCGCCGCGCCTTCAAGGCCGCCCTGGAACGCTTCGAACGACCCCCAGGCATTGGTCGCACCGGCGAAGAGGTCGCCGGCAAGCGGCGCCGCCTCGGCCGGAAGGGCCGCCGCGAACTCCGCCTCGCTCAGCGGGGTATGCGCGCCGAAGCTCAGCTGGATGAAGTGAAGGATATAGTCGATCATCGCCGCGCCATAGGTCGACATCGCAAAGAGGAACGAGCCGAAGATGACGAAGACCAGAAGCAGGATGATCGACAGGACGAGGTTGAGGTTCGACAGGTATTTCACACCGCGACCGACGCCTGAGACAGCCGAGAGGATCGACATGCCCATGATCGCGATCAGGCCGGCAACCAGACCGACCGTGCCGGGCGCGGGCGCTTCGCCACCCATGTCCATCATCCATTCCATGCCGGTGATGGCGTACATCCTGTCGATGAACTGGCTGACGCCAAAGCCGATGGTGACCGACACGCCGAGGATGGTTGCGACAACGCCGAGGATGTCGACGACATGGCCGAGGACGCCATTGATGACATATTTCCCGAGCGGGGTCAGCGGCGCGGAACGGAGGTCAGCGGCATGTCCAAGCGATGGAACGGATGGTCAGCGGCATGTCACGCGTATAGGCGTAATAGGCCAGGCTGAGGCCGGTGACGACATAGATCGCCCAGGCGTGAAACCCGTAGTGCAGGAAGGTATAGCGGTAACCCGATTGCAGCGATTCCGCGGTGTTTCCGGCAACCGCGCCCTTCAGGATTTCCGGGTTCGACCCCCAAAGACCCAGCGGTTCGGCCGTGGCAAAGACCATCAGGCCGACCCCAAGGCCAGCGCCGAACATCATGGAAAACCACGAGAAATTCGAAAACTCGGGCGCTTCGCCGGGTTTGCCCATGATCCGCTTTCCGGTTTGCGGAAGTGCCGCGACAACAAAGAGGAAAAAGGCAAAAGCCCGACGATGACGATGTAGAAGGCGTTGAAATCTTCCAGAAGGCGCCAGTTCAGGCTGCCCAGAACGCCGTTGGCATTGGCCGGCCAGACCAGCGCCCAGATGACAAGAAGCGCCATCGACAGTTTCGAGGCCAGGGCGATCTCCATACTGTGGCCGGCATAAAAGCCCGACGTCGCCCTTCGGATCTCGATATCGGTGAATGGTGGTTTGATGCTCATGTGCTGTCCCTTTTGAATTGGGTAATCAGACAGAAACGTCGGGGACGCCTTCCGGCTATGCGATCAAGCGCCCTTTCCCCCTGTGTCTGGGGACCATGGCGGAAACGAGCTGGTCCAAATGCGACAGGAACGACCATCCGCGGCTGCAAAAGCGACGTTTTTTGCACAAATTTCCCGCGAAAGGCGACCGGTTTCGGTGTGCCGTTGTACACAGTAACGGCCGCCATCTTGCCAGTTTCGCAGCTTGCGGTCATGGTCCGGCGAAAGGGTTCGGAGGGTCGTGATGCCGCTTGATTTGGGTTTTGTTCGCAGCCAGTTTCCGGCGTTTGCCTCGGATGCGCTGGAGGGGCAGGCGTTTTTCGAAAACGCCGGCGGGTCCTATACCTGCCGCCAGGTGATCGACCGGCTGGAACGGTTCTATCGCCACCGCAAGGTGCAGCCCTATGCGCCCTATGCCGCCTCGGAAAGGGGCGGGGCGGAGATGGACGAGGCGCGCGCGCGCCTCGCCGCGATCATGGGGGTGGCCACCGATGAGGTCAGCTTTGGCCCCTCGACCAGCGCCAACACCTTCGTTCTGGCCAATGCCGTCCGCCGCTGGCTGCCCGATGGCGCGGCGATCGTGGTGACCGATCAGGACCACGAGGCCAACAGCGGTGTCTGGCGGCGGCTTGCAGAAGAAGGGGTGGAACTGCGCGAATGGCGGATCGACCCGGCAACCGGGCATCTCGACCCCGCGCGGCTGTTGCCGCTCTTGGCCGATGGCAAAGTGCGGCTGGTGTGCTTTCCGCATTGTTCGAACGTCGTGGCCGAAATCAACCCGGTCGCCGAGATCTGCGAAATCGCGCGGGCGGCGGGGGCCTATACCTGTGTTGACGGTGTATCCTATGCGCCGCACGGACTCCCCGACGTGGCGGCGCTGGGCGCCGATGTCTATCTTTTCTCGGCCTACAAGACCTACGGGCCGCATCAGGGCATCATGGTCATCCGGCGCGATTTCGGGCAAGCCTTGCCCAACCAGGGCCATTTCTTCAACGCCGACACGCTTTACAAGCGCTTTACCCCGGCCGGCCCCGATCACGCGCAGGTGGCTGCCTCGGCCGGAATCGCCGACTACATCGACGCGCTTTATGCCCATCACAATACCGGAGGTACCGCCGGGGCCCGCGAACGGGGCCGCGCGGTTCATGACCTGATGCGCGCGCATGAGGTGCGGATCGCCCAGCCGCTTCTCGACTATCTCGGTGCGCGCAACGACATCACGATGATCGGACCACGCGATGCGGCGGCCCGCGCGCCGACCGTGGCCGTGGTTGCCGAGCGCCCGGGCGAGGATCTGGCGCGCGCGCTGGCGCCGCACGGGATCATGGCGGGTGGCGGCGATTTCTATGCGGTGCGGCCCTTGACCGCCATGGGTCATGACCTGAAGCACGGCGTGTTGCGGCTGAGTTTCGTGCATTACACCACCGAAGACGAGATCGCCGCGTTGATCGCCGCGCTCGACCGGGTGCTGTGACCCTCGCCGCGCCGGCACTGTGGTGGCTGCGGCGCGATCTGCGACTGGCCGACAATCCCGCGCTGACCGCCGCGCTGTCCGGCGGTGGCCCGTTGATCCCGGTCTTCGTTCTCGACCCCGAAACCGAGACCCTGGGCGCCGCGGCGAAGTGGCGGTTGGGGCAGGGGCTGCGCGCCCTTGCCAACAGCCTCGCCGGCTACGGCAGCCGGCTGGTTCTGCGGCGTGGCCCGGCGGTCGAGGTTCTGACCGCGCTGGCGGCGGAATGCGGCGCGCGGGCCGTGCATTGGAACCGCCATTACGACGCGCCGTCGCGCGAACGCGACACCCGGGTAAAATCGGCGTTGCGGGCGGCAGGGACCTCTGCCGAAAGCCATGCCGGACTGCTCTTGGCCGAACCCTTCGCGATCCGCAGCGGGGCCGGTGGCCCTTACCGGGTCTTCACACCGTTCTGGCGTGCATTAAGGGCGCGCGATCCGGGTTTGCCGCTGGCTTCGCCGCCGCGGCTGCCCGGGCCCGCGATCTGGCCGCGCAGCGACGATCTGGCGGACTGGGCGCTGGATGCGCCCGTGGCGCGCGGCGGCACCGTGCTTGCCCGCCACCACCAGCCGGGCGAGGCCGCGGCCCTTCAGCGGCTGGAAGGCTTCGTGGCGGGCGGGCTCGCCGGGTACGCCGAAGCGCGTGATCATCTGGGTATGCCCGGCTGTTCGGGGCTTTCCGATTGCCTGAGCCTCGGTGAAATCGGGCCACGGCAGGTCTGGGCGCGGGTGATGGCGGCCCGGCAGGCCGGCAATCCGGGGGCGGAGGCGTTCTTGCGCCAACTCGGCTGGCGCGACTTCGCCTGGCATCTGCTTTATCACTTCCCGGCTCTCGAGCGCGATAACTGGCGGCCGGAATGGCAAGGCTTCGGCTGGCGCGGCGATAACGACGATGCGCGGGCCTGGGCCAGGGGTCGGACAGGGGTCGAGGTTGTCGACGCGGCCATGCGCGAACTCTACGTCACCGGGCGCATGCACAACCGGGCACGGATGATCGTCGCCTCGTACCTGACCAAGCATCTGCTGACCGACTGGCGCATAGGGCTGCGCTGGTTCGCCGACTGCCTGACCGACTGGGATGCCGCCTCGAACGCGCTTGGCTGGCAATGGGTGGCCGGTTCGGGGCCCGATGCCGCCCCCTATTTCCGCATCTTCAACCCCGATGGACAGGCCGCGCGTTTCGATGCCGCAGGCCGGTACCGCGCCCACTGGCTGCAAGGCGCGGGGGCGGCGGACTGGCAGGCGGCGACCCCGCGGTGCTGGCGCCACGAACCCCGACCCGAAGCCCCGGCATTGTCGCTGGCGGAGGGGCGCGCCCGCGCCCTGCGCGCCTATGAGGACTGGCGGCGGGCGTGACCCCTTGCGTTGCGCGCCCGGCCCGGCAATGCTGCGCCCGACACGCGCCAAAGCGACGCCCAAGGAAAGCCGAACGAGACCGCCATGCCCACCGCCGCCAAGCTGATCGCCGCCATCACCTTTGCCGTCATCGCCTTCGTCGCCGCCGAAACGATGAAGCCGCACCTGCCGGAAGGCACGCAGTTCGGCCAGTTCTCGCTGATCTGCGCCGGCATCGGTGCCGCCGTCGGCTGGACGGTGATGGGCGAACTGGCGGGCCGGGGCATGCGGGCGGCCATGGGCTATGGCATCCGCACTTCGGTCACCATCGGGTTCTGGGCGCTGCTGGGCTTTTCGGTATACGAGATGATCCAGCGTTCGCTTGACCTGCGCTACAACGGGCTTTCCGAAGGGGTCGAGGGGGCGATGCAACTGATCCTCGACTACGGCGCGGTGCTGTTGCAGGCCCATGATGTGCTGGCGGTGCTGCTTGCCGGGGGTCTTCTGGGTGGCCTTCTGACCGAGTTTGTCAGCCGCCGCTGGACCTGAGGCCCCCATGCCCGCACTGTTCGTCTATGGCACCCTGTGCCACCGTCCGCTTCTGGATCTTGTCGCGGGGCCGGGTCTGGCGACGCGCGACGCGGAGCTCGCCGATCACGCGGTCTATTGGGCCGAGGGTGGAAGCTTTCCGCTGATCCGGGCGGAAGCGGGGGCCACGGCCAGGGGTGTGCTTCTGCGACCCGATGCCAGCGCGATGGAACGGCTCGATTTCTACGAAGGCGGTTTTGACTACACAACGCGCGTCCTGGCCGTTCGCGCCGCCGATGGCGAGATGGTCGAGGCGCAGGTGTACTTTCCCGCCCCGGGGCGCTTTGTGGCGGGCGAACCCTGGGACCTCGAGCTTTGGCGGCAACGCTGGGCCGCCACGGCGGTGCGCGCGGCGGACCGGTTCATGGCGGCGATCGGCACGCGGGACGCGGCGGCGATGGCCGCGCGCTATCAGCAGATGCTGATTGCTGCGGCTTCCGCCGAACGGGCAGCCCCCGGCGGCCCCACGGCCTTGCGCCGCCGCGCCGCGCCCGGCGATGTCGCCGTCGCTGCCCGTCACGAACCCTACGCGCACTTCTTCTCGGTCGAGGAATACGATCTGGCGTTTCGCCGCTTCGACGGGACCCAAAGCGCGACGGTGAACCGCGCGGCGTTCGTGTCGGGCGATGCGGTGACGGTGCTGCCCTACGACCCCGTGCGCGACCGGGTGATGCTGGTCGAGCAGTTCCGCGCCGGAGCCTATGCGCGTGGCGACAGCCAGCCCTGGGTTCTGGAGCCGATTGCCGGCCGGATCGATGCCGGCGAGACACCGCAGGAAGCCGCCTGTCGCGAGGCGGTGGAAGAGGCCCATCTGGCCTTGGGCGCACTGCATCCGGTCGGGTCCTACTATCCGTCGCCCGGCGCGGTCAGCGAATATCTTTACAGCTACGTCGCGCTGGCCGAATTGCCGGACGGTGCGGCCGGCATCGGCGGCGTCGCCGAAGAGGCCGAGGATATCCGCGCCCATGTCATCGGCTATGCCGACTTGCAGGCGCTGGTCGCCAGCGGCGAGGCCGAAAACGGCCCGTTGCTGATCTCGGCGCTGTGGCTGGCCGCCCACCGCGACCGGCTGCGCGCCGAGGCCGGTGTCGGCGGAAATTGAGCGGGCGCGCTTGCGCCTGACCGGTTGCGCACCTACACCAGTGGCAAAGGAAGGATGTGCCCATGCGGATTTGCAGCGACCTCGCCGATGCCATCGGCAACACTCCCCTGATCCGCCTGCGCCGGGCCAGCGAGGAAACCGGTTGCACCATCCTCGGCAAGGCCGAATTCCTGAACCCCGGCCAGTCGGTCAAGGACCGCGCGGCGCTCTATATCATCCGCGATGCGGTGGCCAGGGGGCTGTTGAAACCGGGCGGCACGATTGTCGAGGGCACGGCGGGCAACACCGGGATCGGGCTGGCGCTTGTCGGGGCGTCGATGGGGTTTCGTACGGTCATCGTGATCCCTGAAACCCAGAGCCAGGAAAAGAAGGACATGCTGCGTCTGGCCGGCGCCGAACTGGTGCAGGTGCCGGCCGCGCCCTACAAGAACCCCAACAATTATGTGCGCTATTCCGGGCGCTTGGCCGCCGAACTTGCGAAGACGGAGCCAAACGGCGCGATCTGGGCCAACCAGTTCGACAATGTGGCGAACAAGCAGGCGCATGTCGAAACCACCGGCCCGGAAATCTGGCAGCAGACCGGCGGCAAGGTCGATGGTTTCATCTGCGCCGTGGGTTCGGGCGGCACGCTGGCCGGCGTCGCGGCCGCGTTGCAGCCCAAAGGGGTCAAGATCGCACTGGCCGATCCCGAAGGTGCCGCGCTTCACAGTTTCTACACGACCGGCGTGTTCGAGGCGCCGGGATCGTCGATCACCGAAGGGATCGGGCAGGGCCGGATCACCGCCAATCTCGAAGGGTTCACGCCCGATTTCAGCTATCGCATCCCGGATGCCGAGGCGCTGCCGGTGGTCTTTGACCTCTTGCAGGACGAGGGCCTGTGTCTGGGCGGGTCGTCCGGCATCAACGTCGCCGGCGCGATCCGCATGGCGCGGCAGATGGGGCCGGGCCATACCATCGTCACCATGCTGTGCGATTTCGGAAACCGCTACCAGTCCAAGCTCTTCAACCCCGATTTCCTGAAGTCCAAGGGCTTGCCGGCACCCGCCTGGCTGGACAGGCCCGACCCTGAATTGCCGGGCGTTTTCGAGGATTGATGCGGATGCGCTCCGCCGGAATTACGCTCCCTGACAACGCCTTGGCGGCGTTTCTTAAAGCTGTGGCCGTGGTCATGGCCTTGTTTGTGTCCGTTGCCGTCGCGACCGGGACCGCCGCCGCGCAGGATGCGACGACGATCGACTATGTCGGCTGGGAAGATGCCGCCAAGGGCGCCGAGGAAATCATCGCCGCCAAGCGCGCCTCGAACGAGGCGCTGGAGGCGCTGCGCGCCCGGATCGTCGCCTGGCGCAGTACCTTCGCACAAGGTCAGGACGCGAATTCGGCCAAGATCGCCACGGTACGCAGCCAGATCGACGCCTTGCCTCCGGCGCCGGCCGAAGGCGCGACCGAGGCCGAAGAGATCGCGGCCCGCCGTGCGGCGCTGGCCAAGGAACTGGCCCAGTTGCAGGCGCCCGCCATTGCCGCGGTCGAGGCCAACAAGCGCGCCGACGGGTTGATCCGCCAGATCGACGCCCTGATCCGGGAACGCCAGGCCGATGCGCTGTTGCGGCTTTCGCCCTCGCCTTTAAACCCGACCAACTGGGCGGCGGGCTGGGCGGTGCTGACCCAGGGCGTCGCGACCATGATGGCGGAAGCGCGCGAAGCCTGGGACAACCCGACACGTCAGGCCGAACTGAAAGGCGCGTTGCCCGTCGTCTTGCTGCTTCTGGCGCTTGCCGGGGCGTTCATCGTCTATGGCCCGCGGGTGATGGAGGCGCTGACGCGGCGCCTGCAACGCCGGGCGACGATGCGCTCGCGCCATGTGCTGGCGGCGCTGGTGTCGCTGGGCCAGATCGCGGTGCCGGTGCTGGGAACGCTGTCGCTGTCCACAGCGATCCTGCTGACCGGAATGACCGGTATACGGACCGGCGAACTCGTCGCGGCCCTGCCGCTGGTGGCGCTGGCGTTTTTCGTCACCCGCTGGCTGGCCAGCTGGATTTTCCCCGCCGAAGGGCCTGGCGATGTTGTCCGGTTCGAGTTTACCGACCGGCCGGCCGAGGCGCGGCTGATCGTGACGCTGATCGGTCTTGTCGCGGCGGCCGAGGTGTTCCGGCTGGCCTTCGTGACCGAGGTGCGTCCGCCGCTGTCGATGGCGGCCAAGGCGATGTGGGAAGCGCCGCTGGTCGTCGTGCTTTCGGTTTTGCTGCTGCGGCTGGGGCTTTTGCTGCGCCGCCGGCCGGTTGCCGATACGCCAGTGACGCTGATGCGCGGCGAAGACGACGGGGCCACGCCCGATGGTGGCCGCGGGTTCTGGACGGCCTTCCTGCGGCTATTGGCCAATGCCACGGTCGCGGTGGCCGTGCTGGCGCCGGTTCTGGCGATGATCGGCTATGTCGCTGCCGCCGAAGCGCTGGCCTGGCCCTTGGCGCGCAGCCTGATGCTCTTTGGGTTTCTCTATCTTTTGCAACGCTTTGCGACGGACGTTTACCTTGCCGCGTCGGGCCGCGGCGAAGAGGCGCGCGACGCGCTTGTGCCGGTTCTGATCGGTTTCGGCCTGTTCGTGCTTTCGGTCCCGCTTTTCGCGCTGGTCTGGGGCGCGCGCATTGCCGATCTGCAAGAGCTCTGGACACAGTTCAACGAAGGCTTTTCCTTCGGATCAACGAAAATCTCCCCGGCCAATTTCCTGGTTTTCGTGGCAGTATTCGTTGTCGGCTATCTCATCACCCGGACGCTGCAGGCGGCGCTTCGCGGCAGCGTTTTGCCGCGCACCGCGATGGATCAGGGCGCACAGAACGCGATTCTGGCCGGCATCGGCTATAGCGGTATCTTCCTCGCCGCCGACATGGCCATTACCGCGGCTGGCATCGACCTTTCGGGCCTGGCCATCGTCGCCGGCGCCCTGTCGGTCGGTATCGGTTTCGGTCTGCAGAACATCGTGTCGAACTTCGTTTCCGGCATCATCCTGTTGATCGAACGGCCGATTTCCGAGGGCGACTGGATCGAGGTCGGCGGTATCCACGGCACGGTCAAGGGAATCTCCGTCCGCTCCACCCGGATCCAGACCTTCGACCGTGCCGATGTGATCGTGCCCAATGCCGATCTGGTGTCGGGCATGGTCACGAACTGGACGCGGTTCAACCTGACCGGCCGGCTGATCGTTCCGGTGGGCGTGGCCTATGGCACCGATACCAAGACGGTGGAGGCGATCCTTTCCGAAATCGCAAGGGCGCAGCCGCTGGTCGCCATCGAACCCGAGCCGCAGGTGTATTTTGTGGGGTTCGGGGCGGATTCGCTGAATTTCGAGATACGGGTGATCCTGCGCGACGTGAACCTGAAACTTCCGGTCCAGTCCGCGATCAACCACGAGATTGCGGCGCGCTTCGCCGCCGAGGGGATCGAGATACCCTTTGCCCAGCGTGACATCTGGCTGCGCAACCCCGAGGCGCTGCAAGCCGCGAAACCCGCGCCCGCGGCGCGCCGGCGAAAGCCGGAGGCAGGCAAGGAGAGCGCATGACGACCGAGCTTCTGTTTCGAGACGACGCCTATCTGGCCGAGGCTGACGCCACGGTGACCGGCCACACGCCCGAAGGCGGAGTAATCGTGGACCGTTCGGTCTTTTACGCCACGGGCGGGGGGCAACCCGGTGACAGCGGCCGGCTCGAATGGAACGGCGCGCGGGTCGAGATTGCCACGGCCATCAAGGGTGATGGCGGTGCCGTCGTCCTGGTGCCGGCCGAACCGGTGGCTTTGCCGGCTGTCGGCAGCGCGGTCGTGCAGCGGCTCGATTGGGCGCGGCGCTTTCGGCACATGCGGGTCCATACCGCGCTGCATCTTCTGTCGGTCGTGATCCCGCTGCCGGTGACCGGCGGTCAGATCGGCGCCGACAAGGGCCGGCTGGATTTCGACATGCCCGAACCGCCCGCCGATCCCGCCGCAGTGGAAGAGGCGCTGAACGCGCTGATCGCGCGCGATCTTGCGGTCACAGAAGACTGGATCACCGACGCCGAGCTTTCGGCCAACCCTGCGTTGGTCAAGACCATGTCGGTGATGCCGCCGATGGGTCAGGGACGGGTGCGCCTTGTGCGGATCGGCCGCGGGCGCGATCAGGTCGATCTGCAGCCCTGCGGCGGCACCCATGTCGCCCGAACCGGCGAGATCGGCCGGATCCGTCTGGGCAAGGTCGAAAAGAAGGGCCGGCAGAACCGCCGGGTTTCGATCCACCTCGACGATTGAACGCCGTCGGCGCTGCCCGGTCAGTCGCCAGCGACGCGCGGCGCCTGCAAGGGCCGCGAAAGACGCATCGCTTGGCTGCCAACCCGCGTATTTGACCGCCAACCGTCGGCCATCGGCATTCTGTCGTGGTGTTGTCATGGCTTGCGTGTCAGCGTGGCGTCGCCATTATCGGCATGGCTGCGGCGTGCGGGCCTTGCGAAGGGGGGCGATGAGCGTGATGTCGGCGGGTGGTTACCGCGCGAGGCTGGCACGGGACGGCGCCGATGTTGCGGCTGCGCAGCGCCTGCGCTTTGCCGCCTTTCACGCCGCCCGCGGGCTGGCAAGGCCGGACGGGCTTGACCGCGACGCCTATGACACGATGTGCCGCCATGTTCTGGTCGAGAAACGGGCAAACGGCGCTCTGGTGGGGTGTTTTCGGCTCTTGGCGCTGGTGGACGGGTCCGAAATACACCGTAGCTATTCCGCGCAATACTATGATCTTTCGCCGCTTTGTGATTATCCTGGCAGGATGGTGGAGGTCGGCCGGTTCTGCATCCGCCCCGGCTGCACCGACCCCGGTATCCTGCGCACCGCGCTGGCCGAACTGACGCGGCTGGTCGATGCCGAGGGCGTGGCGATGCTTTTTGGCTGTTCGTCCTTTCACGGCGCCCGGGCCGAGGCGCATGCCGATGCGCTGGCCTTTCTGGCGCAGGGGTATCTGGCGCCGCGCCGCTGGCTGCCGCGGGTCAAGGCGCCCGACGTTTTCCGCTTTGCGCGCATGTTGGGGCGCCGTCAGCCCGACCGGCGAAAGGCGCTCTGTGCGATGCCGCCCCTGCTGCGCAGTTATCTGGGGCTGGGGGGCTGGGTATCGGACCACGCGGTGGTCGACCGCGCACTCGACACGATCCATGTGTTCACCGGGCTCGAGATTGCGGCGATTCCCCCGGCGCGGGCCCGCCTTCTGCGCGCCGATGCCGCCGTTTGAGCGAGGCGGTTGACGCCGGGCCCGCGCTTGGATAGCTGCGGCGCATGGCCCGCGCCCCGCTTTTGCAACTGAACGATGTGTCGCTGACATTCGGCGGCGACCCGCTTTACCGCGACCTTTCGCTTGTCGTGGGCGAGGGCGACCGGATCGCGTTGGTCGGGCGCAACGGGTCCGGCAAGTCGACCCTGATGAAACTGATGGCGGGTCTGGTCGAACCCGACAGCGGCAGCCGCGTGCTGTCCCCGGGAACCGCCGTGGGCTACATGGAACAGGACCCGGACATGTCGGGGTTTGCGACGCTCGGCGCCTTTGCGGCGGCGGGCCTGCCGGAGGGTGAGGCTTACCGCGTCGATGTGGTTGCCGAGGGGCTGAAGTTCGATACCGCGACGCCGGTTTCCGCCGCTTCGGGCGGGGAACGCCGCCGCGCCGCGCTGGCCCGGTTGCTGGCGGCGGCGCCAGAACTGATGTTGCTGGACGAGCCGACCAACCATCTGGATATCGAGGCCATCGCCTGGCTCGAGGCCCGGCTGAGCGAGACCCGCGCGGCCTATGTGGTGATCAGCCATGACCGCGCCTTTCTGCGTGCCCTGAGCCGCGCCACGCTGTGGCTCGACCGGGGTGAGGCGCGACGGCTCGATCAGGGCTTTGACGCGTTCGAGGCCTGGCGAGACAAGATCTGGGCCGAGGAGGACGAAGCCCGCCACAAGCTTGACCGCAAGATCAAGGCCGAGGCCCGCTGGGCGGTCGAAGGCATTTCCGCGCGGCGCAAGCGAAACCAGGGCCGCGTTCGCGCCCTCGCCGCGCTGCGCGCGGAACGGGCGGCCCAGATCCGGCGTCAGGGAACCGCCGATCTTGCCATTGAAGCGGGCGAAAGCTCTGGCAAGCTGGTGATCGAAGCCAAGGGCATTTCAAAGACCTACGGCGAAAAGCTTATCCTGAAACCCTTCGATCTGCGCATCCAGCGCGGCGACCGGGTGGCCTTTGTCGGCGCCAACGGTGTCGGCAAGACGACGCTTTTGAACATGCTGATCGGGCACGTGCCGCCTGACGCCGGCACCGTGCGCCTTGGCACCGGGCTGTCGGTCGCGGTTTTCGATCAGGCGCGGGCGCGGCTCGACCCCGATGCCACGCTTTGGGACAGCCTGACCAGCGATCCCGGCATGGCCGTGTCGGGCCGGGCTGATCAGGTGATGGTGCGCGGCGCGGCGCGCCATGTTGTCGGCTATCTCAAGGATTTCCTGTTTGACGAGGCGCAGGCGCGTGCGCCGGTCCGTTCGCTTTCCGGCGGCGAAAAGGCGCGGTTGCTTCTGGCCCGCCTGATGGCACGGGAATCGAACCTTCTTGTGCTGGATGAACCGACCAACGATCTGGATGTCGAAACCCTCGATCTGTTGCAGGACGTTCTGGGCGACTATCCCGGCACCGTGCTGCTGGTCAGCCATGACCGCGACTTCATCGACCGGGTGGCGACCACGACGGTCGCCATGGAAGGCGACGGGCGCGCCACCATCTATGCCGGCGGGTGGAGCGACTATTGCGCGCAGCGCGGGCATGGCGTGTCGGGGGCGACCGCCTCGGCCCCGCGAGCAGCGACAAAACCGACGAAAGCCGAAGCCGCCAGCGTTGCGAAGAAACCGGTGCAAGGCCTTACGTTCACGGAAAAACACCGGCTGGACGCCCTGCCGGACATCATCGAAAGGCTCGAGGCCGAACTGGCAAAGCTTTCCGCGCTTCTGTCAGACCCGGAGCTCTTTGCCCGCGAGCCGGTAAAGTTCCGCAAGGCGTCCGAGGCGCTGGCCGAACGGCAGGCGGCGCTTGCGGCGGCGGAAGAGGAATGGCTGATGCTGGAGGAGAAGGCCTCCTGAAAGGTACGGGAATGGCGGGACCGCTGACAGGGTTGCGCGTGGTCGAGATTGCCGGGTTGGGGCCCACGCCCTTTGCCGCCATGGCGCTTGCCGATATGGGCGCCGATGTTGTGCGGATCGAGCGGCCGGGCGCGCGCCACATCTTCGGGCTGAAGCACGAAATTCTTAACCGGGGCAGGGGTTTCGTCGTGCTTGATCTGAAATCGGATGACGGCCGTCGCGCGGCGCGTAGCCTGATAACGCGCGCCGAAGCCCTGATCGAAGGCTTGCGACCGGGGGTGATGGAACGTCTGGGGCTGGGACCGCAGGATTTTCCCGAGAACCCCGCGCTGGTCTATGGCCGGATGACCGGCTGGGGTCAGGACGGGCCTTTGGCGCACACCGCCGGGCATGACATCAACTACATCGCCGTGACCGGTGCCCTGCACGCCATCGGGCCGGAAAGCCGGCCGGTGCCGCCCCTGAACCTTCTGGGCGATTTCGGTGGTGGTGGCATCTACCTTGCTTTCGGCATTCTCGCCGCGCTTCACGAGGCGCGCCGGTCGGGCCGCGGGCAGGTGGTGGACGCTGCCATCACCGACGGCACCGCGCATCTGATGGCGATGATCCATTCGCTGCACCAGGGCGGGCACTGGGCCGACCGGCGGGCGGCCAACATCCTGGACGGCGCAGCGCCCTATTACCGGTGTTACGGCTGCGCCTGCGGCGGGTTTGTGGCACTCGGGGCGATCGAGCCGCAGTTCTGGCAGGCGTTTCTGGACCGCGCCGGTCTGGCACAGGAGGCTTTGCCCGACCGTGACGATCCGGCGAACTGGCCGGCGCTGAACGAGCGGCTGGAGGCGGTTTTTCGCGGCCGCAGCCGTGATGAGTGGGCGGCGCTTTTTGCCGGGTCGGACGCCTGCGTGACGCCGGTTCTGCGCATTGAAGAAGTGGCGAACCATCCGCTGAACACCGCGCGCAACGCCTATCCTCGCCTGAACGGCCACCCACAGCCCGCACCCGCACCGCGCCTGTCGCGCACACCGGGCAAGATCGGCGAGGGGTCGCAGGACGAACCGCTGGTACTGGCCGATCTTCTGCGTCGTTGGGGTGCCAACAACGCCGGCTAACGCCTTGTCCCGGCGCGGATTGTCACCATCGGCCGGTCGCGCCGCCGCCCGATGACCGGCCGCCGCCGAACGACCCGCCGCCACCGCCGCTGCGCCGTGACGAACGCGCCGGGATCGGGCGTTCGCTGTCGCGCACCGTGTCACAATGGCGGCAACGGCGGTGCAGGATCATCCGCCCCGGTGTATTGGTACCGGCCGGTGTCACGATGTCGCGGGTTTCATCCACGCCGCGCCGGCCACAATCGGGGCAGCGGCGCGACCAGGCGGAGCGCGACCAGAATATGCGCGCAGCGACCGCGGCCGCCCCGAGGCCCGCGACGATCAGCCCCCAGGGGGTGCGGCGCGGTGTGTCGAAACCCGAGGTCTCCGTCACCTCGGCACGCGCCGCGAAAGGCCGCGCCAGCCGTTCGACGGCCGAAAGCGCCCCGGCCTCGATTCCCGCAGGATAGCGCCCGGCGCGAAACTCCGGCAGCATCGCGCTATCGATCACCCGCTGGGCGCGCCCGTCATAGACCGGCGAAAACCCCGCGCCAAGCGCGATGCGCGCCTCTCGGTCCTCGGTCGCGACAAGGATCAGGACGCCGTCGTTGCGCTCGGCATCGCCGATGCCCCAGGCGTTGAACAACCCCTTGGCAAAGTCCTCCACCGTGTCGGTATCGCCGTAATCGGCCCGCGAACGGATCGTCGCGACCGAAATCGTGACGCCGGTTTCCTCGGCCCCGGCGCGCAGGATGTCGGCGATGCGCGCCTCGGCAGAATCGTCAAGAACATCGGCGAAGTCGTTGACATATATGTCGGAATAGTCCGGGAAGCTTTGCGCCCAAAGAAGCCCCGGCCAGAGGAGAAACCAAAGAAGAAGACTGCGCATCGCAACACCCCCGGAACCGGACCACTACTGCCAGTATCACCACGAGATCGGCTCCGGCGCAATTCTTCCCGTCGCGCGACGATGGCGGCACCGCTTTGCCGTACGGCAACTGCCAGGCCTGCCCGTGATGCTTGCCAGACCGGGCCACCCGTGTTATGGCGGCGCCATGAACGGTCGGACGATCATCATCATCTGCTGCATTACCCGCTGACATCGTCAGGCGGGGCCGTTCTTACATTTCCTAACCGGAAGAAGACTGGTAAGCCCGCCGCGGGATGGCTGCGCCGTGCGAAAGGGCTGAACCATGGGCAATATACGGTTGCGCAACACGAAAACGCGGACGGTCGAGGAGTTTTCCCCGATCGACCCGGCCAATGTGCGCATGTATGTCTGCGGCCCCACCGTCTATGATCGCGCCCATATCGGCAACGCGCGCCCGGTGATCGTGTTCGACGTTCTGTTCCGGCTTCTGCGCCATGTCTATGGCGCGGATCACGTGACCTATGTGCGAAACTTCACCGACGTCGACGACAAGATCAACGCCGAGGCGCAGCGCCGCAAGGATGCGGGCGACCCGCGCACGCTTGAAGAGCTGATCCGCGAACGCACCGATGAGACCATCCGCTGGTATCACGAGGACATGGGGGCGTTGGGGAACCTTACGCCCACGCATGAGCCGCGCGCGACCGAGTATATCGGCCAGATGATCGCGATGATCGAGGGGCTGGTCGCAAAGGGTCACGCCTATGCGAAAGAGGGCCATGTCCTCTTCCGCGTGCGCTCCTACAAGGATTACGGCAAGCTTTCCGGCCGGTCCGTCGACGACATGATCGCCGGGGCCCGGGTCGAGGTTGCGCCCTTCAAGGAAGACCCGATGGATTTCGTGCTGTGGAAGCCCTCCACCGACGATCTGCCGGGCTGGGAGTCTCCGTGGGGCCGGGGCCGGCCGGGCTGGCACATCGAATGCTCGGCAATGAGCCATGAGCTTCTGGGCGATAGCTTCGATATCCACGGCGGCGGGATCGATTTGCAGTTTCCGCACCATGAAAACGAGATCGCCCAGTCGAGGCTGCAGCCATCCCGAGGCCGAGTTCGCGCGGGTCTGGATGCATAACGAGATGCTGCAGGTCGAGGAAAGAAGATGTCCAAGTCCTTGGGCAATTTCTTTACCGTGCGGGACTTGCTGGACAAAGGCTGGCCCGGCGAGGTGATCCGGCTGGTTTTCCTGCAAACGCATTACTCCAAGCCGATGGACTGGACGGAGGAGAAGGCGAAACAGGCAGCCTGAGAAATGGTGGCGGGTGGCGGCTTCTGCTGAAGACTCGGTGCGCAACCATCGCCTTCAGTCATCGACGCGTTGGCCGAAGACCTCAATACACCGATGGCCATTGCCGAGCTTCACGCCATGGCAAACAAGATAATGTCGCAATTGGGCTGCACTGAACTTGGTTTTGGGACTCGAAGAAGCAGTCGGGTGGTTTCGGTCAGCGGTTCTTGTTGGTGCCGGCATTCCACAGGATGCTGCAGCGCTCTCTTTGGCCGAGGAATGGATGGCGCACCGTGACGCACGAGACTATGAAGCGGCAGATCGGCCAAGCAGGCGCGTAAGCGATTGGGGTCTCACTATCAGGAACAGGCATTCAAATTCCTTCCGCGACCGTCAACAGAAATCACCGCATATCCGAAATCTGGAGGCCCTGAAATGACCCTCCACCCGTTCGAGAGCACAACACAGCTTCGCGCCCGGACCGCGCGGGGGGGGCGTGAAGCGCCCGCCCCGTGGGGGGGCGGGTCGGGCGCTGCGCGGTTCGCAGGCGAACCGTGCAGAAAAAGGGGCGGGTCGGCGGCAAACCGGGCCGCAGGCGGCCCGGGAAGAACACCGCGCGCCGCCGTCCCGGACCAGATCCGGGACCTCATGGCCGGACACGAGGCCCTGGATCAGGTCCGGGACGGGGGGCGCCCATGACGCGCGAACGGCTTTACATCTACGACACCACGCTCCGCGACGGGCAGCAGACCCAGGGCGTGCAGTTCGCGACCGCCGAAAAGGTGCAGATCGCGCGGGCACTCGACCAGTTGGGCGTCGATTATATCGAGGGCGGCTGGCCGGGCGCCAACCCGACCGACAGCGAGTTCTTTGCCGCGCGCCCCGACACCCGCGCCACCTTTACCGCATTCGGCATGACCAAGCGCGCCGGACGCAGCGCGGAGAATGACGAGGTTCTGGCCGGTGTCGTGAATGCCGAAACGCCGGCGGTCTGCCTGGTCGGCAAGACCCACGATTTCCATGTCACCAAGGCGCTTGGCATCACGCTGGACGAAAACGTCGAGAATATCGGTGAATCCATCGCCCATCTGGTGGCGCAGGGGCGCGAGGCGCTGTTCGATGCCGAACACTTCTTTGACGGCTGGAAGGCGAACCCGGCCTATGCGCTGCGCTGCCTGAAGGCCGCGCATGGGGCGGGCGCGCGCTGGATCGTTCTGTGCGACACCAACGGCGGCACCCTGCCGGCCGAGGTCGGCCGCATCACCGACGAGGTGATTGCGGCCGGCATCCCCGGAGTGCATCTGGGCATACACTGCCACAACGACACCGAAACCGGTGTCGCCGCCAGCCTTGCGGCCATCGACGCCGGTGCACGGCAGGTTCAGGGTACGCTGAACGGGCTTGGCGAACGCTGCGGCAATGCCAACCTGACAGCACTGATCCCGACGCTTCTGCTGAAGGAACCCTATGCCACGGTCTTTGAAACGGGTATCGCCCGCGACGCGCTGAAGGGCCTGACCCGCGCCAGCCGGATGCTGGACGACATCCTGAACCGGGTGCCGCTGCGTTCGGCCGCCTATGTCGGCGCCTCGGCCTTTGCCCACAAGGCGGGGCTGCATGCCAGCGCCATCGCGAAGGACCCGACCACATACGAACATGTCGATCCGGGCCTCGTCGGCAATGAACGCGTCATCCCGATGTCGAACCAGGCCGGACAGTCGAATCTCAAGGCGCGGCTTTCGGCGGCGGGGATCGACGTTGCGGGGGCGAATGGCGAACTGGCGCGCATCCTCGAGGTGATCAAGGACCGCGAGGATCAGGGCTATGCCTATGACGGTGCACAGGCCAGTTTCGAACTGGTGGCGCGGCGCGAACTGGGCATCCTGCCGGAGTTTTTCGAGGTCACCCGCTACCGCGTGACGGTCGAGCGGCGCAAGACCCGGCGCGACGAGATGATGACGCTGTCCGAAGCCGTGGTGGTCGTTCGGATCGGCGGGCAGACGATGCTGTCGGTCAGCGAGAGCATGGATGAAACCGGATCGGACCGTGGCCCGGTCAACGCGCTGGCCAAGGCGCTGGCGAAGGATCTTGGACCCTATCAGGCCTGTATCGACGATCTGCATCTTGTCGATTTCAAGGTGCGGATCACGCAGGGCGGGACCGAGGCGGTGACCCGCGTCATCATCGACAGCGAGGACAGCGACGGGCACCGCTGGTCGACCGTGGGTGTCAGCCCGAACATCGTCGATGCCTCGTTCGAGGCGCTGCTGGACGCGATCACCTGGAAACTGGTGCGCGACGGTGTGGCGCCGGCATGAGCGACGAGGCGTTCTTTACCCTGCACCGCGATCTGCCGCGCGAGGGGCCGGGAACCGCCGAGGATGTGCATTGGGCATTGTCGGTCATTGACAGGCCGCACTACGTGATCGACGCGGGCTGCGGGCCGGGTGCCGATACCGAAACCCTGGCCGAGGCACTGCCCGAGGCGCGAATCGACGCTGTCGACCAGGTGGCGCATTTCGTGGCCGAAGCGCGGGCACTGACCGAGCGGTTTGGCCCTCGTGTTACCGTGAGGGTGGGCGACATGGCCGCGCTTCACGGCCCCGCGGATCTGATCTGGTGTGCCGGCGCGGTCTATTTCCTTGGGCTCGAGGCCGCGCTGGCGCAATGGCGCCCGGTCCTGGCGCCGGGCGGTGCGGTCGCCTTTTCCGAAGCGGTGTTCCTGACCGATCCGCCCGGCCGCGCGGCGCGCGACTTCTGGGCGCTTTACCCGGCCATGGGCAGCGAAGCGGCGTTGCAGGCCCGGATCGCGGCGGCCGGATACCGGACGCTTGCGAGCCGGCGCATCGTCGGTCCGGCCTGGTCAGCCTATTACGAACCCTTGGCGGCGCGGATCGCCAGGCTGCGCCCAGGAGCCGATGCAGAGCTGGCTGCGGTTCTGGACGAGGCGGAGAGCGAGATCGCGCTTTGGCGCGCGGCGCGCGGTGACGTCGCCTACAGCCTGTGCGTGGTGACCCCGCGATGAGCCTTGCCGCCTGTGCCGATGCCGTCCGACTGGGCGATCCCGACCGGTTTGCGGCGACGATGGCGGCGCCGTTGGCGGTTCGCGACCGTCTCTGGCCGCTTTATGCAGCCAATCTGGAAATTGCCCGCGCGCCATGGGCGGCGACCGAACCGGTGGTGGCCGAGATGCGGTTGCAATGGTGGGTCGATACGGTAGGTGAGCTGGCAAACGGGGGCGAACGGCGGGGACATGCGGTGACCGAGGCGCTGGCCCCCATATTGGCGTCAGACCCAATGCTTGCGCCGCTTCTGACCGGTATCGCCGAAGCCCGGCGCTGGGACTGCTGGCGCGATCCCTTCGCCGATCAGGCCGCGTTCGCGACCTATCTCGACGCCACGGCGGGAAACCTCTACTGGGCGGCGGCGCGGACGCTCGGTGCGCCGGCTGGGGCCGAGGCGGCGGTGCGCGACTTTGCCCATGCGGCCGGGCTTGCGGCCTGGTTTCGCGCGGTGCCGCAGCTTGAAACGCGCGGCCGCCTGCCGCTGGTCGATGGGCGCCCCGACGCAGTGGCCGCGCTGGCCCGGCAGGGCCTAGCACGCATTGCCGCCGGCCGGGCCGCGCGTGGCACCGTTCCCGCCGCCGTACGGCCGGCGCTCTATCCCGCATGGCAGGCCGCCGCGTTGTTGCGGCAGGCCGCGTCGCAGCCGCAGCGCGTCGCCTCTGGTGAACTGGCGTTGTCCGAAGCCGGGCGGCGTGGGCGGCTCCTGTGGCTGGTGCTGCGCGGTGCATGCCCCTGACCGGATCGTTTGGCGACCGAATTGCAATTGCATCACCACCGGTTGACCACGCAGGTGCGTCAGGTCAATCTTAAGCTGCGGCGGGTTCCGGGGCCACGGGCGGCCACGACGGTGGGGGTGATGGGCGCAAGCGTGGACATCGTGACGGATGCGGCCGAATTTGCCGGGCTTCGCGGCGACTGGCAGGCCCTGCACAGGGCCGCCGGCGGCACGCCCTTTTCCTCTGTCGAGTGGATCGAAAGCTGGTTCGAGGCCTACGGTGAGGATGCGCCGGGCTTGCCTGTGCTGGCACTGGCTCGCGAGGACGGCCGGCCGGTTGCGGCTGCGGCGCTGGCAAACCGCCCCGGTCCGCTGTCGAACCGGGGCCCGCGCGTTTGGCGCATCGTCCCGCTTTGTCCAGAGCGCGCGGGGTGTCACGACATTCTGGCGCTGCCGGGGCGGGAGGATGCCGCGGCGGCACTTTTCGATGCGATCCGGTCACGGACCGGATGCCGGTTGATCGACCTGTCGCCGATGCAGGACAATGGGGCGCTGGCGGCCTTTTCCGGCCAGGGCCTGCGGCGGGGGTGGTGCGAATGGCGGCGTGGCGAGGTGCGGCGCGCGCTGTGCGACCTCGGCGCGGGGTGGCAGGCCTATCTGGCGCGGCGCAGCCGATCTCCGCAAATCCCTGCGTGGCACGGCCCAGGCCGTCCGCGAAGCCGGCGGTGTGCTGCGCATTGCCCGGCAACCGGGACCAGAGGCGGAGGCGATCCTTGGCGCCGCGTTGGACCTTTCGGCGCGATCCTGGAAGGGCCGGTCGGGAACCGATATCGGTACGCAGGCCAGCGACCGGCGCTTCATCAGCGCGATCTGGCGGCGGTTTTCGGCGCGGGGCGCGATGTGGATTGCCATTCTTGAAATCGAGGGGCTCTGCGCGGCCAGCTTCTTTCTGTTGCATGACGGCGCGCGCGGCTACGGCCTGATCAGCGATTTCGACGAGGCTTTCGCCGCCCTGTCTCCCGGCCGGCACATTCTTGCCGAGGTCTTGCGGGCCGCTGCCGAGGCGGGCCTCGACAGCGTCGATCTGTTGCGCGCCACGCCTATGACCGAACGCTTTGCCGATGCCACGCCCAGCTTCAGCCGGCTGCGGCTTTACCGGCGTGCGGGGGTCTTTGCGCTTTGGCTCGGGGGCGAGCGGTTGCTGGCGCCACTGGGTCGAAACCTTCGCAAGGCCCGGCGGCAGCGGCGGCGCAAGCGCGTCGCCTTTACCGACAGGGACAGTAGAGAAACGGGGTGGAAACAGTGACGGTTTATTCAGGGATCGAGACCTTTTGGCGGGGCGCGCGCATCGCGCTTCTGGCGCTTCTGGCGCTGTTGCCCAACGGTTTGGCGGCCGCGGCGGGCGAGGCGTTGCGCCTGGGACCAGGTGATGCGATCTCCATTTCGGTTCTCGATCGGGAGGATCTGAGCGGGGTCTACGCGCTGCAAAGCGATGGCACGATTTCGATGCATGTTCTGGGCATTGTGGCGGCCGAGGGGCTCACGCTTGCCGAATTCGAGGACCGGCTGGAGGCCGCGCTTGGCGAACGCACGCGGTTGCCAAGCTCGGTCACCGTGGCGATTGCGCGCTGGCGTCCGGTCTATGTGTTGGGCGAGGTCGCCAATCCCGGCGCATTCGACTTTTCCGAAGGTTTGACGGTGCAGCAGGCTGTGGCGCTGGCCGGTGGCCTGTATCGTCGGGCAACCGGCTCGACCGGGCTTGAGCTGCGTCTTGTCGACGAAAGCGAACGTCTGAACCTTTTGCGCCTGCGGCTTGACCAGATTGCGCTGCGCCGAACGCGGCTGCTGGCCGAGGCCGGGGGGGCTGTGGAGTTTTCCCTTGCCGATAGCCGCGCCGGCGATCTGGCAGAACTGGCAGAGGCCGAGCGTCTGGTGTTTCAACGCCGCCGCGAAACGCTGACCAGCCAGCTGTCGGCGGCTCAAGAGGCGCGCGCGCTGGCCGGGCAAGAGGCCGAGGCGCTGGCCGGGCAGCAGAACCTTCTGGCGGCTCAGATCGCCGATCAGGAACAGGTGCTCGCCGATACGCGGGCGCTTTTCGAGAACCGGCTGACCAGCGCCGAGAGGCTTCAACAGGAACAGCGAAACCTCAATGCCGATCGGATGGAATTGATGCAGGCGGCAACCTTCGAGGCGCGGGCGCGGCAGGACATGGCGGCGGCCGAAGCCGGGGCGGCGGCAAGCCGCGCGCGCCTGCACCAGGATGTCGCGCTGGAACTGGCCGAAAGTGCTGCGCAGGAGCGCCAGACCCGGCTGTCCATCGCCAGTGCCGAGGCTTTTCTGGAAAGCCAGGGCGCAACCAGTATCGGCGAAAGCCCGGCCCTGTCCTTCGTGATCAGTCGCGGTATCGCGGCGGCGCAACAGCGGTTTGAGGCCGGCGCGCGCGATGCGGTGCATCCGGGCGACACCATCGAAGTGGTGCGCAGCGCGGCGCTTGGCGGCAACTGAGCCGCCAGTTCCGCGCCGTCAGGGTGTTTGCAGGAGGCGGTCGCAGAGGTCTTCGAAGGTGCGGGCCGCATTGGGCCAGAGACAGGGTTCAAGATGCGGGGGCAGTGGTGCGGCGGGACCGGGTGGAGGCGCCGGTCGGGCCAAAACCGTCGATAGCGCCTCGGCAAGTTTGCGGGGGGCTGCGCCCGCCTTGTCTGCGGCAACAAGCGTGCCGAAGGCGCCGCCGCCCAGCAAGAGCCGTGGCCCGGGCCGGTCGCTGGCCACAACGGGTGTACCGGCGGCCAGCGCCTCGGCCACCACATTGCCGAACCCTTCGCGTCGTGAAGCCAGCGCAAAGACATGCGCGCGTGCCAGTTCCGGCAGGAGCCGGCCGGTGAGCCCCGCCAGCCAGACCCGAGTGCCAAGACCGCATCGCGCGGCTTGTGCGATCAGCGCCTCGCGCTCCGGCCCATCGCCCCAGATGACCAGCCGTGCCGCCGGATGGTCCGCCGACAATTCGGCAAGCGCCGCAATCAGCAGGTCATGGCCCTTGTCGGTCACGAGGCGACCGGCCGCAACGATCAGGCCGGGTTCGCGTGCCGGTGGGTTCCGGGCCAATTCGCCCAGCGCGGCCGGGTCGAGAACCGGATTGGGCGCCACGGCGGTGGCAAGGCGCGCCAGGCCAAAAGCCCTCACCCATTCGGTGGCCAGCGCGGCGGAGGGCGCGACGAGGCAGTCGGCGCCGGGGTAAAGCCTGCGAATGGCGAACCGGCGCAGCGGCGCAAGTTTCGCGCCGGCCAGGTAGTCTTTCGCGGTGGTATGTTCGCTGATCATCACGCGCGGGCGCCCGGTCGCGCCAATCAGGCGCGTCGCCGCAAGCACCGAAAGGTTGGCGGCATTGGTGCCGGAGTAAATCAGCGCGGGACGATAGCGGCCAAGCAGGCTGGCCAGCCGGGGTATCGCCAGCGACCAGCGACGCCCACCAAGATCGGTGGTGACGACATCGCCTGCCAGCGTGGCTGCGAGTTCGCCGCCGCCGTCGCGCATCACGACAACCGGCCGGAACCGCCGCCGGTCAAGACCGTTGGCCAGCCGTACCACACCCTGTTCCACGCCACCGGTGCGCAGGTGCGGAACGACAAAGACAAGCGTCTTCGGCGCGGTGGTCATGGCGGGGTCGGCGCGGGGTGGCTATGGCTGGGCATCGTCATCAAATAGCCTTAAAGCTGTGTTTGCAGAAGGCTGTTCTGCCAGATAACGAGATGTGAGGCATGAAAGCTCGGTTTTCCACGGTTGGAATGGCTATCGTGTTCTGGGCGGCGCTGTCGCTGCCGGGCGCGGCCTTTCAGCCTTGCGAACCCGAGGCGGTGATTTCCGATTTCGATCGCAGCGCGCGGCCGGTGGACGGGTTCGACCGCGAGCAAAAGCAGCTTGGCGACATCGTGCTTGCCACCGATCCGTTGAGCGGTTCGAACGTGACGGCGCGGATGGTGGCCGGCCCGAAATTTGCCGGAAAGGTCGGCAAGGCGGATCTGATCCTCGGTTTCGATCCGCTTGGCGCGGGCCACCGGGTGCAGATGCGCGGGCGGTTCTTCTTCCCCGCCGGCTCGCGTCTCGACAGCGTGATCCTGATGGATCTGGAATGCGCAACATGCGGGCTCGACACCAATCCCGGCATTCGCCTTTACCTGCGGCGCGGGTATCTGCGGGTGGACCGTTCGAAAATCGGCTATGCCGAAACCTTCAACCAGAACGTTCCGCTGAAGCTCCGCACCGACACCTGGCACGACATCATCTGGCAGGTTGACCTTGGCAAGGGCGAGGCCGGCGGCAGCACGGTGTTGCTGGACGGGGCGGAGGTGATGAATGCCGTGGGCACGACCATTCCCACCAAGGAGGCAGCGCGCAAGGTGACAAACAAACCGATACGCGAGCTTGTCGACCGCTTTCAGGTCGGGCTGACGGCAAATTCCAACAGCGTCGCGCAAACGCTGTATCTCGACACTGTGACGTTCTGCACGCAATAGGACGCCGCTCGGGCCGCGACCGCACTGATCCGCCGCTGGGGACAGCAAGGCGATTCGCGGTAAGAGATCGCTACATGTAGCGCTAGGAAAAGCGTATCTCCCGCAATGTGGTAGAAATTCGCCCGGGCAAAAACTTTTTCTTTGCTCGATCAACCCGACTTTCCCACTACAATATGAGGGGTTAGCCGCCGATCTTCGGGCTTCCGGCCATGCCGAACCGTGCAGCGGCCGATTGAACACCGCTTCCCCTGCCGCTAGGGTTCTTCCATCGCGATGTGGCATTTGCCACATGAATGCTCGAATTTATTTCGACCCGCTTGTTTGTTTAACGAGACGGTCAAGGTTTCGGCTGGGGGGCTGGTGATTACAACGGGTGAGTTTCAGGCTCTGGACAGGCAGTCGCCCTTAACGGGTGTCGATGCGGGGCTGTCAAAGACTGCGCTTGGGGTACCGGTCGCGGCAAGGCCCCGTGCGCGCGGTCTGCTATCCGGCGCCGAACTGAAGTCGGGTTACCGGCCGCGCAGCGAATTTGTCGATGCGCTCTTTAACCGGTCGCTTGCCGCGCTGGCCATGTTTGCGGTCTTGCCGATGTTCGTCGCGGTGTGGTTGCTGGTGCGGCTGACTTCGCCCGGCCCGGTCTTTTATCGGGGCGCACGATTGGGGCGCGACCGCAAGATCTTCCATATGTACAAGTTCCGAACGCTCGAGGCCGGTGCAGGCGCCCTGACGGCGGACAAGACGCTGCCGCGGCGAAATCAGCTGGAAACGCCGGTAGGCACGTACCTGCGCAAGTCGCGTCTTGATGAACTGCCGCAGCTTCTGAACATCCTGCGCGGAGAGATGGTGCTTTTCGGCCCGCGTCCGATCCGGCCGGAAATGGAATGGCGCTATGCCCTGGAGGCGCCTGGCTACGAGGCGCGGTTCGACGTGCGCCCGGGCCTTGTGGGTCTGGCACAGGCGCTTATGAGCCACGAGACCCCGAAAGCGGTGCGGTCGCGGCTGAACCGGCTGGCGTGCCGAGGCCATGTCAATTACCTCGCGTTGACCGGTTTCGTCTTCTTTGTCGGGCTTACGGTGCTGCGTCGTACGCTGGGCACGGCAACCGAGGCGCTGCGCGACCTGCGTTCGCCCTTTGCCGGGCAGAAATGGCTGCGCTCGGGGTTTTCGCGCACGCCGGGATCGCGGATCGAAGTGGTCGAGAACGGCAAGATCCATGTCGCGGCGATGAACTGGATGTCCGATGAAATCGCCCAGTGTGTCGCGACCCAGCCGCTGAAACCGGGGTCCTACGACGCCGATCTGATCCGGCGCAGCGCGCGCGGACGGATCGCGCGCGTCCGCGTGACCCTGCAGGTTCAAAGCGTGCTGCCGTTGGGCTTGGGCCAACCGGGCTTTGCGCATTTTTGCAGCTACCGGGTGAACGGCGCCTATTCCCGCTATCTTGTCGAACGCTACTTCCTGCGTTCGGCGGTCGTGCCGGTTTAGGCCCATTCGGCCCCGCGCGCGCTGCGGGGCTGCGAAACAAAAAAGGACGGGCGATGGTTTCGCACTACTTCGAACTGCTGTTGCACTATCGCCGGATGGTTACCCGTATTTTCTTGGTGCTCGTCGGCGGCGTGGCGGTTTTCAGCGCGCTCTTGTTGTTCATCACGCCGCTTTACACCGCCTCGGTGAAGGTCAACCTGCTGCCGACCAATGCCGAACTGGCCTTCACGTCGAATTTTGTCCGCGGATCGTCGACCAATCCCGCGACGCTGATGAGCCAGACACATATGGAATACCTGCTGAGCCGCGAGGTGGCCCAGGATACGGTCGACCGGATCATCGCGGAATACGGCGACCCTTCCGATGCGGCGCCTTCGGGCCTTCGGGCCTGGATCGGCAAGGGATTTCAGGCGATCCGTCGCACGATACGGACCAGTTACAACATCCTGAATTCCGGCAAGCATGTGCCGCTCGACCCCTATACCGACGCGATCCTGACCTTGCAGGATTCGATCGACGTGGAAATGGTCGAAGGGACCTATATTCTGGAACTGTCCGTGACCTGGGACAGCCCCGAACTGGCCGCCGCCGCCGCCAATCTGCTGGCCGATGTCTATGTGACGCGCGCGCGTCAGCAGGCCGATGAGGCGGCAGAGCGGATGGAACGCGAACTGCAGGCGCAGGCCGCATCGGGGCAAGCCGATCTGGCGGTTCTGACCACGCAGATCGAGGCGCTGCGTCTGGCGCGCGCGACGGGGTTCGACATGCTGCGGGTGATCGAGGCGGCGGTGGCACCGATCTATCCGAGCTTTCCGAAGGTGGTGATCAACATCATTCTCGCCGGGATCGGGGCCGTGGCCCTGTCGGCCTTCGCGCTGGTCAGTGCCGACACGTTTTCCGATACCGTCAAGACCCGCCACGATCTGGAAAGGGTTATGGCCGGGCTGAGCCTGCCGACCTTGCGGCTGGGGCCCGGCGGGGCATTGCGGCGCGACCGCGGCCAACAGGCGGAGATCGCACGAACGATCCGGCTCCGGGTCGATCTGATGACCGATGCCGGCGCGGTCGTGGCGCTCGGCTCGGACCGCGACAGCGACATGGTTGCGGCGCTGGTCGATACCGCTCTCTGGCCCCGGCAGGGCCGGCCGCAGCATCGCGAAAGGGCACCGGCTGCGGCGCCGCGCAAGCTGTCGCTGGTCGGTGGCAGCCGTGCGATGCTGGGCCGCGGCGGGGGCGAATTGCGGCCCGCCGTCGGGGCCGAAGATGCGCTTTCGCCTGCGGCCGGTGCGGGGCAAGGCACCGTGCCTGGCGGCCCCGTCGACCAGCCGGTCACGCTTCGGCTGGGGGCCACTGTCGGGGTCGTCAGCCTTGGCGGTGCGGCCGAGGGGTTTTCGCTGACAAGCCTGACGCCGCCGCGCTGGATCGTCGTGGCGATGCGGCCCGGCAGTATCGGCGAAACCGAATTGCGCGGCATGCTGGAAGACTGGGGCGACCGTGGTGTCGGCCATGTCTTCGGCGTGATGATGAACGGCTAGGCCATGCCGGACGGCTCTGCCAGAATGGACGGGCCGGGGCAGGCGCAGCGCCCGGCTGTTACCGCCCCGGACCGGGTGCGCGCGCGCCGAAATGCTGTGGCGCTGTGGTTCGCTGGGCTGGCTGTGTCGCTGGCGCCGGTCGGCCTGGCGATCGGGTTTGGTGCGCCCGGTACGGGCTGGTTCCTGGCGCTGTCGCTGGTGGCCGCCGGTCTTTGGTTGTGGCAGGCCGACCGGTTCATGCGGCCGGGCGGTGGCGTGCCGGTACTGGTCTGGCACAGCGTCAGCGCCGATGCCCGTTGGCTGCCCTGGGCGCGCGACATTTCTGTCAGCCCCGAAACGCTTGACCGCCAGCTGGCGATCCTGCGCGCGATGGGATGCGTGGCGATCGACAGCGCCGATTTCGTGGCCGCGCGGGTCGATGGCCGGCCGGTGCCCGAAAACGCGGTGATGCTGCATTTCGACGATGGCTATCTTGACAACTGGCTGGCGGCCGCGCCCCTTCTGCAGCGTCACGGGATGCGGGCGACGCTCTTTGTGTCGCTGGATTTCATCGCGCCGGATCGCGCGGCGTTTCCCAAAACCCTGGTCGACCCCGGCGGGGTCAAGCGGTGGGACGGCTATCTGAGCTGGGCTGAGATCGCGGCGCTCGATGCAGGCGCCTTTGGCGGCGTCTTCGGGGTCGAGCCGCATGGCACCGACCATATCCGCGTCGCCACCGGGCCCGCGACAGTCGACCGGATCACCCCGCAGAACTGGCGCCGTCTGGCCTGGATGCAATGGGCGGCGATGCCGGGTGCGAAACACGACTGGTACCGCCACGACCATCCGCCCGCGCGCGGCTATGGCACCGCGGTTCCGCAAAGCGCGCCGGCGCTCGCCGCACCGGCCTGGCGCGACGGCAAGCGCGAAAGCGATGCCGCCTATGACACACGGGTGCGCGCCGAGCTTGCGGCCTGTATCGCGGCGTTTGACGACCGGCTGGGGCGCGCGCCCCGGATATTCTGCTGGCCGCAGAACCAGACCAGCGACCGGGCCCGCGCCATCGCCGCCGATCTTGGCTATTGTGCCACCACCGCCGGCAAGGGTGCAAACCGGGAGCGGGAGCCTGCGCACATCCTGTCGCGCGTTCATGTCGGCGAGGCTGTGGCCGGGTTTCGCTGGCCCGCCGCCGACGCGCTGGCGTTTCGTGCAACCGTGCGCGCCTTTCAGGGCAACCATTACTGGTATCTGCCGATCGTCGCGCTTTCGGTGCTGCGCCGGCTTCACGGCCTGATCACCGGGCGGTGGCGCAGATGATCGCGCGTCGCGTCCCGCAGGTTGCCGCAACGGCCGGTCTGGCAATGCTGGCCTTTGTCGTCGTGGTCGCCAGTTCGGTGTCGCTGAAGGCCGCCGCGCTTCTGATCCCGGCGATGGCGGTGGGCGCGGCGGTTCTTCTGGCGCCCATGGCGGGCATGGCGCTTCTGGTCGGGTTTGCCCAGATGGATGCGCTGGCCAGCCTTGCCTCGCAGGCGTTGCCGCTGTCGTTTTACAAGCTTCTGACACTGGCGACGCTGGCGGGGTTCGGTTTGGCGAGCTTTTCGGTGCCGCGCCGCATGCGGCTGGGCGCGCGGACGGCAGAGGCGCGGTTCGTCGTGCTTTATGTCTTGGCCATGGCCCTGTCGTTTCTGATGAGCGAGTTCAAGGGCGCGTCGCTGGAATACCTGGTCGGGATATACAGCGCGATCTTGCTGTTTTTCCTGATCCTGTTCCTGATCGACCGGCCAGAAAGGCTGGAGCTTCTGGTCTGGGCGCTGGTCGGGTCGGGGCTGGTCGCCGCGAGCTTTGTTCTGGCCGAAACCTTTCTGGGTATCCGGCTGGTCGCGACCTCCGAGGCGGCGGTCACGGCGCAGTTCGAAGGGCAGAACCGGTCTGCCGGGGCATCGAACTTCAACCCCACGACGGCGGCGCATATGCTTGCGGCCACGACGGTGCTGGCGGGCGTGCTGTTCGTCAGGTCGCCGCGCCTGCGCTGGCTTTCCGGCCTGACCCTGCTTCTGGGGCTGCCGGCGGTGGTGCTGACTTTCGCGCGCAGTGCCGCCATCGCCATGGCACTGACTGTCTTGGTCTTCGCCATCCTGAACCGGCGCCACCGGGCCTTTCCCTTCGTTCTGATGACGCTGGTTCTGGCTATTGCCGCCGCCATTCCCTTCGTGCCGCCGCTCTTTTGGGAACGCATGGCGACGTTGACCGATTTCGGCCTGGACCGGACGCTCTTGCGACGTGTGTCCTACAATGTGATCGGGCTGCATCTGTGGATCGAACATCCGATCCTCGGGATCGGGCCGGGCAACTATCCGTTTCATTACACGATGCCGGAATTTCGCTGGATGCCCGGGCGTGAACTGCCGCCGCGCCAGTTGCACAACACCTATATGGAGGTCGCGACCGAAACCGGAATTATCGGCGTTTCGCTGTTTCTGGCGGCGGTCCTGTCGTCCCTGCGCCGTGCCGTGATCGCGGCGCGGTGCGCCGTGGCCGGCATCTCGCCGATGGCCGAGGCGCTGGCCTATGGTTTTGCGACCTTTCTGGCGGCGTCGGTCTTCATGCCGAATGAAGACACCAAGTTCATGTGGATCTTCGCGGGCCTCTGCGTCGTGGCGGGGCAGATCGCGGATCGGCAGGCACGGGCCGCGCGCGAGGCCGACGAGCAGGGATACCTGCCATGAAGCTCGCCGTTCTCGTGACCGAATATCCCAAGACCACGGAAACCTTCATCCTGCGCGACCTGATGACCTTCATCGACGCCGGGGTCGATCTGCGCCTTTACCACATCACGCCGTTCCGCAAGGCAGAGATCCTGCATGATTTCGCCCGGCCGACCCGGGCGCGGGCGCGCCACATCCCGTTGGCCGGTGCCGCCGCACTGCGCGCGCTGGGGCGGCATCCCGGCCTTGGCGCGCGCCATGGGGCGACCATCGTGCGGAGGCTTTGGGCCGAACCGCTGATCTTGGCCAAGTCGCTGGCGATGGTGCCGCAATCGCTGGCCCTGGCGGATGAGCTGGCGGATTGGGGGGCCGAGCATATCCACGCCGAGTTCGCCGGCCACCCCGCGACCGCGGCCTGGATCGCAAACGCGGTGACCGGCATACCCTACAGCGTCAGTTGCCGGGCGCATGACATCTTTCGCACGCAAAGGCTCTTGCGGGAAAAGCTCGGCATGGCCGCCGCGGTGCGCACGGTATCGGATTTCGCCCGGCGCTTCGTGCTGGAACGGGTCGCCGGACTGGACCCGGCCGCGGTATCGGTTATCCATTCCAGCGTCGATACCGCCGCCTTGCGCCCGCTCGGGCCGCCGCCCGCGGCGCCGTTTCATATCCTTTACGTCGGCTCGCTTCAGCCGCGAAAGGGCGTTGACATCTTGCTTGACGCGCTTGCGGGTCTGGATGTGCCGAACTGGCGCGCCACGATTGCCGGCGACGGGCCGATCGCGGCACGCTGGAAGCGCTCGCTCAAGAAAGAGGCCTGTCCGGTCGGGTAAGCTTTCTGGGCAAGCAGGGTTTTGACCGATCGCGGCGCTTTATGGTGAGGCCAGCGTTGTGGTCGCCCTGTCCATCGTCGGCCCCGGTGGCCGGACAGAGGGGATCCCGAATGTGATGATCGAGGCGCTGGCCCTGCAGCGCCCGGCGATTTCAACCCGTGTTTCGGGCATTCCCGAACTGATCCGCGACGGCGAAACCGGCTGGTTGGTCGCCCCTGGTTCGGTCACAGAGCTTCGCCAGGCGCTTAAGCGGGTGCAGGCGGAACCGGAACGCGCCTATGCCATGGCCTGCGCCGGGCGGCGGCTGGTAGAGGCGGAGTTCGATTTGGCCAGCAATGCCCATGCGCAACTGGCAATCTTTCGGGCCCATCGCCGGCCGGTGGCGGCGGGGGGCTAGGGCGGTGTCGTTTCTCTTCTGGGGTCTTGTCGTGTTGTGCCTCTGGTCGCTTGCGGGCTATGGCATCGTCTGGGTCGCGCTGGCGCGTCTGGCCGGCCGCCGCGAACCGGTGCCCGAGGCCGACGGGGCGGGGCTTGACGTGACCATGCTGATCGCGGCGCGCAACGAAGAGGCGGCCATAGCGGCCAAGCTTGCCAGCGTCCTGTCGCAGGATTGCGGGCCGCACCGCCTTCGGGTCGTGGTCGTTTCCGACGGGTCGGAGGATGCCACGCTGGTACGCGCCCGGGCGGTCGCTGATGCGCGCCTTGCCGTATTCGAGACGCAGGGCCACGGTGGCAAGGCGGCGGCCTTGAGCGCCGGGCTGGCACGGATCGGCGGCGACGTGGTGATCTTTTCGGACGCCAACAGCCTTCTGGAGCCCGGTGCGATCCGCGCGCTTATGGCGCCCTTTGCCGACCCGGCGGTGGGTGGCGTCTGCGGCCGGCCGCGCCCGATGCGCCTGCGCGGCGGCTGGCTTGCGGGTGTCGAGGCGATGTTCTGGCGCTACGACAGCGCCCTGAAGGCGGCCGAGTCCGCGCTTGGCGGGGCGGTATCGGCGCAAGGCACGCTTTACGCGCTGCGCCGTGAACTGGTGCCAGAGCCGGTTCCTTCGGATATGGCCGATGATTTCTACATTTCGGTACAGGCGCCGGCGGCGGGCCTGCGGCTGGCCTTTGCGCCTGCGGCGGTTGCGATCGAGGCGGTGACGGCGCGGACCGGGCGCGAATTCCTGCGCCGGGTCCGGTCGACCGAGCGCGGCTGGCGCGCGCTTTGGGCGATGCGGCGGCTCATGAACCCGCTGACCCACGGGCTTTATGCGATCCAGCTTGTTTCGCACAAGCTGGCGCGACGGCTTGTGGCCCTTGCCTTGCCGATCCTTTTCGGTCTCAGCCTGTTACTCGGTGCGCGCGGCCAACCCTATCTGGCGATGGCCGCAGTTCAACTGGCGGTCTACGGCGCCGGCCTTCTGGCGCTGTTCTGGCCGGCCGCGCGGCGCGTTCCCGGTTTTGGTCCCGCCGCCTTTTTCCTGATGGGCCATGCCGCGATGGCGCTTGGCATCCTGCGCGCGGCCACAGGGTTTCGCAGCACGCGTTGGTCGCCGGTGCGGGAGGCCGAGCCATGAGCGCGGCCGTGACCGCGCGCGCGGACGACAGGCTGGAGGGCGCGGCCCGCGATGGCGTGCTGCGGTTTCTTGCCGCCGCGCCCTGGGCAAGCCATGAACAGCACCCCGACTGGCCGCGCTTTCGCCCTGCTGCGCGTCGACACCGGTATCTGCATCTGCGCGCGTTCGACGGGGATGCCCTTGTCGCCTACGCTCTGGCCCGGCTCAGCCCGCTTGCCGCCGGGTACCGGCTGGCGTTCCTGCGCCGGGGGCCGGTGACGCACCGGACCGGGGATTTGACGCGGGTGATACCGGCCTTTCAGCGGGCGCTGAAGGCGCGCGGGGTCGCCACGCTTGTGCTGAACCCGCGCTGGCAGGACGGGGATGCCGAAACGGCCAGGGCGGCAATTGCCGGTCTTGGCGGGCGAGTGTTGCCACCAGAGCAGCAGTCAGTGCACCGGCTGACGCCGATTGTCGATCTTTCCGGAACCGGGGCCGAGCTTTCGGCGCGGCTGAAGGCGCGCGGTCGCCGCCAGATCCGCCAATGCGAACGCATGGGGCTGGTCGTCAGCCGGGTGACGAGCGGCGAAGAGGCGATGGCCTTCGCACCGGTCTTCGACGCCTTCATGCACCGCCGCGGCCTCGATGCCGGCGCGGTTCCCGGCGTGGCCGAACAATGGGCCATGGCCGAGGCCGGCGGTGCGATGTTTCTGGGCCGGTACGAGGGTGCGGTGATCTGCGGTCACACGGTTGTGGTCGAAGGCGACCGGGCCTTCTGGCTGACGATGGCGGGACGCGACACGCCAAGGGATATGCCGCGCAATGCGGCGCTGGTCTGGCAGGCGATGCTTTGGGCGCAGGCACAGGGTTTGCGTTGGTATGACATGGCCGGGGCGCCGGCGACCGATGCGGCCGATAGCGGGGCAGAGGGGCGCCAGCAGTTCAAGGCAGGGTTCAACCCCACGCTAGTTGCCTTGGTGCCGATGATGGCATTGCCGGTGCGCCCCCTTGCCCATGCGGTCCTGTTTCCGGCCCGGCAGTTCTGGCGCGCCCGGCGCGCCGGGCAAGGGTGGCGACGATGAGCGCGCCGCCGGTTCCGGTCTTCGTCTTGGGTATCCAGCGGTCGGGCACGACGCTGGCGGCCAATCTGCTGGCTGCGCATCCGGAAATCGCGGCGGTCGTCGCGGCGCGCCATCAGGGCGTGCACGAAAGCGTTTTCTTTTCGCATTTCGCGCGGGTTTTCGGCCCGTGGCAGAACAATGAGGCACGGGCGCGTGCCGCCGAGGCGTTCTGCCGGTCGGACTATGCGCGCCTTGCCGGCCAGTGTGGCGCGGAATGCGAGGCGGCGATGCGCGCCGCGCCGTCGCCGGAGGCGGCGTTTCGGGCGGTGATGGACCGGTTGGCGCGGGAACAAAAGGCGCGCGCTGGGTCGAGAAATCGCCGCATCATACGTTGTTGGCCGATGCCATCGCCGCTGCCATGCCGGATGCCCGGTTCGTCTGCGTGACCCGCGACACGGCGGATTTCGTGCGCTCGCGGCTGTGGTCCTATGGGCGCGTGCCACCGCCTTACCCGCGCCGCGCCCTTGTCATCCTTCGCGCGGTTGCCTCCGCGATCTTTCACGAACGGTATCTGCGCGGCTTTGTCCGCCGTGCCGGGCCGGGCAGGGCCATCGCCGTGCGCTTTGCGCTGCGCGACGTGCCGGAAAACGCCCTTGCACCGGTTTTCGAAAGCCTCGGCCTGCCCCCGCACCGGGATTGCGACCGGGCTTTTCGCCCAATTCCAGTTTTGCCACGCCCGAAGCGCGACGGCGCGGACTGGCGCCATCCGACCGGGTTCTGGTTCATCTGGCCCGGCTCCTGGTCTGGTCGGTTCCCCAACCTCTTCTCGCGGTGCTGCAGCGGCGGCGGGCGGCCAAACGGCCAACCGGCTTTCCGCCATGGGGTCTGAACCATGGCGCGCCCGGCGCCGCGATACACGCAAAGAGGAGGTGGTTGAGTGAAATACATCCAGAAGTCTGGCCAAGACGCCCGCGACTTCCTAGTCTGACAGGCGATCCGGCAAGGGGGGCGGAGAGGGTGAGCATCCGAAAACAGATCAGGCGCGGGTTATCGTGGGTCTACTCCTACCATCTGACGGTGGAACTGCAGCGCCAGGCGCGAGAAACGACCGACGACCTGGAAGGCTTGCCAGGGATATCACGGTGCTGTCGCAAGGCGACCGGTTCCCGACCTTGGCGCCTATTTCGGACATCGGCAGGCGACGCTGCAGCGCATGGTCGATGACGGCTGCGTCGTGATGTTTCACCGAAGCAAGGCGGGGATCAGCGCGATACTGATGAACGCGCTGAGCGACTATTTCGAACCGACCCTTCAGGCGACGATCCGGGTAGGACCGGGGGAGGTGTATCATTTCGGCTATTTCGTCGACCCGTCGCTGGCCAAGACCGGGGGCGCCATCAAGATCGGGCGCTTTGCGGTTCGTTATTTCAGCCGGATCGGCCGCCAGAGGTTCTTCAGCGAGGTGAAGCCCGAAAACACGACAGCGCTGAAGGTGAACCGGTTTCTGGGGTACCGCCCCTCGGGCACGCGGATACGGCGGCTGCGGCTGTGCGGTCTGCGGTTCGAATGGCGCGACAGCAACCTGCCACCTCTTCTTGGCGGGCGGATGCGGTGAGTGGCAAGCGGGCAAGCGCGACGGGGCATGGCTAGGATGGGGCCGGTTCGCAACGCGCTGAAACACCTGTTCGGTCAGGGGCTGGGGCTTTGTCTGGCGCTTGCGGTTTCCTTTCTGCTGGCAAGGAATGTCGGTGCGACGGGCGAGGCGGATGCCTTTCTGATCGGCCGCCGGCTGGTAACCAGTCTCACGGAAGCGCTGAACAAGGTCCTGTTGCCGGTTTTCGTTCCGGTCTTCGTCGCGGCGATGCTGGCCGGCCCGCACGGGCTGGGCCCGGCGTTGTGGCGCTGGACGGGGGGTGCGGCGCTAGCCGGCCTGGCGATAAGCGTTGTCGCCTGGCTTGTTGCGCCAACTGCGATGACAGCGCTGGCGCCGGGCATGAACGCCGAGACCGCGGCCTCGGCCGTCGGGTCTTTCCGGATCTTCTTTCTTTCGCTGCCCGCGGCGATGGCGGTGATCGTTCTGGCCTATGCGCTGAACGCGCTGTCATCCTTCGGCACGCCTTCGCTGCTTCGGCAAGCGCCGCGTATCGCCATCGTGCTGGTTTTGCTGTTTTCGACCGGTTTTGTCGCCACGGACGGTGCATGGGCCTTCACGCTGGCAAGCTATGCGGTGGCGGCGGTTCTGCTGCCGGTGGTCTGGCTGGTGGCGCGTCGCAACAACCGGGCCGCGGCGAAGGGCGAGGCGGCAGCGCAAAAACTTGGCCGGCCGCGGATTCAGGGCCCGGCGGTGGTGGTACTGATGGTGTCGAACCTTGCCGGGCTCTGGGTGGAAACCGGTTTTGCCGGTCGGCTGGGCGAGGGGGCCCTGACGACGCTGGAACTGTCGCAGCGGCTTGGCGCGCTTGGCGCCAACACCTTGGCATCGGCGCTTTTGCTGGCGATCTTCGTGCACTGGTCGCGGCTGGTGCAGGCCGGCGAGAGCGGCGGGTTAGACCGCGATGCCCCGCGGCTGGTCGGGCTTTGCCTGGCGGCGCTGGCAATCCTGCAGGGGTTCGTCGCCCTGAACGCCCGCGATCTGGTCGGGCTTGTGCTTGACCACGGGGCTTTCGATGCCGCCCAGCAATCGGTTCGGGTGATGCGCTGGATCGCGGTTGCGCCGGTTACGCTTTTCGCCCTGAATATCCTGGTGATCCGCATGCTGGTCGGTCGCAACGCTTCGGCATTGCGGTTGCTGGCGCTGGTCGGGGTCGAGCTTGCAACGCGCGTGGCGCTCTTCACCGTCCTGGTTCCGAAGCTCGGGCTTGTCGGGCTGGCGGCGGCTTCGGGGCTTTCGCCGTTTTCGGTGCTGGTTCTGGGCCCCGGAATACTGGGTCTGCGCTATCCCTCGCCCGGCGTCCTGCGGTCGCGTCGGGTGACCAAGCCGGCGTTGCTGTTTGCGCTGTCGCTTGCCGCGATCGGGGCCGGAAACCCGTTGGGCAACGCCATTGCCGCGCTGACGGGGCTTTCGGGTCCTCCGGCGATGGTTCTGCGTCTGGCGGTATCGGGCCTTGCGGGGCTCGTGGTGGCACTGGCCTCGGCGCGGGCGCTTGCCATTTCGCTGAAGCTGACCGGGCGCTAGGCGTCTTTCGGGCGCATGGCGAGCCAGATCAGCGCCCCGCCGGCCAGCACCAGAAACGGCGCCATGGCCAGGTTGACCGCGTGCCAGCCGGCCTCGACCGAGCCGCTGGAACAGTTCATCAGCCCACCGGAACTGAGCGAGGCCATGGTGACGGCGCCGAAGACGATCAGGTCGTTCATGCCCTGCATCCGGCCGCGTTCATGCGGCTCATGCGCGCCGGCGAGCATTGTCGTGGCGCCGATGAAGCCGAAGTTCCAGCCGATGCCCAGCAGGATGAGCGCGACAAAGAAGTTTTCCAGTTCCACTCCGGCCAGCGCCACCGCGCCGGCGGCGGCCAGAATGGCAAGTCCGGCGCCGACGATCCGTTCCACGCCGAAGCGCACGATCATGTGGCCGGTAAAGAACGACGGCACATACATCGCCAGCACATGGGCGGAAACGACATCGGCGGCGGTGCCGGTCTGAAAGCCGCAGCCGACCACGGCCAGCGGTGTCGAGGTCATCACCAGGTTCATCAGCGCATAGCTGACCGCCGCGCAGATTACCGCCACGGCAATGCGCGGCGTGCGGATCAGTTCACCCCGCGTCCGGCCACGCGGGCTGTCGGCCGCCGGTGCCGCCGGTTTGGGGATGTCGAGAGCCAGAAACAGACCCGAGCCGAGGATGTTGATGGCGATCACCGCAAGATAGGTGCCGAGAAACGGCACGACCATCGCCTGCGCGGTCACCTTCACCAGTTGCGGGCCGACCAGCGCCGACAGAAGCCCCCCGGCCATGACATAGGAAATCGCCTTGGGCCGGTAGCTGTCGGAGGCGGTATCGGCGGCGGCAAACCGGTAGAACCCGTGTGCCGACATGTAGATGCCGGTAAAGAAGGAACCCAGAAGGAACAGCGGAAAGGACGCCTGCATAAGGCCGTAGGCGCCGATGGCCGCGCCCAGCGCGCCGCCGATGGTGCCGACGAAAAAGCCCGCGCGACGGCCATGGCGCTGCATCAGCGCCGAAAGCGGCGTGGCCGTAACCATCGACCCGATGACGATCAGCGATATCGGCAGCGTCGCGAAACAGGGGTTCGACGCCAGCGACTGGCCCGCCAACCCGCCGATGGTGAAGATCATCGGCATCTGCGCGCCAAGAAGCGCCTGCGCCGCCACCAGAACCGCGACGTTGCGTCGGGCGCGTCTTTCGCCTTCGGGGCTGTCGGGCAGGGGCTGGGCAAGGCTCATGGCGCATGCGTATTCTGCGCGCGGTGGGCCTGCAAGAGGGGAAACGCCATGGTCGGTCCGGGCCGGATCATCACGGGCGATGCCTGCGTGGCAGAAGGTGCGGCCTGGCTGGCGGCGCGCGAGCCGCGCTTTGCCGGTCTTCTGAAGGAAACCGGCGCCTTGCCGCTGCGGCTCCGGCCGCCGGGTTTCGGCGCGCTTCTCGACGCCATTGTCAGCCAGCAGGTCTCAGTCGCCTCGGCCACGCCATCGGTCGCCGTCTGGCGGAGGCCGGGCTGGACGACCGGCGCGGCGGTTGCCGACGCCGATGAGGAGGCCCTGCGCGCCTGCGGCCTGTCGCGGCCGAAGGTTCGCTATGTCCGGGCGCTGGCCGAAGCCCCGGTCGATTATGACGCGTTGGCGTCACTGCCCGACGGCGCGGTCATCGAAACGCTGGTCGCATTGCCCGGTATCGGGCGCTGGACGGCGGAAATCTATGCGATGTTTGCGCTTGGCCGGGCCGATGTTCTGGCGGCGGGCGATCTGGCCTTGCAGGAGGCGGCGCGTGTGCTGTTCGAACTGCCCGCGCGCCCCGACGAAAAGACACTGCGCGCGATGGCCGAAGCCTGGTCGCCCTGGCGCGCGTCGGTGGCGCGCGCATGGGTTTATTACCGGCGTCTGAAAGAGCGCGAGGGATCCGATGAGCCGCAAACTGGAATTCAAGCGCCGGGCACCGGCGAGCGGTTCGGCAAAAGCGTTGTCGTCTTTTTGCACGGCTATGGCGCGGATGGCGCCGACCTGCTGGGGCTGGCCGATCCTCTGGCACCGCATTTGCCCGATACGGCTTTTTGCGCGCCGGATGCGCCGGAACGCTGCACGGAAATCCGTTTGGCTATCAGTGGTTTCCGATCCCATGGCTTGACGGGTCTTCCGAGGAGGCGGCGCGGGCGGGGCTGATCGCCTCGGCGGCGGATCTGAATGCCTTCCTCGATCAGGTGCTGGCGGAGGAGGGGCTTCCGGCATCTGCGATGGCCATCGTCGGATTTTCGCAAGGTACGATGATGGCGCTGCATGTCCTGCCGCGCCGGGAGGCATCGGTGGCCGGTATCGTCGCGTTTTCCGGCCGGCTCTTGCAGCCCGAGGCTTTGGCCGGCGACGCAAGGGTGAAGCCACCGGTGCTGCTGATCCATGGTGATGCCGACGAGGTCGTGCCCTTTACCGACATGCAGCTTGCCGGCAACGCGCTGGTTTCGGCCGGCTTCGAAACCTATGCCCATGTCATGCAGGGAACCGGCCATGGCATCGCGCCGGACGGATTGTCAATGGCGCTGGCCTTTCTGAAAGACCGCCTGCCGGGGTAAAGGCATCGCCATTCATCGCCCTGTCACACTGCGCCCTTAGGCGGGCGATAGGCAGATCGCGGGGCTTGCGCGTCGACAAACGCCATATATAGTCTGCCTCATGCCGGGGTTGCCGGAGCATTTGCCGAGGCGCCCCACGGGGTCAGGTGGCCATGGGTGGAATGCTGGGGTGATGGACGGGGATTTCAGAACCAGTTTCGTACGCGAACCCGGCGCGCTGAAACGCTATCCGGCGCTGGTGCTGAATGCCGATTACCGGCCGCTTTCCTATTTCCCGCTGTCGCTCTGGCCGTGGCAGGAAGCGATCAAGGCGGTGTTTCTGGACCGGGTCGGGATTATTGCCGAGTATGACGAGATGGTCCACAGCCCGACGACGGCGATCCGAATACCCTCGGTCGTGGTGCTGAAGGACTATGTGAAACCCCAGAAGCGCGTGGCCTTCACGCGCTTCAATCTTTTTCTGCGCGACGAGTTTTGCTGCCAGTATTGCGGGTCGCGCGGGGATCTGACGTTCGACCACGTCCTGCCGCGCGCGCTCGGGGGGCGGACCAGCTGGGAAAACGTGGTGGCGGCCTGTTCGCCCTGCAACCTGCGCAAGGGCTCCAAACGGCTGAATCAGGCCGGCATGCAGTTGCGCAAACCCCCGATGCGGCCAAGCGCGGAAGACCTGCAACGCGTCGGCCGGCGGTTTCCGCCCAACTACCTGCACGACAGCTGGCTCGACTTTCTCTACTGGGATGCCGAACTGGAGGCCTGAGGCGGTATGAGCTGGCCGCAGAACCGTACCGAACCGGTCGATGCCGCGCGCCGCGCCGAATGGCACCGCCGGTTCGCCGAAAGTGATGCCGCGGCGGGCTTCGAGATTTCCGAGGATTTCCAGCCCTTCAGCCAGATGAACGACATGTTCACCCGGGCCTTCTGGGACCCGGCGGTCAAGTCGGCGCAAACCGAGGCCTTCTTCAACAGCTACCGGATGGATGCCGAACCGCGGCGCGGCGAAGGGTTTTCGCAAAAGGATTTCGCGCTGCGTAACGCCGCCTGGGCGATTTCCGACATCATTTCGAACCGCTCGGCCGGGGAAGGGCGGCGCGAGGGGTTTCAGGCGCCAGTGGCCGAAGATGCGCCAGTGGCGCCCCTGCGCGCCGAACTGGGCACGCCCGAGGAGGAAGCCCGCGAGATCAAGGCGCTGGCCCGGCTTTTCGGGGCCGATCTGGTGGGAATCACGGCGATTGACGAGCGCTGGCACTATACCGAGCGGCCTGACACGCGGACCATGACGGCCGTGGAAAACACGCTGCCCGAAGGGCTGGGCCATGTGATCGTCATGGGCCATGCGATGGATCACGATCTGGTCGCCACCTATCCTTCTGCGCTGGCCGGCGCCTCGACCGGGCAGGAGTACAGCCACGAGGCGGCGATTGTCATCCAGCTTGCCGCCTATATCCGCAACCTCGGCTACCAGGCCGTCGCCAGCATGAACGACACCGCGCTGGTCATTCCCTATGCGATCAAGGCGGGGCTTGGCGAATACGGGCGCAACCAGATGGTGCTGACCCCGGAATTCGGGCCAAGGGTCAGGTTTTCAAAGATTTTCACCGACATGCCGCTGGCGCCGGATGCGCCGCGCCGGCTGGGCCTTGCCGCCTATTGCCAGGGCTGCACCGACTGCGCCGAGGCCTGCCCGCCGCGCGCCTTGCCTTTCGGCGCGCCGGATTTCGGCGGTGACAGCCCTCGACCATCCGCGGCGTGCGCAAATGGTCGGCCGATTGCGAAAAGTGTTTCGGCTACTGGGCGAAGCTGCGCAGCGACTGCGCGATCTGCATGCGGGTCTGCCCCTTCAACCGCCGGGGCGGTTGGCGCGATAGGCTGTGGTTCCGGCTTGCAACCGGGCGGGGACGGCGCCTGGCGCAATGGTGGCAGGTGCGGGCCGGGCGGCGCGAACGCTTGAAACCGCGCGACTGGTGGGCGGCGCTGCGCGGCGGCTCAGGCTGAACAGCTGGCGCCGCCCAGAACACAGAACTTGGCGCAATGGGGATGGTTGAGGGCGACGGGGCGTTCCGCCTCGGCGAGCGTCTGGCCCAATTCGAACTGTGGGTCGTAGGGCAGGAGCGTGCAGGCCAGAACGGTCGGGTTTGCCGCGCCCTTCCGCTTGATCACCATGCGCGAGGAGGCGCACATGACGCTGTCGGGCGACTTGCCAAGGATGCCCCAGCAGGCCGTGGTGATTTCCGGAACTTCCACCGCCAGATCCATTTCGGGAAACAGCACGGTCTGGCCGGGGTCTTGCGCGTCGATACTGTAGCCGCGTTCGGCGAACAGCCGCGCGAAGGCCGCGCGGGCCATTGTTTCCGTTTCATCCCACAGGCTGCGCGCCGCCACCGCCATGCAAAGGCCGGTATCGCGCAGCCAGTCCATGCCGATCAGGGTGCGCGCGAAGCTTCCCGTACCGCGCACCGCGTCGTGCTGCGCTTCGTTCCAGTGATCGAGGGAAACCCGCAACGTCAGTTGGTCGCCATGTTCGGCATGCAGGCGCGCAAGGCCTTCCAGAACCCGGGGGCGCTGCATCGGCTGCATGGCGTTGGTAAGGATCAGAACCCTGTAACCACGGTCGAGAGCGGCTTCCGCCATCGCCAGCATGTCGGGGTTCATGAAGGGCTCACCGCCGGTGAAGGCGATTTCTTCCACTCCCCAACCACGGCTTTCGAGCTGGTCGAGGTAGTCGGTCACCTCACATGCTGTCAGATAGACCAGCGCGTCATTGGTGGGTGAGCTGTCGATATAGCAGTTCACGCAGGTGATGTTGCACAGGGTGCCAGTGTTGAACCACAAGGTCTTGGGATTGCGCAACGCCACGGTCGCGCGCGCTTCGCCCTTCGCGGTCCGCATCGGGTCGACGAACTTGCCCTGATTGGCGAGGCTGACATCTTTCATGCGCGTTCCTTCCTGCCCGTTTTGCAGTGCTAACCGGGACAGGTGGCGCTTGCAAAGGCCATGACGCGCAACTGACGCATTGGTGAACGATCTTGTGGAGAGGAAAACCGGTGCTAGACTCGGACGGGCATCGCGGGTAGAAGGCGCCTGTTAGCGCTAACTGTCATCTGCGGAAGAACGAGGCGGCCATGGTATCGCGTGTCATTCCGGTCGAAAGCTTCGACCTTACCGTTTTTGGCGGTACCGGCGATCTGGCGCGCCGCAAGATTCTTCCGGGGCTCTACCGCCGCTTCTGGGCCGGCCAGATTCCCCCCGACAGCCGCATCATCGGCGCCGCGCGGTCCGAACTGAGCCGCGCGGAGTATCGCACGATGGTCGGTGAGGCGATCGAGGAGTTCGTCGGCCCGTCGAAGAAATCGGCCGAGGCGATTGCCGCGTTTCTCGACCGGATCGACTATGTCACCATCGACGCCATGGGCGAGGCGGGTTGGCGTGAACTGGCGGCACAGATGCGCGACGGTCCGGTTCGCGCGTTTTATTTTTCGGTCGGCCCGTCACTTTTCGGCCCGATTGCCGAACGGCTGCATCTGCATGGCATCGCCAGCCCGGACAGCCGGATCGTGGTGGAAAAACCCTTTGGCCGCGACCTGCAAAGCGCCCGGGCGCTGAACGCCACGCTGGCGCAGCATTTCGGCGAACACCAGATCTACCGGATCGACCATTATCTGGGCAAGGAAACGGTCCAGAACCTGATGGCGGTGCGCTTTGCCAACATTCTTTTTGAACCGTTGTGGAACGCCCAGTTCGTCGATCACGTGCAGATCACCGTCGCCGAAACCGTGGGGGTTGGCGGCCGCGGCGCCTATTACGACAAATCGGGCGCGATGCGGGACATGGTGCAAAACCACCTGATGCAGCTTTTGTGCCTGATCGCGATGGAACCGCCCTATCGCTTCGACCCCGACGCGGTGCGCGACGAAAAGCTGAAGGTGATCCGCGCGCTCGACCCGGTCGATGCCGACGACATCGTGCGCGGGCAATATCTGGGCGATGAGGACCAGCCCGGCTATCTCGCCGATGCCGAGACCAGGGACAGCCGCACCGAAAGCTACATCGCGCTGAAAGTCCACGTGTCGAACTGGCGCTGGAAGAACACGCCATTTTACCTGCGAACCGGCAAGCGGCTGCGCGCCCGCGAAAGCGAGATCGCCATAACCTTCAAGGAACCGCCGCATTCGATCTTCGAGCAGAAGGAGGGTTGGCACGAGAACGTGCTGGTGATCCGCCTGCAACCCAACGAGGGGATGAACCTGCGGGTGATGATCAAGGAACCGGGGCCGGGCGGCATGCGCCTGACCGAAGTGCCGCTGGACATGTCCTTTGCCGAGGCCCTGGGCGAAGAGGGCGCGGATATTCCGGATGCCTATGAGCGGCTGATCATGGATGTTATCCGCGGCAATCAGACGCTGTTCATGCGCGGCGACGAGGTCGAGGCCGCCTGGGCCTGGGCCGACCCGATCATCGCCGGTTGGGAAGAGGGTCGCGACCGGCCGAAACCCTATGACAGCGGCTCGTCCGGGCCGGAGGATGCGCTGATGCTGATGCATCGCGACGGCCGACGCTGGCGCGAGATCCGCGAATGAACCTGATCGAATATCCCGACCGCGAGTTTCTGATGCTGGGCGTGGCCGACAGGCTGGCCGCGGATCTGACCGGGATCCTGACCCATGAAGAGCGCGCGAGCCTTTGCGTTCCGGGCGGCACGACACCGGGGCCGGTGTTCGACACGCTTTCGGGCGTCGAACTGGACTGGGGCCGCGTCAGTATCTTTCTGAGCGACGAACGCTGGGTGCCGGAAAGTTCGCCGCGCTCGAACACGCGGCTCTTGCGCGAACGGTTGCTGCGCGGGCCGGCGGCGGCGGCCCGGTTCCTGCCGCTTTATGCCGAGGCCGATGCACCGGAATGGCGGATGGCGGAACTTGCCGCGGGGCTGGAACCGCATCTGCCGATATCGGTGCTGCTGCTGGGCATGGGCGAGGACATGCATACCGCATCGCTTTTCCCCGGCGCCGACCGGCTGGACGAGGCGCTTTCCGACGATGCGCCGGTGCTTTTGCCAATGCGCGCGCCGGGCGCGGACGAGCCGCGCGTGACGCTGAGCGCGCCGGTGCTGGCCGGTGCCCTTCACATTCATATCCTGATCACCGGCCATGACAAACGCGACGCGCTGCAGCGCGCGCAGCATCTGTCGCCGCGCGAGGCGCCGGTGCGCGCGGTTCTGGGCGATGCCACCATCCACTGGGCGGAATGAATGAGAAACTGGACGCGTTTGCACGACCATCAGGCGGCGGTTGCGGACCGCAGTGTCCTTTCGCTCTTTGACGATCCTTCCGCGCGGCGGATTTCTCGGCAGAGGCGGACGGGCTGCGGCTGGACTATTCCAAGACCAATATCGACGGACCGATCCGCGCCGATCTTGTGGCGCTGGCGCGCGCCTGCGGGGTGAAATCGGCGCGAGAGGCGATGTTTTCCGGTGCCAGGATCAACGAAACCGAAGGCCGCGCGGTGCTGCACACCGCGCTTCGCGCCGCGGCCGGGCCGGTTCTGGTCGACGGTGCCGATGTCATGCCCGAGGTTCTGGCGACGCGCGACCGCATGCTGGCCTTTGCCGAGGATGTGCGTGCCGGCCGCTTTGCCGGGCAGGGCGGGGCAATCACCGATGTCGTCAATATCGGCATCGGCGGCTCCGATCTGGGTCCGGCGATGGCGGTGCTGGCGCTGGCGCCTTATGGCGACGGGCCGCGGGTGCATTTCGTGTCGAACGTCGATGGCGCGCATGTCCGTGACACGCTGAAGGGGCTCGACCCCGCGACAACGCTGGTGATCGTCGCCTCGAAGACCTTCACCACGATCGAGACCATGACCAATGCCGAAACCGCACGGCACTGGATGGCCGGCGCGGTGGGTGAACCCGGCGCCCAGTTCGCCGCCGTATCGACGGCGGCCGAGCGCACCGCGGCCTTCGGTATCGCGGCCGAACGGGTCTTCGGCTTCGAGGACTGGGTCGGCGGGCGCTATTCGATGTGGGGACCGATCGGACTGGCGCTGGCCATTGCCATCGGGGCAGATGATTTCCGCGCCTTTCTGGCCGGCGGTGCGGCGATGGACGCGCATTTCCGCGAAGCGCCCCTGGCCGAAAACCTGCCGGTCCTTCTGGCGCTGGTCGGGATCTGGCACAACCAGATCTGCGGCCATGCCACCCGCGCGGTGCTGCCCTATGACCAGCGGCTAAGTCGGCTGCCGGCCTATCTTCAGCAGCTGGAGATGGAAAGCAACGGCAAGCGCGTGGCGATGGATGGCAGCGATCTGACGCGCGATTCCGGTCCCGTGGTCTGGGGGGAGCCGGGCACCAATGGCCAGCATGCCTTTTACCAGCTGATCCACCAGGGCACTCGCGTGGTGCCTTGCGAATTCCTGATCGCCGCGCAGGGGCATGAACCCGATCTGGCCCATCAGCACCGTTTGCTGATCGCCAATTGCCTGGCCCAGTCCGAGGCGCTGATGCGCGGCCGCAGCCTGGAGGAGGCGCGGGCGATCATGGCGGCGCGCGGGCTTCAGGGCGACGAACTGGACCGGCAGGCGCGCCACCGGGTCTTTCCCGGAAACCGACCCTCGGTCACCATAAGCTATGCCAGCCTGACGCCTTTCGTGCTTGGCCAGATCATCGCGCTTTACGAACACCGGGTCTTTGTCGAGGGGGTGATCCTGGGGATCAACAGCTTCGATCAGTGGGGGGTGGAACTGGGCAAGGAACTGGCGCTGGCGCTGGAGCCGGTTCTGGCCGGCCGCGAGCCAGGCGCGGGCAAGGATGGCTCGACCCTGGCGCTGGTGCATTGGCTAAGGGCGCACCAGAACGGCTGAGCACGCGCCGAAGGCATGGTTGGAGGCCTCCGGCGGGAGTATTTTGCCAAGGTGAATGGGCGCCGGCTCAGGCGACCGCGGCGGTCACGATCACTTCGACCCGGTAATCGGGCGTGGCCAGTTTCGATTCTCCCGTCGCGCGCGCCGGCGCCTTGCCCGCCGGGACCCAGGCATCCCAGACCGCGTTCATCGCGGCAAGATCGGCCATGTCGGCCAGCCAGATCTGGGCGCGCAGGATGCGCGTCTTGTCGGAACCGGCCAGCGCGAGGAGCCGGTCGACCTCGGCCAGGCAGGTGCGGGTCTGATCGGCCGCGTTTTCGCCCGGATTGCCGACCTGGCCGGCGAGGTAGATCACGCCGTTATGGATGACCGCCTCGCTCATGCGGGTGCCGGTTTCAATGCGGGTGATATCGCTCATCGTGTCGGTTCCGTTGTCTGACAGGGAGTGGAGCGGGTGAAGGGAATCGAACCCTCGTCGTAAGCTTGGGAAGCTTCTGCTCTGCCATTGAGCTACACCCGCGTGCACGTCTGGAGGTAAGGCCAATACCGCGCCGCGTCAAGCGGGCGCGGCGGCCGTCGCCACGCCCCGCAGCGCGATCAGCCGCGCCGGCGGCGCCGGCCGCCTTCGGCCGAACCGGCGGGGTTGTAGCTGACATCGGGCAGCGTGACCACCGTGGCAAGCTCGGGAAAGGTTGCCGTGGCATGAGGAATGGCGTTGGCGGCAACGAAATGTTCCTGAAAGCGCGGCTCGATCGCGGTTTCGATCTTGTCGATCCGGCGCACGACCTCTTCGATCTCGGCGCGTGCCGCGACCGAGCAGAGTGCGATGCGCGCGCCGGTGCCGGCGGCATTGCCGGCCGAGGACACCTTGGCCAGCGGCGCATCGGGGATCATGCCCAGAACCATCGCGTGTTTTGGGCTGATATGGGCGCCAAAAGCGCCGGCCAGCACCACCCGGTCGACGCGGTCGATGGCCAGTTCGTCCATCAGGAGCCGGGCGCCGGCGTAAAGCGCCGACTTGGCCAGCTGGATCGCTCGGATGTCGCCCTGGGTGACGGCGATTTTCGGGCCGCCGCTCGCGCTGCCATCGTGCAGGACGTAGCTGAAGGTCCGCCCCTCGGGCTCGCAACGCCAGGTTCCGACCGCCTCGGCCGAGCCGATGAGCCCCGAGGGATCGACGATGCCGGCCATGCGCATTTCGGCGACGGCCTCGATGATGCCCGAACCGCAGATGCCGGTGATGCCGGTCGTGGCCGTGGCTTCGGAAAAGCCCGGCTCATTCGACCAGATGTCGGAGCCGATGACACGGAAGCGCGGTTCCTTGGTGACCGGGTCGATCTCCACCCGTTCGATGGCGCCCGGTGCGGCGCGCTGGCCGGCCGAGATCTGCGCGCCTTCGAAAGCGGGGCCGGTGGGCGACGAACAGGCCAGAACCCGGTTGCGGTCGCCCAGAAGGATCTCGGCATTGGTGCCGACATCGACGATCAGCACCATATCGTCGGATTTGTGCGGCTCTTCCGAAAGCGCCACGGCGGCGCAGTCGGCGCCGACATGGCCGGCGATGCAGGGCAGGATGAAGATGCGCGCATTGCGGTTCAGCGCGTCAAGTTCCAGATCCGGGGCGTTCAGCGTCATCGAGGTCGAGGTGGCCAGCGCGAAAGGGGCCTGGCCCAGTTCGACCGGGTCGATCCCGAGAAGCAGGTGGTGCATGACCGGGTTGCAGACGAAGACCGCCTCGACGATCAGGGCGGGGTCGATGCCGGCCTCGGCGGCGATGGTCTGGGTCAACCCGTTCAGCGCGGCGCGGACGGCGGCGGTCATTTCGCGATCGCCGCCGGGGTTCATCATCGCGTAGCTGACGCGGCTCATAAGGTCCTCGCCAAAGCGGATCTGCGGATTCATCACGCCGGACGAGGCCAGAACCCGGCCGTCGTGCAGGTCGCACAGATGCGCGGCGATGGTGGTCGAGCCGAGGTCGATGGCCAGCCCGTAGACCGAACCGTCATAATAGCCCGGCCAGATTTCCATGATCCGGGGGATCGGGTCGTGATGACCCTTGTGCAGGGCAACGGTCACCTTCCATTCGCCCTTGCGCAGGACCGGCTGCAGCTTTTGCAGAACGTTTAGGTCGCAGCGGATCGGGCCGGTGTTCCAGTCGGCGTCGAGCGCCGCCTCGAGCCGTTCGAGATCGCCGGCCGGTTCCTGCATGTCGGGCTCACTCACCTCGACATAGTAAAGCCGTGTGGCTGGATCCATGATGATGGCCCGCGCGGTTGCCGCCTTGCGCACCACCTGGCGGTGTACCTGGCTTTCCGGCGGCACGTCGATCACCACGTCGCCCTGAACCGTCGCCTGACAGCCCAGCCGGCGGCCGTCGCTCATGCCGCGCTTGGACTTGTAGCGTTCTTCCACCGCGTTCCAGTCCGACAAAGCGGTCTTTTCGACGGTGACGCCATGTTTGGAAAATTCCCCGAAACCCGGTGTTACCTGGCATTTCGAACAGATGCCGCGGCCACCGCAGACCGAATCGAGGTCGACCCCCAACTGCCGCGCCGCGGTCAGCACCGGTGTGCCCAGCGCAAAGCGCCCACGTTTGCCGGAAGGCGTAAAGATGACAAGCGCGTCTTCGGTCATGGAACGGCCCTGTTTGTCGCGTTTTCCTGCTTTTAGGGCCTTTATGGGCGGGTGCAATGCCTGCCTGCGGCAGGTTGCGGTCAATCTCCGCCAGTTCTTTCGCCATCGGCGAGCCAGCCGAGGATCGCGGCGCGGTCGCCATCCAGTGCCGGTGCCGGGCCGCGTGGGGGCGGATCGGCGAGGCCGGTCATCTTGATCGGGTTACCGGGGGCCAGGAATGCCGGCCCTTCGCCGCGCGGCGGCACGCTGGTTATCATGTGGCGCGCCCGCAGTTGCGGGTCGGCCAGAACCTCGACCATGTCCTGCACGCGCCCGGTCGGAACGCCGGCGGCGTCGAGGGCGGCGATCCAGTGCGCGCGCGGCCGGTCAAGGGTTTTCGCCTCGATCAGCCGTTTCAGGATATGGACGTTTTCGCAGCGCGCGGCGTTTGTGGCAAAGCGCGGATCGCTGGCCAGCGTTGCGAGATCGAGGGCTGCGCACAGACGGCCAAAGAGCGCGTCGTTGCCGGCGGCGATGACGAAGAAGCCATCGGCGGCGCGGTAGGTCGAAAACGGCGTGATCGTGGGATGGCGCGCGCCGGTGGGGCCGGGTGCCCTGCCGGTCGTGCCGGCGATGGCGATGGCATGTTCCATGATCGCCAGTTGCGCATCGAGCATCGCGATGTCGACCTTGCCGCCTTCGCCGGTGCGTTCGCGGCGCAGTAGCGCCGCAAGGACGCCCTGAACGAGGTACTGGCCGGCCACGATATCGCCGATCGAGGCGCCGACACGCACCGGCGGCCCGCCCTCTTCGCCGGTGATCGACATGACGCCGCCGCGCGCCTGAACGACCATGTCATAGGCGGGTTTTCCAGCTTCGGGCCCGGTATGGCCAAACCCCGATACTGCGCCGTAGATCAGCCGCGGGTAGCGCGCGGCCAGCGCGTCGTAGCCGTAGCCAAGTCGTTCCATCACGCCGGGGCGATAGTTTTCCAGCAGCACATCGGCGCGCGCCAGAAGGCGTTCGAAAATCGCACGGTCGGCATCGGCCTTGAGGTCGAGCGCGATGGACCGCTTGCCATGGTTCAGCGCGGCGAAATACGCGCTGTCGTCGCCCGCGAAGGGCGGAAAGGCGCGCGTGTCATCGCCGGTTCCGGGGCGTTCGACCTTGATCACATGGGCGCCGAGGTCGGCCAGCACGGTGCTGGCAAAGGGCCCGGCGAGAACATGGGTCAGATCCAGCACCGTGGTGCCGGCGAGGGGCGCGGACATGGCGGTCTCCTGTTGCGTCACGGGCGTTATCACCGCAAACGCGGGCGCCGCGCCTTGACGCAGGACAAACCGGCCGCGACCGCGCCTCGCTCAGGCGGCTGGCGTGATGCCGCCGGACTGCGCCGCCTTGGCGCGCATCAGCATGCCGTAAAGGTCGCGCGGCTCATCAGGATCGGCGATCATGTCAAGCGGGTCATAAAGCCCGGTTTCCAGCGCCTTGCCATGGATGTAGCGCAGCGCGCTGAAATCCTCGATGGCAAAGCCGACGCTGTCGAAGAGCGTGATCTGGCGTGCGTCGGTGCGCCCCGTCGCGGCGCCGGTCATCACCTGCCAAAGCTCGATCACCGGGTGATCGGGCGAAAGCTGCTGGATCTCGCCCTCGATCCGGGTCTGCGGCGGGTATTCGACGAAGATCGTCGAACGCAGAAGAATGTCGCGATGCAGTTCGGTCTTGCCCGGACAGTCGCCGCCGATGGCGTTGATGTGAACGCCGGCGCCGACCATGTTGTCGGTCAGGATCGTCGCCAGTTGCTTGTCGGCGGTCACGGTCGTGATGATCTGCGCGCCTTCGATCGCCTCTTCGGGGCTGTTGCAGGACACGATGTTCAGCCCGCTGCCGACAAGGTTCTGGGCGCATTTGCGGGTCGCGACCGGATCGATATCGTAAAGTCGGACGGTCCTTACGCCGCAGACCGCCTTGAAGGCCAGCGCCTGAAACTCGGCCTGCGCGCCATTGCCGATCATCGCCATGGTGGTGGCGTTTTCAGGGGCCAGATGCCGCGCCGCGAGCGCCGACATCGCGGCGGTTCGCAGCGCGGTCAGGATGGTCATTTCCGTCAACAGCACGGGATAGCCGGTATCAACCTCGGCCAGCAGGCCGAAGGCGGTGACGGTTTGCAGCCCTTCCTTGGTGTTCTTCGGGTGGCCATTGACATATTTGAACCCATACATCTCGCCATCCGAGGTCGGCATCAGCTCGATCACGCCGACATCGGAATGCGAGGCGACGCGCGGCGTCTTGTCGAAGAGTTCCCAGCGCTTGAAGTCGCTCTCGATCTCGGCCGCAAGATCCGTCAGAACACGTTCTACCCCGATGTGAAGAACCAGCTTCATCATGTTGTCGACGCTGACAAAAGGAACGATGTTGAGGTTCATGCGAAACTCCGTGTCGGGCGGTCGAAGACCTTGCGCCCCATCAGGGATGCAACCAGATCGACCATCAGCCGCGCGGTGCGGCCGCGTTCATCGAGAAAGGGGTTGAGTTCGACCAGGTCGAGAGAGGTGACAAGGCCGCTTTCGTGCAGCAGTTCCATCACCAGATGCGCCTCGCGAAACGTCGTGCCACCGGGAACCGTAGTGCCGACCGCCGGGGCAATGGCGGGGTCGAGGAAATCGACATCGAGGGAGACATGCAGAAACCCGTTGGCCGCGCGCACGGTTTCCAGAAACTCGCGCAGGGGCGCCACGATGCCGCGTTCGTCCAGCACCCGCATGTCGTTGATGGCGATGTCGTGCTGCAACAGCGCGGCATGTTCGGCCGCGTCGACCGAACGAATGCCGAAGAGGCAGATGCGGTCGGCCGGGATGGCGGCGGGGAAAGGCGCGAAGGCGTCAAAGCCGTCACGGCCCGCGATATAGGCGACCGGCGTGCCGTGCAGGTTGCCCGACTGCGTGGTCATTGGCGTGTGAAAGTCGGAATGGGCGTCGAGCCACAACAGGAATTGCGGCCGGCCCGCGGCCTTGGCATGGGCGGTCACGCCCGACACGGTGCCGAGCGACAGGCTGTGATCGCCGCCCAGAAAGACCGGAAAGCCGGCCCCGATGCCCGTCATCGCCGCTTCGGCCAGCGCTTCGGTCCAGCCGACGGTTTCGGCCAGCGAGTGAACCGCGGGGTTGGCACAGGTCACATCGCGCAGGGCCGGTAACGCCACATCGCCGCGATCCTCGACGCTGTGACCCAGTTCCTGAAGGGTCTTTGCCAGCCCGGCGGTGCGATAGGCCGCCGGGCCCATCAGGCAGCCGGGGCGTTTCTGGCCGCTATCCAGCGGCGCGCCGATCAGAATGCAGTGTTTAGCCATTGTGTCCTCGCAGCTTCTTCCGGGGTTACTTTACAATTTGTGTTGAGTGAAATCGTCATTTTGACCAAAATGATAACAAGCTAGATCAAAACGGTGCCAACAATGTCCATCATGGACGATACCGATACCCGTCTGGTTGCGGCGCTGCGCCGTGACGGCCGCGCCACGCTGTCCGATCTGGCCCATACACTAGGTCTGTCGCGCGCGACGGTTCGGGTGCGGATGGAGCGGCTGGTTGCGCGGGGCGAGATTGCCGGCTTTACCGCGTTGACGCGGGCCGATGTGTCGCAGGCGCCGGTTCGCGGGCTGATGCTGATCGGGATCGAGGGGCGCGGGACCGACCGGATCACCCAGAGGCTGCTGGCGATGCCGGCTGTCAACGCGGTGCACACCACCAATGGCAAATGGGATCTGGTGGCCGAGATCGGGACCGAGACGCTGGTCCAGCTTGACGAGGTTCTCGCGCAGATCCGGCGGCTTGACGGTGTAGCGGTCAGCGAAACCAACCTGCTGCTGGCGACACGAAAGGCCGGGCGCCGCTAGGGCCGGCTATCCGCGGCGGGCCGCCAGTCCCCACAGAACGGCCAGCGCCAGCGATGCGAGCGCGTTCCACGACGCCATCGACAGGCCCAGCATCTGCCAGGCGACGTCGTCGCAGCGCACAAGCGGCGCGTTCAGGATCTGGTCCATCAGCGCATCGGTGGAAAGCCCGTCGATTGCGCCTGAGGTGCAGGTGTCCGGGCCGGTCCACCAGCCGCGTTCCACCCCGGTGTGGTACAGGCCGACCCCGGCAGTGGCGAGGGCCGCGGCCGCACCGGCCCAGGCCAGACGCGCGCCCGCGCCTGCCAGAAGCGCGGCCCCGATCAGCACCGCCGCACCATGTGGCCAGCGCTGCCACAGGCAGAGCTTGCACGGCGCCAGGCCGCCCAGATACTGAAAGGCGAAGGCGCCGAGAAGAAGCGCCGCGGAACCGCCGGCGGCGAGGATGATCAGATGTTTGGTCTTCATAGATACTTCACAACGACAAAACCGCCCAGCAAGAGCGCAAGGGCAATGGTGAACATAAGGCCAAGCCGGCGCTCGATGAAATCACGGATCGGTGCGCCGTATTTCCACAAGAGCGCTGCCACCAGAAAGAAGCGAAAGCCGCGTGCGGCGATCGATGCGACGATGAACACCGGCAGCGACAGCCCCGTCGCGCCGGACAGGATGGTGATGACCTTGTAGGGAAAGGGCGTGATGCCTGCGATCAGCACCGCCCAGGCGCCCCAGTCGTTGTAGGTCTGGCGGAAGGTTTCGAAATGCGCGGTCTTGCCATAGAATTCCAGCACCGGCTGGCCGACACTGTCGAAGAGATAGGCGCCGATCACGTAGCCCAGAAGCCCGCCCAGAACCGATGCGACAAGCGCCACGAAGGCGATCAGCCAGGCCCTGCGCGGCGTGGCGATGATCATCGGGATCATCAGGATATCGGGCGGGATCGGAAAGACCGAGCTTTCGACGAAGGCCACGGCCGCAAGCGCCCAGAGTGCGTGGCGGGACTGCGCCAGCGACAGGGTCCAGTCGTAAAGTCCTCGGATCATCGCAGGCGCTTTCCGCAGTGTGACGCCGCCTTGCATCATGCGGCGGTCGTGACGTCAAGCGTGGCGGCATGAAACTTGGACTTTTCCGCCGAAGGCAGGCGCAGTAAGTTAACCCGACGGGTTTGAGTGATGGGGGGTTGCCATGAAGTGGCGTGGTCGCGAACAGAGCCGCAATGTCGAGGACCGGCGCAGCGCCGGTGTTGGCCGGGCCGGTGGTATTGGCGGCGTTGGGCTGATCGCCGTTCTGCTGATCGGATATTTCCTGGGCGTCGACGTCACGCCGCTTCTGAACGACCCCGGCGCATCGGCGCCCGGTGGGCAGGTGGAGCTGACCGAGGCCGACAAGCAGGCCGGCGAGTTCGTTGCTGTAACCTTGAAAGACACCGAGGAAATCTGGGGCGGGGTGTTCCGCGACCAGCTGGGTCAGCCGTACAACGCGCCGGTTCTGGTGCTGTTCAAGGGTGCCACCGCGTCGCCATGCGGTGGTGCCAGCGGGGCTACCGGACCGTTCTATTGCCCGGGCGACAAGAAGGTTTACCTCGACACCGATTTCTTCACGACGCTGTCGAAGCGGATGGGGGCCGGCGGCGATTTCGCGGCGGCCTATGTTGTGGCCCATGAGGTCGCCCACCATGTGCAGAACGAACTGGGCATCCTCGGCAAGGCCAACCAGGTGCGCCAGCAGGTGAGCGAGGCGGAGAGCAACGCGATATCGGTACGGATCGAGTTGCAGGCCGACTGCTTCTCGGGGATCTGGGCGCGGGGCATCCACGAACAGTTCGGCACGCTGGAAAAGGGCGACATCGAAGAGGCGATCAACGCCGCGCGACAGATCGGTGACGATACATTGCAGCGTGCCGCGGGGCGTCGGCCGATGCCGCACACCTTTACCCATGGCACCTCCGAACAGCGCAGCCGCTGGTTTGCGCGCGGCGTCGAAGGTGGCCGGCTGGACGCCTGCGATACCTTCAGTGCCCAGGACCTCTAGTCGGCGCTGCAAAGCCCGTTGACCCCGGCAGGGGCGCCGGATACACCCGGCAAAGGTGGCCCGAGTGGCGGAATGGTAGACGCAGCGGATTCAAAATCCGCCGCCCACAAGGCGTGCGAGTTCGAGTCTCGCCTCGGGCACCACCTGTTAACCCCTGTCCCCTATCCTTCGTGATTCGCCCGTTTCGGACGATCTGGCGCGACAATCTCGGCCAATCGCCACGATTGGCACGATTGCCGGAACCGAGGTGCCGCACCGGGCGTCGCCCGATTTTCGCCACATTTTTGACCCAAGTGCCGAAGGCCATTGTTTGGCTGGCAGGAACAATCATGGCGGGAAACCGCCGGTCACAGCAGAAAAACCGGGCCTATGGGCGGAATTTCCCCTGAAGACCTGCTAGCGAAGGAAACAATCGGCCTTTGTCAGACCGTATGCTCGATGCCCAAAACTGCGTGAAAACAGCCCCTTAGACGCCGAAACTGCCCGATTTCCGCCACTTTCTGCTTCCGCCAGCGAATCGCGCGGACTAAGAAGAGGCTGTCCTCTGGGGGACATTTGGCCGTGGGGGCGGCCTGTAGCGCGAGGCTCCGTAGGTGTCTGTGCGCAGAACGGACCGCGAGCGTCGTGAACACCACGGCATGCCTCGCGGTTCACCTGCGCAAGATGGTGCTTCGCGCTGCAAGCTGGCCGGCCAATGTCGGAGAGCCGGATGACTAAGTATGTGATGGACTGGACGCGAGTGAACCTGTGCGGATCGAACGCATTGGGTGATGCCGGCCTGCATGTCGAAATCTCGACCCGGAATACCTGTTCGTGAGGCCGCGCGGTCACGCCGATTTCGCGGGTACCGGATTGCCGGCGCTGCAGCCGGTCAGCGTACCAGCGTGATCCCGTCGTCGTGACGGTGACCTTCGACAAACCGGTTCGCGAACTTGGATTTTCGGTGCTGGCTCCGGGCTGAACAGCGCCAATCGCGCGGGCCGGCTGACGGTGCTGGCGACGGGTGCGGGCGCTTCGTTCTGCGAAGTTCGTTATGGGCCGCTCGGTGCCGACACCCCCGTAGACGGCTGTCCGGGCATGGGTGGCCTGCGGGTCGGGGTCGACGGCCCGGTTCTGGGACTTACACTGATCTATGATGCCGGCAGCCGCGCGCTTAAGGCCGGTGAACTGGGCGTTACCGCGCTTGCCTTCGCGCCGGCGGAACGGCGCAGCGTCGCGCCGGTGATGGCGCGGGACCTGATCGCACAGGCTGCGGCGCGCGGGCGGCGGCCCCGGCCGGCGCGGCGGTGCCGTTGAACCCGGCCCGGGAGTTCCGAAAGGCGGTTCTGACGATGGTCGATACCAAACAGTTCATACCCGGTTTCGTGGCCGGAACGATGATTGCCACCGAACGCGGCGAACGCGCGGTCGAAACCCTGCGTCGCGGCGAACGGTGGCGACGGTGATGGCGGCCTGCGCACATTGCGGTTTGTCGGCCATGTGCAACTGACGGCCGAGGACCTTGACCGCCACCTGCATCTTCGGCCGGTGATCGTACCGGCGCAGCCTTGGGCGCGACCTGCCGACGAAACCCGCTGAAAGTGGGGCGCGTTCCTGCGCTGCTCGCGCATGCCTCGCAGCCAGGGACGAACGAGCTTTCGTTCCGGCATCGCAACTGCCGATGGGCAATGCCGGTGGCGTCGCCGAAGGCGAGGTTCTGACCTATGTCCACCTGGTTTTCGACGAACCGCAGGTGGTCATGGCCAATGGTCTTTGGGCACGGACCGGCAGCGCCATCGACGCGCGGCTTCTGGGCGGGCTACCCGCGCCGAAGGCATCAAAACGCAGCCGCTTCCGCCGCTGGCGTCCCAACAGGAACTTCTGACGGATCGAAGGCTCGTGCGGCCGCCCCACTGGCGCCGCGGCGTCTCAGGGCGTTGCTGCTGCGACACCGAACGCCACCGCGTTCGGATCGACGGCTTTCTGGGCGGGAAAGGGGCATTGCCCTCTTTCTTCGTTTCTGGCGTATCGCGGCGCTCGGATTGTCGCGTGCCCGCGGCGGCCGCAGTTTTCGAAGAAGTTTCATCAACCTCCGCAATGCCGCCACAATTTCTTAACGCGCTCTTATCGGCCCTGAAGGAGCCTGAACCCTGCGTGAAGGGCGCAGTGGGTGAAGGTGGAACATGCAGTATCTCGACTTTGTCGGGGTGGTCTCTGGCGCATGCCTGGGAACCCCGTCGGGTTCGGTCACGCTGTCCGGTCGTGTGAGTGGGTCGTCCGGGTCGCTTGATGTCATCAGTCACGGTGCGGGCCAGACCGTAACACTGGCACTGTCCGAAGGTGCGCTGGTCGGTTACCGGCAGCGGCGGGCATGGCGGGCGCAGCCTGATCGAGCTGGACGGGCTGACCGGCAGCCTGGCACCGGACTTTATCGCGGCGCTGCGCGATGGCGGCGGCGAAAGCTCGGAACGCGGCTATCTGGCGCTTGGCGACAGTTACGGCTGGGGGATCGAGGCGGTGGTTCAGACGGTCGGCGACGACGATCGTCTATGGCGCATCGCCGGGCCGGTCGGGGATATCCGCCAGCTATGCCCTGGGTGGCGACGACAGCCTGGCGTTTCTGAGCCACCGGGCCGATGACGCCGGCAGCTATGCTGTCACGGCTGCGCTGGCATCGGCGCGGGTTGGCGCGGATGAATTTGGGTTCGCCGGATCGGGCAGCGAACATGGCATCAGCGTTTATGCGGGCCGGTGATGGCAGCCTGACCCATGCCGCTTCCGCCGGCGTGTCAGAGCTTGTGCCGCTGAACGCGGTGACCCAGTTGAACACCGTGGAACTGGACGGCGCGACCTATCTGGTTGCCGCGGCCTATGGCACCTCCTCGTTGACGGTGATGCGGGTCGATCCCGACGGGTCGCTGACGGTGACCGACCACGTTCTCGACAGCCGCAACACGCGGTTTCAGCATGCCAGCCAGCTCGATGTTGTCACGGTCGACGCAAGGGTTTTCGTGGCGGCATCGGGCAGCGACGACGGTCTGAGCCTTTCGCGCTGGTTCCGGGTGGCGCGCTGGTTCATCTGCAAAGCGTCGAGGATACGGTGGCCATGGCGCTGGCCAGGGTTTCGGGCCTGACCATGGCGCGGATCGGCGATGAGTTGCAGCTGTTCACCACCTCGGCGCAGGAGGCCGGGTTGACGATGCTGCGCGCCGACCTGTCGGCGCTGGGGGTGACACAAACGACAACCGGCGCGGCGCTTGCCGGAACGGCGGGCGACGATCTGCTGGCCTTGCGTGGCGGCGACGGCGCGCTGGACGGTGGCGCCGGCCGCGACATCCTGAGTGACGGCGGGGGAAGCGACACGCTGAGCGGGGGAGCGGGGGCGGATATCTTCCTTCTGGCCGAGGATGGGGCGGTCGACACGATCACCGATTTCGAGGTCGGTATCGACCGGCTCGACCTGTCGCTCTGGTCCGGCCTGCGCAGCACGCAGCAACTGACGGTCACCGCGATCGCGGGTGGCGCGATGGTCGGCTTCGGTGGCGAACTGCTCTATGTCATGAGCGACAGCGGCCAATCGCTGAATGCCGGTGACCTGGGCGGCAACGGCGTTGTCGGGCTTGACCGGGTTGTGGTCACGCCCGGCAATCCGGTGATTTCCGTCGCACCGCCCGATCCGACCCCCGACCTTTGGGTGCCGTCGCCGGTTTCGGCCGACGGTTCGGTGCGCGGTACACTTCACGCCGACAGCCTGCGCGGCAGCGCCGGAAACGACCGGTTTCGCGGCTTCGGCGGCGACGACCTGTTCGTCGGAGGTGGCGGCAGCGACACGTTCGAAGGTGGTGCGGGCTTCGACATCGTCAGTTATGACGGCGAAAACGCGGGGCTGTTGATTGACCGGCAGAATGGCGAAGACAGCAGCGACGCCATACGCGATGACGTTCTGATCTCTGTCGAGGGGCTGGTCGGAACCCGGTACGCCGACCGGATGTCGGGCCTTGGCGATGCGGAGTTGCTGAGTGGTGGTTCCGGCAACGACCGACTCTACGGGCGGGGTGGCAACGACCGGCTGATCGGCGGAGGGGGGGCCGATTTCATCGACGGCGGCGAGGGCAACGATTGGATCGCGCCGGAAACTGGCAACGACACGATTGACGGCGGTTCCGGCTACGACCGCCTTGTCATCGATGGCGATTACTCCGATGCCCGCGTCCGCATCTACGCCGACCTTGTTCGTATCGATATGGGATCGCAGGTGCTGAAGGTGCGCAATGTCGAACTGTTCCAGTTCGAGGACAAGCTTGTGTCGATCTTCACGCTCCTGGCGCGTCAGGGCCTTCCGGTCATCTATGGCAACAGTGCCAGCAACACGCGTCGTGGCGGGGCAGGTAACGACTGGGTCTATGCCGGGGCTGGAAACGACACGGTGTTGGGCGGTCGCGGCAACGATTTTCTGGCGGGTTCGGCGGGCCATGACATTCTGATCGGGCAAAGCGGAACCGACAATCTTCTGGGCGAATCCGGAAACGACGCGATGAACGGCGGTAGCGGAAGTGACCGGTTGCGCGGCGGCGCGGGCAACGACCGGATGGTTGGGGCATCCGGAAACGACTGGATGTGGGGTGGGCAGGGCGAGGATTCGCTTTTCGGCGGGTCAGGCGGCGACTGGATGTGGGGCGATGACGGCGACGACCTGATGAGCGGCGGCGGCGGACGAAACTATCTGGACGGCGGCGAAGGACACGACCGGCTGTTCGGCGGTGACGGCGTGGACATGCTGTTTGGCCGCGGCGGCGACGACTTTTTCTTTGCCCGCGACGGCAACGATCAGATCTACGGCGGTGGTGGCGATGACCTGATCTATGGCCATGGCGGCGACGACCGAATCGAGGGGGGTACGGGCGACGACCGGGTCTTTGCCGGTGCGGATGACGACAGTGTTTCAGGCGGGGCCGGAAACGACGACCTGCGCGGCGAGGACGGCGATGACACGCTGGATGGCGGGTCGGGCAATGACACGCTGCGTGGCGGCGACGGGTTTGACACTGTGATCGGCGGCGACGGCGACGACGCGCTTTGGGGCGACGGCGATGACGATTTTCTGTTCGGGGGCGACGGTGCCGATCAGCTTTCGGGCGATGCGGGCAACGACCGGCTGGCAGGCGAGGCGGGCAGTGACACGCTTTCGGGCGGCGCAGGGTCGGATACGCTCGAAGGCGGCGGCGGTGCCGACCGGCTGATCGGCGGCGCGGACAACGACTGGTTGACCGGCGGAGCAGGCGCCGACATCTTTGTTTTCGACAACTACAGCGGTGCGGGCGATGTGATCACCGATTTCGAGGACGGGCTGGACCGGATCGAGCTTTACAGCCCGCTTGGCTATGCCGGTGTGAGCGTTTCCGATGTCGCGGGCGGCCTGTACATCAGCTGGGGCGGCTCGGGCGTCTACCTCGACGGGATCGTCGCGGGCGCGATCGATGCGAGCGATTTTCTTTTTGTCTGAGCGGACTACAGTCGCGTTTGGCGGGGCGGAATTGTTTCGCTTTGCGCGCTGTCGCGATCGGTGCGCTTGAACCCCAACGGAGGGATCGACTACTCTGCTCCGGTGACGCGGTTCGCCGCGGCTTTTTTGAATGGATAGAGGCGCTTGCCGGGTGTGTACCGGGTTCCTTTCGAACCTGGCCAATACAGCCGATGCCGGGCGGCAAAGGGATTTCGGGAGCGAAGGCCGATGATTGTGGAGAAAACGGCGCTGGATGGCGTTTTGATCCTGACGCCACGCCGTTTCGGCGACCACCGCGGGTTCTTCAGCGAAGCTGGAACCGGCGCGTCATGGCCGAGGCCGGGGTCGATCTGGACTTCGTGCAGGATAACCATTCGCTGTCAGTGACCCCCGGTACGGTGCGCGGGCTGCACTTTCAGGCGCCGCCGCACGCGCAGGACAAGCTGGTTCGCTGCGGGCGAGGGCGCCTTTTCGATGTCGCCGTCGATATCCGCCGCGGATCGCCGGACTACGGCCGCTGGGTGGGGGTTGAACTGAGTGCGGAAAACGGCCGGCAGCTGCTGGTGCCCAAGGGTTTCCTGCACGGCTTCATCACGCTCGAACCCGATACCGAGGTGGTGTACAAATGCACCGATTACTACGCGCCCGATTGCGATGGCGCGGTGCGTTGGGACGACCCCGATATCGGTATCGTCTGGCCAGATGCAGGCCACGAACCGACGTTGTCGGACAAGGACGCGAAAGCGCCGTTGCTGCGCGATTTCAAGACCCCCTTCGACCGCGCGGGAGAGGCGGCATGAAGATACTGGTAACGGGTGGTGCGGGTTTCATCGGATCCGCCGTGGTGCGCCGCGCCGTGGCGCAGGGTCACAGCATCGTCAATCTCGACGCGCTGACCTATGCCGCCTGCCTTGACAACGTCGCCGCGGTCGCCGGTGAGCCGGGCTATGCCTTTGAGCATGCCGATATCCGCGACCGGGCGGCGCTTGATCGGATTTTTGCCGCGCACCGCCCTGATGCGGTGATGCATCTGGCGGCGGAATCGCATGTCGACCGCTCGATCGACGGGCCGGGCGATTTCATCGAAACCAACATCACCGGCACCTACAACATGCTGGAAGCTGCGCGCGCCTACTGGATGCGCGAGGGCAAGCCGGCGTCGTTCCGGTTTCACCACATCTCGACCGACGAGGTCTTCGGCACTCTGGGTGAGACGGGCTTTTTCACCGAAGAAACGGCCTATGCGCCCAACAGCCCCTATTCGGCGTCGAAGGCCGCGAGCGATCATCTGGTCCGGGCCTGGCACGAAACCTATGGCCTGCCGGTGGTGATGACCAATTGTTCCAACAATTACGGGCCCTTCCACTTTCCCGAAAAGCTGATCCCGGTGGTCATCCTGAATGCTTTGGCGGGGCGGCCCATACCGGTTTACGGCGATGGTTCGAACGTGCGCGACTGGCTTTTCGTCGAAGACCATGCCGAGGCTTTGTTGCTGGTCGTCGCGAAGGGGCGGATCGGCCGCAGTTACAACATCGGTGGCGAGAACGAGGCGAAGAACATCGATCTGGTGCGCATGATCTGCGCCATTCTGGACCGGCTGAAACTATGCCAAGCCCTATGGCGAACAGATCACCTTTGTCACCGACCGGCCGGGCCACGACGCACGTTATGATCGACCCGCGACGGATCCGCGATGAACTGGGCTGGCGACCCTCCGTGACCTTGGAAGAGGGGCTGGAACACACGGTGCGCTGGTACCTCGACAACGAGGCGTGGTGGCGCGCATTGCAGGGCCGCAAGGGCGTGGGCCAGCGGCTGGGCACGGGTTAGGGGCGTGCCGCGCGGCGCGATTTCCATGTTCGTGCCCGGCTTGCGTCATGCGGTTGCCGCGTTTGGTGGCGAGGACGACGGGGCAGGGGGCGGCGATGGCCGGCGTCCTGACGAGGTAACGGTGGAACGGCAATGACACTTCTGGTCATCGGGGAAAGCGGACAGGTGGCGCGGGAACTGCGCCGGATCGCGCCCGAGGCGACGTTTCTTAACCGCGACGCGGCCGATCTGACGCGGCCGGACGCGCTGGCCGGGATCATTTCGGCGGCACAGCCCACGGCGGTCATCAACGCCGCCGCCTATACCGCGGTCGACCGCGCCGAGAGCGAAGAGGCCACGGCCTTTGCGGTCAATGCCGAGGCGCCGGGTGCAATGGCGCGGGCCTGCGCCGGGCTGGGCGTACCTTTCGTGCAGATTTCCACCGATTATGTCTTTGCCGGCGACGGCGCGCGGCCGTTTGAGCCCGCAGATGTCACCGGCCCGCTGGGCGCCTACGGACGCAGCAAGCTGGCTGGAGAGGCAGCGGTGCAGGCGGCCGGCGGCGTGCATGCGATCCTGCGCACCTCGTGGGTGTTTTCGGCGCATGGCGCGAATTTCGTCAAGACGATGCTGCGGCTTGGGCGTGAACGCGACCGGTTGCGCGTGGTCGCCGACCAGGTTGGCGGGCCGACGCCCGCGGCCGATATCGCCGGGGCCTGCGTAACCATCGCGGCCGCGCTGGCGCGCGATCCGTCGCGAGCGGGCGTTTACCATTTTTCCGGCGCGCCGGATGTCAGTTGGGCCGATTTCGCCCGCGCCATCTTTGCCGCCGCCGGGTTTTCCACCGTGGTCGAGGATATTCCGACCGCAGATTATCCGACCCCGGCGCGCCGGCCGGCCAATTCGCGGCTCGACTGCCGCACGACCGAAGCCGCATTCGGCATCGCCCGGCCCGACTGGCGCGAAGGGTTGCGCGCGGTTCTGAACGAAGTGAGATCGTAAGATGACGACACGCAAGGGCATCAGCCTGGCAGGCGGATCGGGCACGCGGCTGTATCCGATCACCATGGGCGTGTCGAAGCAACTGCCGCTCGTCTATGACAAGCTGATGATCTATTACCTCGCTGAGCGTGCCGATGCTGGCGGGCATCCGCGAGATCGCGGTCATCACCACGCCGCAACGACTTCAGACCGTTTCAACGCACCCTTGGCGATGGCAGCCAGTGGGGGCTGAGCCTGAGCTATATCGTGCAGCCTCTTCGCCGGACGGGTTGGCGCAGGCCCATCTTCCGCGCGCGACTTTCTGGCTGGCGCGCCTTGGGCGATGGTGCTGGGCGACAAATATCTTTTTCGGACACGGGCTTTCGGCCCCGCTGGCCGAGGCGGATCGCGACTGCGAGGGGTGCCGGTATTCGCCTATCACGTGTCGGACCCAGAACGTTACGGCGTGGCCTTCGGCGCCGATGACAAGGTAACCGATATCATCGAGAAACCGCCGGTTCCGCCGCTGCGCTACGCGGTTACGGGACTGTACTTTCTGGATGGTTCAGCGCCTGACCGGGCCGTGGACCCGACGCCGTCGGCGCGGCGAACTGAGATTACCAGCCTTGCAAACTCATCTGAGCGAGGAACGGCCTAGGTGAACGGATGGGGCGCGGCTATGCCTGGCTGGATACTGGACGCATGCCAGCCTGCTGGATGCGGGCAATTTCGTGCGTACCCTGCAGGAAAGGCAGGGGGCTGCAAACCGGCAGCCCCGACGAGATCGCCTTAGTCAGGGCTGACCGACGCTGCAGCGCTGGAGGAGCGTTGCCGCAAGTTCGACAAGAACGGTTATGGCGAATATCTGCGCGGGCTACTGACCCTGCCAAAGGCGATGCGGTAACGATGGGCCTGCCGTGCAGCACCATGAGCCGCAGCGGGCAAAGCCCCGTAACCTTCCGGTTGAACGAATGTTTTGTGGCGGTTAAGACGGTTTTGGTGATGGAGAATTGCAATGAGCACCAACTGGTTCACCCCTGAAAAAGCCCTGACTTCCAAGGCTTCCGATCCCGCGACCGGTCTTGCGACGGATCTTTTCCAACAGCCGCCGCGCGTGCCGAGAGCTCGGGCGATGCTTCGGCATCGACGGGCACGCGCTATTCCGCGCGCCTGGGTGACACGTTCAACGGACTGCTCAGCTCGCCCAGTGACCACGACTGGGTAAAGATATGGCTCTCAACGCCGGGCAATCCTACGTCTTCACGGTCTGGGGTCGAGACGGAAACATCAACGGTCTTGACGACCCGACGCCGACGCTGCGCGACAGTTCCGGCAACGGCAGGCGGCTCAACGACGACGTGTCGGGCAACAGCCTGTTTCGGCGATCACGGTTACTCTGCTCGTCGGGCAATTTATTATCTCGATGTCGGCAGCGCGGCGGATCCTGGCTGCCACACGCTTCAGATTGCGTCGAACACCTATTCGGTCAACCAGGTGGTCAACCAGATCACCAAATACGGCTGGGGTGTTCCCTCGGTCCTGCGCCATGACGAACGCTCTGGCGATACCATGACGGTCAATATCGCGAACCTGACGGCCGATGGCCAGAAGCTGGCGCTTTGGGCGCTTGAGGCCTGGGAACAGGCCTCGGGGCTCAATTTCGTAACCACCACCAGCAGTGGCGCGGATATTCTGTTCGATGACGAATCCGCCGGGGCCTTTGCCGGGCCGAACAGCTACTACCCCAGTAACGGTCAGATCATCCAGTCGACGGTCAATGTGTCGAAAGCCTGGCTTTCGACCTACGGGCACTCGCTCGACAGCTATTCGATGCTGACCTATATCCATGAAATCGGCCACGCCCTGGGCCTGGCCCATGCCGGGCCATATGACGGGTCCGCGAGCTTCCCCTCGGACGCGCTTTTTCGAAACGACAGCTACCAGATGACGGTGATGTCGTATTTCAACACCGCCACGAACACGGCGGTGAACGCCAGCTATGGCCTGCCTGTCACCGCCATGCTGGCTGACATTTCGGCCATGCGCGCCCTTTACGGCCATCCCGGCACGGTTCAGGGCGGCAACACGGTCTGGGGCGCGAATTCGAACGTCACGGGCTACATGGGCCAGTTGATGGGCTTTTTGTTCGATGGCGATGCGCTGGACCCCGCGGTTTACACGGGCGGACCGGTGATGTTCACCATTCAGGACACCGGCGGCTGGGACACCCTGGATTTCAGCACGGGCAGCTTTAGCCAGCGCATCGACCTGCGCCAGGGCTATGCCTCGAACATCGGGGGGTCTATCGGCAATGTGCTGATCGCCATGGGCAGCATCATCGAACATGCGATCGGCGGCAGTGGGCAGGACCGGATCATCGGCAACTACAGGGCCAACCAGCTGACCGGCGGACGTGGCAATGACACGATCAACGGCGGCAGCGGGACGGACCGCGTATTCATCGCCGATTCGATCAACGATATCGACGTGGTGAAGATCGGCTCGAAAGTTCGCATCACCTCGGCGGACGGAATTGACGAGGTCTTCAACGTCGAGAAGTTCACCTTCGATGATGCTACGCTATCCCTGTCGAGCCTGATTTATGGCAGCGTCGCGCGCCAGATCTTCGGCACATCCGGTGCCAATTCGCTGACCGGTGGCTACAAGGATGACAAGGTCTATGGCGGCGCCGGCAACGATTATGTTTCGGGCTTCTTCGGCGACGACACGGTTTCGGGCGGCAGCGGCAACGACCGGGCCTATGGCAGTTATGGAAACGATACGGTCTATGGCAGTTCCGGAAACGATTATGTCATGGGCAATGATGGTGACGACTCGCTTAACGGCGGGACCGGCCACGACAACTGTTACGGCGGCGACGGCAACGATGTCGCCAACGGCATGCAGGGCAATGACCGGGTATACGGCGACGATGGCAACGATACCGTCTATGGCAGTTCCGGCGACGATACGGTCAACGGCGGGGCTGGTAACGATCAGGTCTTTGGCAACGACGACGACGACAACGTAAACGGCTGGACCGGCAATGACACGGTCGATGGCGGCAATGGCAATGACACGGTCTTCGGCAGTTATGGCGATGACGTGGTTCATGGCGGCGCCGGCAATGACGCGGTCTTTGGCAATGACGGTGCCGACGAACTTTACGGTGATGCCGGCAACGACACGCTGACCGGCGGCGCAGGCGCGGACGAATTCGTGTTTGCAGCCGTAGCGGGGGAACGCGACGTGGTTACCGATTTCGAGGATGGGGTCGACCATATCGAGATCAGGGATGCCTCTGGCGTCGGCGTGTTTTCGGTGACCGGAGGCACAGAACTGCGGTTCGACGGGCATGTCGTGTTTCTCGAAGGCATTCTGGCCGGCGATATCGACGGGAGCGACTACCTCCTTGTTTGATCGCGGCAATAGGAAGGATTGCGAGAAGGCGCTGGGCGTAAGCCGGGTGCGCCAGTACCGTTATGCGCACCCTTTCGGCACGATAGCCAAGGGCTTCGGAGGACGATGATGATTACCCCGGTTTTGCTGTGCGGCGGTTCTGGCACCCGGCTTTGGCCGCTGTCGCGCAAGAGCTATCCCAAGCAATTCGCACGTCTCACGGGTGCGGAAACGCTGTTTCAGGCCTCTGCTCAGCGGCTTGGCGGGCCCGGCTTTGCCGCGCCGGTGGTTGTGACGAATTCCGATTTCCGCTTCATCGTGACCGAGCAGTTGGCCGAGATCGCCGTCGACCCCGGCGCGGTCCTGATCGAGCCGCAGGCACGCAACACGGCGGCCGCGGTTCTGGCCGCCGCGCTCTGGATCGAACGCGAGGACCCCGAGGCGCTGATGCTGGTCGCACCTTCCGACCATGTCGTGCCAGACGCCACGGCGTTTCGCGCCGCGGTCGAGGCAGGCGCGCAGGCGGCGCGGGACGGGCGGCTTGTGACCTTTGGTATTCGCCCGGACCGGCCCGAAACCGGCTATGGCTATCTCGAGCTGTCGGAAGACCCCGGCGATTTCGCGCCGCGGCCGCTCGGTCTGCGCCGGTTCGTGGAAAAGCCCGATGCCCGGCGCGCGGCCGAGATGCTTGCCGCGGGCAGCTTTCTGTGGAATGCCGGCATCTTCCTGTTTTCGGTTGCAACCATTCTGGCCGCGTTTCGCCGTCATGCGCCGGAGCTTGTCGATCCGGTTTCGCGCGCCGTGCAGGATGCCAAGGCCGACCTTGGCTTTTTGCGCCTGGCGCCGGAGCCCTGGGCCAAGGCGCGCGACATTTCCATCGACTATGCCGTGATGGAGAAGGCCGACAACCTGTCGGTCGTGCCCTTTGCTGCCGGCTGGTCCGACCTGGGCGATTGGGACAGCGTTCTTCGCCAAAGCGCGCGGGACGCCGACGGCGTGGCCACGAGCGGCGCGGCGACGGCGCTCGATTGTCAGGACACTCTCTTGCGCTCGGAAGATCCGACACTGGAACTGGTCGGCATCGGGTTGCGCAATGTCGTCGCCGTGGCGATGCCCGATGCGGTCCTCGTTGCCGATGCCAGCCGCGCGCAGGAGGTCAAGGCCGCTGTCGCCGCGCTGAAGGCCAAGAACGCCAAGCAGGCCGAAGCCTTCCCAAGGATCACCGGCCCTGGGGCTGGTTCGAAAGCCTCGTGGTGGGCGACCGGTTCCAGGTCAAGCGGATCGTGGTGCATCCCGGCGCCGCACTCAGCCTGCAAAGCCACCATCACCGCGCCGAACACTGGATTGTCGTGCGGGACCGCGCGCGTGACTGTCGACGACGAGGTGCGGCTGGTCAGCGAAAACCAGTCGATCTATGTGCCGCTAGGGTCCATCCACCGCATGGAAAACCCCGGAAAAATGCCGATGGTGCTGATCGAGGTGCAGACCGGCAGCTATCTGGGCGAAGATGACATCATCCGTTACGAGGATGTGTACGCGCGCGGCTGAGCGTTCTGCGCGGTTGATGCCGGGTTAACGTCGCGGCCGGGCTCTTTGCCGTTTCTTCGTGCTGCTTCCGGATCATGGGCGCGATTCACGATCCGGGAGGACGCCCATGCCTGACAACTCGCCCATTCTCGCGCTGCCCTTCATCCAGCCTTCGCAGGCGCAGAAGCACGTGACCCATAACGAGGCACTGGTTCGGCTGGATGCCATCGTGCAGCTGGTGATCGAGGCGCTGGACCAGACGACACCGCCGGTGTCGCCGACCGAAGACAAGGTCTATCACATCGGGGCTGCGCCAACCGGCGCCTGGGTGGGGCAGGCAGGCAAGCTGGCATTTTTCAGCGGTGGAGCCTGGGAATTCGTCTCGCCGCGCGCGGGGTGGCGGGCCTGGGTCGTCGCCACATCGGACCTTCAGGTTTTCAGCGGAACGGCCTGGCTGTCGACCGGGGTCGCACAGAACAACCTGCCGGGCGTCGGGATCGGCACCAGCTATGACGCCACCAACAAGCTGGCTGTGTCGGCGGCCGGGTCGCTTTTTACCCATGCCGGCGCCGGTCACCGAATGGCGCTGAACAAGGCAGGCGTAACCAACACCGGCAGTCTGACCTTCAGACAAACTTTTCCGGTCGCGCGGAGGTTGGCCTGACCGGCAACGACGACCTGCATGTCAAGGTTTCGACGAATGGGACAACGTTCAACGATGCGGTAGTCGTGAGCAATTCCACCGGATTCACCAAGGCCAAGGCGATCTACAGTGGTATCGTCACCATCGCTGACGATGCCGTCGGGACGATCAACACGCCCGGAACTGGCGGGTTTGTCCTGATCGGGGCGGTGAATGCGACATTCGCGCGCGGCGATCACAGCGGTATCTTCTTTTACGACAGCGGGTCGAGCCTGCGGAACACGTCGCTGGTGCTGGCGTCGAACATGGCGAACCTTGACGCGACCGTCCTAACGGGGACCACGGGCACGGACGGGCGCACCTCGGTTTCGGTCCAGACCGGCCAGATCCAGATCGAGAACCGGCTCGGGTCGGCCTATGAATACACCTACACCTTTCTTGGATCGTTTTGAGGGCAGACGATTCGGCCGCGTTGGCGTCTTGGGAAATCCCTGTGAGTGGCAACAAACCGGCACGGCTTGGTGCGATTGTTGCACCGGCTTTGACCCGCGCGGTCAATTGCGGCGAAAACAGGGACGGATTGGGGCAATTGCGGCAAGATCAGGGTGCAACGGTGGCCACGGGTACACGTCTTTTCACCGGGCCGGACGCCTACCGCCGCCGTTGCACGAAACCCGTTGTGCGGGTGGGTGGCGGCAACTGACACATCCCTGACCGTGCGACATAACGCAGGAATGCGGACCGTGACGATTGTTCTGGCCGAAATCGAGCTATTGCTGATTGCGCCTATCCTGATCTGGATCGCCATTGGCGACTTAGCCCGCGCGCAGGCATCGAATGCTGCCGGCGCGGTGCTGTTTGCGGCGTTCCTGATATCGGCGCTCAACATGGACGGTGCCGAAGTGATCCTGCGGATGGCCGGCGCACTGGCCATACTGGGCTGTGGCTGGCTCGCGGGGCTTGCGCGCACGGTCCAGCCGGCGGGCCTGCGGCTATTCGCGGCCGTGGGGCTGTTCGTACCGCCCGGGGCCTTGCCGGTTTTCGCGGTGCTGTGTTTCGTCGGGCTTTGTCTGGCGAGTCTCGCCACGGCGCTACTTAACCGCAACCAGCAGGAACAGCCGCGGCCGGCACCAGTAGCCACAGGCATTGCGCTGGCCGGGATCGCGCTGCCGCTGGCGCTTTACGCAGGCGTGTTCTGAGCGCGTTCAGATATCCTTTACCAGGCGCAGCGCATCGTAGATCGCGGCATGGGTGTTGCGCGAGGCGACAGCATCGCCGATCCGGAACAGCTGGAAGCTCCCGCCGGGATTGCGCCGGATGGCCTGGGCCCGGCCGTCGATCAGGGCCTGGTGATCGACCTCGCCGTCGTTCACCGAAAACGGGCGCAGATCGAAATACAATTCGTCCAGTGGCAGCGTTCCGTGGTTGACGACCACCTGGTCGTAGCGGGCGGAATAGGTGTGGCCGCTGTAATCGGTGCCGATGGTGGCCAGCAGCGTATTGCCGTCGCGCACCACGTCCAGCAGGCGGCGGGTCACGGTAAAGGTCACGTCCTTGTCCTGCAGTGCACGCATGTAGGGCACAAGGTTCATGCCCATCACCTCGGGGGCAAAGGTGCGGTCGGGGGTCATGATCTCGACACGGCTGCCAGCGGCGGCGGCGGCCTCGGCGGCCTGCAGGCCCGGATGGTCGCCGCTTTCGTCAAAGACCAGCACACGTTCGGCCGGCTTGACGTCGCCGGCGATGATGTCCCAGGCACTGACCACATCGGCCAGGTCGCGGCTCTGCTCGAACAGGCGGGTGTTGGGCAGACCGCCGGTGGCCACGATCACCACGTCGGGGGACAGCGCGGTAACGGTGTCGGCCTCGGCCCAGGTGTTGAAGTGAAAGGTCACGTCGCGGGCGGCGCATTGGGCCATGCGCCAGTCGATGATTCCGATCATCTCGCGCCGGCGCGGGCTGCGCGCAGTTAGGCGGACCTGCCCGCCGGGGGCGTCGGCGGCCTCGAACACCGTCACGTCGTGGCCGCGCTCGGCGGCCACCCGGGCGGCTTCCAGCCCGGCAGGGCCGGCGCCGACGATGACCACCTTCTTCGGCGCGGCGGCGGGAGCGATGGCATGGGGCATGGTCAATTCGCGCCCCGTGGCCGGGTTGTGGATGCACAGCGCCTCGCCGCCCTGATAGATCCGGTCCAGGCAATAGGTCGCTCCGACACAGGGGCGGATGTCGTCTTCCTTCCCTTCGACGATCTTGGCCACGATATGCGGGTCGGCCATGTGCGCCCGGGTCATCCCCACCATATCCAGCTGACCCGACGAGACCGCGTAGCGGGCGGTCGCCACGTCGGGAATGCGCGAGGCGTGAAAGACCGGCATCCCGGTCGCCTTGCGGACTTCGCCGGCCAGTCCCAGGTGCGGCGCCGTGGCCATGCCCTGGACCGGGATCATGTCGGTCATCGCCGGATCGGTGTGGATGCGCCCGCCGTTGATGTTGAACACATCGACCAGACCGGTGGCCTGGATGTGTCGGGCCAGCGCCACACCCTCGTCCACCGTGATGCCGCCCTTGGACTTCTCGTCGGCGCCCATCCGCAGACTGAGGATGAAACGGTCACCGACCCGCGCCCGTACCGCGCGCAGCACATCGACGGTCAGCCGGGCGCGACTTTCGAGGTCGGCGCCTCCGTAGGGGCCGTCCAGCTGGTTGGTCAGGGGCGAGACGAACTGGTCGAGCAGATGCCCGTGCGACATGATCTCGACCCCGTCCATGCCGCCTGCCTGCATCCGCTCGGCGGCGTCGGCGAAATCTGCGATGATGCGGGCGATGTCCCAATCCTCGGCCAGTTTCGGAAAGGCGCGGTGGGCCGGTTCCAGTTCGCGGGTCGAGCAGACCGAGGGCAGCCAGGCACCCTTGTTCCATGTCGTGCGCCGGCCCAGATGGGTCAGCTGGATCATCACCGCGCAACCGTGCTCGTGCACCCGGTCTGTCAGCTGGCGGATCCACGGCACCACGTCATCGCGGTAGGCCAGAACATTGTTGAACACCGGCGGGCTGTCCTTGGATACCGCCGCCGATCCGGCCGTCATCGCCAGCGCCACGCCCGCCTTTGCGCGCTCCGCATGATAGGCGGCATAGCGTTCCTTGGGCATCCCGTCCTCGGGGTAGGCCGGCTCATGGCTTGTCGTCATGATCCGGTTGCGCAACGTCAGGTGCTTCAGCTTGTAGGGCTGCAAGAGCGGATCGGTGGATGACATATCTTCCTCCTTGACTGGCTTATTGCTAAGCGCGCAAACCCGGCGCGTCGGGGCCAAAACCGACAGGGGCTGTCGGTTTGGGGCCAGTGCGGGATTGCGCGGCACTGGTCATGGCGCGCGCGGCGGCATAATCTGGCGGCGTTGACGGCTTGGACGGAGACTTTTCCCCCGTGTCACGGCGCGTTCTGGCGATAACGCTTTACCTGATGCTGACGGCGGTTTCGGCGGCCCTTGTCGGCTGGCTCGGGTTTCGCGATGCGATCGAAAGGCTCGCCGAACGGGCGGATGCCGATCTGCGTCTGGCTGCCGAACGGCTGACCGGGCAGCTGGAAGCCTACCGCGAGCAGGCGGTTCTGATCGCCGACCACCCGGCGGTCATGGCTGCGCTTGCCGGGGGCGGTAACGCGGCAGCCAACGCATTGTTGCTGTCGGCCGCCGACCGGATCGGCGCGGCTGATATGCAGATCATCGATGCACGGGGGCAGGTCCGCGCGCGGTCGTCCGAAAGCATCGGCAATGGCGATGAAAGCCAAAGCCGCCACTTCGCGCGCGCGCAGCAGGGTGCAACCGGGTTTGACCACATGGTTTCGGACACCGGCGAACGGCTGGTTCTGTTTGCCGCGCCGGTCTTTTCACCCGACGGTCCGGTTCTGGGCGCGGTGACGCTGCGGGTGCGCGTATCAAAGGTCGAGGCCAACTGGCGCGGCGAAACGCCTACTGTTTTTTTTACCGACCGGCAGGGGGTGATCTTCGTTTCCAACCGCTCGGAGCTGCTGTTTGTTCAGCGCTATGCCGGCCGCGAACCAAGCGCCGGGACCACCTTGCCGGCCGATGTACTGAGTTTTCAGCCGCATGGGTTCTCCGGCCATGAACTTTGGGCGATCGACGCCGGCGCCTACATTCCCGATTTCGCGCTTCATCTGCAGCAGGACCTGCCGGTGATCGAGATGACCGCCGAGATCCTGCACGACGCGCGCCCCGCGCTGCGGCTGGCGGGTTTGCAGGCGGCGGTCACGGCGGCGGCGTTGCTGGGCTTTGGCAGCGTCCTGCTGGGGCTTTCCGACCGCCGCCGCGCATTGGCCGACAAGCTGACGATCGAGGCGCGGGCGAATGCCGAACTGGAAAGCCGGGTTGCGGTGCGGACCCGTGAACTCAGCACCGCCGTCGAACGGCTGCGCGAGGAAATCCGCGAACGGCAAGAGGCCGAAACCGCATTGCGCAAGGCGCAGGCTGATCTTGTTCAGGCCTCGAAGCTGAGCGCCCTGGGCCAGATGTCGGCCGGGATCAGCCATGAGCTCAACCAGCCCCTGATGGCGATCCGGTCCTTCGCCGAGAACGGGCGCGCCTTTCTGGATCGTGGCGATGGCGGCAAGGCGGCCGAGAATCTCGACCGGATATCGGAGCTTGGCCGGCGGATGGGACGCATCATCAAGAACCTGCGCGCCTTCGCCCGCCAGGAGGTCGAGGCGATTTCCGATGTCGACCTTGTCGGCGTGGTCGACGCGGTTCTGGAGATGAGCGAGGCGCGCATCGCACGCGAAGGCGTCCGGTTGAACTGGGAGGCACCCGGTCGGGCGGTGATGGTGCGCGGTGGCGAGGTGCGGCTTCAGCAGGTGGTGATGAACCTCGTTTCCAACGCGTTGGACGCAATGGATGACCGCGAAGCGCGGGAGCTGACGATCACGCTCGAGCGCGCGCAGGGCCAGGTTCTGTTGCGCGTCGCCGATACCGGGCCGGGCATCTCGGAACCCGACAAGATCTTTGACCCGTTCTATTCCACCAAGGCGGTCGGCGCGGCCGAGGGCATGGGGCTGGGCCTGTCGATTTCCTACGGCATCGTCAAAAGCTTTGGCGGCCGTATCGCCGGCAACAACCGGCCCGGGGGCGGGGCAGAGTTTGTCGTATCGTTGCAGCCGATCCTTTCGGAAAGGGCGGCCTGATGCGGCGGGTTCTGGTTGTGGACGACGACAAGGCCGTGCGCGAGGCGCTTGGACAAACCCTGGAACTGGCCGAAAAGGAGCCTGTCCTCGTCGGCAGTTTCATCGAGGCGAAAGATCATATCTCGGCCGATTTCCCGGGTATCGTGCTGTCGGATATCCGCATGCCCGGCAAGGATGGTTTCGCGCTTCTCGACCACGCGCAATCGCTTGACCGGGATTTGCCGGTGATCCTGCTGACCGGGGCAGGCGACATTCGGATGGCGGTGCGCGGGATCACGCAAGGAGCCTTCGACTTTCTGGAAAAACCTGTTCCGGCCGATCTGATGGTGGTGGTCGACAGCGCTGCGCACCCGCGCGCTGGTTCTGGAAAACCGCAGGCTGAAGCGGCAGGTGCAGCAGGGCGACGCCGCCGCGCGCATGCTCTACGGCCAGTCCGAGGTTGCCGAGGCGCTTCGCGAACGGGTTCGTGCCGCCGCGCGGTCATCGGCCGGCGTGCTGGTTTCGGGCGAACCCGGCACCGGCATTCCCAAGGTGGCCGAGGTCATCCATCTGCTGTCGGCCGCCTCGATGCATCCGTTCGTCAAGCTGACCGCCGGATCGGCCGATGCGGACCGGCTTGACGACGGGTTTCATCGCGCCGAGGGCGGCACGCTCTTTCTTGACGAGGTGGCGGCGCTTGGCCCGGCCGCGCAGTTTGCGCTTCTGGAACGTCTCGATGGCGAGTCGCGCGCGGGTCATCGCGGGCACCCATGGCAACTGGGGCGGTGAGGCGGTGGCGGCAGGGCGCTCCTGCCCGATCTCTATTACAAGTTCGATGCGCTGCGCGTGCGTATCCGCCTTGCGCGAACGGGCCTGAGGACATACTGGTTCTGTTTCGTCAGTATCTGACCATCGCCTGCGAACAGGCGGCATTGCCCGAACCGGAAATCAGCCCAGAGGTGATGGCGCGGATCGTCGGGCAGGACTGGCCCGGCAATGCCCGCGCGCTGATGAACGCGGCAATGCGTTTTGCACTGGGCCTGGGCGAGGCGGTTGACGATGGCGGTGCCGAAACCGGGCTGGCCGACCAGTTGGCACAGGTCGAACGCACGTTGCTGCAAGACGCCCTGCGCCGGCATTCCGGCAATGCGACGCAGGCCGCCACCGGGCTGAAGCTTCCGCGCAAGACGTTCTATGACAAGCTCGCGCGTTACGGAATCAAGCCCGAAGATTTTCGGTGATCGCGCCACCTGGGCGCTGGCGGGCTGCGCAGAGAGGTGTGCGGAATATCGCACAAAGCGTGCCGCCGCCTGTGTGCCAGACCGCACATGGTCGTGCCCGAACGACCCAGGCGACATTCTGGGCGGCTTCTAACCTTCTGTAAAAATAGGAATAAGTAGAAACTCTCAACGACCCCTCACTTTTTCTTGATCCCTTCGCTCACGGGATCATCATCACGCTATCTGGCGCCTGACGCCTGAAAAGCGACCCGGCACGCGCCGGCAACCTCTGGGAGGAGACCCTATGAAATTTCTGATGACCGCTGCGACCGCGATGGCCCTGTCTGTGACCGGGACCACCGCATTTGCGTCTTGTGAAGATGGCGAAGTCGTCGTCAAGTTCGCCCATGTGACCAACACCGACAAGCACCCCAAGGGGATCGCGGCGGCAATGTTCGCCGAGCGCGTGAACACCGAGATGAACGGCAAGATGTGCGTCGAGGTGTTCCCGAACTCCACGCTTTACGATGACGACGCGGTTCTGGAGGCGATGCTTCAGGGCGACGTGCAGATGGCGGCGCCGTCGCTGTCAAAATTCGAGGCCTTCACCAAGCAGTTCCAGATTTTCGATCTGCCCTTCGTCTTCAAGGATGTGAATGCCGTAGACGGCTTCCAGAACTCCGAAGCGGGCCAGGCGATGAAAAGTTCGATGGTGCGCCGCGGGCTGCAGGGGCTGGAATTCTGGCACAACGGCATGAAGCAGATGTCGGCCAACAAGCCGCTTCTGGTTCCCGGCGACGCTGCGGGGCTGAAGTTCCGGGTTCAACCCTCCGACGTGATCGTGGCGCAGATGGAAGCGCTGGGTGCCAGCCCGCAGCCCATGGCCTTTGCCGAGGTTTACGGCGCGCTGCAGACCGGCGTTGTCGACGGGCAGGAAAACACCTGGTCGAACATCTATGGTCAGAAGTTCTATGAAGTGCAGGACGGTGTGACCGAGACCAACCACGGCATCATCGACTATCTGGTCGTCGCCTCGGTGGACTGGCTCGACAGCCTCGACCCGGCGGTGAAGGACCAGATGCTGACGATCCTCAACGAGGTCACGGTCGAGCGCAACGCCGCCGTGGGCGAGGTCGACGCGCAGGCGCGCCAGTCGGTGCTGGATGCCGGCGGCGTGATCCGCGAACTGGATGACGAACAGCGCGCGGCCTGGGTCGCGGCGATGAAGCCTGTCTGGGACAAGTTCGTTGACGGCATCGGTCAGGAAAACATCGACGCCGCGCAGTCCTTCAACTCGGGCAGCTGATCCTTTGTGAACGGAACCGGCCCCGATGCGATCCATCGGGGCCGGTTTGCCATATGCGCCATCAGGGGAGGGACGGGCATGAGCGCGAAGTTTCAGCCCAAGACGCGGCTTGGCCGTGTCGTGAACGAGTTCGAGGAAACCTTCATTGCGGTGATCCTGGGCGCCATGGCGCTGATCACCTTTGTCAACGTCGTGCTGCGTTACCTGTTCAATGCCTCGATGCTGTGGGGGCTGGAAACGACATCGGTCCTCTTTGCCTGGCTCGTTCTCTTCGGCATGTCCTATGCGGTCAAGATCACCGCGCATCTGGGGGTCGATGCCATCATCAACGTGGCCTCGACGCCGGTGCGTCGTGTTCTGGGGCTCATCTCGGCGGCGCTGTGCCTTTTCTATGCGATCCTGTTGCTGAAAGGCGCCTGGGACTATTTCGCGCCTTTCGCCGGGTTCCAGCAGACCGGGGGGCGCTGGTTTCCGACCGGGTTCATCGAGACCCGCGACCAGGCCTGGTACGAAACCGACTATATCCCGATGTTCGACTGGCTGCGGTTCATCGAGCCGATGTTCAATCAGGGCGAGGCGTATGAGCAGATGCCCCGCTTCATTCCCTACGCGATTCTGCCCATCGGCTGCGCACTGCTGTTGTTCCGCATGGTTCAGGCGACGTGGGAGCTTGCCCGCGGCGAACGCGACAGCCTGATCGTCAGTCATGAAGCCGAGGACGCCGTCGAGGATGTCCGCCACATGAATTACGAGGAATAAGTCATGGAAGTCGTTCTTCTTTTCGTGATGGTGGTCGGCTTCATGCTGATCGGCGTGCCGATCGCCGTTTCGCTGGGCCTCAGCTCCACCCTGTTCCTTCTGATGTTTTCCGACACATCGCTCGCCTCCATCGCGCAGACGCTTTACAACGCGATGGCCGGGCATGAGACGCTGCTTGCGATCCCGTTCTTCATCCTGGCGTCGTCCTTCATGTCGACCGGTGGCGTGGCCAAGCGGATCATCCGGTTTTCCATCGCCTGTGTCGGGCACCTGCCGGGTGGGCTGGCCATTGCCGGTGTTTTCGCCTGCATGCTGTTCGCGGCGCTTTCAGGCTCAAGCCCGGCCACGGTCGTCGCCATCGGCTCCATCGTCATCGCGGCGATGCGGCAGGTCGGCTATTCCAAGGATTTCGCCGCCGGCGTCATCTGCAACGCCGGCACGCTCGGCATCCTGATCCCGCCGTCAATCGTGATGGTCGTCTATGCTTCCGCCACCGATGTGTCGGTCGGGCGCATGTTCCTGGCCGGTGTCATTCCGGGGCTGTTGGCCGGTTTGATGCTGATGGCCACGATCCTTGGCATCGCGATCTGGAAGAACCTGCCGAAGGGGCAATGGCAAGGCTGGGGCGAGGTGATCGAAAGCTTTTCCGAAGCCTTCTGGGGGCTCATGCTGATCATCATCATCATGGTCGGCCTATACGGCATCCCCGGCATCACCAAGGGCATCTTCACCCCGACCGAAGCCGCCGCCGTCGCCTCTGTCTGGGCCTTTGTCGTGGCCTCCTTCATCTACCGCGACATGGGGCCGCTGGCGCGCGAAGGCGGCAACATCCCGCTTTATGCCAAGCCCTGGGCGCTGCTGACGGCCTTTGTCCACAAGGACACGAAGGACACGCTCTTCGACGCCGGCAAGCTGACGGTCACGCTGATGTTCATCATCGCCAACGCGCTGATCTTGAAACACGTGCTGACCGACGAACAGATCCCGCAGCAAATCGCAACCGCGATGCTGGATGCCGGCCTGGGCAAGATCATGTTTCTCGTGATCGTCAACGTGATCCTGCTGATCGGCGGTCAGTTCATGGAACCGTCGGGGCTGATCCTGATCGTTGCGCCGCTGGTTTTCCCGATCGCGATCTCGCTTGGTGTCGACCCGATCCATCTGGGCATCATCATGGTGGTCAACATGGAAATCGGGATGATCACGCTGCCGGTGGGGCTCAACCTCTCTTCGTCACCGGGCGTGGCTGGCATGCTGATCATGCGGGCAGGCGCGGCGCTGCCCTTCCTTGCGGTGCTGTTCGTCTCCTGATCCTCGTCACCCATGTGCCGTTCCTGTCGACATGGCTTCCGACGCTGGTGCTGGGCCCGGAAACGGCGATCAAATAGGCCGAAACGACGGCTGCCAATCAGCGTGCCCGTCCGGGTTTCCGGGCGGGCGCATGCTTTGGGGAGAGGGTTGGCAGCCGGTCGCGCAGCGAAAACCAGATCATGCCAAGCACAAGCAGTGGCTAGCGCAGTGCGACACCGCCGGGGAAGGGCGTCGGAACCTTTGCCATCACGTCGAAGCGTTCGGCCTGACCGGCAATCGCATCGGCGGCAAGCTTGCCGCCCAGCGTCGCCATCGCGATCAATGGCTGGAATAGCCCGGATACGCTGATCACATTGCCAGCAACCCGTTCGAAATGCGGCATCCGGTTCAGCGTGATGCCCAGCGTTCCACCCCAGGCATGGCTGATCGGGGTCTCCCGGAGCTGCGGGAATATGTCCAGCATCGGCTTGCGAACCAGTTTCGCGATATCCGGGAAGCGGTAACCATAGCTTCCGCGCCGCCAAAAAGCAGACGATTATCCTCCGAAAAACCGGAAGTAGTTGATCACGAACTTGGAATCCGCCACCGCATGATTGTCGCGGATCAGGTTGCGGCGCGCCTCATCGCTCATCGGTTCCAGGTGGCGATGATGAAATTGTTGATCGGCATGACGCGGGCCGCGACCCTGCGGTTCAGATGGCCGAGATAGCCGTTGCAGGCCAGAACCACGTGGCTGGCGGTGATCCGTGCCGTTTCGGTGGTGATCGTGGCCGGGCTCGCTTCTGTCACCGCGATGACCCGCGAGCGTTCGAAAATCCTGACGCCCTTGGCGACCGCCGCGCGGGCAAGACCGAAGGCATATCGCAAGGGGTGCAGGTGACCGCCGCCCATGTCGATATCACCGCCGTGATAGGCCGGCGAGCCGACCATCTCGCGCATTTCGGCCCGGTCGAGCGGCCGGATCAGGTGATAAAATCGTAGCCGCGCGCCATCTTTTCGGCATAGGCATGGGCACGGGACATAGCGGGCGCGGTGGCAGGCATGGATGATCCCGGGGGCAAAGCCGGCATCCGGGGCATGCCGGGCCGCAAGCGCCTTGGTCAGGGCGACACTTTCCTGTGCGAGGTCCCACAGCGCATGGGCGTGATCGCGGCCAACCATGGTTTCCAGCGTGTCCTGATCCTGCCGCTGGCCGGTTCCGACCTGCCCGCCATTGCGCCCCGACGCGCCCCAGCCGACGCGGTGCGCGTCCAGAAGGATGACGTCATAGCCGCGTTCGGCCAGATGCAGCGCCGCCGACAGGCCGGCAAAACCGCCGCCGACAACGCAGACATCGCAACGCAGATCGCCCTGGGCGGCGGGGTAGGGGCCGGGCGCGGTGGCGGTGTCGGCATACCAGGACCGGGGGTATTCCCCGGTCCTGTCATTGGCGTAAAGAATGTCCATAAGACCCGCTCAGGCAGCCTTCAGCAGGCCGTCCGCCTTGATCCCGGCATAACATTCATCCAGCGATTTCGTGGCGCGTTCGATGAAGATGTCGATCTCGGCCGGTGTAATGACCAGCGGCGGCGAAATCATCATCCGGTCGCCGACGTGGCGCATGACCAGATTGTTGGCAAAGCAGCGTTCGCGGCAGCGATAGCCGACCGTACCGGCGTCCGAGGCAAAGGCGGCACGGGTTTCCTTGTTCGGCGTCAGCGCGATGGAACCCATGAGCCCGATCAGTTTCGCTTCGCCAACCAGCGGGTGATCGGCCAGCGCGTTCCAACGTTCGGCCAGATAGGATGGGCAACGTTGCATACATGGTCGAGGATGTTTTCCTCTTCCATGATTTCAAGATTGCGCAGTAATACGGCGGCGGCGACCGGGGTGGCCGCAATAGGTGTAGCCGTGGTTGAAATCCTCGCCCGAATTGGCAACGGTGTTGTAGACCTCGTCGCAGATGATCGAACCGCCGATCGGCGCATAGCCCGACGACAGGCCCTTGGCGATGGTCATGATATGCGGCTTGATGCCCAGCGTCTCGACCCGAACCAATTACTGGTGCGGCCAAAGCCGGTGATGACCTCGTCGGCGATCAGAAGGATGCCGTACTTGTCGCAGATGCCGCTGGATCTCCAGGCCAATAGCTTGCCGGCGGGATGATCACGCCACCCGCGCCCTGAACCGGTTCGCCGATGAAGGCCGCGACGCGGTCGACGCCCAGTTCGTTGATCTTGTCCTCAAGCTCGCGCGCGCAGCCAGCCCAAATTCCTCCAGGGCTCATGTCGCCGCCCTCGGCGTACCAGTGCGACTGGCCGATATGGACGATATTCAGGATCCAGCGAGAGCCACCCTGGGCGTGAATCCCCGCCATGCCGCCAAGCGACCCGCCGCCCATGGTCGAGCCGTGATAGCCGTTGTGCCGAGCGATGATGATGTTCTTCTCGGGCTTGCCCTTGACGTCCCAATAGCGCCGCACGAGGCGGATATTGGTATCATTCGCCTCGGAGCCGGAGCCGGCATAGAAAAGATGGTTCAGATCGCCCGGCGCCAGTTCGGCGACCTTGGCGGCCAGCGCGATGGCCGGAACGTGAGACGTCTGGAAAAAGGTGTTGTAATAGCACAGCTCTTCCATCTGCCGCGCGGCGACTTCCGCCAGGTCCTTGCGGCCGTAACCGAGGTTCACGCACCAAAGACCGGCCATGCCGTCGAGGATCTGATGCCCTTCGCTGTCGGTCAGATAGACGCCCTTGCCGCGGGTGATGATGCGCGCGCCCTTCTTGGCCAGCGCCGCATCTTCGGTAAAGGGGTGCATATGATGGGCGGCGTCCAGCGCCTGCAATTCCTTGGTGGGCAAATGGTTGGTGATCTTCGTCATGTCCCTCGCTCCAGAAAGACCGGGCGCCGGGCGCGGCGCTGACCGGATGTTGGATGACCATGGCGCGGCGGCCGTTGCGCCGAACGCCTGCATGTCAGCGGCGACTCGCCATGCCGTCCATGCTGGTCTTCAGCGCCAAGGATATGATCAAAACGGGCCGTGTCAATCCAATTTGATCAAATATTCTGACCCGCCAGGCTGCCCCGAACCTGGTCGATGCCCTGACTGATGTCCTCGTGGATGGCGTGGGCCAGCGCGGCGCTGTCGCCAGCCATGGCGGCGGCCATCGCCTCCTGGTGGCGGTCGGGCAGGTTGGAGGTGCCGTAGCGGCCGCAAACCACCCGGAGCGAGGGGCCGAACCGCAGCCAGAGCGACTGCGCCAGCGACAGAAGGATCGGCGCCTCGGCCCGTTCGTAAAGCATGAAATGAAAACGGTAGTTGGTCAGAAGATAGCGGTGGATGTCGCCGGTATCGATTGCCGCCGTGACCTGGTCGTCCAGCGCCGAAAGCTGCGCATAATCGTTCTTGGTCAAATGCTTGCAAGCCAGTTCTGCAAGCTTCGACTCAATGGTAGAGCGGGCGAGAGCCAGTTCCTCCAACTGCGAGGCCGTCAGTTGCGGCACTGAACCCGGCGATTGCCCTGAAGTTCCAGCGCGCCTTCGGCCGTCAGCTTGCGAATGGCCTCACGGACCGGTGTTAAGCCACCGGCGCCCAGCGTCGCCGTCGGCCCCTGAATCACCGGCTGGCCGGGGGTCAGCTACCCGAACAGGATCATGTCACGCAGCTGGCAATAGGTGATTTCATGCGAGGGAACCTTGCGCGATGCCACCAGTGCTGTTTCGGACTTTCCATCATTCACACGATCTGCAGATTGCCAGTGTCGCAGGATTGGGCATCATACAGTCGATGCAAAATACTATATTGGTTGGTCGGGCACGGTCAAAATAGCTGACAACGACAAGAACCGAACCGTTCCGGGCGACGCGGCAAGACCACTAGGAGGACTGAAATGAAAAGAACCGGACTCGCGTTGGCCGCGACGCTGCTGGCCGCCGCCGGAGCCGCGACCGCAGAAGAGGTACGCGTTTACAACTGGTCGTCGGACTATATCGGCGAGAGTGCTGACCAGAGTTCCAGGAAGAAACCGGCATCGACCTGATCCAACGTGGTGCTGGTGAAACAGTTCTCGAAACCAAGATGCTGGCCGGTTCGTCCGGCTACGACGTGGTGGTTCCGTCGGGGACCTTCCTGCAGCGCCAGACCAGGCCGGCGCCTTCCAGAAGCTCGACAAGTCCAAGCTGTCGAATATCGGCATCTGGGATGCGATTTCGAAGCGTGTCGAAAAAGTGTAGTCGGCAACGAATATGCCGTGAACTACATGGGGCACGACCGGCATCGGCGTCCATATCGGCAAGGTCAAGGAAGTTCTGGGCGATGACGCGCCGGTGGGTTCGCTGGCGCTGATCTTCGACCCGGCCAATATGGAAAAGCTTTCGGCCTGCGGCGTTCACGCATGCTGGACGCGCCGACCGAACTGGTCCGCCGCGCTGGGGCACATCCGGGTGAAGATCCCGATGCGCAGGACGAGGAAACCATCATGAAGGCCGAGCCGGTGCTGACTGCGATCGCGCCCTACGTGCTGAAGTTCCATTCGTCGGAATACATCAACTCGCTGGCCAATGGCGACATCTGCGTGGCCTTCGGCTGGTCGGGCGACGTGCTTCAGGCACGCGACCGTGCGGCCGAGGCCGATAACGGCGTGGAAATCGAGTATCACATCCCGCAGGAAGGCGCGCTGATGTGGTTTGACGAACTGGCGATCCCGGTCGACGCGCCGAACCCGGACGGGGCGCACAAGTTCATCGACTTCATCCTCGACGCGCAGAACATGGCGCAGGCGTCGAATTACGTCTATTACGCCAACGGCAACCTCGCGAGCCAGGAGTTCCTGAACGAGGACGTGATCGGCGATACGGCGATCTACCCGGATGCGGCCACGGTGGAAAACCTCTACACCACCTCGCCCTATGATCCGAAGGTCAACCGTGCCGTGACCCGGCTCTGGACCAAGGTCAAGTCGGGCACCTGAGCCCGGGTAACAACACCCCGCGCCGGTCCGCCCGGCGCGGGGTTTTCCTTATTGTGAGGACATCATGGCCCAGCCCGCCGAACGCCCCGTCTTTGCGCCCTGGAACGATCCGGCCGAAAAGCCGCTGATCCAGTTCAGGGGTGTGACCAAGAAATTCGGAGAGTTTGTCGCGATCGACAATCTCAACGTCGACATCTTCCGCCGCGAGTTCTTCGCGTTGCTCGGGCCTTCGGGCTGTGGCAAGACCACGCTGATGCGGATGCTGGCGGGGTTCGAGAACCCGACCGAAGGCACGATCCTGCTGGATGGCAAGGATATCGCCGGTGTCCCGCCGAACCGGCGGGCGGTGAACATGATGTTCCAGTCCTATGCGCTCTTTCCGCATCTGAGTGTCTGGGACAACATCGCCTTCGGGCTCAAGCGGTCCGACATGGCCAAGGCCGACATTCCGGCGCGCGTCGAGGAGATGCTGCGGCTGGTGCGGCTGGAGAAATTCGCCCGCCGCAAGCCGCACCAGATTTCCGGCGGTCAGCGTCAGCGCGTGGCGCTTGCCCGATCGCTGGCCAGAGGCGCCGGCTTTTCTTTGCTTCTGGACGAACCACTGGGCGTAACCGACGAAGCTGCGCCAGGACACGCAGTTCGAACTTATGGACATTCAGGAAAAGACCGGAACCACCTTCGTGATCGTGACCCACGACCAGGAAGAGCACGATGACCGTGGCCAGCCCGCGTGGCCGTCGTGGACCACGGCAAGATGATCCAGGTCGACACGCCCGACCGGATATATGAGACCCCGAATTCGGTCTATGTGGCCGATTTCATCGGTGACGTGAACCTGATCAAGGGGCGCGCCACGCCCAAGGGCGACGGGGCCTATTCCATCGCCTGGGCCGAGGGCCAGCCGGAAATCGTCGGTCCCTCCGCCGATGCGATCAGCGCCGGGACCGAGGTGCATTTTGCCATTCGTCCCGAAAAGGTGGCGATTGCCGCCGAAAAACCCACCGGTCGCGCGAACGTGCTGGAAGGTACGATCCACGACATCGCCTATCTGGGCAACATTTCGACCTACAAGGTCGAACTGGCCGATGGCACGATGATCAAGGCGCAGGTTGCCAACGACCGGCGGCTGGCGCGGCGCACGCTGAGCTGGGATGACAAAGGTCTGGCTGTCCTTCACGGATACCGCCGGCGTCATCCTCGAACACTAGGGGGGCGGCCATGAACCTGGCATCGTCTTTTTCCTGACGCCACGCCCTATGTCTGGCTTCTGGCGCTGTTTCTCATCCCCTTCGCGATCGTCTTCAAGATCTCGTTGTCGGATTGGCGCCATCTCGATCCCGCCCTATACGCCGGTTCCTGGATTTTTCCGCCGGATGGGAAGGTTTCAAGACCTACCTGTCGGAACTGATTTCGAAAACTTCACCTTCCTGACGACCGGACGAGCTTACTGAAGGCCTATCCGTCCAGTGCGCTGTCCAGATCGCCTTTGTCGCGACGCTGATCACGCTCCTGGTCGGTTATCCCATCGCCTATGGCATGGCCCAGGCCAGCGACGAATGGCGCCCGACGCTGATGATGCTGGTCATCCTGCCGTTCTGGACCTCGTTCCTGATCCGGGTCTATTCGTGGATCGGCATCCTGTCGAATGAAGGGTTCCTCAACCAGTTCCTTCAGACCGGGATCATCGACACGCCGCTGACCATCCTGAACACGAACAAGGCGGTCTATATCGGCATCGTCTATACCTACCTGCTGTTCATGATCCTGCCGATCTACTCGGCGCTGGAAAAGCTCGATATTTCGCTGATAGAGGCGGCCGAGGATCTGGGCTGTTCCAAGGCCCAGGCCTTCTGGCTGGTTACGCTGCCCTTGTCCAAGCCCGGCGTCATTGCCGGCTGCTTCCTTGTCTTCATCCCGGCGCTTGGCGAGTTCGTCATCCCGTCGATCCTTGGTGGCAACGAAACCCTGATGATCGGCAAGACGCTCTATGAGGAATTCTTCTCCAACCGGGACTGGCCCGTGGCTTCGGCCGTGGCGGTTGTTCTGCTGGCGATCCTGATCATCCCGATCATCCTCTTCCAGCGTAACGAACAAAAACAGAGGGAGGCCGACCAATGAACCGTCGATTTTCGTGGTTCAACGCCACCGCGCTGACGCTCGGTTTCACCTTTCTCTACATGCCGATGATCATCCTGATCATCTACAGCTTCAACGCATCGAAGCTGGTGACGGTCTGGGCGGGGTTTTCAACCAAGTGGTATGGCGAGCTTTTCCAGAATGAGGCGTTTCTGGGGGCCGCCTGGGTCACGCTGAAGGTGGCGCTGATGTCGTCGACACTGGCGGCGGTTCTGGGCACGATGGCGGCCTATGTGCTGGTGCGCGGCGGGCGGTTCATGGGTCGCACGCTGTTTTCCGGCATGATCTATGCCCCGCTCGTCATGCCCGAGGTGATCACCGGCCTGTCGCTTCTGCTGCTGTTCATCGCCATCGGCTTTGACCGGGGTGTGGGCACGATCACGCTGGCGCATACGACCTTTACCATGTGCTATGTCTCGGTCGTGGTATCCTCGCGCCTTGTCACCTTCGACAAGTCGCTGGAAGAGGCGGCGCTGGATCTGGGGGCGTCGCCCTTCGATGCGTTCCGTTCGGTGACGCTGCCGATCATCGCGCCGGCGGTGATCTCGGGCTGGCTTCTGGCCTTTACGCTGTCGCTCGACGATCTGGTGATCGCCTCCTTCACTGCCGGCCCGTCGGCCACGACCCTGCCGATGAAGATCTTTTCCTCGGTGCGCCTTGGCGTTAGCCCGGAAATCAACGCGCTTTCGACGATCATGATCTCGATCGTGACGGTCGGCGTCATATCGGCCTCGCTGATATCCAAGCAGTCGATCGCGCGGCAGCGGGCGGACGAACAGAAAGCGGCGCGGACCTGACCCACCGGCCGGGCGGCAGCGCCCGGCCCGCTTTCGCGAAGGCGCGATGAAACGTATCTACGAAAACCACGCCTATGGCGACGGGCCGATCAAGGCCTGTTTCTGGAACACCACGGTGGCCGAACGGCCGGCGCGGCGCCGGGTAGAGGGTGCGGTCCGGGCCGAGGTGGCCATCATCGGGGGCGGGTTTACCGGGCTTTCGGCGGCGTTGCACCTGGCCGAAGCCGGGGTGGATGTGGCGCTGGTCGAGGCGCAGGATATCGGGTGGGGTGCCTCTGGGCGCAACGGCGGCTTTTGTTGCCTGGGCGGCGCCAAGGCCAGCGAAGCGACGATTGCGCGCCGCTTTGGCGACGATGGGCTTGCCGGTTGGTACCGCGCGCAACGTGACGCCGTTGACCTTGTGGCCAGCCTGCTCGACCGGCACGAGATCGCCGCCGATACCCATTCCAACGGCGAGGCAGTGCTGGCGCACCGAGCGCGAGACTGGAAGGCGATGAAGGCCGAGGCGGAGGCGCTCTACCGCGCCTATGGCCAGCGCCCGGAACTCGTCTCTCGCGACGAGCTTGCCAGCCATGGCCTGTCCGGGCCCGGGTTTCACGGCGCCTCGATCCTGCCCATCGGTTTCGCGCTCAATCCCCTGAAATACGTTCTGGGGCTGGCACGGGCGGCCGAAGACCGGGGTGCGCGGCTTTTCGTACGGTCGCCGGTGGAAGCGATCCGACCCGATCGCGGCGGCTATGCGCTGGATTTCGCGGGTGGCCGGATTGACGCGCGCAGCCTGATCCTCGCGACGAATGGCTACTCTAGCGAGGATATCCCGCCCTGGATGCGGTCGCGCTATCTGCCGGTGCAGTCCTCGGTGATGGTAACACGACCGCTGAGCCGCACCGAGATCGAGGCGCAGGGCTGGTGGAGCGATCTGATGGCCTATGATACGCGCAACCTTCTGCACTATTTCCGCCTGATGCCCGACCGGCGGTTTCTGTTTGGCATGCGCGGCGGCATTTCGGGCGACGAGGCGTCGGGTCAGGCCATTCAGCGGCACCTGCGCCGCGACTTCGATGCGATGTTCCCGGCTTGGGCGCAGGTCGAAACCCCGCACATGTGGTCGGGGCTGGTGTGCCTTGCGCGCGATCTCATGCCGCATGTCGGGCCGATCGGTGACTGGGGCAACGCCTTTGCCGGCTTCGCCTGGCATGGCAACGGCGTGGCGATGGGCAGCTATGCCGGAAAGCTGCTGGCGGGGCTGGTGACCGGGCAGGGGCGGGTGCCCGATGCCATGGCGGCAAGGCCCGCGCGCTTCCCGCTTGGCCGGTTTCGCCGAGCGCTCCTGCATCCGGCCTATGCCTGGTACGGGCTGCGCGACCGGGGGTAAAGACTGCCCCGGAAATGGAAAAAGCGCCGAAGCCTCCGGCGCTCTTTTCGGAAACTTGGTGGCTTTTCGGCGGCTCAACCGCCCCAGGTGCGCACCGGGCCACAATCCATGTGAACGAAGTTCGACCGCGAATACCGCCCGACGCCACCGGCGGCACAGGCCTGCGCGGCCTTGGCCATCTGACCGACCGAGCGCGACTTCAGCCGAAGATCGGCGGCCTGACCCTTCATGTGCAGCGAATTGCGCGCAACCCCGCGCGACTTGGTGCGCAGCATCGCGTTGGTCTGCGGCGAACGGTACCCGGACAGAAGCATGTAGGGTTCGGACACATCCATCAGGCTGTGTGCCGCGGCCATGATATCGATCGTGCGCGCGTCGATTCCAACGGCGGTATTGGTGCGCCAGTCGCGCATGAAGTGATTGATTTCCTTCAAGGCTTCGGGGATGTACTCGCCCTCGATCCAATAGATCGTGTCCAGGCTTTCGCCGGTGCGGCCCGAATACATGCGGACCCGGCGGATATCGCCGGAGCCTTTGAGAAAGCCGAACGCGTTTGCGTAGGTGGGTGCGGCGACTACCGCGGTTGCAGCGAAAGCACGCAAGAGGCCACGCCGAGTCAATGCCGTCGAGTTGGAATCGATCATCTCTGTCCCGTCCAAACCGGCGCCGCGTTGGCCGCAACTGCCGGTCGTTTTTGTCCCCAAGTCGCGAATGTTATGACACGGAACGATTCGTCGCCCAACCGCCGATTTGCCACAGGCGGGCAACAACGAGGGGTATCGGCGAAAAATTGCTTAAATTCCGCCATCTTCCGCTGCTGGTGTTGTTCTCGCAACAGATGTCGCGGGAAAGAGACACATCGCGGCGCTGTCTAACTTGTGAATGGACAGCCAATGGGTTGTTACGGAAACTTCGCGTCACGACTTCGTGACTGCCTGGGGATATCTATGTTGATTTCAGCGTTTCGGCCGGTGATTTCCGGCGGCATTACCGCACTGTGCGCCTTTGCGATGGCTGTGGCCTTTGGGTCGCTGCGCGCCGAGGCTCAGGTAACGCCCTTCGCCCAGTCGCTGGCCGAAGCGGCCGCCGACGACGCCGATGTGGCGGCCTTCTACCGCGAACGCGACTACGCGCCGCTGTGGACGACGGCGGCTGATTCCGAGCGTCGGGCCGCATTTCTGACCGCGCTGGAAAACGCGGGTGGCCACGGTCTTCCCGTTTCGCGCTACGAGGCGCCGGTACTGCGCCAGGCCTTTCTCGATGCCCGCAGCGAGGGCGACCGGGGACGGCTGGAGGTGCAACTCAGCAAGGCCTTTTTGCAATATGCGCATGACGTGCAGACCGGCGCGCTGGATCCCGCTTCGATCGATCCGGGCATCGTGCGCGACGTGCACCGCCGCTCGCGGCTTGGCCTTTTGCGCAACTTCGCCACGGCCCGACCGGCCGGGTTCCTGCGCGCCCTGCCGCCGCAATCCATCGAATATGCCCAGCTGAAAAAGGCGCGCTACGACCTGCAGGCGCTGATCGCGCACGGCGGTTGGGGTCCGCGCGTCACCGCGAATTCGCTCAAACCCGGTGACGAGGGTGCGCCGGTGGTCCAGCTTCGCAACCGGCTGATCGCGATGGGCTACATGCCGCGCAGCGCCACGCAAAGCTACGACGCCACCATGCAGGCGGCCGTGCAGCGCTTTCAGGCCGATCACGGGCTGACCCCGGATGGTGTGGCGGGCGAAGGCACGGTGGCAGAAATCAATGTCGATCCCTCCGAACGGCTGAAATCGGTGATCGTCGCGCTTGAACGCGAGCGCTGGATGAATTTTGACCGCGGCCAGCGCCATGTCTGGGTCAACCTGGCCGATTTTACCGCCAAGATCATCGACGACGGCAAGGTTACGTTCGAATCCCGTTCGGTCGTGGGCAAGAATGCCGGCGACACGCGCAGCCCCGAGTTTTCCGATGTCATGGAATACATGGTCGTCAACCCGACCTGGAACGTGCCGCGTTCCATCGTGACCAAGGAATACCTGCCGATGCTGCAGAAGAACCCCAATGCAGCGGGGCATCTGCGGATCACCGATTCCCGTGGCCGCGTCGTCGACCGCGGCGCGGTGGACTTTACCCAGTTCAGCGCGCGGTCCTTCCCCTTTGCCATGTCGCAGCCGCCGTCCAGCCGCAACGCGCTGGGGCTGGTGAAGTTCATGTTCCCCAACAAGCACAACATTTATCTGCACGACACGCCGCAGAAATCGCTGTTCGACCGCGAGGTTCGGGCCTTTTCGCATGGCTGCATCCGGTTGGCCGATCCATTCGGGTTTGCCTATGCGCTGCTGGCCCGCCAGTCGAGCGACCCGCGCGGGCTCTTCAAATCCTACCTCGACACCGGCCGGGAAACCCAGTTGCCGCTGCAGCAAACGGTGCCAGTACACCTGGTCTATTTCACCGCCGTACCCACCGCGCGCGGCGAGATGACCTATCGTCGTGATGTCTATGGCCGCGATGCGCGGATTTTCGACGCGCTTTCCGAAGCCGGGGTGGTGCTGCCGGCGCTTCAGGGCTAATTCTGGCGCGGGCGGTGACGGACCGCCCGTAACGCCGGGGCGCCCATGGATTTTGCGATAGCCGAGATTGCCGAAGCGCTTGGCGCGCGGGCCGAGGGTGATACGTCCTTTCGCATCCGCCGCGCGGCGGAACCGGCCGATGCCGGCCCCGACGATCTGGCGCTGGCGATGGACGCGCGCTATGGCGAAGGTCTGGCCAAGGGCGCGGCCAGGGCGGCGATCCTTTGGGACGGGGCGGACTGGAAGGGGCTGGGGCTTTGCGCCGCGATCTACACGCCACGACCGCGCTATGCCATGTCGGGCCTGACCCGGCTGATGGATCCCGGCCCCGACATTGCCCCCGGCATACACCCCAGCGCGATCATCGACGGCTCGGCAGAGATTGGCGAGGCTGCAGCGATCGGCCCATTCGTGGTGATCGGGCGCGCTGTGCAAATCGGGCGCAACGCCCGTATCGCCAGCCATGTCAGCATCGCCGAGGGCGCGGTTATCGGTGACGATGCGCTGATTTATCAAGGGGTTCGGATTGGTGCGCGGGTTCGGATCGGGCAGCGTTTCATCGCACAGCCGGGCTCCGCCATCGGCTCGGACGGGTTTTCCTTTGTCACGCCGGAACGGTCTGGGGTAGAGGAAGCGCGCCAGTCGCTGGGCGCGCGCGGGGCGGCGAGCCCTCAGCGCTGGACGCGGATTCACTCGCTGGGTGGAGTCGAGATCGGCGATGACGTGGAAATCGGCGCCAATTCCACAATAGACGCGGGCACGATCCGCGCAACGCGCGTGGGCGATGGCACCAAGCTCGATAACCTCGTTCATGTCGGCCATAACGTCATCGTCGGGCGCGATTGCCTGTTGTGCGGGCAGGTGGGCATTGCCGGGTCGTCGCGCATTGGCGACCGGGTGGTTCTGGGTGGGCAATGCGGGGTCAGCGACAATATCTTTGTCGGCGACGACGTGATCGCCGGCGGTGCGACCAAGATCCTCGCCAATGCTCCGGCCGGCCGTGTTCTGCTGGGTTATCCGGCGGTGAAGATGGAAAGCCAGATCGAGATGAACAAGGCGCTGCGGCGGCTGCCCAAGGCTCTGGCGAAGTTGGAAAACCTTCAAAAAACCGTTTCAAAGCTGAAACACGATGACTAAATAACGGGCGTGGGGCGGCAAGGGGTTATCATGGCGAACGCGATCAGAGACAGGGTTCTTGCCATCATCGCCGAACAGGCCGTGCTGGATGTATCCGACGTGACGATGGAGGCGACGCTGCCCGAACTCGGCATCGACAGCCTTGGCCTTGTCGAGGCGATCTTTGCCATCGAAGAGGCGTTTGACGTGTCGGTTCCGTTCAACGCAAACGATCCGGAGGCGAGTGGCTTCGACATCTCGTCGGTGGCGGCCATCGTTGCAGCGGTCGAGGGGCTGGTCGCCCGGAAACCGGCCTGAAGCCATGGCGCGGGTCGCCATCACCGGTGCCGGAACGGTCAATGCGCTTGCCCATGATGTGCCGGGCACGCTTTCGGCGTTTCGCGAAGGGCGCTGCGGTATCGGCGAACTGGATATCCGCGATGTCGATCGGCTATCGATCCGCATCGGAGGGCAGGTGCGCGGCTATGAGCCCGAAGCCCATTTCAACCGTCAACAGATCGTCCTTTACGATCGCTTCACCCAGTTCACGCTTCTGGCGGCGAAAGAGGCCATCGCCCAGTCGGGCCTGAATTTCGACGGCCGGCTTTCCTATGAGGCGGGCGTCGTACTGGGAACCGCCGCAGGCGGCGTCAACACCTGGGACGAGAACTACAGGGTGGTCTATGAGGAGGGCAAGAACCGGGTTCATCCCTTCGTGGTTCCGAAACTGATGAACAACGCCGGGGCCAGCCATGTCAGCATGGAATGGAACCTGAAGGGGCCGGCCTTTACGGTGGCCACCGCCTGCGCCTCGTCGAACCATGCGATGGGCCAGGCCTTTCAGATGATCCGCAGCGGGATGGCGCGGGTGATGATCACCGGCGGGTCGGAATCGATGCTGTGTTTCGGCGGGATCAAGGCCTGGGAAGGGTTGCGGGTGATGTCGCGCGACGCCTGCCGGCCGTTCAGCGCCAACCGCAACGGCATGGTGCAGGGCGAGGGCGCGGCGATTTTCGTGTTCGAGGATTACGACCATGCCCGCGCGCGCGGCGCCGATATCCTGGCCGAGGTGATCGGCTTTGCCATGACATCGGATGCCTCTGACATCGTGATGCCGTCAAAGCAGGGCGCGGCGCGTGCGATGGCCGGCGCGCTGCGCGATGGCGGCATCGCCGCCGACGAGGTGGGCTATATCAACGCTCATGGCACCGGAACGGCGGCCAATGACAAGACCGAATGCGCCGCCGTGGCCGATGTCTTTGGCCACCATGCCGACCGGCTGATGATATCCTCCACCAAATCGATGCACGGCCATCTGATCGGCGGTACCGGCGCGGTGGAGCTTCTGGCCTGCATCATGGCGCTGCGCGACGGCGTGGTCGCCCCGACCATCGGCTACGAAGAACCCGACCCCGAATGTGCGCTGGATGTGGTGCCTAACACCGCGCGCGAGGCGCCGGTTTCCGTGGCCCTGTCGAACGCCTTTCTGCCTTTGGCGGGCTGAACGCGGTTCTGGCGCTGCGCCGGGCGTGACGGCAAAACGCCGCTCGAAAGCGTGGCGGCGCTTGCCTTGGTGTCTCGGGTGCGCAGGCTCAGTGGCCGTTGGCGGCCTTGACGGCGTTAAAGCCGGCGGTAAAGCCCTTCAGCGAAACGGTCAGGCCGACCTTCTGGTCGGGCGCGACCATCGGCACGATGGTGATCGTCGCGGCATTGCCCTTCTTCATCGCGTCAAGATCGGCCTGGGTGAAGCCCATGCGCACGACGCAGCCCAGCTTTTCCTGGCACCAGGTGAAGGGATAGCGACGAGCTTCACCGCTGTCGATCTGAAAGGTCAGCTGCTCGGTCAGCAGCGTTTCGAGCGGGGTGATAACCGTCGCACCAGCCACGGCCTGCTGCCCGGACGGCAGGCTCAGGATGTTGATCTCGGCCACCTGGCCGCCCTTGTCGTCCTTCAGAAGCTGATAAAGCTGGCAGGGATCGTTGCCCTCGGCGGTCCGGATGCAGCGCACTTCCCAGTCGCCCGAGGTTTCCTGAACATAGACCGAACCGATGCCGTCATCCGTTACCGCCTCGCCCAGCGGCAGGCCGCTGTCGGGCGCCGGCGCGGTCTCTGCCGCAGGCGCTTCGGCCTCGGGCGCGGTTTCCTGGGCCAGGGCCGGAAGGGCCAGGCCAAGGGCAGCGGCAAGAAGAAGGGCTTTGCTGAAGTCGTTCATCGGATTTCCCATCGGGTCACAAAGATTGGGCGCGGTTTAGCACGGGCCTTGGTGGGTGTCAGGCCGGTAATTCGGGCCACGGATGCGCGCGCCAGCGGGTTTTCGCCCATCCTGTTACATCGGCAAGCGCCATCTAACCCGCCGCTTCACAACAAAAAAGGGCCCGAACGAGCGGGCCCTTTCTTTATTTTTTGCTCCCTGTCGGACTGGCCGACTTTTTACTGAGCGTGACGCTACGGCCTTATCGGCGAGGCGTCAACAGGAAATCCAGTGCGTTTTGTGAAAGAAAAACGCCGCGCCGAAGCCGGCGCGGCCAGTCTGACAGGGAGGAAGAAACATCCGAGCGCCGGAAACGACGTCCGGACAAAGACAGGCTGGCACAAACAGGTTAACACTGTATTTTCGTGGCAAAGTTTTTCGGGCGCCGGGTGCGCGGCGCCCCGTTTGGAGAGGTCAGGCGCAATGGGTGACAGCATTTTCGTGGGCGGCGGAGGCGAAGGTTACGGCACGGCGCAAAGCCTTTTGCTGAAATACGCCAACCGCCACGGGCTGGTGGCCGGCGCAACCGGCACGGGCAAGACGGTGACGCTGCAAATCCTGGCCGAGGGGCTTTCGGATGCCGGGGTGCCGGTCTTTCTGGCCGATGTGAAAGGCGATCTGGCCGGGCTCGCCGCGGCGGGATCCGAAGGGTTCAAGCTGCACGAGGCGTTTCAGAAACGCGCCGCGACGATCGGCTATGCCGATTACAGCTACCGTGCCTATCCGGTGACCTTCTGGGATCTTTTTGGCGAGCAGGGGCATCCGGTTCGTACCACAGTGTCCGAGATGGGGCCATTGCTGCTGTCGCGGCTGATGGACCTTTCGGAGGCCCAGGAAGGGGTGTTGAACATCGCCTTCCGGCTGGCCGACGATTCCAACCTGCCGCTGCTCGACCTGAAGGATTTGCAGGCGGTTCTGGGCTTCATCGCGGAAAACGGCGATGCGGTGGGCAAGGAATACGGGCTGGTCAGTTCGTCCTCGGTCGGGGCGATCCAGCGGCGCATCCTGGTTCTGGAAAACCAGGGCGGCACGGCGCTTTTCGGCGAACCGGCGCTGGAGCTTTCCGACATCATGCGCACCGATGCCGAGGGCCGTGGGACTGTCAACATCCTCGCCGCCGACAAGCTGATGGCCTCCCCCCGGCTCTACGCCACGTTCCTTCTGTGGCTGCTGTCGGAGCTTTTCGAGGAGCTGCCCGAGGTGGGCGACCCGGACAAGCCGAGGCTGGTCTTCTTCTTCGACGAGGCGCATCTTCTTTTCGATGACGCACCGGCGGCGCTGGTTTCCAAGGTGGAACAGGTTGCGCGGCTGATCCGGTCGAAGGGCGTGGGTGTCTATTTCGTCACCCAGAACCCCGCCGACGTGCCTGACGACATTCTGGGCCAGCTGGGCAACCGCGTGCAGCACGCCTTGCGCGCCTTTACCGCGAAGGATCAGAAGGATCTGCGCCGCGCGGCGGAAAACTACCGCGCCAATCCGCGCTTTTCGATCGAGGACGCGATCCGCGAGGTGGGTGTGGGCGAGGCTGTGACCTCGTTTCTGGAGGCCAAGGGCGTGCCCGGCATCGTCGAGCGTACGCTGATCCGCCCGCCAGCCTCGCGGTTGGGAGTGCTGAGCGTGGACGAACGGGCCGCCGTCATCGCCGGGTCCGATCTGAAGGGCAAATACGATACGCTGGTTGACCGTGACAGCGCCTTTGAGCGGCTGCAGGCGCGCGCCGATGCGGCGGCGGCCGAGGCGGCCGAGGCCGAACGCCGGGCTGCCGAGGCGGCTGAGGCCGAGCGGGAATTCAAGAATGCCCGGCGCTACGATGGCGGAACCGGAACCACGCGCCGGACCAGCCGTTCGCGAAGCAGCCGGTCCGACAGCGTGACCGAGGCCTTCGCCAAATCCTTTGCCCGCAAGCTTGGCACCAAGACCGGCGAGGTGATCATCCGCGGCATCCTCGGCAGCCTCTTCAAGTCGCGCTGAGGCCTGGCCATTCCGCCAGCGCAAGCACCCAGGAAAAACGGCGGTGGGTTTCGCCACCGCCGTTTCGCAGACCGCACCCGAGCGCCGGCTCAGAACGGGATTTCGTCATCCATGTCGCTGCGCCCGCCGCCCGAAGACGACGAACCGCCGCCGTAGCCGCCGCCGCTGCTACCGCCGAACCCGCCGCCCTGATCGCCGCCGTAGCCACCGCCGCCGCCGCCACCTTCGCCGCGGCCGTCAAGCAGGGTCAGTTCGCCGCGATAGGGGCGCAGCACGATTTCGGTCGTATAGCGGTCCTGGCCGGACTGATCCTGCCATTTGCGGGTTTCCAGCTGCCCCTCGATGTAAACCTTGGAGCCCTTGCGCAGGTACTGTTCGGCGATCTTCACCAGCGGTTCGGAAAAGATCGCCACCGAATGCCATTCGGTCTTTTCGCGGCGTTCGCCGGTATTGCGGTCGCGCCAGTTTTCCGAGGTGGCGATGCGCAGGTTGCACACCTTGCCGCCGCTTTGAAAGCTGCGCACCTCGGGGTCGCGGCCGAGGTTGCCGATGATGATCACCTTGTTGACCGACCCTGCCATCCTAATCTCCTCATGCCATCGTCGTTGGGGCGCATGCTCGCCGCTTGTGGTTAACAAAGGCTATATCCGGCCCATCTGGGCTTCGCAACCGACGCCATGAAGCCCGCAGGGTTCCACCGGGTGATGCCCGCACTGGCCTTGGCAGGATTTTTCGCTATAGTGCCCGGGGCTTTGGTGAGGGACGGTCCGGGGTGTTTCGGGTCTTTGGCATTCTACTGGGCGGCATGATCGGTTTGGCGCTGGCATCGGCCTCGGCCGAAGGGCTGAGCCTGAAGGGCTCGTCGTCGAAGTCGCGCGCGTCGCTTTTTGCCTCGCAAACCCGTATTCTGGATACCCGCGCCTCGTCGCAATATGCGGCGTCGACGCGGTTGAAACCCGGAAATCCCTCGGTTTCGACCAGTTCGGTACCGGCCTATCGCGGCAAGTATCGGGGCGAATATCTGGAAACCGCCCGCGCCGCCGCCCGCAAACATGGCGTGCCCGAGGACCTGTTCCTTCGTCTGGTGCAGCAGGAAAGCGGCTGGAATCCGTCGGCGACATCGCACAAGGGCGCGCAGGGGCTGGCGCAGCTGATGCCTGCCACCGCGCGCCGGCTTGGCGTCGATATCGCCGATCCGCATCAGAATCTCGACGGCGGCGCGCGCTATCTGCGGATGATGTATGACCGGTTCGGCAACTGGCGGCTGGCACTGGCAGCCTACAATGCCGGCCCGCAGGCGGTGGAACGCCATGGCGGCGTGCCGCCATATGCCGAAACGCGCAATTATGTGCTGCGAATCCTGGGCAGCTGACGCGCGATTGACCTAAATCAAGGACGACCCGCGCGCGACAGGCGACAAAGGCGGTCGATGCCGCGCATGATCCCTGGTGCGTTGGCGGAATCTGCGCCGCGGGCCTCCCTTCCGCGGCGCTACTTTTTTGCAAGCGGCGCGAACAGTGCGCTCAGTCGGTCGGCCTCGTCCTGAAGGCCGAAGGGCGCGTTGATCACCGCCATGCCGCTGCCGACCATGCCGTGGCCTTCACGGGCAGGGGCGAAACGAACCTCGTGGATCAGCGTCTTGGGCATAGCCATCGCCCGCAGCGCGTCGAGCATCGGGCGATGAGCGGCGGAGGTCAGGATCGGGTACCACAGCGCGATGACGCCGACGTTCCAGCGGCGGTGGATGGCCGCGATCCGTTCGGGCAGGGCGGTATATTCGGCCTTCACCTCATAGCTCGGGTCGATCAGCATGAGGCCGCGCCGGGGATCGGGCGGGGTGACCGACAGGGCAAAGGCCAGCCCGTCTTCCTGCCGGCAAAGCGCGTGGCGGGGCCGCATCAGCGCCTCGAGCGCTGCAAACTCCTGCGGATGAAGATCGGCCAGGTACATGCGGTCGAAGCGACGCAGCAAGGTCGCGGCCAGAAGCGGCGAACCGGGATAGGCTTGCGCGCCATGCTCCTTTCGGATCAGGCCAAGCGCACGGGAATAGGGATGATCGGGCGCGAACCGCGACGCCAGCCGTTCGATGCCGGCCCGCGCCTCGCCGGTCTTGGCCGCTTCAGCGCTGTCCAGCCGGTAAAGCCCCCGCCCGGCATGGGTTTCGATATAGCTCAGCGCCTTCGGCTTTCGCGTCAGGTAATCCAGCATCGCCGCCAGAAGCGCATGTTTGTGCACATCGGCGAGATTTCCGGCGTGATAGCTGTGCTGGTAAGACAGCATGGCGGCGGGGCCCCTGAAACAAAAACGCCCCTCCGACCGGGCCGGGGGGGGCGCGAAGACGGGTGTGGGCGGGCCTATTTCGGCCCGATCATCATCACCATCTGGCGGCCTTCAAGCTTGGGCATGTTTTCCACCTTGCCCACCTCGGCCACGTCGGCGGCAACGCGGTTCAACAACTCCAGCCCCAGTTCCTGGTGCGCCATTTCGCGGCCGCGGAAGCGCAGGGTGATCTTCACCTTGTCGCCGCCTTCCAGAAACTTCAGCACATTGCGCATCTTGACGTCATAGTCATGCGTATCGGTGCCGGGGCGGAACTTGATTTCCTTGATCTCGATGATCTTCTGTTTCTTGCGCGCTTCGGCTTCGCGTTTCTGAGTCTCGTACTTGAACTTGCCGAAATCCATGATCTTGCAGACCGGCGGGGTTGCGTTGGGCGAGATTTCGACGAGGTCGAGCCCAACCTCTTCGGCAAGCGCGATGGCGCGGGCCGGGGTCACCACCCCAAGGTTTTCGCCTTCCGCGCCGATCAGCCGAATTTCGGGCGCGCGGATTCGATCGTTGACACGGGGGCCCGTGTCGCGGGTTGGCGGGGCATTGTGAGGTCTGCGAGCTATGGCGTCATTCCTTCTGAAGTTATCGCAAGTGCGCGGAAAATAGACGGCGGATGCCGGCCTTTCAACCGGATTTCCGGGAAATGGCGGCGGGTTCTCGCACGTGGGGCGGGTGGCGAGGGGAATCCATTGCATTTTCCGTACAGTCTGACATAGCAGCGCCCATCCGTTACCCATGGAATCAGGGGAAGACCATGAACAAGAACACTGTGATCGGCGTGGTTGTCGTCGCGGCGCTGGCCGCCGGCGGCTACTATTACTATTCGGCTCAGCAAGCGGCCGAGATCGCCGCTCAGGAAGCCGCCGCGAAAGCCGCCGAGGAAGCGGCTGCCGCCGAGGCCGCCGCGAAAGCCGCGGAAGAGGAAGCCGCCGCGAAAGCCGCCGAAGAGGCCGCCGCCGCCGCCAAGGCTGCTGAAGAGGCTGCCGCGGCTGCCGCCGCCGAAGCCGCCGCTGCCGCCGAAGCCGCCGCTGCCGAAGCTGCCGAAGCCGCATCGGATGCGGTCGAGGGTGCCGCCGAAGCCGTCGAGGGCGCGGTGGACGCCGCGACCGAAGCAGCCACCGACGCTGTCGAAGGCGCGGTTGAGGCGGTGACCGGTGCAACCACCGAGGCCACCGAAGCCACGACCGAGGCGACCACCGAAGCGACCACCGAAGCCACGGCCGAAACCGACATGGCGGCTGACGACAATGCCGCGCTGACCCCTGAAGGGTTCAACGCCGACACCGTGAACGGCATGATCGACGGTTCGTCGCTGGGCGATGTCGAGAAAGCCGCGCTGAAATCCGCGGTTCAGGCTGCGGCCGACAATCCGGAACTGCTGAAAGCGGCGCTGGATTCGATCAAGGAAGCGCTGGGTCTCTGAACCCGGCCGAGCGCGCGGGGGCTTTCCCCGCGCGCTGCGTGACTATCAACCGGCGCCCGGCGCCGGCTGCGGTTTCAGGGTCGCGCCCTGCCGGCCCAGATAGTCCAGCAGCGTGTAGCACAGAAGCGCCTGGCCCCACATCTCCATACCTTCCTCCAGCAGCACGATGGTCTGGAACCAGCCCACGCTTTGCGTGCGATCCAGAACATAGGCTTCGATCATCTCGACACCGATCGCACCGCCGACATAGATCGCGCCGGCCAGAAGGATCAGCCACATGGTGCGCGGCGGCAGGCTGCGAAGGAAGCCAAGGAAGGCAAAGCCCAGGATCACCACGGCGATGCTGCCCGGAATGACCCAGGCAAAGCCGAAGGCGCCACCGGGCTGCCACTTGTCATGGATGACCTCGCCCACGCGTTCGTGGATACGGACCATTTCGTCAAGCGAGAGAAAGGCGAAGATCGCCGTCAGGGAAAGCCATCCGCGTGTCAGCCCGTCGGCGCGGGTGCGGCTGACGAAATAGGTCACGCCCAGAAGCAGCATGTTCACAGCCAGTATGGTGACGTTGAACCAGGTCGGAATCGAATCCTCCTTGTCCATGTTGATCCCCTTCATCAGTGCCTTGACCGGCTCTGACAGGCTGTCTTCGCGCAGAAGGAAGGGGATGGAGATGGCGCTCATCACGATAAGCAGGCTTACCGCCATGAAAAGCCAGCGAAAAACCTTTTCAGGGTGAATCGTCAGCACCACCTGGTTGGATACGGGTGTTTGGTTTTTTGTCATTCCGACTTCACTGTCACGCAAATGAATCATTTTACCGGTACCATGGAAAAATCGTTATTGCGTGCAACAGATACCGGTGCACGGACAAAGTCCAGTGCACCGGCCTGATCGTGGCGGATTGTCGGTGTTTCTGAAACGGTTCGGGGGGGCGGGCCGGCTTTGTCAGATGCCGTCGCCGACGAAGGCCTTCTCAACCACATATTCCAAGGGTTCGGAATTCGCGCCTTCGCGCAGCCCGAAGCCTTCAAGAACCGCCTTCACATCGACGTTGAAGGCAAGTGAACCACAGACCATCGCGCGGTCGTGGGCCTTGTCCATCGCCGGGATGCCGAGATCGGCAAAGACCTTGCCGGACGACAGGTTGTCGGTGATCCGGCCCATGCGGGCGCTCTCTTCCCGCGTCGTGGTCGGATAATACTTCAGCTTGTCGCCGACAAACTCGCCGATCAACGGGTCATCGGCCAGGCTTTCGACCAACTGGCGACCGTATTCCAGTTCGGCCTGTTCGCGGCAGGTGTGCATCATGATCACCTGATCGAACTTTTCATAGGTTTCCGGGTCGCGCATGAGCGAGGCGAAGGGTGCGATGCCGGTGCCGGTGGCCAGAAACCACAGACGTTTGCCCGGCAAAAGCGCATCCAGCACCAGGGTTCCCACCGGTTTCGGGCGCAGGATGATCTGGTCGCCCGGCTGGATATGCTGAAGTTTCGAGGTCAGCGGCCCGTCGGGCACCTTGATCGAATAGAACTCCAGTTCCTCGTCCCAGGATGGCGAGGCAATGGAATAGGCGCGCAGAAGCGGCTTTCCGCGTTCGTCGAGTAGCCCGATCATCACGAACTCGCCGGACCGGAAGCGCAGACTTTGCGGACGGGTCACGCGAAAGGAAAACAGCCTGTCGGTCCAATGCGTGACCGCGGTCACGGTCTGGGCATCGGGCAGGGTCCTGACGGGTTTGCTGACGGGGGTTGCGGCGCTGTCGTTCACGGGGCTCTGTTCGGTCATCTTGCTCTTTCGTCCTCAATACGGGGTTGGCGGCGGTGGGGGAACCGCTTTTTCAACCCGCCAGGCGCGACCTATGGTCGTATTCGCGCCAGTTGGCCCGGGCCAGCCACTGCGCCTCGGGCTGGCGCCGGGCAAGCTCGTCGGAGATCGCGACCTCGTCGAAACCGGACCGGCGGGCCATGGCATACTGGTCGGCCAGAACATGGCCCTTGGCGCGCAGACGGCCGGTATAGCCCATGTCGCGCAACCGCCGCGCAATGGTAAAGCCACGGCCGTCGGAAAAAGCCGGGAAGGCAACATGGATCATCGCAAGCGTCGCCAGCCGGCCCTGAAGCGCAGCGGGGTTGTCAGCGGGCGCCAGTTCCACCGCCGCCTCGCCCTGCCAGTCGGCCAATGCCGGCGCCGGGCCGACCCAGTCGTCATTTCGAAATCCCGTGTCGGTGACAATCACGCTCATGCCGCGTCCTCCTTGGGCAGGGGGCCGCGCACGACCTTGCCGTCGATGAAGTGTATTCCGCATTCCACCTTGTCCTTCCCGCGCCAGCGCCCGGCGCGCGGGTCTTCGCCCGGCGCCACCGGCGAGGTGCAGGGCGCGCAGCCGATCGAGGGATAACCACGCGCAACAAGGGGGTGGCGCGGCAGGCGGTTGTTGACGATGTAGTCTTCGAGATCCTCGCGCCCCCAGTGGGCCAGCGGGTTGACCTTGATCCGCGTCTCGCCCTCGGCTTCGAAAAAGTCGATCGCGGCGCGGGTCTGGCCCTGATAGCGCTTGCGCCCGGTGATCCAGGCGTCAAAGCCCGACAGCGCGTGTTCCAGCGGTTCGGTCTTGCGCAGGGCGCAGCAGGCATCGGGGTCGCGGCGGTGCAGATCGCCCTGCGGGTCGCTGATGGCCAGCTCCGCCGGCCTGGCGCGGATGGTGCGGATATCACTCAGCCCCAGCGTTGCGGCCAGTTCGCGCTGATAGTCCAGCGTTTCGGCAAAGAGCATCTGGGTGTCGATGAAGAGAACCGGCAAGGTCCGGTCGAGAACCGAAATCAGGTGCAGGAGAACGACGGATTCTGCGCCAAAGCTGGATACCAGCGCCACGCGCCCGACCAGTGGATCGCTTAGCGCGTGGCGCAGCACGGCCGTCGCGCCATGGTGGCGATACCGGTCGTTCAGTTCGGCCACGCGCTCTGTGACCGGGGGAAGCGGTGCTTCAAGCGGCATCGCGCTGGCTCTCCCCGCGATAGAGCGCGGCCTTGAAGGGTTCGGCGCCGAGACGGCGATAGGCATCCAGAAAGGTTTCCCGAGTGCTTTCGCGCAGGTCAAGATAGGCGCGCACCAGGCGCTCGATGGCGTCTGTGATCTCGTCATAGGCAAACCCCGGGCCGGCGCGTTCGCCGATCACCGCATCCGGGCCGCCATCGCCACCAAGCGTGATCTGGTAGTTTTCGACACCGGCGCGGTCGAGGCCGAGAATGCCGATATGGCCGACATGGTGATGACCGCAGGCGTTGATGCAGCCCGAGATCTTGATCTTCAGGGGGCCGATGTCGTGTTCGAGCTTCAGCGCCTCGAACCGGGTGGCGATCTCCTGCGCCACGGGGATCGAGCGGGCGGTCGCCAGCGCGCAGTAGTCCATGCCCGGGCAGGCGATGATATCCGAAACCAGCCCGACATTGGCGGTGTCGAGCCCGGTGCCGCGCAGCGCGGCGAAAAGCGCCGGCAGGTCGGATTTGTGAACATGCGGCAGGACAAGGTTCTGTTCGTGGCTGACGCGGATCTCGTCATGGCCGAAGCGTTCAGCCAGATCGGCGACAAGACGCATCTGATCGGCGCTGGCATCGCCCGGCGTTTCGCCCGGCTTTTTCAGGCTGATCGTGACAATCGCGTAACCCGGCGCGCGATGGGCGGCGAGGTTGGTGTCGGCCCAGGCGCGAAACACCGGATCGGCCTTGTAGAACGCGTCGAAGGCGCCGGTTTCGGTATTGCGGAACGCGGGCGGGGCAAAGCCTTGCTGAATTTCGGCCAGCAGCGCCTGATCGGCGCCGGTATAGCGCGCGCGAATGGCAACAAAGCGTTCGTCGACGAGGTCGCGAATCCGCTCCAGCCCCTCTTCGTGGACGGTGATCTTGATGCGTGCCTTGTACTTGTTGTCGCGCCGGCCAAGCGTGTTGTAGGCGCTCAGCACCGCTTCGACATAGGGCAGAAGGTCGGCGGCGGGCAGGAATTCGTTCAACACCTTGCCGATCATCGGCGTACGGCCCAACCCGCCACCGACGATGACGACAAAGCCGAGTTCGCCCGCCTCGTTCGTGACAAGGCGCAGGCCGATGTCATGGGCCAGGGTTACTGCGCGGTCTTCCGGGCTGCCGGTGATGGCGATCTTGAACTTGCGCGGCAGGAACTGGAATTCGGGGTGGTCGGTCGACCATTGCCGCAGAAGTTCCGCATAGGGCCGCGGATCGGCCACCTCGTCCGCCGCGGCGCCGGCGAAATGATCGGCGGTCACGTTGCGAACCGTGTTGCCCGAGGTCTGGATCGCATGCATCCCGACATCGGCCAGTGCCGAAAGCATGGCCGGAACGTCGCTCAGCCGGGGCCAGTTGTACTGGATGTTCTGGCGCGTCGTGAAATGGCCGTAACCCTTGTCCCAGCGTTCGGCGATCATCGCAAGCTGACGCATCTGGGCGCCGGTCATGCTGCCATAGGGCACGGCGACGCGCAGCATATAGGCGTGCAGTTGCAGATAAAGCCCGTTCATAAGGCGCAGCGGGCGAAACTCCTCTTCGGTGAGCGAGCCGTCGATGCGCCGCGCCACCTGAGCCGAGAACTGCGCCACACGTTCGCGCAGAAAGGCGTCGTCAAACTCGGAATACTTATACATGACGGGCCTCCGCCTGTTTGCCATGGGCGTAGTTCGACGGTCCGCGGGTGCGGAACGCTTCGCGGAAATGCACCGGTTCGGGGCCTGCCGCGCCGCGCCGGGCGTCGGCAAGATAGGCGCCGACAATGCGGGCTTTCTGCGCTTCGGCCTTCAGAAGGCGCAAGGCGGCATGGGCTTCGTCCTCGATCGGACGGCCTCGTGGTGGTGGCGTGTCCAGCGGTCGTCGGCGGTCTGATAGATCACGGTCGCCCTCGATCAGGTCATTGGCGGTGGTAACCCTTGGGGGTGAATGCGCGGCTCATGCCCGGGCCTCCTTCAGGTCTGCGATTGCGTTTGCCGCGCACCGGGGGGCGATGCCGTAAAGCAGGATCGCGGGGCCGGTGGCCGCCGCGGCGGCCTCCGGCAGGGTGGAGAGCGTTGCGGCGTGAATGCGCTGATCGGCGCGCGATGCGTTTTCGACCAGCGTGAGGGGGGTTTGCGGTGCCGCGCCGTGCATCATCAGCCGACCTTGCAGGAACCGCGCGGCGCGCTTGGCCATGTAGATCGCGGCGGCGGTGCCCGGCTGCGCAAGCCCGCGCCAGTCCTGATCGGCAAACCCGGCGACGTCATGGCCGGTCAGAATGCGGATACCGGTATTGCGGCCGCGCTGGGTCAGGCCCTGGCCGATGGCGGCGGCGGCGGCCGAAGCGGCGGTAATGCCGGGCAGCACGCGCCAGACGATGCCGGCCGCATCCAGCGCCGCCAGTTCCTCGTCCAGCCGCCCGTAAACCCCCGGATCGCCGGCCTTGAGGCGAAGCACGCGCGCGCCGGCACGGGCATGGGCAACCAGTGCCGCACAGATGTCACCCTGTGCGGTCGAGGCCCCGAACCCTTCCTTGCCGACGTCGATCAGCCGCGCCGCCGGGCCGGCCAGCGCCAGAACTTCGGCGCTGACCAGCCGGTCGTGCAGCACGACATCGGCCTGGGCCAGCGCGCGCACCACGCCCATCGTAACCAGATCGGCGTCACCGGGCCCGGCGCCGGCCAGCAAGACGCTGGCGGGAGGGAAATCGCGGGCGTGGATCGGGGGGGCGATCGTGTTGGGCATGGAATTCTCCTTTCCCAAGATATAGAACAAAGTTCCTATGATGCGCCATATACCCTTGCCAATAAGGAAAAATGTTCTATTCTGGCGGCAACTCGGAACGAAATACCATGGTTGCGGAGACTTTGCGAATGGCGGTTCGGCTGGACGAAATGGACCGGAAAATTCTTGGCGAGCTGCAGGTGGATGCCGGCCAGTCGCTGGACGAAATCGCCCGCAAAGTCGGTTCGTCAAAGACCCCGGTCTGGAACCGGATCCGCAAGCTGAAAGAGGCCGGGGTGATCCGGCAGCAGACCGTACTTCTGGATGCCGAGGCTCTGGGGCTGGAGGCCTGTTTCTTCGTTCTGATCCGCACCAGCGAACACGAGGCGGACTGGCAGAAACGGTTTCTGAAGGCGCTGCGTGACCGCCCCGAAGTGCTGGAGGCGCACCGGTTAGCCGGCGATATCGACTATATCCTGAAAGTCCAGGTCGCCAATGCGCGCCTACGACAGTTTCTATCAGGCGCTGATATCCGGGGTGAAGATTCACAACGTCACCGCGCTGTTGTCGATGGAGGAAATCAAGGCGACGGTGGCCTTGCCGCTATAGGGCGGCGGTCGACCTGCCGGCGCGGGTCAGGCTTGCAGCATCAGCCGAGACAATCCGTGGAAGTGATGAACATCGCCAAACCGCGGCGGCTCGGCCAGCCGCGCAGGCCGAGGAGCCGCGCAAAAGGATCGGCAGCGCGATCTGCATCTCCAGACGGGCCGGGGGCGCGCCCGCGAAATGCAGCCCGCGCCAAGGGCCAGGTGCGGTTTGCCAGCCGGCCCGGGTTGAACCTTTCGGGGTGTTCACCGAGGCCTGCGGGTCGCGGTTAGCGGCATAGCAACAGCGCCACCTCGTCGCCGCGCTGAAACCTGTGGCCCAACACGTCGACATCCTCGTGGCATGCCGGGTGAAAAAGATGCAGCGGCGGGTCTTAGCGCAGCACTTCCTCCACCGTTGCGCCTCGATCCGGTCCGGGTGACAGGCATCGGGGGTCGGGTGTTGCAGCAGCGTTTTCACCGCGATGCCAGGCTGTGCACCGTGGCTTCATGGCCGGCATTCAGAAGCAGGATGCATGTGGTGATCAGCTCGTCCGTCAGCAGCCTTTCGCCTTCGGACTCGGCGGCGATCAGATGGGTGATCAGGTCGTCGCGGGTTTTGCTGCGGCGGGTTTCGACATAGCCGCGCATGAAGCTTACGAAAGCCTCCGTGGCGGTCGCGGCGCGATCTTCGGAAGCGCGGTGCGCCGGCCTGATACATGCCGACCATGGCGTTCGACCAGGCCAGAGGTCCGGCGCCATCGCTTCCGGCACACCCAGAAGCCAGCAGATCACGATGACGGGCAGTTTCTGCCCGAAGGCGGTCGGGAAATCGAAGGGCTGGTTTCGCGGCAAAGCTGCGGCCAGTTCGGACGAAAGGGTCGCGATTTCCGGGGCAAGTTCGGCGATGCGGCGGCTGGTAAAGGCGCGCAGCACAAGGCTGCGCAACCGGGTATGGCGCGGCGGTTCCAGTTCCAGCATGGAATGCGCCTCGACCGCATAGAAGGGCGTCAGATGCGGCGGCACAGGTCGCCGCTTTTCCGGCGGCACCTCGCGCCCGAAACGCCGGTCGCGCAGGATCGCGTTTGTACCCGCGTAGGACAGGACGGCGGGCATTGCGTAGTCGTTCCAGTACACGATCGGACCCAGGGCGCGCGCCCGGTCGTAAAAGGCATAGGGGTCCTGCACGAAATCGGGGTCGGTCGGCGATTGCGCAATGCGGTGCATGATGGCTCCTTTGGTGCGAGGAAACCGCAAGCCCGGGTTCGGCGCAAGCCCGCGAAGCCAAACAAAAACGGCCCCCCGATGGGAGGCCGTTCAAGAGGTTTCAGGTCGAGTCCTAGAACGAGATGCCGACCTTCACACCGAAGCCAACGGCCTTGTTGCCGGTGAAGTTGGCCGAAGGCGACACGGCGCCCAGTTCGGTCTGTGCATCGCCGATATCGACATAGCGAACGCCGGCCGTCACCTTCACGTTGTCCTTGGTGTAGGTGGCGCCGAGGCCAATGCTGGCATAACCGTCGGTCGGTCCGAGGTTGGAGGCGATGCCACCCGCCGACTTTTCGTAACCAAGCGTCACGGCAGCCGACCAGTTTTCGTTCAGACGACGCCCGATGCCCAGCGAATAGCTGACCGAGTCGTTGTCATAGGACACCAGCGAGCCACCGCCTGTCAGCGCGCCATCTTGCGCCGGAGAGATGTCGAAGTTCGACCAGTCGACCCAGCGAACCGAGCCGAACAGCAGCGTGTCCTGCGCGACACCGGTCTGGAACTCGAAGTTCACCGATTCCGGCGTCTCGACCGTGGTGGTCGATGCCAGCGCCCCCAGAAGCGAGGTCTCGGTGGTCGCCAGATCATGCTTGATCTTCGAATTGTAGGTCAGCGCGACACGCGCGGCGATTTCGGGCTTCTCCCAGGCGATACCCACGAGATAGCCAAGCGATCCGTCCCGATCCGCCGAACCGGTATAGCCCGCCACGAAGGGGATCGAGGCATCGGCCGACATCGTCTGGTAACGCAGGCCGCCGTAGATGCTGATCATCGAAGGCAGGGTGTATTTCACCACGCCGGTCAGGGCGCTGGTGTTCAACTCGGCGGTCGAGCCGGCGGCGTAATAGGGCGCGGCCGCGGCGGGATAGCTGACATCGGCGCCAAAAGGCTGATCGAAGATCAGCGCGACGTCGAGGTTTTCGTTGACGCTGTATTTCAGCGCACCGCCAAGTTGCGAGTAGCTGGCCGCCATATCGCCCGAAGGAACGCCGCCCAGAACCGCCACGGCCGAACCCGAGACATTCGGATTGACCGAGCCGAAGCTGATTTCGGCGTAGTTGCCCTCTTCAAAGATGACACCAACCGATTGGCCGGAACGGTCAATGCCGCCGGCCAGGGCACCCGACGCCGCGAGGGCGAGCGTGCTTGCCGTGTAAAGAACCTTTTTCATTGTCCTCATCCCAAGTTTTTATTCTGGGATTGACGGTAAGAACGGTCCCGCGACTGCGTCAATCTGTAACGCCACGTCACAGCAACGTGACTACGCGGCTGTTGCGGGAATGCGCGGTTTTTCGGTGATGATATAGTAGTTGGCTATCAGAATGAGTGCTGCACCCGCAAAAACCCAAAGGTCCAGAGCTTCGCCATAAAACGCCATGCCAATCAGGGAAATAACCGGCAGCCGCGCGAAATCGACAGGCATCACCACTGCCGCGGGCGCAAGCGACAGCGCGGTCGTGAGACAATAATGCGCCAATAGCCCGGTACAGCCGATCAGGACTAGCCACGGCAGCGTGGACGCGGTCGGAAGCGTGGCGACGCCGTCCGACAGAACCATCGCCGTGCCGAAACCGGCCTGCATCACGGTCAGCCAGAACAGAATGGACAGGATCGGTTCTGTCCTGGTCAGGCGTTTGGTGAATAACGCCGTCACGGCGAAACAGATCGCAGCCAGCGCCCCCGCGGCCATCCCGGCATTGAGGCTGTCGAAATTCGGCCGCGTGACGACAAGGATGCCGATAAACCCAAGACACGCCAGCCCGATCCGGCGGGCCGAAAGCCGTTCGCCCAGAAACAGTGCCGCCAGGATCATCACCCAGATCGGGGCCGTGAACTCCAGCGCAAAAAGCGGCGCCAGCGGAATGACCGTTAGTGCCCAGAACCACAGGTTCTGACCGGTGAAGTGAAAGAGGTTTCGCGTCAGGTGCAGGCCAAGCCTTCTGGCGCGGATCTGGTGAAGCCGACCGCGAGCCGCTGCAATCGAAACAACGATGGCAATGCCGATGAACGAGCGGACGGTCATGATTTCAAACGTGTCGTGCACCGCGCTGACGGTGCGGCCGGCGATGGCCATTGCGGAAAAGGCGGCGATGGCGCCCGTCATCCAGGCCGCCGCCAGCAGTGGCCGGTCTTCTGGCGAAGGACTGTTCACAGACCGTTCACCACGAATTCGCGCGTGATCGCGCTGGTAGCCCGGTACCACCGGGATTCCCGCGTGCGGGTCTGGTGGGCCTCGAAGGCCGCCGCGTCGACAAAGCTTTCGCTGACGGTCCAGACCAGCGGGGCGTCGGGCAGGGGGGCCACGTCGAAATGCAGGCAGCCCGGCTCCTCCCGGCTCAGCCGGATATGTTCGGGCAGGTAGCGCGCGACGATGCGCGCCTCCTCAGCGTTACGGCACAGTAGTTTTCCATTCAGGCGAACCGTGGTCATGGCCGGACGCTAATCGAGCAGCCGTGCATGCTCAAGCGGCAACGCCGCTATGCCGGTGGCTTTCGTGGTTCGCTCTGGACTTTGCACCGCGATCCGCTTCATCGGGGCGTTTCAGCCTCGGGTGCGCGGGCACCGGTGCTCATTCCATCTCGATCGTGCCGGGGGGCTTCGAGGTCACGTCGTACATGACCCGGTTCACGCCCTGCACCTCGTTGATGATCCGTGTCGCGGTCTCGCCAAGAAAGTCGTGGCTGAAGGGGTAATAGTCGGCCGTCATGCCGTCGACGCTGGTCACCGCGCGCAAGCTGAGCGCGTAGTCATAGGTTCGCCCATCGCCCATCACACCAACCGTCTTCAAGGGCAGAATGGCGGCGAAGGCCTGCCAGATCTCGTCGTAAAGCCCGTGCTTGCGGATCTGGTCGATATAGACGGCATCGGCCTGGCGCAGGATATCGAGCTTTTCGCGGGTGATCTCGCCCGGGCAGCGGATCGCAAGACCGGGGCCGGGGAAGGGGTGGCGGCCGATGAATTTCTCCGGCAGGCCCAGTTCGCGGCCAAGGGCGCGGACCTCGTCCTTGAAAAGCTCGCGCAAAGGCTCGACCAGCTTCAGCCCCATCTTTTTCCGGCAGACCACCCACATTGTGGTGCGACTTGATCGTCACCGATGGCCCGCCCGAAAAGCTGACGCTTTCGATCACGTCAGGGTAAAGCGTGCCCTGTGCCAGAAACTCTGCGCCGTCGATCTTGTTCGCCTCGCGCTGGAAGACGTCGATGAAGAGCTTGCCGATGGTCTTGCGCTTGACCTCGGGGTCCGAAACGCCTTCGAGCGCGCCGAGGAAGAGGTCGGCCTCATCGGCATGAACAAGCAGGATATTGTAGTTGTCGCGGAACATGGTCACGACTTCTTCGGCCTCGTTCAGCCGCAAAAGCCCGTGATCCACGAAGACGCAGGTGAGCTGATCGCCGATGGCCTCGTGAATGAGGATCGCGGCAACCGAACTGTCGACCCCACCCGACAGGCCACAGATGACCCGCTTGTCGCCGACCTGCGCTCGGATCTTCTCGATCGCATCGTCCTTGTAGGAGGCCATGGTCCAGTCGCCGGTGAAGCCGGCAAGCCGCACGAAATTCTCGTAAAGCTTGGCGCCTTTCGGCGTGTGATGCACCTCGGGGTGAAACTGCACGGCGTAGAAACTGCGCGACACATCGGCGGTGATGGCGAAGGGCGCATTGGGTGAGGTACCGTAAACCTCGAAGCCCGGCGCGATCTCCGACACATGATCGCCGTGGCTCATCCAGACCTGTTCACGCCCCTCGCCGAACCAGCCGTCGAGAAGGGGAAGGCGCGCGTCCTTGGGCGTCACATAGGCCCGGCCGAACTCGGCGGTGCCGTGGCCGCGTTCCACCTTGCCACCCAGAAGGTGCATCATCAGCTGCTGGCCGTAGCAGATGCCAAGGATCGGCACGCCCAGATCGAAGACCGCCATCGGCACCGAGGGCGCGCCTTCGGCAAAGACCGATGACGGCCCGCCCGAGAAGATCACGGCCTTTGGGGCGAAGTCCTTGAGGAATACCTCGTCCACCCGGTTGAAAGGGTGGATTTCGCAATAGACGCTGAGTTCGCGCAGGCGCCGCGCGATCAATTGCGTCACCTGGGAGCCGAAATCGATGATCAGGAGGCGGTCATGGATATGGGTCATGGCCGGGGAATAGGGTGCAGGCGGCAGGACCGCAAGCGGATAGTGCGCCCGCGCCGGCGCATCGCGCCGATGCGCGACAGAAAGGGCCCCGCCGATGTCGCTTTCGCGTCTGGGATGACGTTTCGCGCCCAAGGGCCGCCCCCGATTTGGAGGATAACAGCGCCAACGGTCGCGGGCGCGGCATGTGGGATGAAGGAGCAAACGATGAGCGATGCAGCGGTTCAGGGGCGCCGGGCGCGCGGTGGCGGCGGTGCGGCGCGACGCGCCGAGCGGACAGCCGTCAGCATGGACACGGCACGCTTCATCGAGCGCAACATCCCGAATTTCGAGATCCTGAACGAAGAAGCGTTGCAGATCATCGAATGGAACGCCGAAACGGTGCTGGAGGAAATCGGCGTCAATTTCGTCGAGAACCCCGAGGCGCTGAAACGCTGGAAGGATGCCGGTGCCGACGTGACCGGAGAGCGGGTGCGCATCCCGCGCGGGCTGGCGCGCAAGCTTTGCGCCACCGCGCCCTCGTCCTTTACCCAGCACGCCCGCAACCCGGATCGCAATGTCGAGATCGGCGGCCGCAATCTGGTGCTGGCGCCGGTCTACGGCCCGCCTTTCGTGCGCGACATGGAAGGTGGCCGCCGCTATGCCACGATCGACGACTTCCGCAAGTTCGTAAAGCTCGGCTACATGTCCAAGTGGCTTCATCATTCCGGCGGCACGGTATGCGAGCCGACCGATGTGGCGGTCAACAAGCGCCACCTGGACATGCTGCATGCCCATATGACGCTGTCGGACAAGCCGTTCATGGGCTCGGTGACCGAACCGGGCCGTGCCGCGGATTCGGTCGAGATGGCCAAGCTCCTGTTCGGCGCCGATTTCGTCGACCAGAACACGGTGATGACATCGCTCATCAACATCAACAGCCCGCTGACGTTCGACGGCATCATGATGGGGGCGCTCGAGGTTTATGCCAAGGCCAACCAGGCCTCGATCGTGTCGCCCTTCATCGTCGGCGGCGCCATGGCGCCGGTGACCGTCGCCGGCACGCTGACGCAGGTTCTGGCAGAGGTATTGGCCGGCGTCGCCTATTCGCAGCTGATCCGCGCCGGCGCCCCGGTGATCATGGGCGCCTTCGTGACCTCGATCGACATGAACTCCGGCGCGCCCACCTTCGGTACGCCCGAGGCTGCGCATATCACCTATGGTGTCGGCCAGTTGGCCCGGCGCATGGGGCTGCCCTATCGTTCCGGCGGGTCGTTCTGCGGTTCCAAACTGCCCGATGCTCAGGCGGCCTATGAAACCGCCAACAGCCTGAACATGGCGCTGCTCGCCGGCGTCAACTTCATGTTGCATGCCTGTGGCTGGCTGGAAGGCGGGTTGGTGTCGTCCTACGAAAAGTTCGTGATGGACGCCGATCAGCTGGGCACCCTGCACCACTTGGCAAAAGGCGTGATGATGGACGAAAACGGCCAGGGCATGGATGCCATTCGCGAGGTGGGACCCGGCGGCCACTACCTTGGCTGCGCCCATACCCAGGCCAATTTCAAATCCGCCTTCTGGCGCTCGGACCTGCTGGACTACAAGCCCTTCGAGACCTGGGAAGAGGAAGGCCGGCGCGATACGATGACGCTGGCGTCGGAGCGGGTGAAGAAACTTCTGGGCGATTATCAGCAGCCCGCGCTTGACCCCGGTATTGCCGAGGCGCTGGACGATTATGTGGCGCGCAAGAAGGCCGCGGAACCGGACGCATTCATCTGAAGCGTGTCTAGACGGCGCCGGTGCGGCGCGGCAAAAGCCGCGCCTCGGCCAGAAGCGCGATCAGAATCTCGATATGGCGGGCGAAGCTGTAACTGGCGTCGCCCGCCTTTCTGTTGGCCTCCATCCGCTCCTCTTCCGACAAGAGCCGGGGCAGAACCGTTTCAGGCATTGCATCGCCGGCGGATTTGACGAGCCGGCGCAAATCCCGTTCCCGTCTGTAGTCCTGCAGACCGAACAGCGCCGCGCTGATCAGCAGGCGCGGGCGGCGGATTTGCGACAAGTGTGGCGTGGCGTCGGTCATGGGGCTCTCCTGAATGGTTCGCGCCAACTATCGCTAAGGTAGAACGACTGTTGCGGAAATTCCCCCGACTGCGAACGGTTCTTTATGAATCGACATCGACCACGGCGGTGGGGTCGTCGCGATATGCGCATCTCTCTGAGATTGCTGAAGACTTCAACGTCGGAACGCGGTCAAGGCGGCGACAATTGGCGCGGTCGGCGCGACAGGGCTCGTGAGCGGCCCGAACCTCCATTACGAAGTGCGTGTCGATGGCCGACCGGTCGACCCGAAAGACCAGGACGCCCTGCCGGAGCGAGATTGCCTGCTGCTGACCTTGATCACTTGCCCGGCGCAGCGAAACCGGCTTCGGAGAGGGGAACGTGGATGAACCGACATTCCCCAAGTGGCCTGCCGCTTGACTTCAAGATCGCCTATTTTGCTCGCTGGGCAGCGTTTTTCGCCCCGAGCGGTGTCTGTCTCGCGCAAACGGCCGAAGTCGGTGGATCAAGCTCGAACCCGCAGCATTCTGGCCCGGCAGACCGCTTTTCCGCCAGCAGACGGACCTGTCCTGCCCTTTCGTTCAGCTTGGGCATGGATCGTGGTCATGCGCGCGGAGGCGTTCGAAGACGGCGGATGGCGAGGACGCCCCACCATCGGGCCGGTGACGCGACCTCGGCCAACTGGAAGGTAATGGCGCGGGCGTGGCGGACGACGCGGGCGCCGATCTTGATCAGCGAGTTGCAGGCTGGTCAACGACCAGTCCGCCATGGCCTCGGGCAGTTCGATGCAGCGCAGGAAGGTTGCGGTTGTAGAGCGCGCGTGCAGTTGCAGCCGCACCTCGTTGTGCCGGAACTTCCGGCATGACAGCCGCGTCCAGCGAAAGGCATATTTGCCTTCCTTGATGTGCTGCTCTGCGGTGCCGCGCTGGTAGAACCTCACCACCCAGTCTGGCTCCATCGGCAGGTTGGTGACGATGGGACTTTGACAACTCGCCCGGATCCATTCGATCTTGGCGATGACGCGGCGCCGTCCCAGGACGCCGCCTGATACTCGAAGTCCTCGAAGAACCGTTTGACCTTGGTCAGCGAAGGCCTCCCACGGCCGTGTCAGCCGATGCGCGATCTTCTCGCGCAAGCGGCGTTGGCGGGCAGACGGATGGCGTAGAAGAAGCTTCTTCCAGCCGCATATAGATCGCGGGGATCGCGTAGGCAGCGTCGGCCCGGAAGAAGCGTCCACCAAGGTCGCGGCCAGCATATCGGGCAATGACGGGATCAAGGACATCCCGCCAGCCATCGGCGCTGTGGACATTGCCGTTACGCAGGGCGCAGCGCTCCAGCATGCCAAACTGGTTGAACAAGAAGATGGGGTGTGGGGTGCGTCGAAATCCCGTTGGCACCTTCCTGATCGCCGTGGGTGGGGCTGACCGAGCTGTCCATGTCCAGCACGATGTATTTCAACCCGTTGCGGTCATGAAACCGGTCGATCCATTGGCCGTTCAGATCGACGCCGCCCGGTTCGCGGCCAGAGCCAGCGTCTCGTCTCGAACCGTCCCTCGCGATGCCGAAGCAGCTTGCCTCGACGGCCTGCCGCCAACGACCTGACGCATCAGGATCGAGGGGGTCGGCATCGTTCACTCTGTATCCGGCCAGTCGTCCGAACACCGATTGCCGGAACAATCCGTCAAGCCGATGGAGCGTGTTCTTCCCGGTGCGGCTGTCTCGCAGCGCCTCCGACGCCAGATTGGACAGGCCGACACTCATCAAGCTCGCGCATCACCACGCCACCGTCTGAACTGATCTGCGCACCACGGAACTCCAGACGCACACGGCGGTCGAAATCAACCCGATCTCCCCGCGCCAAGCCCGCACCCTCCAGGTGATCCATGAAACGCGCCCCTCGCAGCCGTCAACGCCATGATTTATATGCGAAATATCCATTACGACAGCGAAATCAGCGACTTACTTGAAATGTGGATGGTTTTAGGTTTTCAATCGTTATCGGCAAAAGGGAAAACTTTAACCTTCCGGTAAGAGATACCCGTAAAAGTTGTAACGCCCGAAGCGCGACCCCGGGCAAAATGGGGAAATACGGGATGACTTCCTGGCGGGGCCGCTGTGAAGACCGCGACGTTGCCGGTCTGGCTGCCAGACGCGGCACGCCTTTATCTTGACCACACCGAACGCGGCCTGTCGCTTCGCGGATGGCGCGGCGCGAAGGTTGCCACGCTTCGACCGTTCTGCGGCAGGTCCGCCGCTTCGAAACCCGCCGCGACGACCCCTTGACCGACGAGGCCCTGACCAGCCTCGGCCGGGCACTGGCCGCAAGAAAAAACAGAAAAAACGGAAAGGATACCGACGTCATGACTGCTGCCATCCGTCCTTCGAAACTAGCCCCCGACGAGACCACGATTGCCCGCGAGGCGCCGTGTCCTGCGCCGCCTGTCCGAACCGGGCGCGGTTCTGGCCGTGGCGGCGGATGCTGGAAAAGGCCGCGGTGCTTCGCGAATTTCCCGACGGGCGCAGCGCGCGCACTGCCGTCGTCGGGCGCGACATCGCCCAGGCCTTCGCGTTGAAGGACTGGATCGCCTGCCCAAAAACCCGCGCGGGTTTCAACCTACCGGATCACCGCCGCCGGTCGCGCCGCGCTGAAACGGTTCCTCGATGACGAACTTCGCCAGAAACAGGGGCTGGCAGAGGCGCCGAACCCGTTCGGCGACCAGCACCGGGTCTGGGGTGAAAAGGATGTGGGCGCGCCTGGCGGGGACGGACGCCGGCGCGTGCGTTACGAACCTTGCCGAAAGCCCGGTCGCGGCGCTGGCGCGCAGGCGAGACAAGGGAGGCAATCCGTTTCTGACGACGGACCTGGTTTCGGCGGCCGAACGGCTGAGGGAGGATTTCGAACTGGCCCAGATGGGCCCGCATGTCGCGCAGAACTGGGACCGGTTCCTGACCGGCGCGGACCGTGGCGCTTTCCGCCCCGAGGCGGGGTTGGCGCAGGGCCGGCGGCGGCGCGCGACCGCGTGGCCTCGGCGCTGCGCGATCTCGGCCCGGGGCTTGGCGATGTGGCGCTGCGCTGCTGCTGCTTTCTGGAAGGGCTCGAGGTTGCCGAGCGGCGCATGGGCTGGTCGGCGCGGTCTGGCAAGATCGTGCTGCGCATCGCGCTGATGCGGCTCAGGCAGCATTACGAGAACACCTATGGCGGGCGCGGGCCGCTGATCGGCTAGGCCGCAAAGGGATGCCCGGGGGGCTGTCGACCCCCGGGTGAGCCTTTGGGGCCGCTGAAAGCGCCGAAGGCCGCTCTCGACCTCAGCCTTCGGCGCGGGACAGCCCGGCGCCATGCGCCAGCCCGGCCAATGCGCCGCCGGCCAGCGGGGCGACGATGAAGACCCAGAGATCCGCCATCGCCTTGCCGCCGACGCGAAAAGCGCCGGGCCGACCGAGCGAGCGGGGTTAACGGAAACCCCGGTGACATTGATCCCGACCAGATGGATCGCGGTCAGTGTCAGCCCGATGGCGAGGCCGGCGAACCCGGCCGAGGCACCCGGGCCAGTGGCCCCGAGAATGACCGTGACGAACAGGAAGGTCATGACGGTTTCGAAAACCAGCGCCGCGCCCAGCCCGTATTCGCCAAGATAGCCGGCACCGTAACCATTCTGACCCAGCCCGTCGGTCGCGATATCGTAGCCGGCGCGCCCACTGGCGATCAGGTAAAGCACCAGCGCACCGGCGATGGCGCCAACGACCTGCGCCCCGGCATAGGCAAGGGCCTGGCCCATGCTCATGCGACCGGCGAGCGCCATGCCAAGCGAAACGGCCGGGTTGAGATGGGCGCCGGAGATGGCGCCAAGCCCGTAGGCAGCCGCAACAATGGCCAGTCCGAAGGCGAAGGAAATGCCCGCCAGACCGATATCGGCGCCGGCAAGAACCGCGGCGCCACACCCGAAAAGTACCAGAATTGCCGTGCCCAGCGCCTCGGCAAGAAGTGTTTTCTGCATGGATCGTCCCCCTTTGCCCGGACCTGCGCGCAAGCCCGGTTGTCAGTGTGTCGGCAAAGCTTTATGTGGTGAGCCTGTGGCGGTAACGGGGAAAAATCCATGCGCGACCTCAAGATTCCCGATCAGCGACACCCCGAAAAGGCGCATCGCGCCGATCAGGCGCAGCCGAAGAAACCGGACTGGATTCGCGTCAAGGCGCCGAATTCGGAGGGTTACAAGGCGACGCGCAACATCCTGAAAACCAACAAGCTCGTGACGGTCTGCGAAGAGGCGGGCTGCCCCAATGTCGGCGAATGCTGGAGCCAGGGCCACGCCACCATGATGATCATGGGCGAGATCTGCACGCGGGGCTGTTCGTTTTGCAACATTGCCACCGGCCGCCCCGACACGCTGGATGCGTTCGAGCCCGGGCGGGTGGCCCATGCGGTCGAGACGCTGGGGCTCAAGCATGTGGTCATCACCAGCGTCGACCGCGACGATCTGGACGATGGCGGGGCGGAGCATTTCGCCCAGACGATCCGTGCGGTGCGCCACCGCAGCCCCGACACGACGATCGAGATCCTGACGCCGGATTTCCTGAAATGCCCGCCTTCGGCGCTGGAAACCGTGGTGGCGGCACGGCCCGATGTCTTCAATCACAATCTGGAAACGGTCCCGGGGCTTTACCCCTCGGTCCGACCGGGCGCGCGCTATTTCCATTCGCTGCGGCTCTTGCAGAGGGTGAAGGAGCTTGACCCGGCAATGTTCACAAAATCCGGCATCATGGTCGGGCTTGGCGAGGAACGCGGGGCGGTCACGCAGGTGATGGATGACATGCGTGCGGCGGATGTCGATTTTCTGACCATCGGCCAGTACCTGCAACCGACGCCGAAACACCACCGGGTCGACCGGTTCGTGACGCCTGACGAATTCAAGGCCTATGAAAAGTCGGCCTATGGCAAGGGGTTCCTGATGGTTTCGGCAACGCCGCTGACCCGGTCCTCCTATCATGCGGGCGACGATTTCGCGCGGTTGCGCGCGGCGCGCCTGGAACGGCTTGGCCGGGCCTGAAGGCGCGGGGCCTAGCGTTCCAGCACGCCGCCGGCGACCAGTGCTGCACGGTCGGGAAACCACATGGTGTCGGGACTCGTGTCGGCGATACGTGACAGAAATTCCTGCGTGACGCCACGCGCTGCCATCCAGTCATGATCGCGGCGTTCTTCGTCGGCGGTGTTCAGCGTCGGGACGTCGCTGGCCAGCCGGTAGCCATGAAACCCCAGCCGGGCGCCCGGCGCGAGGTCGCGGGACCGCCCCGCCAGAAAGACCAGGGTGCAGGCCGACAGGCATTCGTGCCGAACCTCGGTGGCAAGCCCTGCGGTCTCGACCCGCGATGCCAGCGCGCGCGCCGCATAGATCAACCCGCCGGAGCTGTCCAATATCACCCGTTCGGCCCGGTCGCGCGGCGTGGCGTCGAACCGGGCCAGCAGCGCGTAGTCGATCGGCCCGTCGATCAGGATCGCACCGGCGTCACGCGTCAGGGGTTCGGGGGCAGGGGGCGGGGCGGGCGTGCGATAGAACCCGCCCGCCAGAAGGTCGAGCCAGAGCACCGTTGACAGCGCGGCTATGGCCAGAACCCCGGCCTCTGCCGTCCAGAGTAGCAGAACCTGCGCGCCGGTGCCGTATTCGCGCCCCAGCGCGCGCCAGGCACCGACCGACTGCCAGACCAGTATCGCGGCATCCAGCGCGATCAGCGGCAAGAGCGCAGCCAGCGGGACAGGGACCAGCCGCCAAAGCGCCCAGAGCGCCACGCGACCTGCAATCAGGACCAGCCAGAATGACAGCCAGACGGGCAGCCGGCCCTGCCAATGCCGGCGAACCGGACCGCCGGCCATCGCTACTCAGCCGCCGGGACGTGCTTGAGATAGGCGGCGATGGCGGCGCGGTCTTCGGCCGGCAGGTGCGCGGTGTTTTCCACCACCAGCGCCATGTGGCCCCCGGCACTGTCAAACTCGGGCGTGAAGCCCGAGGTCAGGTATTCGACGATATCGGCCTCTGACCAGTCCAGCTTGGCCGGCGTGATGTTGGGAAAGCTGCCCTTTCCGGCCGGAACCGGCCCGCCGGCCAGCCAACGGCCGGTTTCCATGCCACCCAGCGCATTGCGCGGGGTATGGCATTCGCCGCAATGGCCCAGCGCCTCGACAAGATAGCGGCCGCGCGTCTCGGCCTCGGTCAATTCACCGTCGATCACCCAGCGGTCGGAAAAGAACAGAAGCTTCCAGCCCCCCAGGCTGCGGCGGATCGAAAAGGGAAAGCCCACCTCATGCGGCTGGCTGGGCGTGGCGTCGGCCGGCAGTGTGGCAAGATAGGCGTGCAGGTCGGCCACGTCCTGCACCGTCGCCTTTGCATAGCTCGCGTAGGGAAAGACAGGATAGTAATGCGCACCTTGCGGCGAGACACCGCGCATCATCGCATTGCCCAGATCGAGCACGGTCCAGTTGCCGATCCCGGCTTCGGGGTCGCTGGAGATATTGGGCGCAAGGAAAGTGCCGAAGGGCGAGGGAAAGCGCTGGCCCCCGGCGAGGATCAGCTTGGCGTCGCCTTCGGCCTTTTCATCGGCATGGCAGGCCGCGCATCCGCCGGCCCAGAACACCGTTTCACCTCGCGCCGCATCGCCGGTGATCGCGGCGAAGGTGTCGGCGGGCAGCGGGTTCGGGCCGGTCAGGACCCAGCCGACGGCCGCGCCACGCAACGGCCAGCCCAGAAGCATCCGCAGGATCTTGCCCATCCCCATCTCCTTTCGGCGCTGCAAATGGAACGGGGGCGGGTGGAACCGCCCCCGGACAATCGGCTTGAGGCTAGATCAGTTCGTCGGAACGCGGAAGGCCTTGTGGCAACCGCCGCAGGCGCCACCCACAGCCCCCATCGCGCCCTGCAGACCTTCGACGCCCGTTCCGGCCGCCGCCTGCATCGCGGCTGCCGCTTCGGCCATCGCGCCGGCCTTGGCGCCGATATCGGAACCATCCGCCCAGATCGCCGCAAGCGCGGTCGAGGCGGGGTTGGCGGAATTGTCCGAACCGGCCGGCCAGAGCATCGAGGCGTCGAGCTGGGTCGAAGCCAGCAGCGCATCGGCGGCCTTCTGGGCCTTTTCGGCGTCATATTCCATTTCGCCCTTGGCCATGGCCCCCAGCACGCCGAGTTGCAGGGCGCGATAGACCATGATGCCCTGGCGCGCCTTGATCTCGCGGGCGAAGGGCGCATCCTGCGCCGTTGCAAATCCGGTCGAGGCAATAAGGCCGATCACGGCGGCGGTAACAAGCTTCTTCATTCAATCCTCCCGTTTCAGGATGGCCACAGGTTAGCTGTGAGCATTTTCATAGCTATTGCCTATTTGCGCAGAGCGTACTTCAATAAATGCACAACACTGCGATTTCCGGCGTTTTTCCCCGGTTTGGCGTGGCAAAAGATTTGGCGACCGGGAAAAGGGCCGCCGTGATCACAGGAAATTGACCGATGAGCGGGCGCGACAACTGGGATGATCTGCGTTTTGCGCTGGCTGTCGCCCGATCCGGCAGCGTCAGCGCCGCGGCGAGGGTGCTGGGCGTGAATCACGCCACCGTCCTCAGGCGGGTCGCCAGCTTCGAAGATAGGCACGGCACGGCACTGTTCGAGAAGTCGCAGCGCGGCTACGAGGTGCCTGACGACCGGCGGCGGATCGTCGCCGCGCTGGCCGAGGTTGAAAACGCGGCGGTTTCGGTCGAACGGCTGATGCGCGGCACCACGGCGCCCCTGCGCGGTGTCGTCCGCGTCACCTCGACCGACACCTTCTGCCTTGCGGTCCTGCCCCCGGTGGTCAGCGCGCTGCGCAATGCCTTGCCGGGCCTCACGGTCGAACTGACCTGCTCGAACGCGCATCTGGACATGAGCCGCCTGCAGGCCGATATCGCGGTCCGCCCGACGCCGAAACTGCCCGACGACCTGTCCGGCACCATGGCCGGCGAATTGGCTTTTGACGTTTACGGCGCGCCGGGAGGCGATGATGCACGCTGGCTCGAACTGGCGGCGCCGCTGGCCCGATCGCTGCCGGCGCGGTGGATGGCGGAACATGTCGCGCCCGCCGCCATCGCCGGCGGCGCGGACAGCTTCGTGGTCTTGCGCGAAATGGCGGCGGCGGGGCAGGGGTTGGCCATTCTGCCCTGCATCCTGGGCGATGGCGATGCCCGGCTGGTGCGTCATCGCGATGTCATTCCGCCGATGACGGTACCGGTCTGGGTTGCCTGCCACAGCGACCTGTCCAATGCGCCGCGCATCCGCGCCGTGCATGACGCGCTGGTCGAAGGATTGGGCGCGCGCAAGGCGGATCTTGCGGGCCGCGCCGGCTGAGCCTGCCACGGCCTCGGGGCGAGGCGGTTCAGAAACGCGGGGCGCCGCCGCGCAGCGAATTGACGCTCAGCCAGTCGGGCCAGCCCCAGAACCACTCGATCCCGGCCAGTGCCAAGCAGAAGGCGATGATCGACAGTACCATGATGACCTGCCGTTCCGACGGCGGGTTTCGCGCCCATCGCACCATCCGCATGAGCCAGTGAAAATTCATCGCCCAGCTATCCGGTTTCGGTAAACCGCACCTTGCCGATGAACGGCAGGTTGCGGTTTCGCTGGGCAAAATCGATGCCGTAGCCCACGACAAACTCGTCGGGGATCTCGAAACCCGTCCATGTCGCCTTGATCGGCACCTCGCGGCGCGACGGCTTGTCGAGCAGGGCGCAGACCTCCATCCGGGCCGGTTCGCGGCTTTTCAAGAGGTTGACGACATGGTGAAGGGTAAAGCCGGTGTCGACGATATCCTCGACCACCAGAACATCGCGCCCGGCAATCTCGCCGCGCAGGTCCTTCAGAATACGCACCTCGCGCGAACTTTCCATGCTGTCGCCATAAGACGACGCCTCGAGGAAATCGACCTCGACCGGCAGGTCGATCTCGCGCACGAGATCGGCGATGAAAACGAAGGAACCGCGCAAGAGCCCGACAACCACCAGCTTGTCAGTGCCCTTGAAATGCGCGGTGATCTCCGCGGCCAGTTCCTCGACCCTCGCGGCGATCGACTTGGCCGAAATCATCTGGTCGATGTCATAGGCTCTGTTCGGCATGTCAGCCCTTGATTTTCGCGTCTCGTTTACCGAAAACGCCCGGACAAGTCACGCCCGATCCCGCAAGCGAAAATGCCGCGCCACGAAGACCACCGCACGCTGCCGTATACCGCCGACCAGATGTATGCGCTGGTCGCCGATGTGGCCTCCTATCCGCAGTTTCTGCCATGGAACGCGGCCGCGCGGATCCGGTCGCGCCAGCCCGGTGCCGATGGCAGCGAGGTGATGGAGGCCGATCTGGTGATCAGCTTCAAGGTCTTTCGCGAACGTTTCGGCAGCCGGGTCACACTCTGGCCGGGCGAACACCGGATCGATACCGAATATCTCGACGGGCCGTTTCGTCACCTGAAGTCGCGCTGGCGCTTCACCGACAGGCCCGAAGGCGGCTGCGAGGTCGATTTCTTCGTCGATTTCGAGTTTCGCAACGCCATCCTCGCCAAGGTCATCGGCGTTGTCTTCAACGAGGCGATGCACAGGATCGTCGCGGCCTTCGAGGCCCGCGCGGCAGCACTTTACGGCCCCGCCGCCTGATCGTCACGATGTCAGCTCGTACGCGCGTTCGCCGTGCTGCGAAAGGTCAAGCCCGTTGGTTTCCGATTCCAGATCGACGCGGATCGGGCTGATCGCCGCGGCAATCCGGATCAGCGCATAGCTGACAGCCACGGTGAAGAGGCCGACAATCACAAGGCTGCCCAGCTGCGCCGCCCAGGACCCCACGCCAAGCACCGCGATCATGATCGTGCCGAAGATGCCGCCGACGCCGTGAACGGCGAAGACGTCGAGCGTGTCGTCGATCCTGACACGCGATTTCACCAGATTGACCGCCTCCTGGCACAGGATGCCGGCAACGGCGCCGATCAGAAGCGCAGCGGCAGGGCCGACATAGCCCGATGCCGGGGTGATCGAGGCAAGCCCCGCGATGGTCCCGGTCACCAGGCCGACCAGGGAGGCGCGGCCGAACTTCACCCGTTCCCAAAGTGCCCAGCTCAGCGACGCGGCGGCGGCGGAGATATGGGTCACGGTCAGCGCCATCGCGGCAGCGCCATCGGCGGCAAGCTGCGATCCGCCGTTGAAACCGAACCAGCCGACCCAAAGCATCGCGGCGCCGATCATCACGTAGCCGGGGTTGTGCGGCGGCGTCGTGCGGTGGCGGCGCGGCCCCAGAACCCAGGCGACCAGAAGCGCGGCAAGACCCGCGGTTTCGTGAACGACGATGCCACCGGCAAAATCCTTCACCCCGGTTTCGCCGAAAATCCCGCCATCGGCCAGAAAACCGCCGCCCCAGACCCAATGGGCGACCGGCGCATAGCACAGCAGCATCCACAAAGACGAAAAGACCAGCACAAAGCCAAAGCCCACCCTCTCGACATAGGCGCCGACGATCAGCGCCGGGGTGATGATGGCAAAGGTCATCTGGAAGGCGAAGAACAGGATTTCCGGCAGGGTTCCATGCAGCGCGTCCGGTCCGACGCCCATGAGCATCGCCTTGTCGAGCCCGCCCCAAAGTGCCCCGTCACCGCCAAAGGCGATGGAATAGCCCGCCACCAGCCACAGGATGCTCATCAGGCAGGCGATGGCGAAGCAATGCATGAAGACGCTCAGCACGTTTCGCGCCCGCACCAGCCCGCCATAAAAAAGCGCCAGACCCGGCAGCGTCATGAACAGTACCAGCGCGGTTGCAACCAGGATCCAGGCGGTGTCGGCGGCGTTCATGGTTATGTCCTCGCGCTTTCGGTTTGCGCCAGAAAGCGACGTGGTGGCGCAAAGAAAAGCGGCAAGGCGGTATTTGGCGCGCAAAAAACCGGCGGTTTTCGGTTTGATGAAAATTTAGGCGGCTTGCGGGGCGTTCCGGACAATCACCGGGCAGGCCGGGAAATCCGTGCTGATGAGTATTTGGGCCAAGATGAAGCCGAAAGCCTGCGTTTTGTGCAATGCCGTTCGCCGGCCGGCTATCCGCCCAGTTCCGCAATCAGGAGGTCCAGCGCGTGGTCCACGGTGGCGGCGCGCACCCCCGCCCGGCCAATGGCGCCAAAATCGCGGGTTTCTGTCCGGGTGCCCCGGGCCCGGCTGGCAATGGCAAAACAGACGCGGCCTTCGGGCTTGTGTTCCGAACCACCGGGCCCGGCGATGCCGGTGACGGCGACGGCAAGGTCGGCAGCAGAGCGCATCAGCGCGCCATTGGCCATTTCGCGCGCAACCTCTTCAGAGACCGCGCCATGTTCAGCCAGCGTTTCGGCATCGACGCCCAGCATCGCGACCTTGGCGGCGTTGGAATAGGTGACAAAGCCGCGGTCGAAGATGTCCGACGAGCCCGCAACATCGGTGATCGCGCCGGAAATCAGCCCGGCGGTGCAGCTTTCGGCCGTTGCGATCGTCGCGCCCTGCGCGCGTGCCAGAGCCAGGAGCCGCGCAGGGCGGCTCACATCAGCCATCCATGCGCCAGCGCCGCGGCCAGCGCCACGACCAGCGCGGCAAGAAGCCCCGCCACAACGTCATCCAGCATCACCCCGAGCGCGTCGTTGCGCCGGTCGGCCCAACCGACCGGCCCCGGTTTCCAGATGTCGAACAGGCGGAAGAGGACAAAGGCGCCGATCCCGCCGGGATCGGGAAATAGCCAGGGCGCCGCACCGCCGTGCCAGAGGCCCAGTGACAGCGGCCAAAGCGCGATCCACTGCCCGACCACCTCGTCGACGACGATCTCGGAAGGATCGTGGTCTGCCTTTCCGGCGGTTTCGCGGATCGTCGCCCACCAGCCGGCGCCAAACACGAACAGTGTCGCCAGTGCCAGGGCGGGAAATCCGCCCAATCCATGCAGGACCCAGCCCAGAGGCAGCGCGGCAAGCGAACCCCAGGTGCCCGGTGCGGGGCGCAGAAGGCCGGCGCCGAACCAGGTGGCAATCAGGCGTGCGGCGGTCATGGCGCCACCAGCGTGACCGTGGCGATGGCGGCGATGCCCTCTTCGCGCCCGGTAAAGCCGAGCCGCTCCGAGGTGGTCGCCTTCACGCTGACGCGGCCGGGCTCGACGCCGAGGATGCGCGCCAGTTCGGTCTGCATCGCCCCGGCATGCGGCCCGATCTTCGGACGTTCGCAGACAAGCGTGACATCGGCGTTCGACAGGGTATATCCGCGCGCCGCTATCCTTTCGGCGGCATGGGCAAGGAAAATGGCGCTGGCCGCACCTTTCCACTGCGGATCGCTCGGCGGGAAGTGGCGCCCGATATCGCCCTCTGCCAGCGAGCCATAGATCGCGTCGGTCAGCGCATGCATGCCGACATCGGCGTCGGAATGGCCTTGCAGCGTGCGGTCATGGGGCAGGCGGATACCGCAGAGCCAAAGATGGTCCCCCGGTCCGAAGCGGTGCACGTCAAAGCCGTTTCCGGTGCGGATATCCATGGTTCTGCCTCGTGCGATCGCCGCGGCGCGTGCGAAATCGCCGGGCCAGGTCAGCTTGATGTTGTCCTCTTCCCCCTCGACGATGGCAACGTCAAGCCCGGCGGCCAGCGCCACCTCGACATCGTCCGCCGCGCCGCCCGCAGCCGCGCGGTGCGCCGCGAGAATGGGTGCGAAATGGAAGGCCTGCGGCGTCTGCGCCCGGAAAAGCCCGTCTCGCGGTCGGATGGCCACAACCCGGCCCTCCGCCCCTTGCCAAAGCGCGTCGGTCACAGGCAGTGCCGGGGCCGCACCTTCGGCTTCGTCCAGTGCGTCCAGCAGCCGCGCGACAAGCGCGGGGCTGGCAAAGGGCCGGGCGCCGTCGTGGATCAACACGTACCGGGCGCCGACCCCCTCCAGCGCCTCGAGCGCATTGCGCACCGAGGCGTCGCGCGTCGCCCCGCCATCGACAAGCATCACGCCGGCAAGCAGGTCAGCGGGCAAATCGGCAAGCCGCGCGCGGTCCTCGGGGTGAAGCACCAGAACCACACGGTCGATGCCGGCACATCCGCCAAAACAGGCCAGGCTGTGCGCGACGACCGGCAAGCCGGCCAAAGGGCGCCATTGCTTCGGCACGCCGTCGCCGGCGCGGGTTCCGCGCCCTGCGGCAAGGATGATGGCAACGGTTGTCATGTCCGGCCCCTCGTGGCTGCCCTTACCTAGGCGATGCGCTTTCGTCGCGCAATCGGGCGATGGGGGCGTGCAAATGCCTAAAAAATGTGCAATGCATTTTTTCACCTCTTGCGCCGGTCGCGGCGTTGCGGGCATGTGCGGCGCGCCTAGTCTTGCCCCAGAAAGGACCCCAGCAGTGGCGATCACCCTAGACAGGTTGACCCTTGACCCGCCGGTTATTCTGGCACCGCTGGCCGGGATCACCGACCTGCCGTTCCGCCGGGTTGTGGCGGGTTTCGGCGCTGGCCTCGTGGTGTCGGAAATGGTCGCGAGCCAGGAGATGGTGCAGGCGCGACCTCTGGCGCGCGCGCGCGCCGAGCTTGGCTATGACGAGGCGGCGACGGCAGTGCAGCTTGCCGGGCGCGAGGCGCACTGGATGGCGGAAGCCGCCCGCATGGTCGAAGCCAACGGCGCGCGGATCATCGACATCAACATGGGATGCCCGGCGCGCAAGGTGACGAACGGCTATTCCGGTTCGGCGCTGATGCGCGATCTCGACCACGCGCTGTCGCTGATCGCGGCGGTGGTCGGCGCCGTATCGGTGCCGGTCACGCTGAAGACCCGGCTGGGATGGGACGACGACAGCCGCAACGCGCCGGAACTGGCGCGACGCGCGGAGGCGGCCGGCGTTGCGATGATCACCATTCACGGGCGCACGCGCTGCCAGTTCTACAAAGGTCGCGCGGATTGGGCCGCGATCCGCGCGGTCAAGCACGCCGTTTCGATCCCGGTTGTCGCCAACGGCGATATCGACGGCGTGGCGCCGGCGCGGCGGGCCGTGGCGGCCTCTGGCGCCGATGGCGTGATGGTCGGCCGCGGCGCGCAGGGCCGCCCCTGGATTCTGGCCGAGATCGGCGCCGCCCTTTACGGCACCGCGGCGCCCGCGATCCCAACGGGCAATCAGCTTTGTGACCTGGTTTCAAACCATTACGAGGCGATCCTGGCGTTCTATGGCCGCGAGCTTGGGCTGCGCACCGCGCGAAAGCATCTGGGCTGGTACCTGGACGAAGCCGGCGCGCCGGCAGAGCTGCGCCGGCGGGTACAGACAAGCGAAAACCCGGCCGAGGTTCTGCATCTTCTGCGCCACGGGTTCGATGTGGCGCAAAGGCGGGCGGCATGACCGGTGCCAGCCCCATGCCGGTGCCGCCCGGTGCGGTCTGGGCCTCTTTGCCGGTGCCGGCGCTGCTGATCGGAGCCGACGACCGGATTGCCGGGATGAACCCCGCGGCGGAGCTGTTCTTCAATGCCTCGGCGCGCGGGCTTGTCGGCCTGCCGGTCGGCAGCGAACTGGCGATCGATACCGATCTCGCGGAAACGCTTGCGCGGGTGCGGGCAAATCAGGCGCCGCTTTTCGTCATGGATGTCGAAACCGGGCTCAAGGGGCGGGCGGCATCGGTTTGCAACCTGCAACTGGCGCCGGTGGCGGATCTTGCGCCCATGGTGCTGATGCTGATTTCGCCGCAGGACCTGGCCGGGCGGCTGGGTCGCGGAAAGCAGGTGACCAGCGCCGCACGCTCGGCCATCGGCATGGCCGAAATGCTTGCCCATGAAATCAAGAATCCGCTCGCCGGTATCTCGGGCGCGGCGCAGCTTCTGTCGATGTCGGTCGGCAAGGAAGACCGCGAACTGACCGAACTGATCGTCGCCGAGACCAAGCGCGTGGTGAAGCTTCTGGAACAGGTCGAACAGTTCGGCAACCTTCTGCCGCCCGACCGGCAGGCGATCAACCTTCACGATGTGCTGGACCGCGCGCGGCGGACCGCGCAGCTGGGTTTTGGTGCCGGCGTGCGCTTTGTCGAGGATTACGACCCCTCGCTGCCCGATGCGCTGGCCGATCCCGACCAGTTGGTGCGGATGTTCCAGAACCTTCTCAGAAATGCGGCGCAAGCCATTGGAGAAAAAGACGGAACCATCCGCCTGAAGACCTTCTACGATCACGGTCTGCGGCGCCGTCGCCCCGATGGCAGCGGCGCGGCGCTGCCCTTGCAGATCGAGATTACCGACGACGGTCCGGGTATTCCGCCGGAACTGGCCGGCGCGATCTTCGAACCTTTCGTTTCGGGGCGTGAAAACGGCACCGGGCTGGGGCTTGCGCTGGTGTCCAAGATCATATCGGACCATGACGGCTGGATCGCCGTTGAAAGCCGGCCGGGGCGCACCACTTTCCGGGTGTCGCTGCCGGTCGCCGGAACGGAGGCAGGCTGATGGATGGAACGGTTCTGGTTGCCGACGACGACCGCACGATCCGCACGGTTCTGACCCAGGCGCTGACCCGCGCGGGTTGCCGGGTTCACGCCACGGCGTCGCTGGCCACGCTCATGCGCTGGGTCGACGAAGGCAAGGGCGATCTGGTGATTTCCGATGTGGTCATGCCCGATGGCAACGGCATCGAGGCGCTGCCCGATATCGCGCGGCGCCGCCCGGGTCTGCCGGTGATCGTGATTTCCGCCCAGAACACCATCATGACCGCGATTCAGGCGGCAGAGGCCGAAGCCTTCGACTACCTGCCGAAGCCTTTCGATCTGCCCGACCTGATGAAACGCGCGTCGCGGGCGCTGGAAAGCAAACGCCGCGTCGGGGCGCCGTCTGCCGCGCCGCGCCAGGCGGGCGATGACTTGCCGCTGGTCGGCCGGACACCGGCGATGCAGGCGCTTTATCGCCTGGTTGCGCGGATCATGAATACCGATCTTCCGGTTCTGATCACCGGTGAAAGTGGTACCGGCAAGTCATTGATCGCGCGGGCTATTCATGACTTCTCGGAACGTCGGGCGATGCCGTTCGCGGTGGCGTCCGGCGCCGATCTTGCCACGGCCGAAGGTGCGCAGGCGGCGCTGGACCGCGCGCGGGGTGGTTCGATCCTGTTCGATGAAATCGGCGATTGCGACACCGAAACGCAGATCCGCCTGGCCCGGCTTCTCGATCAGGCGGGCGAAGATGCGCCGCGCGTGCTTGCAACCAGCCAGACCGATCTGGCATCCGCGACGCAGGCGGGACATTTCCGCACCGACCTGTTCTACCGTCTGGCCGGCGTCACCGTGCCGGTGCCGGCGCTGCGCGAGCGGGTCGAGGACATTCCGCTGCTGGCCGAACACTTCCTGACCCGCATCGCCCGCGAAACCGGGCAGGAGAGGCGGTTGGCCGGCGAAGCGATGGCGCTGGTGCGCAAACATCTATGGCCCGGTAACGTCAGGCAGCTGGAAAACACCCTGCGACGGCTTGTGGCCACGGCCTCCGAGGCCGAGATCGGCGCGCCCGAGGTGCTTGCGGTACTGGGCACCGCGCCCGTAGCCAACGGTACCGCCACACCGGATGGCGGCACTCGGCTGGCCGATTCCGTGATGCGACACCTGCGGCGCTATTTCGACCTGCATGGCGATGCCCTGCCGCCGCCCGGCGTCTACCAGCGCATCCTGAAGGAAATCGAGGAACCGCTGATCGAGGTGGCGCTGGATGCGACCGCCGGAAATCAGGCGAAATGCGCCGATCTTCTCGGGATCAATCGCAATACTTTGCGCAAGAAGATCACAGATCTTGATATTCGCGTGACACGCCGCCGCAAGATGATGTAAAACCGCAACATCGGCGTGGCCAAATGGTGTCAACACCCTGAGAGGCCACGAAATCATGGGGCGGATGCGCGAATCCGCCACCAGATCACGGGGCGGAAGGTGCAGCGCGCGGCACGATATGCAACATGGGAACGGCTGAACCGGCTGCGAAAGCTGCGCCGGATGCAAACCGTTGCAACCTTCGGGCTCGTTGCGCTGGGGCCGGTCCTGACGCTGGCCACGCTTCTGGCGCTCGGGCCGCTCAATCAGGATGCCAGCTCGCCGGGGCTGCGGCTGATCCTTCTGGCCGATCTGGTCTATGTGCTGATCGTCGCGGCGCTGGTGCTTCAGCGCGTCGCGCGGATGGTGGCGGCGCGGCGCGCGCATTCCGCCGGGTCGCGGCTGCACCTGCGCCTGACCGGGGTCTTCGCGCTGATCGCGCTGACACCAACGGTGCTGGTTGCGGTCTTCGCCGGACTTACCGTCAATGTCGGGCTGGAAGGCTGGTTTTCCGACCGGGTGCAGCGCGTCGTCGGCAATTCGCTGGCGGCGGCCGAGGCTTATGAGGGCGAACACCGGCGCGATCTGGAGGAGGATGCGCGCAGCGTCGCCGCCTATCTCAACATCGCGCAGCAATCGACCTTTTTCATCGATGCGGCCGAGCTGCGCCAGATTCTGACCCAGTTGCAGGGGCAGGTGCAGCGCGGCCTGCGCGAAGCCTTCGTGATCGACGGCAGCGGCGAGATCCGGGCGCGCGGCGAGAAATCCTATCTTTTCGACTATGAGCGCCCCACGGACGAGGAAATGGCGCGCGCCCGCGACGGCGAGGTGGTGATCATCGAGGACTGGGCGAACAACGAATTTCGCGCGCTGACCTATCTCGATGCCTTTGTCGACCGGTTCCTGTTCATCTCGCGTTCGGTCGACGGCAATATCCTGAGCCTGCTGGACGAAACCCAGGAAACCGTGCGGCTTTACCAGCAGCTGGAACAGGACCGCGGCCGGCTGCTTTTCGAATTCGGGCTGTTGTATCTTGGCTTCGCCGTCATCCTGATCCTTGCGGCGGTCTGGCTGGGCCTCTGGTTTGCCGAACGCCTGTCGCGCCCGGTCGGCCGGCTGACCGGCGCGGCCCAGAGGGTCGGCGCCGGCGATCTTGACGTTCACGTGGTCGAGGAAGAGGGCGACGACGAGATTGCCATGCTCGGGCGCATCTTCAACCAGATGACACGGCAGCTGAAAGGCCAGCGGGACGCGCTGGTCGACAGTCACCGGCAGACCGAACGGCGCCGGAGACTGTTCGATTCGGTCCTGTCGTCCGTCACTGCCGGTGTCGTCGGGTTGAATGCCGATGGCGAGGTCGATTTCATCAACCGGTCGGCCGAACGCCTTCTGGATGTCACTGCCCCCTATGACAGCCCCCGGCTGGATGCGCTGGTGCCGGAATTCGGCGCGCTTCTGGCGCGGCTTCGCGACGGCACCGGGGCAGCCGTGCAGGAAGAGATTCGCCTGACCCGGCGCGGCAGGATGGAAAGCCTTCTGGTGCGAATGGCCGTGCGGCGTAACGATGCCGGGCGGCTTGAAGGCTACGTGGTCGCTTTCGACGATGTCACCGAACTGGTCAGCGCGCAGCGCATGGCCGCCTGGGGCGACGTGGCCCGCAGGATTGCCCACGAAATCAAGAACCCGCTGACACCGATCCAGCTTTCGGCGGAACGGATCAAGCGGCGCTTTGCCGGCAAGGTCGGCGGGGAGGGCGGCGATCTGGAACAGCTGACCGATGTGATCGTGCGCCAGACCGGCGATCTGCGCCGCATCGTGGACGAGTTTTCGAAGTTCGCCCGCATGCCCGAACCCGACCGGCGCCAGCACGATCTGGTGGCGATCCTGCGCGATGCGGTCATCCTTCAGGAAAGCGCGCTGGAAAGCATCCGGCTGAGCGCCGATCTGCCCGACGGCGCGGTTCTGGCCGATGTCGATGCGACCATGCTGTCGCAAGCCTTTACCAACCTCATCAAAAACGCTGGCGAAGCCATTGAAAGCCTGACGGAAAAAGGTGCACCAGAAGGGTTTTCGGGCGAGGTCCGCGTGACCTTCGTCCCCGATGATGGCTGGGTCACCATCGCGATAGCCGACAATGGTATCGGCCTGCCCGAAGACCGGGCGCGGCTCTTTGAACCCTATGTCACCACGCGTGAAAAGGGCACCGGGCTCGGGCTCGCCATCGTGCGCAAGATCGTCGAGGAGCATGGTGGCACGCTGGCACTGGAGGATGCGCCGCTGTTCGACGGCAACACCCATCACGGCGCGCAGGCGGTCATTCGCCTGCCGCTTCTGTCCGCAACCGGCCGCGATACGCGCGGCACTACCGGCCCCGAGGCCCAAGAGGAAGCAAAATGAGCGGTATTCTGATCGTTGACGACGAACGCGACATACGCGAACTGATCGCCGATATCCTGCGCGATGAAGGCTACACGACCCGGCTGGCCTCCAATTCCAGCGAGTGCATGGCCGAGATCAACGCCGAGGCGCCGGCGCTGATGATCCTCGATATCTGGCTGAAGGACAGCCAGATGGACGGGATCGACATCCTGAAATCGGTCAAGCGCGACAACCCCGATGTGCCGGTGGTGATCATCTCGGGGCACGGCAATATCGAAATTGCCGTCGCGGCAATCAAGCAGGGTGCCTATGACTTCATCGAAAAACCGTTCAATATCGATCAGTTGCTGGTCGTTGTTGCGCGCGCGATGGAAACCTCGCGGTTGCGTCGTGACAATTCCGAGCTGCGCCGGCGCGACCTGACCACGGCCGAGATGATCGGCGCCTCGCCCGCGTTCAAGGCACTGAAGTCGCAACTGGACAAGGTGACCAAGTCCAACGGGCGCGTCATGCTTTCGGGCGGCGCCGGTGCAGGCAAGGAAGTGGCTGCGCGCTACATCCATTCTCAGTCGAACCGGGCCGCGGCACCCTTTGTCACGGTCAGTTCCGCCTCGGTCGAGCCGGAGCGGATGGAGGAAGTGCTTTTTGGCCGTGAAACCGCGGATCGCGGGATCGAGCAGGGACTTCTCGAGCAGGCCCATGGCGGCATTGTCTATTTCGACGAAGTGGCTGACATGCCGATTGGAACCCAGTCGAAGATCCTGCGGGTTCTGACCGAACAGCAGTTCCAGCGGGTCGGCGGCAACGACAAGGTGCGCGTCGATCTTCGCGTCATCTCGTCGACCACGCGCGACCTGAAGGGCGAGATCGCCGCCGGCCGGTTTCGTCAGGAGCTTTACGACCGGTTGAACGTGGTGCCCATCGCCGTGCCGTCGCTGGAGGAACGGCGCGAGGATGTGCCGCTTCTGGCAGAACATTTCATCCAGCTATTCAACCGCAGCCAGGGCCTGCCGCTTCGCGACCTGAGCGAGGATGCCGAGGCGATGCTGCAAACCATGCCCTGGCCGGGCAATGTCCGGCAATTGCGCAACGTGATCGAGCGCGCGCTGATACTGGGCGAAAACACCGGCCCGATCGAGGTGCGCGAATTGCCGGGGCAGGAGGAAGTCACCGCCGACGAGGGGCGTATCGTGCTGTCGGGCGGGCTGGCCACGCTGCCCCTGCGCGAAGCCCGCGAACTGTTCGAACGCGAATACCTGCTGACCCAGATCAACCGCTTTGGCGGCAATATCAGCCGGACGGCCAGCTTCGTCGGCATGGAACGCAGCGCGCTGCACAGAAAGCTGAAGTCGCTGGGCGTGGTGACCACGTCGAAAGCCGGTGCGCGCGTGGCGCATCTGGAGGATGCGGATGGCGACTGAGCCCGTGCTGCCGGCCCGGCTCCCGTGATTGACGCCTGCCACGCCATCTGCCAAACGGGTAGCGGACCCGTGACGGCGAAAGGACGCTGAATGAAGGTCATCATTTGCGGCGCGGGGCAGGTGGGCTGGCAGATCGCCCGGCATTTGTCCGGCGAAAAGAACGACGTCACGGTCGTCGACAACAATTCCGAACTGGTGCGCCGGGCGACGGATACGCTGGACGTTCAGGGCATCACCGGCTTTGCCAGCTATCCCGACATTCTGGAAGCCGCCGGCGCGCGCGACGCCGACATGATCATCGCCGCGACCCATTCGGACGAGGTGAACATGGTCACCTGTCAGGTCGCGCATTCGGTCTTTGGCATCACGCGCAAGATCGCGCGGCTGCGGGCGCAAAGCTACCTGGACGCGATCTATGCCGATCTTTACCGGCGCGACCATCTGCCCATCGATGTGGTGATCAGCCCCGAACGCGAGGTGGCCGAGGCGGCGCTGCAACGTCTGGCCGCGCCCGCGGCCTTCGACACCGAAAGCTTTTTTGGTGGCCGCGCGCAGCTTCTGGGCATCGTGCTGGAGGAAGACTGCCCGGTGCTCGGCACGCCTCTGCGCCAGCTGAGCGATCTCTTCTCGACGCTGCGTACCATCGTCGTCGGCGTGCGCCGCGACGACCGGCTGTTCGCGCCGGAACCGGGTGATCAGCTTTTTGCCGGCGACCAGGTCTATATCTTCAGCCATATCGAAGATGTGAACCGCGCGCTGGAAATCTTTGGAAAGACGACGAAAAAACAGGAACGCGTCGTGATCATCGGTGGCGGCAACGTGGGTCTTGCCGTGGCAAGAAGCCTCGAGACACGGACCGACAGGATCCGCGCCAAGATGATCGAGAAAAGCCGGGCGCGGGCCGAACATGCGGCGGATTCGCTTGAACGCACCATCGTGCTAAACGGCGACGGCATGGATATGGACCTCTTGCTCGAGGCCAATATCGACAAGGCCGATGCGGTTCTTGCCGTGACCGACGACGACAAGACCAACCTTCTGTGCGCAGTGCGCGCCAAGCAGGCCGGCTGCCCGATGGCCATCGCGCTGGTCAACGACCCGACGCTGGTACCGCTGATGGGGCCGCTGGATATCGACGCCTATATCAATCCGCGCGCCACCACGGTCAGTTCGATCCTGCGCCATGTCCGCCACGGCCGGGTGCGGGCGATCTATTCGATCGGCGATGCCGAGGCCGAGGTGATCGAGGCGCAGGTCCTGTCAACCTCGCCTATCGCCGGCCAGATGGTCCGCGAAATCGACTTTCCCGAAGGCGTGCTGATCGGCGCGGTTATGAAGGGCGACAAGGTTCTGAAGCCCACCGGAAACCTGCGGCTGGAAGAGGGCGACGCCATCGCGCTCTTCGCCATGGCCGATGATGTGCCCGAGGTGGAGAGGCTGCTTCAGGTCTCCATCGATTACTTCTGATGCTGGCGCGACTTCTCGATTTGCCGCTGATCGTGATCCTGATGGGGATCGCGGCGCTGGCGATGCTGGCGCCTGCCGCCTATGCGCTGACGCTCAGCGACCACCAGACCGCGCGCGCGTTCTTTTATTCGGCGCTTCTGTTTCTGGTGCTGACGGCGCTGATCGGCATCGCCACGGCCGGCTACCTGCCGCGCAACGCCGCGCGAAGCCACCTTCAGACGCTGGTCTATGCCTTCGTCTTTCTGCCGCTGATGCTGGCCATTCCCTTTGTCGAGGCGATCCGCGACACCTCCTATCTGAACGGCTGGTTCGAAATGGTGTCGGCCTTCACCACGACCGGCGCCACGCTTTACCACACGCCCGGCCGGCTTGGCGCCGCCCTGCATCTGTGGCGGGCCGAGGTGGGCTGGCTGGGTGGCTTTTTCACGCTGGTCACCGCGGTCGCGATCCTCGCGCCGATGAACCTCGGCGGCTTCGAGGTGATCACCGGCGGCAGTGTCGGGCGCAATACAACCGGCACCGCGCAGATCACCCGCATCGCCGATCCCTCCGAACGGCTGGTCCGCTATGCGCTGAGGTTGTTCCCGATCTACGCGGCGCTGACGCTGGCGCTCTGGCTTGGCCTGCTACTGGTCGGCGAAACCGGCTTTGTCGCGCTTTGCCATGCCATGTCGGTTCTGTCGAGCAGCGGCATCTCCCCGGTTCAGGGGCTGACCGGCGGGCAGGCCGGCATTGCGGGTGAGTTCGTGGTCTTCCCCTTCCTGTTCTTCGCGATATCGCGGCGCACGCTGCCCGGTGGCGTACAGGCCGATACCGCGACACCGCTGGTCCGCGATCCCGAATTCCGCATCGCGGTGATGCTGATGGTGCTGGTCGCCGCGCTGCTGCTTCTGCGCCATTGGGTCGGCGCCATTGAACGGGACGCCGCCGAAGACCCGGCCAGCCTGTTCCGGGTGCTCTGGGGCAGCGTTTTCACGGTTCTGTCCTTCCTGTCGACCACCGGCTTCGAATCCGCCGACTGGACCGAGGCGACGGCCTGGTCCGGGCTGGATTCGCCGGGACTTATCCTTCTGGGGCTGGCGCTGGTCGGTGGCGGTGTCGCGACCACGGCGGGCGGGGTCAAGCTTTTGCGGGTCTACGCGCTATTCAAGCATGGTCAGCGCGAGATGGAGCGTCTGGTGCATCCGCATTCTATCGGTGGCGCCGGGGTGATGGCGCGGCGACTGCGCCGGCAGGGTGCCTATATCGCCTGGATATTCTTCATGCTCTTCGCGATCTCGCTGGCGCTGACGCTTCTGGCCCTGTCGCTGACCGGCCTGGCCTTCGAAGACGCGCTGGCATTTGCCGTCGCGGCACTGTCGACCACGGGACCGCTGGCGCAGTTCGTCACCGAAGTGCCGATTCACTACGCAGAACTGCATCCCGGCGCCAAGGCGATTCTGGCCGCCGCGATGGTGCTGGGGCGGCTCGAAACACTCGCCATCATCGCGCTTTTGTCGCCGGATTTGTGGCGCGGCTAGGCAACAGGTGGTTAAAGGGCTGATTTTGGGTCTGGAATCTGAAATCAACCCTCGACATACTCAGCAATCGTAACCGTCGGGCGCGAACCGGGGGCGAGGGAATAGAGACGCAGATAAAAAACAAGGCAAGAACACGATGGCTGCTGACAAGCAAAATTTGCAGGACGCATTTCTCAACCACGTCCGCAAGACGAAAATTCCGGTCACGATATTTCTGATCAATGGCGTCAAGCTGCAGGGTGTGATCACCTGGTTTGACAATTTCTGCGTGCTGTTGCGGCGCGACGGACAGTCGCAACTTGTCTACAAGCATGCGATTTCCACCATCATGCCCGGTCAGCCGATCTCGCTTTACGAGGGCGAGGACTGAAGCAGAACGCACACGAGGATACCGGCGTGACACGCGCGCTGGTTCTGCATCCCGATATCCGGGCCGATACGTCGCGGCGCCGGCCCGAAGACCGTCTTGCCGAAGCCGAGGCATTGGCGCGGGCGCTGCCGGGCATCGCCGTCGCGGGTGCCGAGATCGTGCGGCTGGCGCGCGTTCATCCCGGCACGCTCTTCGGCTCTGGCAAGATTGACGAACTGAAGACGAGGATCGCGGCCGACGAGATTGCCCTGGTGCTGGTCGACGGCCCGGTCAGCCCGGTGCAGCAGCGCAATCTGGAAAAGGCCTGGGGCGTCAAGCTTCTCGACCGGACCGGGCTTATCCTTGAGATATTCGCCGACCGCGCGCGGACCCGCGAAGGCGTTTTGCAGGTCGAACTTGCCGCGCTCAGCTATCAGCGCACGCGGCTGGTTCGGGCCTGGACCCATCTCGAACGCCAGCGTGGCGGGCTCGGTTTTGTCGGCGGCCCCGGCGAAACCCAGATCGAGGCCGACCGCCGCGCCATCGACGAGGCGGTCGCGCGGATCCGCCGTCAGCTCGACAAGGTCGTGAAGACGCGCGAACTGCACCGCGCGGCACGGCGCAAGGTGCCGTTCCCGATCGTCGCGCTGGTGGGGTATACCAATGCCGGCAAGTCGACGCTTTTCAACCGGCTGACCGGTGCGACGGTGATGGCCGAAGACATGCTCTTCGCCACGCTTGACCCGACCATGCGGGCGGTGACGCTGGCCTCGGGGCCAAGGATCATCCTGTCCGACACGGTGGGTTTCATCTCGGACCTTCCGACCCAGCTTGTCGCGGCATTTCGTGCCACCCTCGAAGAGGTGCTGGAGGCCGACATCATCGTCCATGTGCGTGACATTTCGCATCCCGAGACCGAAGAACAGGCCGAGGATGTGCGCGACATCCTCGAAAGCCTCGGCGTCGGCGATGATACCGTGCAGATCGAGGCTTGGAACAAGATCGACAGGCTGGATGACGAACGCCGCGCCGCGCTTCTGGCTCAGGACCAGCGCAAGCCCGAGGTGTTCGCGCTTTCGGCGATCACCGGCGAAGGGCTCGCAGCGCTCGTTCAGGCCATTGCGGCGGCTCTGGATGCGCCGCGAACCACCGCCCGGCTGGTCGTGCCCTATGCCGACGGCCGCCGTCGTGCCTGGCTTCATGATCAGGGCGTCGTGACCGAAGAGGTGCGGACCGATCAGGGCTTTGCCATCACCGTGCACTGGAGCGACCGGCAGGCACAGACCTTCGCCGCGCTCTAGCGCCTGGCCTTCATCTTGGCCGAAATACCCGCGGGGGGTTCGGGGGGCGGCAGCCCCCCCCCGTTGGCGTGACCTCAGCCGCCCTCGGGCCGCAGATGGGTTACCCCGACCGCCGCCGCGCGCGCCAGTTCGGGGTCGAGCGACATCGGGATGTATTCGCCGCGCCGCCACAACTCGCCCAGATCGTCGTAGTGCCGGCTGAGCGGGTGGCCCGACTGCCCGGTCGCGGTGATGAAGACCGAACTGTCGGGGTCGGCAAAGTCGTAGACGCCCCGGTAGCCGCCGCCATGCACATTGGCAAAGGGGTCGGGTTCCGCGCCCGAACTGCGACCGCGCAACAAGGTGTTGTCGCCGCCCGACGTCGACTGGCGGATGTTGACGAAATATTTCAGCACCGCGACCTCGCCGAGGACCGGGTGATCATGCGTGGCCTGGTGCGCGTCGCCCCAGCGCCAGCTTTCGACATCGTCACCATAGCGTTCCTTCAGCCGCAAGAGCGCATCGTCCAGCGCCAGTCGCGCGATGTCGACGCAGGTCTCGACGGGCGAGGACTGGATGATGTCGCACCAGGCCGAGGCGCCATCGATATCGCGAAAGACGCGTTCGACGAACAGCGGTTCGAGATGCGAAAACTCATCGGCGAGCGGGCCGAGTTCGTCGCGAATGAGATGCTCCTGCAGACTGCGCATCCACGCGGCATAGATCAGCGGTTCGGGAAGATGTTCGTTCATCTCGCCGTTCCATTCCGACAGCATGGCCAGCGCGCGCTGGCGCTGGAATTCGGGGGTTCCGCTTGGCGCGGGCTCGCCAGTAAACCACAGTTCGGCGCCGACCAGCGGCAGCAGCGTGCGCGCGGTGATGCTGACGGTATCAAGCTGCGCCTCGATGAAGCTTTCGCGGGTGTGAACCTCGCGCGTTTTCATCAGGTTCAGCCAGCGCTGAATGCGCTGGGTATCGCCCCAGTCGAAGGACACATGCATGGGAAACGGGCGCTCCACCGTCTTGTTGTTGGTGTTGCCAAGCAGGCCGGAGGTGGGGTTTTCGAAACTGGGGTTGGCCGAATAGGGCAATGTACCGAGCCAGCGGTTCTCGGCCACGGCGCCAAGCGCCGGCATGCGACCCTGCGAACGGTGCTTGGCGTCGCGCCGGGGCATGGCGCCCACGGTCTGAAGCAGGATGCCTGTCTGATCGACGAAGGTCAGGTTCTGGGACGGCGCCACGTAAAGCGCGCCCGCGGCCTTGGCCTCGGCGACCGATTTCGCCCGCATCAGCCGCATCGCCGCGGTCATCGAGGTGTCGTCGCCACGCAGCGCCGTCCAGCCAAGGGCCGCGACATGGTCCTTCGGCGTAACCGAGGCGAGGTCGTAGTGGGTTCCGGGCAGGATCGGGCCGTTCTCGCTCCAGCGCAGGGTCAGGGTCAACGGGGTTTCGCCATCGACTTCGATAATCGACTTGCGGGTCACGAAGGGTTTGTAGCCTTCCGGCGTCAGGTATTCTTCGGGGTTTTCGGGGTTCAGCTGTTCGATGAACACGTCCTGGTCGTCCATGTAGGACGATGTGACTGCCCAGCCGGTGGTTTCCGATCGGCCGACAAGAATTGCCGGAATACCGGGTATCGTGCCGCCGATCACCCCGCCCGATTGCAGCTCCAGCCGCGCCAGGTACCAGATTGTCGGCGCGGTGAAGGGCAGGTGCGGGTCATTGGCCAGTAGCGTGCCACCGGCCGCGGACCGCGACGGCGCCGCGGCCCAGGCGTTCGACGCCCCGGCAAAGGCGCGCCGCGGGAAGGGCGACAGCGGATCGGGCGGGCCGATGCGCAACGCCGCGTAGGATTTCGGAACGCCGGGCACGATGCTGGCATAGTCGGGCAGGGCGGCCACGCCCGGCCCGGGCGCATCGGGAAGGATGTCGCGCAGGCGGGCGTCGGGGATCAGCAGCGAGACACGGGCGCGCAGCACCTCCGATTCCAGATGCGACGACAGTTGCAGCGCCATCAGCTTGATCAGCGCAAGGGAATCGGCCGGCTGCCAGAAGGCGATGTCGGGGCTGAAGAGGAAAAACTCCGGTGCACCACGCCCGCGCGCGCCGCGATTGACCTCGGCGATCCAGGCGTTGACCCCGCGCGCATAGGCGTCAAGCGCACGCCGCGTCGGTTCGTCCTGCGCCTCGAGCGACTGTGCCGCCAGCCCGTATAGATCCAGCCGGCGCATCAGTTCATCGATCTTGCCGGTGCGTGGCCCGAAAATCTCGGACAAGCGGCCCTGAACGGTCCGGCGCATCATCGTCATCTGCCAAAGCCGGTCCTGCGCATGGGCAAAGCCGAGACCGAAAAACACATCGTCATCCGATGCGCCGAAGATATGGGGAACGTTGGCGTTGTTGCGCACGATCTCGACCGGCTGGGTCAGACCCGAAACCGCGAAATCGCCGGAATAGTCGGGCAGCGAGCGGCTGAGGAAATAGTAGACCGCCGTCAGGCTGAGAACGGCGAGAACCAGCAGCATCGTGAAGGCGGTCAGAAGCCAGCGAAAGGCGGTGGCCATGTTCGGTCCGTTGTCTTGACGCCAGAGGCGTGTTGGGTATTGCTCGCAAGCAAGCGTGTCGCCCCTATGGCGGCGATTGCGCGCCGGTATACAGCAAGTTTTCGGGGGATGGCATGGCAAAAGTCGCGTTTCTGGGTCTGGGGGTGATGGGCTATCCGATGGCCGGGCATCTGGTGAAAGCCGGTCACGAGGTGACGGTCTATAACCGCACGGCCGCGAAATCCGCGGCCTGGGCCAAACAGCATGGCGGTCGGGCCGCACCGACCCCGGCCGAAGCCGCGAAAGGCGCAGACTTCGTCATGGCCTGCGTCGGCAATGACGACGACCTGCGCGCGGTCTGCCTGGGAAAGGACGGTGCTTTTGCCGGAATGGCCAGCGGGGCGGTGTTTGTCGATCACACGACCGTTTCGGCAAGGGTCACCCGCGAACTGGCCGCGATCGCCGCCGGTGACGGAATCGGCTATGTCGATGCGCCGGTATCTGGCGGGCAGGCGGGCGCGGAAAATGGCGTGTTGTCCGTGATGTGCGGCGGCGAAACCGATGTTTACGGCAGGGCCGAACCGGTCATCGCGGCTTACGCGCGCATCTGCCGGCGGCTGGGCGATACCGGCGCGGGACAACTGGCCAAGATGGTCAACCAGATCTGCATCGCGGGGCTGGTGCAGGGGCTTTCCGAAGGGCTGGCCTTTGCCGAAAAGGCCGGGCTCGACATCGAGGAACTGGTCGAGGTGATCAGCCAGGGTGGCTGGTCGTGGCAGATGGCAAACCGCCACAAGACGATGAAGGATGGCAAGTTCGACTATGGCTTTGCCGTCGACTGGATGCGCGCTGATCTTGGCATCTGCCTGGCCACGGCCGAGGAGAACGGTGCCAGCCTGCCGGTGACCGCGCTGGTCGATCAGTTTTACAAGGATGTGCAGAAGATGGGCGGCGGGCGCTGCACACGTCGAGCCTGATGGCGCGCCTTAGAAAGCTGGGCTAAGCGCCTGTTTCAAACGAAAACGCCCCGGAAAACCGGGGCGTTTCAATAGGCGTTGCGCGCCCGCTTCAGGGAATGATGCGGCTGTATTTCACGCCCGAAAGCGTGGCGCCGGCAATCAGGCCCGACTGGCCGAAGACCAGCGCGATCACCGGATCGACCTCGGTTGTCTCCTTGCCGATCGAGGCGCCCTGATCGGGCAATGCATAGCGCAGGTCGGCACCCGCCGCCCAGCCGTCGGAATGGCGGAAATCGGCCAGCGCCTCCTCGGTCATGAAGAACAGCGCATGGGCATATTGCTGCGCGCCGATCTGAAAGCCGAAGGTCGCCTTGGCCGAGGAATAGTAATCGACCGTGACATCGTTGATGCGCAGCGCCCCGCGCCCATAGCCCGCGCCGAAACCGAAACCGGCCTCGGTCACCAGCGGCATGTAAAGGACGCCATGCGCCTTGGCCGCCAGATCGCGGGTGCCCGGATAGCGGGAAAACAGATAGTCGCGCGTCGCATCGACCCGGGCGTCAATCGTTGCTCCGCCCTGGCTGCCAAGCCCGTTGCCGCATGCCGCCAGCGCCGAAAGCGCGGCGCCCGCGACCAGAAACTGCCGCCTGTTCGTGATTGTGCTCATTCTTGCCCTCACCTTGTCTCAGCCTGCCTTATGAAGGGCTTATACGCCCCTTTACCACAAGGTATAGTCATTTTTTCGCGCGCTGTCACTACAGGCGAGGCGTCCGGGGGCGACTTTGGCCGATAATTGCTGTCAGGTTCGGGCCAGCAACCGGGCCGCTTCCGGGGCGAAATAGGTCAGGATGCCGTCGCAGCCGGCGCGTCTGAAGGCCAGAAGGCTTTCCATCATCGCCATTTCGCCATCGATCCAGCCATTGTTGGCGGCGCCGCGGATCATCGCAAACTCGCCCGACACCTGATAGGCAAAGGTCGGTGCGCCGAAGGCATCCTTCACCCGCCGGCAGATATCGAGATAGGGAAGCCCTGGCTTGACCATGACCATATCGGCGCCTTCGGCCAGATCGCGCGCCACCAGACGCAGCGCCTCGTCGCTATTGCCGGGGTTCATCTGATAGGTCTTCTTGTCACCCTTCAGCGCACCCGTGGCGCCGACCGCATCGCGGAACGGGCCGTAAAAGGCGCTGGCGTATTTCGCGGCATAGGAGAGGATCGCCACGTCGCGATGGCCCGCGGCCTCCAGCGCCTGCCGGATTGCACCGATGCGGCCATCCATCATGTCCGAGGGGCCCAGTATGTCGGCACCCGCTTCGGCCTGTGCCAGCGCCATGCGCACCAGCGCCTCGACCGTTTCGTCGTTCACGATCACGCCGTCGCGCACCAGCCCGTCGTGGCCATTGGCGTTATAGGGATCAAGCGCGATATCGGTCATCACCGCCAGCCCCGGCACGGCCGCCTTGATCGCCGCAATAGCGCGGTTGGTCAGGTTATCGGGGTTCCATGCCTCTTCGCAGGCTTCGGTCTTCAGCGCCGGATCGGTATAGGGAAACAGGCAGATCGCCGGAATGCCCAGCCCCTCGGCGCGCCGCGCCGCCTCGACCACGCGGTCCAGCGACAGCCGCGACACCCCCGGCATCGAGGCGACCGGCTCCTCGACCGCATCGCCATCGCGCAGGAAGACCGGCCAGATCAGATCGCTCACCGACAGGCGGTGTTCCTGAACCAGGTCGCGCAAGGCGGCCCTGGCGCGCAGGCGACGGTGGCGCGTGGCGGGAAAGGGGGCTTGCACGGGTGTCATGGGTCGCGATAGGTCCTCGGGTGGCCGATAGTCTTGCCTGCCATGCTTTGGCCCCCATAACAAGGGGCGGCTTGGCGCGGTGGGGGCATCGCGGGCCGGCGCTGACGCCGCGCCGCAACTGGGTTTCGGGGGATACCGCGTGGAGTGGTACGAAAGCGTTTTCGAACTGATCGACCTGCGGTCGTTCTCCAACCTCTGGTACTGGCTGGCGCTGGCGGTTTTCTGGTCAAGCGCTTCCTACCGGGTGATGGGCGTGCCCTATGACATGATCACCCGCGCCGCGCGGCTGGGGGGTCAGGCCGAAGAAGATATGGAGGATCTGGCGCGGATCAACACCAACCGGATCCTGACGATCATGGACATCTCCGGCGTCTGGCTGATCGGCATCGTCAGTTTCGTGCTGACCGTGCTGCTGGCGCTCGGCTTCGTTTACCGGATCGAGTTTGCGCAGGCGGTCGCGCTGCTGCTTGGCCCGATGACCATCGTCGGGTTTCTGGCAGTGGGCTGCGCGCAGGATATCCGTCGCCGCGGGCTGGCGGGAAAGCCGCTGCGCAGCCGGCTGATCCTGCACCGGCGGCTGACCCAGATCGTCGGCATGTTCGCGATCCTTGTTACCGGTGTCTGGGGGATGTGGCAGAACATGGCGATCGGCGTTCTGGGCGGTTGACAACGCCCGCCGCTACGCTACCTCGGGGCCATGCAGGAAAACGGTCAGATCATCACGCTTGGCGGTGCGCCCGAAGGCTTTGACGCCCGTCTTGTCGCGCGTGAACTGCAGGCGCGCGGCGGCGCGCCGGTGGTCCACATCGCGCGCGATGACAAGCGCATGGCCGCGATGCGCGCCGCGCTGGCCTTCTTTGCCCCCGACACAGTCGTGCTGGATTTCCCGGCCTGGGATTGTCTGCCCTATGACCGGGTTTCGCCCAACCCCGAGGTTTCGGGCACGCGGATGGCGACACTGGCCGCGCTGGCTCATGGCGTTCCGGGGCCATTCGTATTGCTGACGACGCTCAACGCTGCCACGCAAAAGGTTCCGGCCCGCGCGGTTCTGCGTGACGCCTCGTTTTCCGCACGCGTCGGCGGGCGGGTGGATGAGGCCGGGCTGCGCGCTTTTCTGGCGCGCATGGGGTTTTCGCAAACCTCCACGGTGTCCGAACCCGGCGATTTCGCCGTGCGCGGCGGCATCATCGATGTCTATCCGCCGGGCGATGGCGGGCCGGTACGGCTGGACCTGTTCGGCGATGTGCTGGACGGCGCGCGCCGCTTCGACCCGCTGACCCAGCGCACCACCGAGAAGCTGAGCGCGGTGGAACTGGCGCCGATTTCCGAGGTGATCCTTGACGAGGCGGCGATCACCCGGTTTCGGCAGAATTACCGGATAGAGTTCGGCGCGGCGCAAAGCGACGACGCGCTTTACGAGGCGGTGAGCGCGGGGCGTAAACATCAGGGTGCCGAACACTGGCTGCCGTTCTTTCACGAACGGCTGGAAACGCTGTTTGATTACCTGCCCGGCGCCAGCATCATGCTGGACGATCAGGTTACGCCGGCGCGCCTGACGCGCTGGGAGGGGATCGCCGACCAGTATGAAGCGCGGCGCGAGGCGATGGGGGCCAAGCGGCGGCTGGACACCGTGTACCGTCCCTGTCCGCCTGAACTGCTCTACCTCGACGATGCGGCCTGGCGAGAGGCCGTGACCAGTCGGCGCGTGGTGCAACTGAACCCGCTTCCACAGGGGCAAGGGCCGGGCGTTCTGGATGCCGGCGGCCGCGTCGGGCGCAATTTCGCGCCGGAGCGCCAACAGGAAAACATAAGCCTTTTCGGTGCCTTGGCGGACCATGTTCGCGAATCCTCCGGGAAAGGGCCGGTGATTGTCGCCTCCTGGTCCGAAGGCGCGCGGGAGCGGCTGAAGGGGCTTTTGGACGATCAGGGGCTGACCGGCGCCATCGCCATCGACGATATGCGCGAGGCGGAGGGCAAGGCCGGCCTCTACCTTGCCGTCTGGGCCCTCGAGGCCGGCTTTACCGCGCCCGGGCTGACCGTGATCTCGGAACAGGACGTCTTGGGCGACCGCTTGATCCGCAGTGCCAGAAAACGCAAGCGGGCCGAAAACTTCCTGACCGAAGCTCAGACGCTTTCGCCCGGCGATCTGGTGGTGCATGTCGACCATGGCGTGGGCCGTTTCACCGGGTTGCAGACCGTGACGGCACTCGGCGCGCCGCATGAATGCGTGGCGCTGGAATATGCCGGGGGCGACAGGCTTTACCTGCCGGTCGAAAACATCGAACTGCTCAGCCGCTATGGCCACGAAGAGGGGCTGCTAGACAAGCTGGGCGGTGGCGCGTGGCAGGCCAAGAAGGCGCGGCTGAAGCAGCGGATCCGCGAAATTGCCGACCGGCTGATCCGCATCGCCGCCGAACGTCATATTCGCAAGGCGCCGGTTTATGACCCGCCGCACGGGTTGTGGGAGGCATTTTCAGCGCGCTTCCCCTATCAGGAAACCGACGATCAACTGACCGCGATCGAGGATGTGCTGGCCGATCTCGGCGCCGGCAATCCGATGGACCGGCTGGTGGTGGGCGACGTGGGTTTCGGCAAGACCGAGGTCGCGATGCGGGCTGCCTTCGTCGCTGCCCTGTCAGGCGCGCAGGTCGCGGTCATTGCGCCAACAACGCTGCTGGCACGCCAGCATTTCAAAAGCTTTTCCGATCGCTTCCGCGGCTTTCCTCTGACCGTGCGTCAACTGTCGCGCTTCGTTTCCGCCCGCGATGCGGCGGCCACGCGCGCCGGGCTTGCCGACGGTTCGGTCGATATCTGCATCGGCACCCATGCGCTTCTGGCCAAATCGGTGAAGTTTCGCAACCTCGGCCTTCTGGTCGTGGACGAGGAACAGCATTTCGGTGTCGGGCACAAGGAACGGCTGAAGGAAATGCGGTCGGACGTGCATGTGCTGACACTGACGGCCACACCGATACCGCGCACCTTGCAGCTGAGCCTTTCGGGCGTTCGCGACCTGTCGATCATCGGCACGCCGCCGGTCGACCGGCTGGCCATCCGCACCTATGTCAGCGAGTTTGACGCGCTGACGATCCGCGAGGCCCTGTTGCGCGAACACTACCGTGGCGGGCAAAGCTTCTACGTCGTGCCACGCATCAGCGACATCGCGGAAATCGCTGAATTCCTGAAGGAAAACGTGCCGGAGGTCAGCGTCGTGACCGCGCATGGCCAGATGGCGGCGGGCGATCTGGATGACCGGATGAACGCCTTTTACGATGGCCAGTACGATGTGTTGCTGGCCACAACCATCGTCGAATCCGGCCTGGACATCCCGACCGCGAACACGATGGTCGTGCATCGTGCCGACATGTTCGGTCTGGCACAGCTTTATCAGATCCGGGGCCGCGTCGGCCGGGCCAAGACCCGTGCCTATTGCTTCCTGACGACCAAGCCGCGCGCACCCCTGACACCACAGGCGCAAAAACGGCTGCGGCTTCTGGGCAGCCTCGACAGTCTTGGCGCGGGCTTCACCCTGGCCAGTCAGGACCTCGACCTGCGCGGCGCCGGCAACATCCTGGGCGAGGAGCAGTCGGGCCATATCCGCGAGGTGGGTTATGAGCTTTACCAGCAGATGCTGGAAGAGACGATCGCGCGAATCCGGTCGGGCGAATTGCAGGGGTTGGCCGATACCGATGACCAGTGGTCGCCGCAGATCAATCTGGGCGTGCCGGTTCTGATCCCCGAAGACTATGTGCCCGATCTCGACATCCGGCTGGGGCTCTACCGGCGGCTTTCGGGGCTGACGACCAAGGTCGAGCTGGAAGGCTTTGCCGCAGAGCTCATCGACCGGTTCGGAACCCTGCCGCGCGAGGTCAACACGCTTTTGCTGGTGGTCCGGATCAAGGCGATGTGCAAACGCGCCGGCATTGCCCGGCTGGATGCCGGGCCGAAGGGCGCGACCGTGCAGTTTCACAACGACAAGTTCGCCAACCCCGCCGGTCTGGTGGAATTCATCCATGCCGAAAAGGGTGCCGCCAAGGTCAAGGACAACAAGATCGTTCTGGCCCGCGACTGGACGAGCGAGGGCGAGCGGATCAAGGGTGCCTTTGCCATTGCTCGCGATCTGGCCGAAAAGCTGCGCGATGCAAAGGCCGCCTAGCGCGGGATCGATCGCATCAGCAAAACGCCCAGGCTGCATAACACCGTGACAGAGGCGGTCAGCGGCAGGGCGGTGCCATCGAAGGCCAGACCAATCGGCGCGGCCAATGCGACCGCCAGAACCGTAGCAATCGCGGTGGTCAGTGACGCGGCGGTGCCGGCGATATGGCCGACGGGTTCCAGCGCGAGCGCGTTGAGATTGCCCAGCGTCAGACCGGCCGAAAAGAACACCGCTGTCATGAAGGCGATGAAGAGCGCGAAGGGAACGGCGGCGAAAAGGCTGAAAAGGCTGAGCGCGGCCGAAAAGCCAGCGAGCGCCGTCAAGGTGACCGTGATCAGGAAGCGCATGCCAAGCCGCACCACCAGCGAGGCGTTCAGTAGGCTCGCGCTGCCGGCAAGAAGCGCGACAACAGCGAACCAGTATGGAAAGGCGCTGCCGCGTCCATAGGTCTGGTCGACGATGGGCTGCGCGGAAGACAGGGTTCCGAACAGGATGCCGAAGAACAGCGCCTGCACCGACATCGCGGTGACGATGACGCGGTGCCCCAGAACCTCGCGCAGGGCGGCCATCAGCGGCGCGGCCCGCAGCGGCTTGCGCCGCTCCGGCGGCAGGGTTTCGGGCTGGCGTAACCCGATCCAGAGCCCGCCGGCCACGGCGAAGAGGATGAAGGCGGCAAAGATCGCGCGCCAGCCAAAGCCCGCGATGATCAGCGAACCGATGGCCGGTGCCACCGCCGGTACCAGCGTAAAGATCAGCATCGCAAAGGAGACGACGCGCGCCATCTGACGGCCGGAATAGAGATCGCGCACGAGCGCCAGCGTCGCGATGCGCGGACCGGCCACACCAAGCCCTTGAAGAACCCGCGCCGCCAGCATCAGTTCCAACGATCCCGCGACAGAAGCCAGCGCCGCGCCGGCGGCATAAAGTGTCAGCCCGCCCAGAATCACGCGCTTGCGCCCGAACCGGTCGGCCAGCGGGCCGGTCACGAAGGTTCCAAGGCCCATGCCCAGCACGAAGCTGGTGATCACCAGTTGCGCGCGGTTCGTCGCATCGGGCGTCAGGTCGGACGCGATCGCCGGAAGTGCCGCCAGCATGGCGTCGATGGAAAAGGCCGTGGTGGCGAACATCATCGCGACAAGGGCAATGAATTCACCCAGCGGCAGGCGGCGTGTTTCGGTCATGGGGTCTCCTTGCCCCCGGCGGTATCATGCGCCGCGGTGAAGTGCCATGGCCTTGGCGTTACAGGCCGTCGGGGGTAGCGGCCTTCAACTCTGCGATCACCTCTTCCCAGAGCGCCACAGGCTGCGCGCCCGGCACGACGTAGCGACCGGCGACAACGAAGGTCGGCACGGCGTTGACGCCGCGTTCGCGGGCATGGGCATCGCGGGCGCGGATCGCCGCGATGTCGCTGTCACCGGCCAGCAATCGGGCAACCAGATCGCGGTCCATGCCGGCCTCGCCGGCCAGCGCGGCGAGCGTTGCCCCGTCGCCAATGTCGCGACCTTCGCGGAAATAGGCGCGAAACAGCGCCGCGACCATCGGGGTCTGGCGGCCTTCAAGACCGGCCCAGTGGATCAGGCGATGGGCATCCAACGTGTTGGGCGTGCGGGCAATGGCCGCAAGATCGATGGCGACCCCCGCGTTCTCCGCGGCCTCGACCACCGGAGTATAGGCCCGAACGGCGCCGTCCTTGCCGCCGAACTTTGCTTCCATATAGGCACGGCGATCCATGCCCGTGGCCGGCATGTCCGGATTCAGTTGAAACGGGTGCCATTCCAGCTCGAACCCATGGTCGGGGTGCTTTTCCAGCGCTCGGTCCAGAAGCGCCTTGCCGATATAGCACCACGGGCAGATCGGATCAGAGAAAACGTCAATCTTTGTCATCAGTTAACCCATGGTTTTCGCGCAAGGCCCGGCGCAGGACCTTGCCGTTCGCGCTGCGCGGCATGTGGTCGAGCCGGCGATAGATCCGGGGTTGCTTGTAGCGCGCCAGCCGGCCTTCGGCAAAGGATGTAAGCTCTGCCTCGCTCACCTCTTCGTGGGCAACGTAGAACAAGGCGATGACACTCGTTTCGGGGCCGACGCGCAGTTCGCAGGCGGCAACCTCGGCGAGGGCGGGGTGGTGGGCAAAAGCGGCTTCGACATCCAACGGCGATACCCGGTAGCCGCCGGCGTTCATCTGGTCGTCGTCGCGGCCCAGATAGGCGATAGCGCCGTCCGGGGCCATGACCCCCTGATCGCCAGTCACGAACCAGAGGCCCGAAAACCGCGCTTCGGTCGCCTCGGGCGCGTCGAGATAGCCGAGGTAAAGCCCCGGGTCGTCGCGATGAATGGCGATGGTGCCGGGCTGGCTGTGGCCAAGCGGTTGACCCGCCTCGTCGACAATCGCGACACGCCGACCGGGTTGGGGATAGCCCAGGGTACCGGGCGGCGCCGGACGGGCGGGGCTGCCCGACAGGAAGGTGGAGCATTCCGACATGCCAAAGGCTTCGTGCACATCCGTTCCGGTTGCCGCGTGCCAGCGCTGACGCAGGCTCTGGGGCAACGCCTCGCCCGCCGACAGGCCGTGGCGAAGCTTGGGCAGGGCCGGCAGGTTTTGCTTCAACAACTGGCGGTAAATCCCCGGAGCGGCGGCAAAAATTGTCGCGTCGTAGCGTTTGAGCAAAAGCGGCAGGCCGTCGCTTTTTGTTCCGTCGGCCGGGATCAGCGCTGTAGCGCCCAGCGACCACGGATCGAGAAGCCCGGTGCCGAGCGTGTAGGTCCAGTTGAAGGCGCCGGCGTGCAGGACGCGGTCTGCGCCGTTCATGCCGGTCCAGCCGTCGCGCATCAGCCTCCGCGCCCAGATCGCGCGGTGGGCGTGGACGACCGCCCTCGCGGACCCCGCCGTGCCGGATGTCATCACGATATAGGCCGGGCGCCCGGGGTCGCCGCGGACGAAGCCGGCCGACGGCAGGGTCCGCATCGACGCCAGTTCGTCCGGGCCGATGACCGGGCAGGGCACGGGATCGGGCAGGGCGATGCCGGGGCCTGCGACGATCAGGGCCGGGCCTATCAGCCGCGTCAACACGTCAGTCTCACGCCCGGTTAGCTGCGACGAGGTCGGCACGGGAACCAGCCCGGCGGCGATGGCCCCCAGAAACACGATCGGGAAGTCGACGCTGTTGGCGAGCCGCATCAGGACACGGTCACCCGGGCAAAGGCCAAGCGCCAGCAGGCCCGCCGCCGTACCGCCCACCGCGGCGGCGAGGCGTGCATAGCTCCACCGTTCGGCCCCGCCGGTGCCGACGATCTGCAGGGCGATCTTGTCGGGCGTGTCGCGACCGCCGGCCAGCACGTATTCGGCCAGATTGAAGGCTGCGGGGCAGGTTTGTTGCGATGGATCGGTGCGCGCGCTCATGGCATGGGCCTACGCGCGGCGCGGCGGCGTTGCAAGCGCAAGCGCGGCTTTGTATCAGTGCGCCATGACCCGAGCCAAGGAACCCAGCATCATTCGCATCGCCCGACAAAACGGCGACAGCACGCCGGCCGAGCCGGTGAATCTGTCAGCGCGTGCGCGAGCTGCGCAAGGCGCGGGGCTTACGCTGGAACAGGCGGCGCGCAAGGCGGACTGGCGCGTTCGACATTCTCGAAGATCGAGAACGGGCAGATGTCGCCCACCTACGAGGCGCTGAAGAAGCTTGCCGAGGGGTTGGCGATTTCGGTGCCACAGCTTACCTGGCCGCCACGCCGCAGCCCAACGGCCGGATGGCGGTGACCAAGTCCGGCGCGGGGCAGGGCTACGCCACGGCGACCTATGAACACGAATTGCCTGCAACCGCGCTGACGAGCAAGCGGATGCTGCCCTCACGGGCGCGCATCCGGCGCGCAGCCTTGATGAATTTGACGGCTGGGTTCGCCACGACGGCGAGGAGTTCCTTTACGTCCTGACCGGGATCGCGCGGCTCTTCAGCGAGTTTTACGAACCGGTGGAGCTGCGTCGCGGTGACAGCGTCTATTACGACGCGGCGATGGGTCATAACCTGATTTCGGTATCCGACGACGACGCCACGGTTCTTTGGGTCACCTCGCTGGCCTGAGGCGCGTCGAGCCGCGCGTCGGACCCGAAGCAGCGCCCGCGCGGCGACCAGCGCCAGAACCGCGCCGGCCAGTTCGGCCAGGATGAAACCGGGCGCGTCGACGGGGCGCAGACCCGGCGGGGTCTGCGACAGCGACCGCGCCAGCGTGACCGCCGGATTGGCAAAGCCGGTCGAGGCGGTGAACCAGTAGCCGGCCATCACATAGGTGCCGACCAGCGCCGGCAGCTGGGCGCTGCGCACGGCCAGCGCACCGAGGATGGTGAAGAGAAAGCCAAAGGTCGCCACCACCTCGCCCAGCCACAGGCCGGTGCCGCTGCGCGCGGTGGTGCCGGCGGCGAGCAGGGGCAGGTCGAACATGGCATGCACCACCACCGCCCCCAGGATGCCGCCCAGGATCTGCGCGCCAAGGTAAGACAGCGCACGCGGCGTCGTCATTTCGCCGCGCAGCCGGAACACCAGCACGTCACCGCCGGGTTCAGATGCGCGCCCGGCACCGGCGCCAGCAGGGTGATCAGGACCGCCAGCGCGCCCCGGTCGCCAGAGAGGCGACCAGAAGCGAGACACCGTCATTGCCGGCGACATCGTCGCGCCCATCGCCGCGCCCAGGCCCACAGCGACAAGCAGACCTGTGCCAGAAACTCTGCCCAAAACTCGCGCGACATGGTGATCTCCCGTTCTGTCCCTGCGCCGGATGAAGGAACCGGCGTGGCCATACACAATGGTTTTCAGGTGGCGGCCCCGGCCGGCAACGCCTGGTCCAGCGTCTGGCCGCCGGCAAGCGCGCCCAGAAAGGCCGTGGCGCGCGCATCGAGCCGGGCAAAGGCATGGGCGAAAGCGGCGGGCTGGTCGCCGGCGGGCGCGGCGGCGGGGTCATCCTCGCCCCAGTGGCTGCGCAGGGGCGCGCCGGGCCACAGCGGGCAGGTCTCTCCGGCGGCGCTGCTGCAGACGGTGATGACCGCGTCCATGACCGGAGCGCCGGGCAGGGCGAATTCATCCCAGCTTTTCGACCGCGCGGCGGGGCTGGGAACGCCCTGGCGGGTTAGTTCGGCCAGCGCCTGCGGGTGCACTCGCCCGGCGGGGTGTGACCCTGCGGAATGGGCGACAACGCGGCCTGACGAACGGTGGTTCAGGATCGCCTCCAGAAGGATCGAGCGGGCGGAGTTGCCGGTGCAAAGGACCAGAATGTTCATCGGGAGGCGCATCCTTTCGTTCCGCGCCGTGCTATCAGGCGTGTGTAACGGATTTGTGGCACGTGCCGGTTGCGGCGGGCTTTGCCTTGTAATGCGGCGGCGTTTGGGGCTAACGACTGCGGGCGCGGCGGGCGCGCGAAACGGACAGGAGGCGGGCGATGGTCTGGTGTTCATCGACGGCGAGGTTGGCACGACGGGGCTGCAGATACGCGACCGGCTGGCGCCGCGCCCCGTGTCCGGCTGATCAGCCTCGACGGAACGCGGCGCAAGGATGCCAGCGCACGGGCCGAAGCCTATGGCGAGGCGGATGTCGCGATCCTCTGCCTGCCTGACGATGCCGCGCGCGAAGCCGCGGCGCTGGCCGCCGGGCTGCCGGTACGGCTGATCGATGCCTCGACGGCGCATCGCGTCGATCCGGACTGGGTGTTCGGTTTCGCAGAGATGGCAAAGGATCAGCGGGCCGCCATCGCCGGGGCAAAGCGCGGTAATCGAACCCCGGGTGCTGGTCGACCGGCGCGATCGAGTTGCTGGCGCCCCTGGTCGCCGCCGGGTTGGTCGCGGCGGACGAAGCGCTCGCGATCAGCGGCGTGTCGGGATACACCGGCGGCGGCAAGGCGATGATCGCCGAGTTCGCCAGCGGCACGACGACGGGCAGTTTCATGTATGCGACGGGTCAGCACCACAAGCATCTGCCCGAGATCCAGCGCTATGCCGGGCTGAGCCGGCGAGTAAACCTTCCTGCCTTCGGTCGGTGATTACGATCAGGGCATGGTAGTGCAGGTGGCCTTGCCGCTGGGTGCGGGGCGCAGCCTTGCGACCTTGCACGGCGCGCTGGCCGATCACTATGCCGGCGGCGGCTTCGTCTCGGTCGTCGGTGCCGATCATTACGGCGCGCGCATCCATCCGCAGGCCCTGAACGGTACGAACCGGATGGAGCTTTCGGTGCATGGCGACGATGCCCTTGGCGTCGCGGTTCTGGTTGCCGTGCTCGACAACCTCGGCAAGGGCGCCTCGGGCGCGGCGGGACAGAACCTCAACATCATGCTCGGCGTCGACGAGGTCACGGGCTCTAGGCGCGCTGACCCCCGGCTGTCACACCGCCCAGTTGCCCTTGCGGAAGACCGGCACGCGCGCGCCGTCCTGGCCGACACCGTCGATCTCGGTCTCCGGCCCGCCGATCATCCAGTCGACATGGATGAGGCTCCTGATTGCCGCCGCGTGCCGCGATATCCTCCTTTGCGTCAGTGACACTCCGTTTTCGAAACATTCGCTGTAGCATTGTCCCAATGCGATGTGGCGGGCGGCGTTCTCATCAGCGTGTTGTAGAACAACAGCCCGCTGCGCGATGGGCAGGCATGGGGCACCAGCGCCACCTCGCCCAGCCGCCGGGCGCCCTCGTCGGTGTCGAAGCTTCAGAAGCACCTTTTCGCCGCGGCTGGCGCGCGCCTTGCTCAATCTGGCCCTCGGCGAAGCGAACCTCGATCCCGTCGATCAGGCTGCCCTGATGGGACAGGGGTTTGGACGCGCGGACATAGCCGTCGACGCGCGCGGCATGCGGGGTGGAAAAACACCTTCCGTCGGCACGTTCTGGCGTGCGGCTTGAGCCACCGTTCTTGGCTTCGCCCGACCCGCCTTTCGAGCGTGGCCATCGGCAAGCCCGACGGTCAGGTCGGTTCCCGGGCCGGTGAAATGAAGCGCGGCGAAGCGTTGCCCCGTCGAGCCAGCGCGCGCGGTTTGCAAGGTGCTTGTCATGGGCCGCCCAGTCGGCGATGGGATCGGCGCCGGTGACGCGCGAAATGTCAAGATCGCCTCGGCCAGCCTGCCGACCGCCGCATCAGGCGCGAGATCAGGGAAAGACGCGGCCCGCCAGGCGGCGCTGGGATGGCACAGATCGCCCAGTTGATGTCGAAACCGGTGATCCGTTTCAACGCATGCGACGCCAGCGAATTGGCCTTGCCGGCACGGGCCACCTTGTCGGGAATGGCTACGTCCGACAGCAACATCGGGTCGTCGCAATAGATGGCAAGGCGCGCGGCGTTGGCGTCATAGGCGGCGGCCATGCCGTCGAAAAGCCAGCAGCGGCGGTGGTCGAACGCGTCGTCGGCGGCGTGGTGGAAACGCGCAAGGGTAGTCTGCGGGTCGCTCAGCACCGGGGTGACCAGCGACGCACCGGCACGCGGTAAGCCTCGGCGGCGATGGCGCGCACCAGCGGCAGTGCCTCGACCGGGGCGGTCAGGACAAGCTGCTGGCCATGGGCAAGGTTGAGGCCTGTGCGCAACATGACCCGGGCGAGGTTTTGCAGGTGATCGGGATTGACGGCGGCGGCATTCGTCTTGGGCATCGGGGGGGCTTTCGGGTGGGAAGGGTTGGGTTGCCCGGCCCCTCGGGGCCGGACAGGCGGGCAGCGCCCGGTCAGAACATGCCCGACACGCGGTCCGAGGCCGACGTGATGTCCTGGCCGATGCCGCCGATGGTTCCGCAACCGGCCAGCGAACCGGCCAGAAGAACCGCGATCAGGAAAATGCGCATGGTTCCTTACTCCTCGTACCACCAGACCTCGGGCTGAAAGCCCAGCCAGTCGCCATAAAGCGGCAGGCGTTCGGGGTAATGCAGTTCTTTCACATGGGCAATACGCGAGACCTGCGAATACCAGATCGGGATGACATAGCGCCCGCTGGTCAGGATCCGGTCCAGCGCCTGCGTTGCGGCGATGAAATCCTCCTGGCTGGTCGAGGTCAGCATGGCGTTGATCATTGCCTCGGCGGCGGGGGAATTCATGCCCATCCAGTTCCGCGTTCCCGGTTCGCTTACGCCGGCCGAACCCCAGTAGAGCATCTGTTCGTTGCCGGGGCTCAGCGACAGGGACCGGATATAGGGCGTCATGTCGAAGTCATAGGCGTTGGTGCGTTCCTTGTACTGGGCGCTGTCCACCGCCGAAACGCGCACCGATATGCCAAGCCGCCGCAGTGCCTCGGTATAAATATCGACGATCGACTGGCTTTCGTCGGCGCCCTGGGTCAGCAGCACCTCGAATTCGAAGGGCTGGCCCTCGGCGTTTTTCAAAACCCCGTCCTGAACCGTCCAGCCGGCCTCCTGCAGAAGCCGCGTCGCCTCGCGGATGCCCGCGCGGTTGGCCTCCGACCCGTCGGATACCGGCAGTGCATAGCCATCGAGCGCGCCGGGCGGCAGATCGGCCGCGAAGGGTTCGAGAAACTCGCGCACGCGGCCTTCGGCCGGCCCCGGTGTCATGCCCAGGACCGAGTTCGAATAATAGGATGTGATGCGCGGTTCGACCCCGCCGTTCAGGGTGGCGTTGATGAACTCGAAGTTGAAGGCCTGGATCATCGCCTCGCGCACCCGCCAGTCGGCGAAGATCGGGCGGCGGGTGTTCATCACCAGACCGTTGATGCCCGAGGGACGCATGTGGGCGATTTCGGATTTCACGACATCGCCCGAGGCGACGGCGGGAAAGTCGTAGTTGGTTGCCCACTTGGCCGTGTTGCCCTCGCGCCAGGTGTTGATTTCGCCGGCCTTGAACGCCTCGAAGACCACGCCGGCATCGCCGAAATAGTCGTAGCGAACCTCGTCGAAATTGTGCTGGCCGCGGTTGAAGGGCAGGTCCGCCCCCCACCAGTCGGGGTTTTTCCGGAAGGTGATGTAACGCCCCGGCTCAAACTCACCGACCACGTAGGGGCCTGAACCGATGGGTGCTTCCAGCGAGCGTTCGGTGAAATCCTTGCCCTCGTACTGCGCCTTTTTCAGAATCGGGCGCAGCCCGAGGATCAGCGGCAATTCGCGGTCTTCGGTGTTGAAGGTGAAACGGACCGAGCGCGGCCCGGTCTGTTCCATCGCCCCGATCTTGGCCCAGGCACCGGCATAGCGCGGGCTGCCCTTGGTGCCGAGGGTTTCGAAGGACCACATCACATCCTCGACCGTCACCGGGCTGCCGTCGGAGAATCGGGCCGCTTCGCGCAGGGTAAACTCGACCCATTCGCGATTCGGACCGGTCTCTATCGATTCGGCCAAAAGCCCGTAAAGCGTGAAGGGTTCGTCATAGGAACGGCCCATCAGCGTCTCGATCGTCAGCCCGCTGAGGCCCCAGGGCGCATTGCCCTTGACGATGAACGGATTGAGAGAGTCAAAGCCGCCGGACTCGCCGAAAACGATCTTGCCGCCTTTCGGTGCGTCCGGGTTGACTTGCGGCAGCGACACAAAATCCGGTGGCAGGGCCGGTTGGCCATACATAGCTATTCCATGCATCGGCTCTGCGGATGCCAAACCGGGCAGGCCGATCAGCGCCAGCGCCAGGGCTCCGCGCCGAAGGCCAGAGAAAATGACCGTTTTCATTTGCGCAACAATCCTTCTGCTCCCTCTGTCGTTGGCGCCGAGATTAGTCGCGCTTGCAAGCCTTTTCAAACTTTTAGCTTGGAGAGCGGCGGAAGAGTGCGTATAAAGACCTTACTGCTCGATAGGTTTCTTGCCTGTATGAAACCTGCCTCAATAACTTAACGCCCCTCGTGCGGAGGCGTTTTTTTTGGCTCCGGCAGGCCCTGCGCGAAGCCCCGGCGCAAAGGCCATGGATTTCGCAGATGCAGCGCGTATGATGCCGCAACCGCAAAATGCAGGGGGATCACAATGCAGCTATCGGGCAAGACCGCCGTCGTGACCGGATCGACCTCGGGAATCGGGTTGGGCGTGGCCGAAGCGCTGGCGGCGGCCGGCGCCAATGTGATTCTCAATTCCTTTACCGACAGCGCCGACGACCATGCGCTGGCCGACCGGATCGCCACGACCCATGGCGTCAGCGCGCGCTATATCCGCGCCGACATGTCGAAGGGCGACGATTGCCGTGCCCTGATCGCCGCGGCCGGGGCCTGCGATATCCTCGTCAACAATGCCGGTATCCAGCATGTGGCGCCGATCGAGGAGTTTCCGGTCGGGAAGTGGGACGCGATCCTGGCGATCAACCTCAGTTCGGCCTTTCACACCACCGCCGTGGCGCTGCCGATGATGCGCAAGGCCGGCTGGGGGCGCATCGTCAACATCGCCTCCGCCCACGGGCTGACCGCATCGCCCTACAAATCCGCCTATATCGCCGCCAAGCACGGCGTGGTCGGTCTGTCGAAGACCACGGCGCTGGAAACGGCGGGGCAGGGCATCACCTGCAACGCGATCTGCCCGGGCTATGTGCTGACGCCTCTGGTCGAGGCGCAGATCCCCGATCAGATGAAGGCGCATGGCATGGATCGCGAAACGGTGATCCGCGAGGTCATGCTGCTGCGCCAGCCGTCGCGCCAGTTCGCCACGACCGACCAGATCGGCGGCACGGCGGTTTTCCTGTGTTCTGAGGCGGCGGCGCAGATTACCGGCACGACGATTTCCGTCGATGGTGGCTGGACGGCTCTCTGATCCGGTTTCGCGCCGGCATTGCCGGACCCGCCGGGGAGGCGCTGCCTCCCCGGACCCCTCCGGAGTATTTTTTGCCAAGATGAAGGGGACGCGACGATACCGGAAAGCCACGTCCGCCGGCGCTGCAGGGCGGCGGGACCAATGACGCGATCCTAGCCCTTGCCGGCGGGCGGGAGCGATGGTTTGGGCGCGGGGTAAACCAGACCGGCGGAGATCACCAGCTTGGCGGAATCCTCCACGCTCATGTCGAGGAAGGTGACATCCTTCTTCGGAACATACAGCAGAAAGCCCGAGGTCGGGTTAGGCGTGGTCGGCAGGAAGACTGTCATCACCTCGTCATCGGGCAGCTTGGCCAGGATCTCGCCCTTGGCGGCGGTCGAGACAAAACCGATGGCCCAGATGCCGGGGCGGGGATATTCGATGAGGCAGGCCTTGTCGAACTTCGACTCCGTCTGGTTGAAGACGGTTTCGGCCACCTGCTTGACGCCGTTGTAGATCGACCGGACGACCGGCATACGGTCGACCAGGCTTTCGCCCCAGGCGATCATCGAACGCCCGATCAGCCCCTTGGCAACCCAGCCGACCAGCACCGTGAAGACGATGAAGATGACAACGCCGATGCCGCGCAGGTTGATGCCGTTTTCGACGCAGTAGAACGGTACCGTCTGGCCCGCCGGAAGATCGGCCAGTGATGGGCAGAACAGGTCGCGCACGAGCTCGGCCGGCTGGTAGCTGCGGGGGATGAAGGGAAGAACCCAGCCGTCAATCCAGCCGGTAACCTTCCAGATCAGCCACAGCGTCAACCCGACCGGGGCGACGACGACCAGACCGGTCAGGAAATTGGCGCGAAACCGCGCGAGAAAGCCGCGTCGTCGGGCCGAATGGCCCGTCGATTCCGGGCCGCTGGGTTCGTTGCTCATCTGTCGTCCCGCTTCCTGCCACGAATGTAGGGCGTGTCCGGGCGTTCGACAATGGGCGCTGTAGGATGCCGGTGCCGGAAATCAGCGGTTTGCGAGGGCGTTGGCGATTTGGGCACCGAGCCGGGCGTTTGCCATGACCAGTGCGATGTTGGCATCGAGAGAGCGGCCGCCGGTCAGCTGAAAGATCCGATCGAGCAGAAAGGGTGTGACCGCCTTTGCGGCGATGCCCTGAGCCTCGGCCTCCGCCAGGGCGGTTTCGATGACCGGCACGATCTCGGCCCGCGAAATCTCGGCCTCTACGGGGATCGGATTGGCCACGAGTTGACCACCGGGCAGACCAAGGTCGGCGCGCATCCGGTGGGCGGCCGCGACCTCGGCCGCGCTGTCCATCCGCAGCGGCGCCGCCAGACCCGAAGAGCGCGACCAGAAGGCGGGAAACTCGTCCTGCCCCATGGCAATGACCGGCACGCCAAGGGTTTCGAGAACCTCGAGCGTCTTGGGCAGGTCCAAGATCGCCTTGGCACCGGCGGCCACGACCGTGACGGGGGTATGCGCCAGTTCGCGCAGATCGGCAGAGATGTCGAAGCTTGTCTCGGCGCCGCGATGCACGCCACCGATGCCACCGGTCGCGAACACCGCGATGCCGGCCAGATGCGCGGCGATCATCGTGGCGGCGACGGTTGTGGCGCCGGTGGCGCGGCGGGCCAGACAGACGGCCATGTCGGCGCGGCTGACCTTCATCACGCCCCTCGCCTGACCCAGGTTGTCGAGCGTGGCGTCGTCCAGCCCGATGCGGATCGCCCCGTCGATCAGTGCGATGGTGGCCGGGACGGCGCCTGCCTCGCGCACCGCCGCTTCGACCCGGCGGGCGGTTTCGACGTTCTGCGGCCAGGGCATGCCATGAGTGATGATCGTCGATTCCAGCGCGACAAGTGGCCGGCCTTCGTTTCGTGCCTGTGTGACTTCGGCCGAGAAAACAAGCGGCGCGTCGGTCATGATCAATATCTCCAGAAACGTAGTCCGCCGCTGCGCGCGGTGCCAATTCCAGCGCGGCCGCGCGGTCGAGCCCGCGCGTTTCGGCGACGATATGGTGTCGCCAGAGGTATCGCCAGCACCGGTCACACGGGTGACCATGACGGCGGGCAGGGTGCGCGCGATCACGCCATCGGTGCTGCCATCGGCGCAGGCGCGCCCGCCATTCGTCACCAGAACCCGCGCCGCGCCGCGCGCCAGAAGCCCCTCTGCCGCCGCAGCGGCGGTGGCATAGCGGGTCTGGCAGAGCAGGCCCCGCCTCTTCGAGATTGACATAAAGCGTGGCATGCGGGTGGGCAAGAAAGCGGCAAAAACCGGTCGGCCTTCCGGGGCTTGCCGGCGCCACGCGCAGGTCGGCGGCGGCGAAGAGAGGCGAGGTGGCGATGTCGGCCAGCAGCGCCTCGGTCAGGTTCCCCGTCAAGCGCGATACGGTCCGGCCCGGGGCGCCGCAGCTGCCCAGCCTGCCGTCGTCAAGCGCGCAGGATCTTGGCACCGGCCGCTTCCAGCGAATGGGCGTCGGCAATCGCCGCGATCAGGCCGTTTGCGCCCTCGATGGCCATGTATCGGTCGGTTGGCAGGTCTTCGGAGCGGTAGATATGATCGGTGACCAGCCCCATGCGCGCGCAGGCCGCAACCAGTTCGGCACCCTCGGCATCCTGCCCTATGGCGGTCAGAAGCGCGGGCGCCAGACCGAAGCGGCGCAGGGTCATCGCGATGTTCATCGCCACGCCGCCGGGAAGGCGGGTGATCCGTCCCGGCACGTCTGAACCCTGCCGCATCGCGGTGGGCGAACGGCCGATGATGTCCCAAAGGACCGAGCCAATACACAGAATGTCGGGTTGCGACGCCATGGCCCGGTGATGCCGCCTGCGCGCGGCTTTGGCAAGCCGGATCAGGCCAGGATCAGCGCGATGCCCCCGGCAAGCAGCAAAAGGGCGGTCCCGGCCGCCGAAACGAAACGCCCGGCCTTTTGCCAGACCGGCGCGCCTGCCCGGTCGAAAAGTGCCAGCGGATGAATGAGCCGCAGGACCACCAGTGTGGCGCCGTAGCCGTGCAACCATGCAGGGAGCCATACGCAGTTCAGAAGCAGGAGGATCAACAGGGCCATGGCGGCATATTCCGCCAGATTGCCGAACCGGCGTTGCGCCAGAAACAGCGCCGGTTGCCCATATCGCCGAGCGCTTCGTTAGGCGACCACGCAGCATGGCGCGCGGGTGGAGAGCACAGCCATCACGATGGCAATCAGCCCGACATAAAGAAGCGGTGTCACCGTAACCGCGGTCATCGTGGCGCCATCCTGTCATAGGCCATCAGGGCAAGGTCGTTCCAGCGCTCGGCATCGCCGGCACCGGCGACGATCCAGTCCTTCATCGGCGGTTTCGTCCGGAAGGGCGCCAGATGCTGCCAGTCGCAAAGCCCGAGCGCGGCAAAGTCGGTTTGACGGCCAAGCCGCACCCCTAGCCCCGGCCGGCCGCCTTTTGTCGAATGAAAGGCGAAAACCTTGCCCTGCCGGGTCACGGCATCCGCGCTCATCATCTTGCCTCGGGCGGTGTCGGGAAGGCTCAGCAGATGATCGACAATATCGTTCCAGCGTGCGGTCAGATCGGGCATGGCGCTTTCCTCCTGTATGAAACCATGATACACATCATATTTACAGCGAGCAACCCAGTGGGAACGCCGATGGTCGCCTCACCCAACCGCAAGGAACGCCACAATGCCGAAGTGCGCGCGCGCATTCTCGACGGGGCCGGGCGGGTGTTTCGCGCCGAAGGCTACGACCGTGCCGGGATCGATGCCGTGATGGCCGAGGCGGGCCTGACCCGTGGGGCCTTCTATGCGCATTTCGCGTCGAAAGAGGCGCTGTTTGTCGCCGTACTGGCGTCGCGTCATCCGCTGCTGTCGCGCCTTCGCGCCCGGCAGGGCGGCGCGCGCGAGCTCTGGCAGGCGATGCAGGCGACATTTGCCGCCTATCTGGCACCGGAACATCACGACGAGGTCAGTGCCGGATGCAGTCTGGCAGCGCTTGGGCGCGATGTGTCGCGGACGGGGCAGGGCGCACGCGAGGCCTATCAGGCTGCATTTATGGCGATCCGTGCGGAGATGGCGCGCGGGCAGGCCATTGCGGAAGAGGATCCACGACTGACGGCGGCGCTGACGCTGGCGCTTGGGGCGGTTTCGACGGCAAGGGCGCTGAACGATCCGGCCGAGCGCGACGCCATCTTGCGCGCGGCGGCGCAGGGTTTTGCAATCTTGACAACACAGGCGCTGGAGGACCCCCGAAATGGGTTTTGACGTGCAGACCTTCGCCTTTTTGCGCGATCTCGAAGCCAACAACAGCCGCGAGTGGTTCGAGGCGAACCGCGACCGCTACGCCGGCGCATTGGAAAACCCCGGCGCTCGATTTCATTAACGCGGTGTCAGCCATGGCCGCGCTTGACCCACCGTTGAAGGCCGAGGCGCGGATCAACGGCTCCCTGCGCCGGATCAACCGGGACGTGCGGTTTTCGGCGACAAGTCGCCCTACAATCCGGCGCTGCACATGGTGTTCTGGTCGGGCGCTCACCCCAACCGCTCTGCCGCAATGCACCTGGTGCTGCACCCCTGCGGTGGCTATGGTTCCGGGCTGTTCGGCATCGACCCCGCGACTTTGGAGGCGATCCGTACGCGTATCCTCGTGCCCGCCGACCGGCGCGCCCTTCTTGATGCGCTGGCAAGTGCCGAGGCGGTGGGCTGCCCGCTGGACGCCCCCGATCTGGCGCGGCTGCCGCGCGGCTACCAGGCCGGGGCGGATTGGGAACACCTGTTGCGGCGCAAGGCTTTCGTTGCGCGCACGCCCGAAACCCTGCCGGTTCCCGGCTGGCTTGCCACGCCGGGCGCTGTCGACGAGGTTTTGCGCCTGACGCGCGCGCATATGCCCCTGATCCGCTGGCTTTCCGCCTGAAGGCCGGCCCGCCGCCCCGCGGGGGTTGCAATTGCTTCTGCGCCCGCGTATACGCGCGCCACTTCACAGGCGAGGCTTGGGCCCTCGGGGGAGACATCCCCGAAAGGTCCGCCGGTTGTCCCGGGTTTCGGTTCGGGATGATGGCTTCGCCGAGGCGCGAAACCGGAAAGGAAATGACATGGCGCTTCCCGATTTTTCCATGCGTCAGCTTCTGGAAGCTGGCGTTCACTTCGGTCACCAGACCCAGCGCTGGAACCCGAAGATGGCCGAGTTCATCTACGGCGACCGTAACGGCATTCACATCATCGACCTGACGCAGACCGTCCCGATGCTGGATGCCGCGCTGAACGTGGTGCGCGAAACCGTCGCCAAGGGCGGCCGCATCCTGTTCGTCGGCACCAAGCGTCAGGCGCAGAAACCGGTTGCCGAGGCGGCCGAGAAATGCGCGCAGTATTACATGAACCACCGCTGGCTGGGCGGCACGCTGACCAACTGGAAAACCGTTTCGCAGTCGATCAGCCGCCTGAAGAACCTTGACGAGGTTCTGGGTTCCGGCGCCGAGGGCCTGACCAAGAAGGAACGGCTGGGCATGGAACGCGAACAGGCGAAGCTTCAGGCCTCGCTGGGCGGGATCCGCGAAATGGGTGGCACCCCGGACCTGCTGTTCGTCATCGACGTGAACAAGGAAGACCTGGCCATTCTGGAAGCCAAGAAGCTGGGCATCCCGGTTGTTGCCGTGGTCGATACCAACTGTTCGCCCAAGGGCGTGGACTATGTGATCCCCGGCAATGACGACGCGGCGCGCGCCATCTCGCTTTACTGCGATCTGGTTTGCCGTGCCGCGCTTGACGGCATGTCTGCGCAGCTCGGTGCGGCCGGCGTCGATCTGGGCGCGCTGGAAGAGGCTCCCGAGGAAGAAGCTGTCGCCGAGGCCTGAGCCCGGCCAGAGCCGTCATCCTCTGACCGGGCGCGCCAAGCGAGGCGCCCGGTCTGAAAACCCCGTGATATTCGAAGGAGAGCCGCAATGGCCATCACCGCACAAATGGTGAAAGAACTGCGCGACACGACCGGCGCAGGCATGATGGATGCGAAAAAGGCGCTGACCGAAACCGATGGCGACATGGAAGCCGCGGTGGACTGGCTGCGCACCAAAGGTCTGGCGAAAGCCGCCAAGAAGGCCAGCCGCGTGGCTGCCGAGGGTCTTGTCGGCGTGGCGGTTTCGGGTGGCCGCGGCGTTGCTGTCGAAGTGAACTCGGAAACTGACTTCGTCGCCAAGAACGGCGATTTTCAGGCGATGGTGTCGGGCATTGCCCAGGCCGCGCTGGGTGCCGCCGACGTCGAGGCGCTGAAGGCGACCGACATGGGCGGCAAGCCGATCGAAACCGTTCTGACGGATGCGATCGCGCGAATCGGCGAGAACATGAGCCTGCGCCGCATGGCGTCGGTCGAGGGCGACGCGGTGGTGTCTTATGTGCACAATGCCGCCGCTGAAGGCATGGGCAAGATCGGCGTTCTCGTCGCCTACAAAGGGGCCGATGCGGAACTGGCGCGCGGCATCGCGATGCATATCGCCGCGATCAACCCGCTGGCGCTGGACGAAAGCCGGCTGGACGCCGCCGTGGTGGAAAAGGAACGCGAAGTTCAGATCGCCACCGCGCTGGAAGAGAACGCCAATTCGGCCAAGCCGAAGCCGGAAAACATCATTCGCGAAAACATCATCCCCGGCCGGATGAAGAAGTTTCTTTCCGATGTGACGCTGGTCAACCAGGCCTATGTCAAAAGCGCCGACGGCAAGACCACGGTTGGTCAGGCCGCCAAGGACGGCGGGATCGAGATCCTCGATTTCGTGCGTGTCGCCGTCGGTGAAGGCATCGAGAAGAAGGAAGAGGATTTCGCCGCCGAAGTCGCCAAGACGCTGGCCGGCTGATCCAACCCGCTCGAATGTGAAACGGTGCGGTCGCAAGACCGCACCGTTTTTCTTTGCTGCACCGATTGGGGATGAGGACGCAGCGCAGAGAAGCACCGACCCGCCGGGCTGAACAATACACCCGGCGGGCCGGCTTCCGGTTTCCCGGGCGGCAGGGCCGAACAACACTGGCCTGCCAAATGTTCCTGGCCGAAGCCACCACTCACGGAACGGGTTCATTCTGCCGCTTCCGCGGCGTCAAGTAAGTAGGGGAATCCCTACCTTGCGGTGGAAACAGTTTTGCGCTTTCAGCCGTAGTTTAGCTGGTTGAGAAACGAGGCCTTGGCCACGGCATGCGCCGTGGTCTCCACCCCAAGGGTGTCACGGGCCAGCCGCAGGTGTTTTTCCACGGTCCCGACCGAGAGCCCCAGCAAGGTGGCGATATCCTGCGTCGTCTTGCCGTCCGCCACCCAGCGCAGCACTTCGCGCTGGCGTGGTGTCAGGGCGGGATACTGACCGGCGTTGGGCAGCTGCGTGATCTTGAGGTGCACCATGTTGCTGGCGGTCAGGATCTCGGCTCCAAAGTCGTCCCAGAACCGGTCGACCGACGTCTGGCTGACATCCGACGGTGCGGCGAGCCCCATGGCACCCCGATACAAGGGCGCGATGGTGCCGAAGGATAGCGTGTACCCCGCCCGGATTCCGACGCGCCAATTGGCTTCTAGCGTGACGATTTCGTCGTCGCTGAGCCGGCCGGCCTTGCGTTCCTTCCATGCCCAGCCCCAGGAACAGGCGCCGGTGTTCTGCACCGACCAGCGAAACATCGCGGTGCGCAGATAAAACCCGTTGTCGAAGAAGCCGTGGGCGTAGCTTTCGGAATAGCTGGTCAGGAACATGGCATCCCGCTTTTCGCCCAGTTCCCGCCCGGCATGGCTGCGCTTTTACGAAGCCGTAATTCACCCCGCAAAAGCCGTAGTTGCAGAAAACGCCAGGTGATCGTCCCGAATCTCGCGCACCGTTTGGGCCAGCGATACCCGCTCCAGATGGGCACAAAGTCGCGACAGGCGCACTTCGGCCGATAAGGCCTGCACCGCCGCGTGCATCATGCCGCCCTGACTATCGCTCATTGCGCAATTGCCCTTATCCCCGGCTTGTAATACCGAACGCCAGCGCAACCTGTCGAGAGGCGAGGCGTTTCATGGCGAAGGAATACGATATCGTGATCGCTGGCGGCGCGGTCATGGGCGCCTCGGCGGCCTATTGGCTGACAACGATGCAGCCCGGCTTGCGCGTACTGGTGGCCGAGATGGACCCAAGTTTCGCGAAATCCTCGACAGCGCTGTCGGTCGCTTCGATCCGCCAACAGTTCACCAATTCGGTCAATGTCGAGATTTCAAGGTTCGGAGTGACGTTTCTGCGCGGCTTCGCGGACCGGATGGCGGCCACGGGCGGCGGCGATCTGGGATTTCGCGAAAACGGCTATCTGTTTCTGGCCGGGCACACCGAGGCGGCCGAAGTGATGCGCGAGGTTGCCAAGATGCAGCATCGCCATGGCGCCGCGACAACGCTGCTGGAACCGGCGGCGCTGGCGGCGCGGTTTCCGTGGATGGCATTCGACGATGTGGTTCTGGGGTCGTTCGGCCCCCGCGACGAAGGCTGGTTCGACAACATGGGGTTGCTGAACGGGCTGCGCGCGGCGGCGAAAGCCCAGGGGGCGGAGTTTGTGACCGACCGGGTGGTCGGGCTGGAACAGGCCGGCGGGCGGATCGTCGCCGCGCAGATGGCCAAGACTGGAAAGGTCGCCTGCGGCGCGCTGATCAACGCCGCCGGCACACGGGCGGCCGAGATCATGGCCTTTGCCGGGCTTTCGCTTCCGGTCGAGCCGCGCAAGCGCACGGTGTTCGTGATCGACGCGCCGAATGCGCGCTTTGCCGATGCGCCGTTGCTTGTCGATCACACCGGTTTCTATCTGCGCCCCGAACATGATCACTGGATCACCGCCATGGTGCCAAAGGATGACGGCCCTGTCGATGCGGAGGATTTCGAACCCGATTACCACCAGTTCGAAGACGAGATCTGGCCGCTGCTCTACAACCGTTCGGAACGGTTCGACGCGGTCAAGGTGGTGCGGCTCTGGGTCGGCCATTATGCTTATAACACGCTGGATCAGAACGCGATCCTCGGGCCGCATCCGGCGATGGCGAATCTATACCTGATGAACGGCTTTTCCGGGCACGGGCTGCAACAGGCCCCGGCGGTGGGCCGGGGCCTGGCAGAGGTGATCCTGACCGGCGCCTATCAAAGCCTCGATCTCAGCCCGCTGGGGGTGGAGCGCATCCTTCACAACCGCCCCTTCGCCGAACGCGCCGTGGTCTGACCTCAGGCCGGCGCGGCGCGCTGGGTGTCGCGGCGGCAAGCCGCCAGTGCCTTGCGGGTCAGTTCCGGCGCCAGCGCCAGCATCGCGTCGTATTGCGTCAGATAGACCGCGCCGGTCAGTTCGTGCAGGAAATGCGAGCGTTTCAGGCGGTCCATCACCGGCCCCTTGACCTCGGACAGGTGCAACGACACCCGCGCATCGGCAAGGCGCCGGTTGATCGCCTCGAGGCTTTCCAGCGCAGAGGCATCGACCGCGTTCACCGCCGGAAACATCAAGACCACATGGCGCAGTTCCTTGCGCCGCGCGATCTCGGCATAGACGTAATCCTCCAGAAACCGGGCATTGGGGAAGTAGAGGCTTTCATCGACCCGGATCGACAGCACGTCGGGCGCGGTGATCACCGCGTGGCGGTCGACATTGCGGAAATGCTCGGTCCCGGGAACCTGACCGACGATGGCGACATGCGGCCGCGAGGTGCGATAAAGGTGCAGCGCCAGCGACAGGACGACCCCGGTGATGATGCCCAATTCGACACCGGCGGCCAGCGTGACGAGGATGGTTGCGGCCATGGCGGCGAAATCGGCGCGGCTGTATTCCCAGGTGCGGCGCAGGGCGCCCAGGTCGACAAGGCTCAGCACCGCGACGATGATGGTGGCCGCAAGCGTCGCCTTGGGCAGGAAGAACAGAAGCGGCGTCAGGAACAGGGTGGCCAGCGCCATGCCGACGGCGAGGCGCGGGGCGCCCGCGGCCAGAGGTTTCGGCACCGGCGTCGAAATTGACCACCGAACGGGCGAACCCGCCGGTCACCGGAAAAGCCGCCCGACAGGCCCGCACCGATATTGGCCGCGCCAAGCGCCACCAGTTCCTGATCGGGGTCGATGCGCTGGCGTCGCTTGGCGGCCAGCGTCTGGGCAACCGAAATGGTTTCGACATAGCCCACGACCGAGATCAGCGCTGCCGGAACAAGGATCGCTTGCCAGAGCGCGGGGTCGAAGGGCGGCGGGCTGGGCACCGGCAGGCCCGAAGGCACTTCGCCCGATCTCGACGCCCCAATCGGCCGGGCCAGAGCCCAGGTCGCGAAAGTCGTGGCCGCCACGGCAAAGACCGGCCCGGCGCGGAGTCAGTACCCGGCCATGCCGTCCATAGCCCGCGCGCCTTCAAGGCCGCCTTCATCCCCTTGCGCGCCAGAAGAGGAAACCCACGGCAGGCACGCCGATCAGAAGGGTTGGAAGGCTGATTTGGGTTATGTTCGAAAGGATTGCGATCAGAAGTTCAGCCAGATTGTGACCCGAAGCCGAGATGCCGAGGATATGCGGCACCTGGCTGGCGGCAATGATCAGGCCCGGGCCGTGATGAAGCCAGAAATGACCGGATGGCTGAGAAGCAGGCCAGAAAGCCCGAGCGCATCACCCCCATGGCCAAGAGCATCAGCCCCGACAGGACCGCCAGCGCGATGGCCGCGCCCAGATATTCCGGCGTACCCTGCTTGGCCAGCTCACCGACGGCGGCGGCGGTCATCAGCGAGGCGACGGCAACCGGGCCGACGGCAAGTGTCCGCGAGGTGCCGAAAACCGCGTAGATCAGCAAGGGCGCGATCGAGGCGTAAAGCCCGACCTCGGCCGGCAGTCCGGCCAGAAGCGCATAGGCCAGCGATTGCGGAATCAGCATGATCGTCACGATCAGCGCCGCGATCAGGTCGTTGGTGAGCGTGTCACGCGTATAGGCGGGTGCCCAGCTGAGGATGGGGAGATAGCGTCTAAACATGGCTCAATGTCCGTGATGGGCCGGGGCGAATAGCCGCCCCGGCTGTCGGTGTCAGGGTAGGTGGGCGACTAGTGTCAGCTGTCGCCAATCTTTTCGAAGGCCAGGCGTGGCTTGACCAGGTATTCGCGGCCCTTGAACATGCCCTGCCAGTACATCGGCGGCAGCAGCCGTTCCTTCAGGAACCACGCGGCGCGGGTCGGTCGGGTGCCGTCGATCAGCCATTTCGGGAATGACGGCGCGACCTTGCCGCCATAGAGGAACTCGGCCAGCACGATCTTGCCGCGTTCCACCGTCAGCGGGCACGATCCGTAGCCGTCATAGCTGGCGACCGGGCGCTTGCCATCCATCACCGCGAGCGCGTTTACGGCCACGACCGGCGCCTGCTTGCGCACCGCCGCCGCGGTCTTGGCATTCGGCGTCGAACATCCGTCGCCCATGCCGAAGATATTGGCGAAACGGGTATGCTGCAGCGTCGACTGGTCGACATCGACCCAACCGGCGGCATTGGTCAGCGGGCTGGCCTTCATCACGTCGAGGCCCGTTTGCGGCGGGCAGACATGCAGCATGTCAAAGGGCTTTTCGACAAGCCGGGTCTGCTCGCCCTCGGTCACCTTGAAGGTCGCGACCTTGCCCGGTCCGTCGACCTTTACGAGATTTTCGTTGAAGGACAGAGTGATGTCATAGGCCTTGACGTATTCCATCAGGGCCGGAACGTAATCGGCAACGCCGAACAGCACGCCGCCTGCGTTGCAGAACTCGATATCGATGTCGCCCAGTACGCCGCGGCTGCGCCAGTGGTCGGCCGAGAGATACATCGCCTTCTGCGGCGCGCCAGCGCATTTGATCGGCATCGGCGGCTGGGTAAAGATCGCCTTGCCTGTGTTCAGGCCCTGCGCAAGCTGCCAGGTGTAAGGCGCCAGATCAAAGCGATAATTCGATGTTACACCGTTCTGACCAAGGGTTTCCGGCAGCCCTTCGACCGCCTCCCAGTCCAGTTTCAGGCCCGGCGAAACGATCAGGATCGAATAACCGTAGCGCGCGCCATCCTCCAGCACCACCTCATCCGCTTCGGGATGAAATTCGGCGATCGCGCCGCGAATCCAGCGCACCCGGTCGGGCAGAACCTCGCCCATCCGGCGCCGCGTCGTCGCGGCGTCGAAGACGCCGGCACCGACCAGCGTCCAGCCGGGCTGATAGAAATGATCGTCGCGCGGTTCGACGATGGCGATGGAAAGGTTCGGGCGCCGTTTCAGAAGCGACGCCGCAACCGAAACACCACCGGCACCGCCGCCCATGATCAGCACGTCAAACCGCGTCGAGCTGGCGCGCACCGGTTCGCCGGAAAACCGTTCTTCCATCTGGGCGGCATGGCCGGACAGGTCGTAACCCGCCGCCTTGGTGGCCGCCATGATCGCTTGCGGCGACAGGCGGCGCGAACGTGCCAGAGCCCAAAGCGTTGCCGAACGGTTGCCCGTACGGCAATAGGCCAGGATCGGGCCCTTGCAGGTGTCGACGATGTCATCGAAGCCTTTTAGCGCGGCTTCGGTGACCTGGCCGGACTTGACCGGCAGATACCGAAACTCGAGCCCGGCGCGTCGCGCCGCCTCGGAAATGGCGGCGGCCGTGGGCTGATCGCCGGCCTCGCCATCGGGCCGGTTGCAGACGATGGTGCGGTAACCCGCCTCCGCCGCCCGCTGCACATCGTCGGGCATCAGTTGCGGTGACGCCGCAAAACTTGGCGCTATCGGTTTGATTTCCATGGGCGTTTCCTCCTGTTCCTGTTGCGGGCAGGGGGGCACACCCCGGCCCGGTCCTGTCAAAGCGCGTTCACGGGTACTTTCAGATAGGTCTTGCCTTCGTCATCGGCCGGCGGCATCTGCCCGGCCCGCATGTTGACCTGAAGCGAGGGGATGATCAGGCGCGGCATGGCCAGCGTGGCGTCGCGGGCTTCGCGCATCGCGACAAAATCCGCGGCGGGTTTTCCGGCACCCACATGAATGTTCAGTGCCTTCTGTTCGCCCACGGTGGTTTCCCAGGCGTAGTCGTCACGGCCCGGCGCCTTGTAATCGTGGCCGACGAAGATGCGGGTGTCATCGGGCAGGGCCAGGATCTTCTGGATCGAGGCAAAAAGCATTTCGGCAGAGCCGCCGGGGAAGTCGCAGCGCGCGGTTCCGAAATCGGGCATGAACAGCGTGTCGCCGACAAAGGCCGCATCGCCGATGACATAGGTCAGGCAGGCAGGCGTATGGCCCGGTGTGTGCAGAACCTCCGCCCCGATCGTGCCGATGCTGAACCGGTCGCCTTCCTTGAACAGCGCATCGAACTGGCTGCCGTCGCGCTGAAACTCGGTGCCTTCGTTGAAGACCTTGCCAAAGGTGTTCTGCACCACGGTGATGTTTTCGCCGATCCCGATCTTGCCGCCCACGCGTTCCTGCAGATAGGGCGCGGCCGACAGGTGGTCGGCATGAACATGGGTTTCCAGGATCCAGTCCACCGAAAGCCCCTCGGCGCGCACAAAGTCGACGATGGCATCGGCCGAGCGCGTATCGGTGCGGCCCGAGGCATAGTCGAAATCCAGAACCGAATCGACAATCGCGCAGGCATTGGTGGCGGGATCGATCACCACGAATGACGCGGTGAACGTGGCTTCGTCAAAGAACGGCTGAACCTTGGGTGTCATGATCTGTCTCCGGCTGTTGCAGGCCTTATATGCACAGCCGAAAACATATTACAAGATTTGAATGTGTTTTTTCCCTTCGGTCGGCAGCGGGCCGGACAGGGTGGGGCTATGCGGCTTTCCACTTGATCGAACAGCCCATGGACGGCACCTGTTCTGACGGCCGCGGCCCGTGCGTGCCACCAGCGACATCGCCTCGAACAGTTCGCGCCGCGCGCCGGACGGCATTGCGGCCCGAGGCATCGAGCCGGCCACGGTATTGCAGCCCGCCAGCGGCGTTGAAACCGAAGAAATCCGGTGTGCAGGCCGCACCATAGGCGCGTGCCACCGTCTGGTCGGCATCGTGCAGATAGGGAAAGGAAAACCCGCGTTCCTGCGCCAGCGCCGCCATCGCATTAAACCCGTCTTCGGGATAGGCGGCGGCATCGTTGGAACAGATCGCGGCCACGCCGACCCCCAGCGCGTGAAGATCACGCGCATCGCGCTCGATCCGGTCCAGAACCGATTTCACATAAGGACAGTGATTGCAGATGAACATGATCAGCGTGCCCTTCGGCCCGGCAATCCGGTCAAAGCTGTAGCTCTGCCCATCGGTGGCGGGCAGGGTAAAGGCCGGTGCGGGCCAATCGAATTCGCAAACGGGGGGAGAAACGGCCATGGTTTACCTCAACCGGTTGGGGCAGGGGCAGTCTAGCCCGCCTCTGGCACGAAGCGATAGGCGGAGGCATTGGCAACCGCGCGACCGATGCCGCCCTCGGGCAGGTGAAACCCGACGAACAGCTGGTTTTCACCGGCCAGCCGGTCCAGCAGCGCCCGACGGGTCATGGCAGCGACCCCGGGGTCCTGATCGGACCCGGCCAGCACGTCCGGCGCCTCGAAAGCCAGATGCGCGTTGCCGATGCAATCGCCCAGAACCATCACCGATTCCGTGTCGCCGCCCAGCCGCAGCGCCATATGACCCGGTGTGTGGCCGGGCGTCATAACCGCCGTTACGCCAGGCAGGATTTCCTCGCCATCACCGAAAGTTACGATAATGTCCTCAAGCATTTCCAGTCGCCTTTTGGCGCCGGCGGCAAAGGCGGCGCGCGCCTCGCCGATGGTGTCGGCGGTAGCCGGGTCCATCCAGTAGTCATGCTCGACGCCGCCGATCATATGCGTGGCATTGACAAAGACAGGTTCGTCAAAATCGTCCAGCACACCCCAAAGGTGATCGGGATGGGCATGGGTAAAGACGACATGGGTCACATCCTCGACCGAAACGTCAAGCGCGTCGAAGGCTTCGCTCAGCTTTCCGGCGCTCGGCATGAAATCCGGGCCGGCACCGGCGTCGAAGAGAACCGTGTTCACGCCGTCACGCCACAGCGTCAGATTGCAGGGCGGCGTGATCGGCTGGCCCTCGGCAATGCCGTGCCGGGCCAGGATTTCGGCGCTCGTCGCGTCGGGCGGATCGACGGTCAGAAAGCTGTAGGGCAGGGTCAGGCTTCCGTCGCTCAGCGTGTCGAGCTGCCACTGCGCCCCCGACACCGATGTTCGCGCCCAGATCGGTCGCGGCAAAAGGCCGGCGGCCGCGCCAGCGGCCAGGAACCGGCGTCGCGTGATGCGCATGGCCATCCCTCCCTGTCATTCTCACATATGAATGTTAAGGGGCTTCTGCGCCAAGGCAAGGCAAAACTTCAGCCGCGCGCGGCTTCTGCGGCTTTGCGAATGTCGGTGATGTTCTTGCCGTAAACTTCTGGTTTTTCTACGGAACCGCCCCGGAAGACGGCAGAACCGGCAACCAGTACATCGGCGCCGGCGGCCGAAACCAGCGGCGCGGTGACCGGATCGATTCCGCCGTCGACCTCGATGTGAATGGGTCGGTCGCCAATCAGCGCACGGGTCTGGCGCACCTTGTCGACCATCGACGGCGTGAATTTCTGGCCGCCGAATCCGGGGTTGATCGTCATCACCAGCACCATGTCGATGGCATCGAGGATGTGCTCGATTACGGAAACCGGGGTCGTCATGTTCAAGGCCACGCCGGCCATTTTTCCTTCGTCTCGAATGGATTGCAGGCTGCGGTGAAGGTGCGGGCCGGCTTCGGCATGCACGGTGATCATGTCGGCGCCGGCCTTGGCGAAAGCGCCGATATAGGGATCGGCCGGTGCAATCATCAGATGGACATCCATGAAGGTCGTCACATGGGGACGGATCGCAGCCACCACATTGGGGCCTATGGTGAGGTTCGGAACGAAATGACCGTCCATCGGGTCGACATGGATCCAGTCGGCGCCTTGCGCTTCGACCGCGCGGATCTCGGCGCCGAGATTGGCGAAATCGGCCGACAGGATCGACGGCGCGATCTTGATGGAACGGTCAAAGGACATGGGGCAGGCTCCGCTGGTTTCGGCTGACTTAGCAGCCGGACCGGGGCCGGTCCAGCCAAAGCCCGTATTCCATCGGGCTACACTCCTCTATATTAAACATAATACCGATTATCGGATAATTGCACGGCCGGTTCAGGCCGCCCCGCCTGGCAGGATCACGGCGAATGTGCTGCCTTTGCCGGGTTCGCTGGAAATCTGCAGCCGCCCGCGGTGCCGCGCGACGATGTGCTTGACGATGGCAAGCCCCAGACCGGTGCCGCCCTGCGCGCGCGAGCGGTGCGTGTCGACGCGGTAGAACCGTTCGGTCAGACGCGGCAGATGTTCGGCCGCAATTCCGTCGCCGAAATCGGTCACCGAAATCCGGTATGCCGGGACGCGCAGCGCGGCATCATGGCCGATGTCATCGATCCGCACGACCACCCGCTTTCCCGCCGCACCATAGGCGATCGCGTTGCCGATGAGGTTGTTCATGACCTGGGTCATCTCGTCGGGATCGACCGCGGCCATCGCCGGGTCAACCGCGGCGCTGCATTCGATGACCACGGATTTCGACCGTGCAAGATCGTCCAGCGCTGCGGCTGCGCTGCGACACAGCGCAAAAAGATCGACGCGGGTCGTCGGACGCTGGCGTTCGCGGGCCTCGACCCGACTGAGCGACAGCAGGTCGCTGACAAGCCGGTTCATCCGCGCCGCCTCCGCCGCCATGACGCCCAGAAACCGCGACCGTGCCGCGGCATCGTCGCGAGCCGCACCCTGAAGCGTTTCGATGAAACCGATCAGTGCCGTCAGCGGCGTGCGCAATTCGTGGCTGACGTTGGCGACGAAATCGCGGCGTTGCTGGCCGATCCTTTCGGCCTCGGACACGTCCAGAAGGCTGACCAGAACCCCCTGCCCCCGTTCGGTCGGCAACGGCGCTGCGCTGGCCTGATAAAGCCCATCGCCAAGGGCCACGCGCGACACCTCCGTCGCCTCGCCGGTCAGCGCGCCTTCGATCGCGCGGACGATGTCGGGCTGGCGCAACGCCAGCGCGAAATGCCGGCCGGTTGTGGCATCGCTGAGCAGCGCGCGGGCGGTCGGGTTGACCGCCACGACGCGCTGGTCGGCACCGATCAGGATCGCCGGCAGGGGCAAAGCGTTGAGAAACGCAGCAAAATCAGCGCTGTTCATCGCGATTGTCCCCGCAAATACGGCAGAATGGCACCATTGTTCGCGTCCCGGAAAAAGGTTGGACACGGCACATTTCCGGGTTGTGGGGGGCGGTTGATCATGTAACTCATGCGTGTACCCCGTATTTGCCTCCTGTTAGTGCAGCCCGTTAAACCCGATGAATGCCTTTGCGCGTACGATGCTCCGTTACACCAAACCGAACACGCAGATCAACGATGCGGACCCGTCCTCGCCGGTGACCGAGACGCTGTTGGTGATCGACGGCGAAAGACCGGCCGACATCGGTGAAAAACCGGGCGACACGGTGCATTACTGCCCGCTTGACCGGCTTGACGCGGATCTCTTGGCGCGGGTCCGGCCCGATTGCGTGCTCTGCCGCCTGTTCGGGCCCGATATCGATGCCACGCTGGTTGCTTTGGCGCTGGTCGAACTGGGGTATCGGGGCCGGCTGTGCGTGGTCGCCCCGCCGCTGCCGGACGCCGGGATCGTGCGGCGCGAAATTCAGGCCCAGGCCCCCGGCATGATGGTCGAGGTCATCACCCGCTAGCGCCTGTCGCCCCGTCGCGAACCGCCAGCCCGGCGCGAAACCGCCGCATGTTCTGGCGGTAGCCTTCGGCGCTGAGCAGCAGGCGCGCCTGCGCCTCTTCGTCAAGCTGGCGCACCACCTTGCCGGGCGCGCCCATCACCAGGCTGCCGTCGGGAATGACCTTGTTCTCGGTGACGAGCGCGCCGGCGCCGATCAGGCAGCCACGCCCCACCTTCGCCCCGTTCAAGACCGTGGCGCCCATCCCGATCAGGCTTGCCCTCGCCGATGGTGCAGCCATGAAGCATCGCCTTGTGGCCGATGGTGCAATTGGCGCCGATGGTCGGGGAAAGCCCATGTCGGTGTGCAGCACGCAGTTTTCCTGAATGTTGGTGCCGGCGCCGACACGGATGAATTCGTTGTCGCCGCGCAGCGTGGCCCCGAACCAGACCGAGCTGCCGCTTTCAAGAACCACAGTGCCGATCACATGGGCGCCGGGCGCGACCCAGAAATCGCCGTCTTCGGGCAGCTCGGGTGCGATGCCGTCCAGTGTGTACAGGGTCATGTCCGTTCCTCGAATTCGCGATTGAGCCCGCGCACGAACTCGGTCAGTCCCGGCTGGCGGTCGCGCCGCATGCGTTCGGCCCGCAGGATCGACTTCAGTTCGTCCTCGGCCCGGTCGATATCTTCGTTGACCAGAACGTAATCATATTCCGCCCAGTGGCTGATTTCGGCCTGCGACTTGGCCATCCGGCCGGCGATGACCGCGTCGCTGTCCTGGGCGCGGTTGCGCAGGCGACGTTCGAGTTCGCCGATCGAGGGCGGCAGGACGAAGATCGACACCACGTCGTCGCCCATCGCCTGCTTCACCTGCTGGCCGCCCTGCCAGTCGATGTCAAAAGCGTGTCGCGGCCTTCGGCCATGGCCGCAACGACCGGCGCGCGGGGCGAGCCGTAAAGATTTCCGAAAACCTCGGCATGTTCCAGCATCTCGCCTTCAGAGACCATCGCCTCGAATTCCGCGCGCGAGCGAAAGTAGTATTCGCGCCCGTCAACCTCGCCGGGCCGCGGTGCGCGCGTGGTGGCCGAGACCGAAAACCGTATCGCCGGGTCCCAGGCCATCAGCCGCCGCGCCAGGGTCGATTTGCCCGCCCCCGACGGCGATGACAGGATGATGAGAAGGCCGCGCCGCTTCATGTCATTCCACGTTCTGGATCTGCTCACGCATCTGGTCGATGACGTGTTTGAGGTCAAGGCCGATCCGCGTCAGCTCTGCCGACTGTGCCTTGGAGCACAGCGTGTTGGCCTCGCGGTTGAATTCCTGCATCAGGAAGTCGAACTTGCGCCCGACCGGCCCCTTGGCGACCAGCAGCGCCCGCGCGGCGGCGATGTGGGCGCACAGGCGGTCAAGCTCTTCGGTCACGTCGTTCTTGACGGCCAGTAGCGCCAGTTCCTGCGCCACGCGCGTCTCATCCGCGCCCTCGGCATTGCGCAGCACCCGCGCGAGGTTGTCTTTCAGGGTTGCTGCGGTGGCATCTCGGCGCGCCTCGGCCGCGGTCGCGGCGGCGGTGGTCAGCCTTTCGACCTCGTCGATCTGCGCGGTGACGATGGCGGCAAGGCGGGCGCCTTCCTCGGCACGCATCCGGTTGAAGGCCTCCAGCACCGGGGCCAGATCGGCAACGAGATGGGCCAGAAGTTCCGCGCCGTCCTCGTCTTCGGTTGCGCCGCTTTCCACAACCCCGCGCAGCGCCAGCACTTCGGCCGGGCTCGGCGCGCCGAGCGTCACTCCGGCCGCATGCGCCGCGGTCTGGACCGTCTTCAGCCCCGTCAGTGCAGCAGTCAGCGCCGCGGCATTGATCGTTAAGGCGTCTGCCGACACCGCCCGGTCCAGCCGCAGCGACAGCGAGAGGTTGCCGCGCCCCACAGCGGCACCGATGGCGGCGCGGATCGCCGGCTCCAGCCCGTCGATCCCCTCGGGCAGGCGCAGGCGCAGATCGAGCCCCTTGCCATTCACGCCGCGCAGCTCCCAGCGCCAGCTGGCCGCAGCCCCCTGCCCGCGCCCGGTCGCGAAGCCGGTCATCGACATCACCATGAGACATTTACCATTTTAGCAGAATCCCCGCCGTTTTCCGCCCCGCCCGGTGTATTAACAAACCGGTAAGCAATCCGGACCTAGGGTTAACAGAGCCTTTGAAGCCGGACAATCGCGGCGAACCGGCAAAGGCGGAGGCATATCATGGCCGAAGGATATGGACGGATCATTGCGTTGCCGCGCCGGGCCGGCGGTGCCCCGCGCCCGCGCCTGCAAGAGGTTCGCGGCTATTGGGAAGCCTTGCGGGCCGGCGCCGCCCTGCCCCGCCGCGCCGATCTGAACCCGCGCGGGATGGAACGGGTTCTGGAACATGTCTTTCTGCTGGAACGCGTGGCGCCGGGTGTCGCCCGGTTCCGTCTGGCCGGTCAGACCCTGCATGGCGCGATGGGCATGGACGTGACCGGCATGCCGATCAGCGCGCTCATCGAACCCGAAAGCCGCGAGGCCATGGCCAAGGCGCTGGAACGCGTCTTTGCCGAACCGGCGATCCTGACCGGCGATCTGGTGGCGCTGCGCGGCATTGGCCGGCCGGCGCTGGATGGTGCGCTGCTTCTGTTGCCCCTGCTGGGTGACAGCGGGCGCAGCGACCGGGCCCTGGGCTGCATCGATCTGGAGGGAAGCCCCGGGCGCGCGCCGCGCCGCTTTCAGGCCCGCGGCCTTTCGGTGTCGCCGGTCGCAGCGCGACGTGACGAGACCGCGCAAAGCCAAGCGCCGCCTCCGCCGGTTTCACCGATGCGCGACGGGTCTTCGAAGGCCGCCCGCCGCTGCTGGTGCTTGACGGCGGGCGTAGCGGACAGGGCTGAGCTGCCCCGCCCCTATTGTGAAGCGGCCTGACGCAGATTGCGCAGCGTCGACAGTTCTTCGGAAACCAGAAACGCCAGCTCGAGCGATTGCGAGGCATTCAGACGCGGATCACAGGCCGTGTGATAGCGGTCGTGCAGGTCTTCGTCGGTCACGGCACGCAGCCCGCCGGTGCATTCGGTCACATCCTTGCCGGTCATCTCGAAATGCACGCCACCGGGGATCGTGCCTTCGGCCTTGTGAACGCCAAAGAACTCGCGCACCTCGCGCAGCACGCTGTCGAAGGGCCGGGTTTTGTAGCCGGTGGCCGACTTGATCGTGTTGCCGTGCATCGGATCGCAGGTCCAGACCACCTTGGCGCCCATTTCGCTGACCGCGCGGATCAGGCGCGGCAGATGGTCGGTAACCTTGCCGGCGCCGAAGCGCGCGATCAGGGTCAGGCGGCCGGCCTCGTTTTCGGGGTTCAGCCGGTCGATCAACACCTTCAGATCGTCGCTGGACAGCGACGGGCCGCATTTCAGGCCGATGGGGTTCTGCACGCCGCGGGCAAACTCGACATGCGCGCCGTCGGGCTGGCGGGTGCGGTCGCCGATCCAGATCATGTGGCCGGAACCGGCCACCGGCAGGCCCGAGGTGCTGTCGACCCGGCACAGTGCCTCTTCGTATTCCAGAAGCAGCGCCTCGTGGCTGGTGTAGAAATCCACCGCTGCCATGGCGTGAACGGTGTCCGAGGTGACGCCGGCCGCGGCCATGAAATCCATCGCGTCCTGGATGCGGTTGGCCACCTCGCGGTAACGCTTCGCCTCGTCTTCCTCGGTAAAGCCCGAAATCCATGCCTGAACCCGGTGCATGTCGGCAAAGCCGCCCGACGAAAAGGCGCGCAAGAGGTTCAGCGAAGCGGCCGCCTGCGTATAGGCCTGCAACATTCGTGCGGGGTCGGGGATGCGCGCCGCGGCAGTGAAGTCAAAGCCATTGATGATATCGCCGCGGTAGCTGGGCAATTCGGCGCCGTCGATCACCTCGGTCGGCGCCGAACGCGGCTTGGCAAACTGGCCGGCCACGCGGCCGACCTTGATCACCGGCAGCTTCGCGCCCCAGGTCAGAACGATTGCCATCTGCAACAGGACCTTGAAGGTGTCGCGGATATTGTCGGCGGAAAACTCGGCAAAGCTTTCGGCGCAATCCCCGCCCTGCAACAGGAAGGCCTTGCCCTCGGCCACCCGGCCCAGCTCGCGCTTCAGCTTGCGCGCCTCGCCGGCAAAGACCAGCGGCGGCATCTGCGAAAGCCGCGCCTCGACCGCGCCGACCGCCGCGCTGTCGGGATAATCCGGCATCTGAACCCGCGGTTTCTTGCGCCAGTCGGATTTGGTCCAGCCCTTGGTCATTGTCGTTCCTCGAGGTTAGCGGTACCGGGCGTATATACTGACCCTGCGGAGCCATGCAAACAGGGAAATCCGGTGTTTTCGCCCTTGCGTGGCTGGGATTTTCCGGTATCGGTGAGACAGAAACGACAAATTGGGTCGCGGAATGAAGTCGGCAGAGCGTGACGACAAGACCACCGGCGGCGCTGCGCCCAACCGCCGCTTCGTGCTGCTGCTGCTCGACAATTTCACCATGCTTTCCTTTGCAGGCGCTGTCGAACCGCTGCGGATCGCCAATCGCGTGATCGGCAGACCGGCCTATACATGGCGCCTTGCCGGCGAAGGCGGTGTTTCGGCGACTTGCTCGAACGGGGCGTCCTTTGCGCTCGACATGGGGCTTGATGAAATCGAACGCGGCGACATCGTGCTGGTCTGCGGCGGGATAGACGTTCAGAAGGCCACGACCAAGCCGGTTCTGAACTGGCTTCGCCGCGAGGCGCGCCGGGGCGCGACCATGGGGGGCCTGTGCACCGGCGCCTATGCGCTGGCCAAGGCCGGGCTTCTGGATGGCAAGAAGGCGACGATCCACTGGGAAAACCAGGACGGGTTTTCCGAGGAGTTCGAAGAAGTGAAGCTGACCAAGTCGGTCTTTGTCGTCGACGGCACCCGCATGTCGACAGCCGGTGGCACCTCCTCGATCGACCTGATGCTGAAGATCATCGCCGACGATCATGGCGAGGATATCGCCAACACGGTGGCCGACCAGCTGATCTATTCGTCGATCCGCACCGATCAGGACACCCAGCGCCTATCGATCCCGACGCGGATCGGCGTGCGCCACCCCAAACTCAGCCAGGTCATCCAGATGATGGAGCAGAACATCGAGGAGCCGGTATCGCCCGCCGACCTGGCCGAGGATGTCGGCATGTCGACGCGTCAGCTGGAACGGCTGTTCCGCCGCTTCAACCGCAGCCCGAAACGCTATTACATGGAACTGCGGCTGCAAAGGCGCGCAACCTGCTGATGCAGACCGATATGAGCGTGATCAACGTGGCACTGGCCTGCGGCTTCGCCAGCCCGTCGCATTTTTCCAAATGCTACCGCGCACATTATTCGACGACACCCTATCGCGAACGCGGATCGCACGGAACGCGGCTGTCGATCTGAGGCGCTATTTCCCCGCCGGCGCCATGCGATAGACAGCGCCGTCATAGACCGACAGGAACCAGATGGACCCGTCCGGCGCTTCGCGGACGTCACGAACGCGCCCGGTTTCCGGCGCCGAAAGCCGTTCCTCGACCATGCCGGCATCGGCGTCCAGCCGCGCGATCATGTCGAACTTCAGGCTGCCAACCAGAAAATCGCCCGCCCATTGCGGGATCATCCGGCCGGAATAGACGGCGAGCCCGGACGGCGCGATCGAGGGATCCCAGTAATGCTCCGGCTGTTCCATGCCGGCCTTTTCAGTCCCCACCCCGATCTTGCTGCCATCATAGTTCAGCCCGTAGGATATCGCCGGCCAGCCGTAGTTGCGCCCCGCCTCGACACGGTTCAACTCGTCCCCGCCCTGTGCGCCGTGCTCGACGATCCATAACCGGCCCTCGCCGTCGAGCGCGGCGCCCTGCGGGTTGCGGTGCCCCTTGCTGAAAACGCGCGGCGCCGACCATGAACTGGCAAAGAGGTTGTCTGCAGGAATGTCGCCATTACGCGTCACCCGCAGAACCGCGCCGTTGTCGCGGCCGAAATCCTGCGCCAGATCGGGTTCGCCACGGTCGCCGACGGTCAGAAACAACGCCCCGTCCGGCGCCTCGACAATGCGCGCGCCGAAATGCTGGCCGTTGCGACCGCCAAGCGGCATCCGGTAGATCCGGCGAAACCCTTCCAGCGCCGTGCCGTCCTCGGAAAGCCGGCCGAAGCCAATGCCGTCGCCAGGTTGCGGAACCCGTCGACCGAATGGGACAGGTAGATTTCGCGGCTTTCGGCAAAGTCGCGCGGCACCATCACATCCAGCAACCCGCCCTGCCCCACGGCGGCCACCTTCGGCAGGCCCGACAGGGCGACGGGTTCGGCATCGGGACCGGCAAACAGCAAAAGGCGCCCGCTGTCGCGTTCGGTAACAAGAAAGCCACCGTCTGGCAGGAAGGCCAGCCCCAAGGCTCCTCAACCCCCCTGCGCCATCGGCGTGATCGACAGTGTCCCGGCAGAGCTTGGCAGTTCGCTGCCCACGGCGGGGCCCGTCAAAGCGGCAAGAACCGCCGCAACCTGAAAAAGACGCATGGTTTCCTTCCTTTGCCCCTCCCATCATATGGTTGCCCACTTTTCTTTTGCAAACCGGCGGCATAGGGTGGCGCAGGATTGCGATCCAACATGGGAGATAACTATGAAAAAACTGCTTCTGGCTACCGCCGCCACCGCGCTTGTCGCTGGTGCCGCTGGAATGCCCCTTCTGAATTGGTCCACCGTTATGTTTAGGAAACGGAGGACAGAGAATGGCGAACAGCGGCACAGCGCCCGAGGAAATCAGTTCAGAAGCTGCGGCAGGTTGATGTTCTTGTCGGCCAAGGGATGAAGCGGGTGGATGCGATCCGTGAGGTTCGCATAACCGAGCAGACCTATTACTGATGGCGCAAGCAATACGGCGGGATGGGAACCGACCAATTGAAGGAACTCAAGCGCCTTCAGAAGGAGAACGAACGGTTGAGGAAGGCAGGTCTGACCTGACCCTGGACAAGCCTATCTTACCGAGGCCGCCCGGGGAAACTTCTGAGCCCGCCCGTCGGCGCGCCTGCATCGATACCTGATCCTCAGCGAGGTGAAGGTGTCAGAGCGCCGGATCTGCCGGGTGCTGGGGCAACATCGATCGACGGTGCCAAAGGTATCAGCCCCACGGCCAGGAGTGATGAAGATCGGCTCGTGGCGGATATGATCGAACTTGCTCGGCACACATGGACATGGATACCGTCGTCGCCGTGCTGGTTGCGGGATGCCGGCTGGCAGGTCAGCGTCAGCCGTGTCGAACGGCTTTGGAAGCAGGAGGGCTGAAGGTGCCTGCGAAACAACCTGGCGAGGGGACGGCTTTGGCTGAACGACGGATCATGTCCGCCTGCGGCCAGAGCAACGCAACCACGTCTGGAGCTACGACTTCGTCCACTGCCGCACTGACGACGGCAAGGCGTTCCGGACGCTGAACATCCTCGACGAGTTCAGCCGGGAGTGTCTGGCGATCCGGTGAAGCGCAAGCTGAACTCCACCGACGTGATCGACGCCCTGACGGACCTATTCACCTTGCGGCCACCATCGTTCGTGCGAAGCGACAATGGCCCCGAGTTCGTCGCTCTGGCGGTTCGGGACTGGATCGCCGCAGTCGGCGCCAGGACGGCATACATCGAACCGGGGAGCCCGTGGGAGAATGGCTATGTCGAGAGCTTCAACGCCCGGCTCCGCGACGAGCTGCTGAACAGGGAAATCTTCTACTCGCTAAGGGAGGCGCAGATCATCATCGAGGGATGGAGAAAGCACTACAACACCAAGCGGCCCCATAGCGCCCTCGGATACCGGCCACCGGCACCGGAAACCATCGTCCACATGGACCCGAAGCCAGCTATGCACTAACAATCAGGTCGGACCAGTCAGATCAGGCCACCCACCGCCGGTGCCGAGGATATCAAGATCGGCGTGATTCTGGGCTTTACCGGCCCGCTGGAATCGATCACCCCGCACATGGGTGACGGCGCCGAACTGGCGATGAAGGAAGTCTCGGATTCGGGCAAGCTGCTGGGCGGTTCGACCGTGACCTCGATCCGCGGCGACTCGACCTGCGTCGACGCCGCTGCCGCCACCGCAGTGGCCGAACGTCTTGTCACCTCCGACAAGGTGAACGCGATCATGGGTGCGGACTGCTCCGGCGTGACCGGCGCGATCCTGCAGAACGTGGCGCGCCCGAACGGCGTTGTCATGGTCTCGCCCTCGGCGACCTCGCCGGCGCTGTCGACCGCAGAGGATGACGGTCTCTTCTTCCGCACCGCACCTTCGGATGCGCGTCAGGGTCAGGTGATGACCGACATCCTGAACGACCGCGGCTACAAGACCGTGGCGGTCACCTATACCAACAACGACTATGGCAAGGGACTTGCCGACAGCTTCCAGGCGGCCTTCGAAGCCGCGGGCGGTTCGGTCACGATCTCGGCCGCGCATGAAGACGGCAAGGCCGACTATTCGGCCGAGGTTGCGGCGCTGGCCGCGGCCGGTGGGGAAATCCTCGTTGTTGCCGGTTACCTCGATCAGGGCGGCAAGGGTATCATCCAGGCCTCTCTCGACAGCGGCGCCTTCGACAAGTTCGTGCTGCCCGACGGCATGGTCGGCCAGGCGCTGGTCGACGCCATCGGCGACGGGCTGAGCGGTTCGTTCGGTCAGTTCCCGGGCACCGACAGCGCCGGCGCGGAAATCTATCAGAAGATGGCTTCCGACGCGGGCTTTGACGGCACCTCGGCCTTCTCGCCGGAAAGCTACGATGCGGCGGCACTGATCATGCTGGCCATGGCGGCGGCGGGTTCGTCGAACTCCGCCGACTTCAAGGGCAAGATCATGGACGTGGCCAACGCGCCGGGCGAACAGATCCTGCCGGGCGAACTGGCAAAGGCGCTGGACCTGATCGCGGCGGGCACCGACATCGACTATGTCGGCGCTTCGGCGGTGGAACTGATCGGACCGGGTGAATCGGCCGGCAACTACCGCGAGATCGAAATCGGCGACGGCGCCATCAACACCGTGCGCTACCGTTGATCGCATGATCTGACATCGAACGGCCCGGGCGAACCCCCGGGCCGTTTGCCATAACCGGGAAACCCGCCGGCACGACCCCGAAAAGGGGATCGAAAAAAACAGGCGGGGACAGGGGGATACATGATCGTCGTCGAAGATCTGCACAAGCATTTCGGCGGGTTTCACGCCGTTGACGGGGCATCGCTGGAAATCCGCGAAGGCTCGATCACCGGGCTGATCGGCCCGAACGGCGCGGGAAAGACCACGCTTTTCAACGTCATCGCCGGTCGCCTGCCGCCCACCTCGGGCCGGGTGACCATGGCGGGCGAGGATATTACCGGCCTGCCGCCGCATGACCTGTTTCACAAGGGCCTCTTGCGCACCTTCCAGATCGCGCATGAATTCGGCTCCATGACCTGCCGCGAGAACCTGATGATGGTGCCGGCCGGCCAGTCGGGCGAAACGCTGTGGAACACCTGGTTCGGGCGCAAGCGCATCGCCGACGAGGAACGCGCGCTGCGCGCCAAGGCCGACGAGGTGCTGGAGTTCCTGACCGTCAGCCACCTCGCCGATCAGCGCGCGTCCGACATCTCGGGCGGGCAGAAGAAGCTTCTGGAACTCGGCCGCACGATGATGGTCGATGCCCGCATCGTCTTTCTTGACGAGGTCGGCGCCGGCGTGAACCGCACGCTTCTCAACACGATCGGCGATGCGATCCGGCGGCTGAACACCGAACGCGGCTACACGTTCTGCGTCATCGAGCACGACATGGATTTCATCGCCTCGCTATGCGACCCGGTGATCTGCATGGCCGAGGGCAAGGTGCTGGCCGAAGGCACCGTCGCCGAACTGCGAAACGACGACCGCGTGATCGAGGCCTATCTGGGCACCGGGCTGAAGAACAAGGTCAAGGCGGAGGGTCACGTATGAGCACCCAGAACCCCTATCAGGACGACCGCGGCAACAAGGATCTTTCGATCACCCGGCCCGGCGGCAGCACCACGGTTCTGCCCGAAGTGAGCGGCCAGACCGCGCCTTCGCCGGACCGCGCCTTTCTGGCGGCCAATGGAATGACCGGCGGCTACGGAGCCGCCGATATCCTGCATGACTGCACGATCACCGTCGACAAGGGACAGATCGCCGTCATCGTCGGGCCGAACGGCGCCGGCAAGTCGACCGCGATGAAGGCGGTCTTCGGCATGCTGAACCTGCGCAAGGGTTCGGTTACGCTCGATGGCGAGGATATCACCCAGCTGACCCCGCAGGACCGCGTGGCCAAGGGCATGGGCTTCGTTCCGCAGACCGCGAACATCTTCACCTCGATGACGGTCGAGGAAAACCTCGAGATGGGCGCCTTCATCCGCACCGACGATTTTCGCGGTACCATGGCGCAGGTCTATGACCTGTTTCCGATCCTGAAGGAAAAGCGCCATCAGCCGGCCGGCGAACTTTCGGGCGGGCAGCGCCAGCAGGTCGCGGTCGGCCGGGCGCTGATGACCCAGCCCAAGCTTCTGATGCTGGACGAACCCACCGCCGGCGTCTCGCCCATCGTGATGGACGAGCTGTTCGACCGGATCATCGAGGTGGCGCGCACAGGCATCTCGATCCTGATGGTCGAACAGAACGCCCGTCAGGCGCTGGAGATCGCCGATATGGGCTATGTGCTGGTGCAGGGCGCCAACCGTTACACCGACACCGGGCAGGCGCTCTTGGCCGACCCGGAGGTTCGCAGATCCTTCCTGGGGGGCTGAGCCATGGATTTCGCAAACGCTTTCGTGGCGCTGGCCAATTATGTCATCATCCCCGCCTCGTCCTACGGCGCGCAGCTGGCGCTGGGGGCGCTGGGGGTCACGCTGATCTACGGCATCCTGCGCTTTTCCAACTTCGCCCATGGCGACACCATGGCCTTCGGAACCATGGTCACGATCCTTGTCACCTGGCTCTTTCAGGGCTGGGGCGTGGGCCTGGGCCCGTTGCCCACGGCGCTTCTGGCCCTGCCCGTCGGGATCGTGGCCACCGCCGCGCTGGTGCTGGCGACCGACCGCGCGGTCTATCGGTTCTACCGAAAACAGAAGGCCGCGCCGGTCATCCTTGTCATCGTCTCGATGGGGGTGATGTTCATCATGAACGGCGTCACGCGCTTCATCATCGGGGTCGAGGAACAGAACTTTGCCGATGGCGAACGCTTCGTCATCAATGCCCGCGACTTCAAGGAATGGACCGGCCTTGCCGAAGGTCTGGCACTGCGCACGACGACCGTCATCACGCTGGTGACCGCCATCGCGGTGGTCGTCGCGCTGTTCTGGTTCCTGAACCGGACACGCACCGGCAAGTCGATGCGCGCCTATTCGGATAACGAGGATCTGGCGTTGCTGTCCGGCATCAACCCCGAACGGGTGGTCATGGTGACCTGGATCATCGTCGCCGGTCTGGCGACCATTGCAGGCACGCTTTACGGGCTCGACAAGTCGTTCAAGCCCTTCACCTATTTCCAGCTTCTCCTGCCGATCTTCGCCAGCGCCATCGTTGGCGGGCTCGGCAACCCGATCGGGGCCATAGCCGGCGGTTTTGTCATCGCCTTTTCCGAGGTGACGGTGACCTATGCCTTCAAGAAGGTTCTGGGCTATGCGCTGCCCGAGGCGCTGGCACCGGATGGATTGGTGCAGCTTCTGTCAACCGACTACAAGTTCGCCGTGTCCTTCACGATCCTGATCATCGTTCTGCTGTTCAAGCCCACGGGGCTCTTCAAGGGGCAATCGGTATGACCGTGAACATGAAAAACATCGCACTTTTCGCCGCGGTCGCGCTGATGTTCGTCATCACCGGCCAGATGCAAAGCTGGAACGTCTCGCTCACCGTGATGAACATGGGGCTGATCTCGGCCATCATGGCGCTTGGGGTGAACATGCAATGGGGCTATGCGGGGCTGTTCAACATCGGGGTCATGGGCTTTGTCGCGCTTGGCGGGCTGGCCACCGTCATCACCTCGGTGCCACCGGTGCACGAAGCCTGGGCCGCGGGTGGCGGGCGCATGATGCTGGCGCTGGCCGCCGGCGCCGGTACCATCGGCGCGGCGATCCTGGCCTTCAAGCGGCTGAAAAAGGGAATGGCCCGCACCCTGACCATTCTTGCGGTCCTGATCGGCGGCTTTTTTGTCTACCGCGCGCTGTTCGATCCGGCGGCCGGCGCGATCGAGGCGATCAACCCCGCGTCAACCGGTTTCCTTGGCGGGCTTGGCCTGCCGATCCTGATCGCATGGCCGGTGGGCGGGCTCCTGGCCGCTGTTGCCGCCTGGGCCATCGGCAAGACCGCTCTAGGCCTGCGGTCGGACTATCTGGCCATTGCCACGCTTGGCATCGCCGAGATCATCATCGCGGTTCTGAAGAACGAGGACTGGCTGGCGCGTGGCGTGAAAAACGTCATCTCCCTGCCCCGCCCCGTGCCCTACGAGGTCAACCTGCAGCGCAGCGAAGCCTTCGTGGCCCGGATGCAGGGCTGGGGTTTCGACCCTGTCACGGCGTCGTCGATCGTCGTCAAACTCTGCTATGCGGGTCTTTTCCTGGCCGTTTTGCTGCTTCTGATCTGGATGAGCGAGATGGCGCTGAAATCGCCCTGGGGCCGGATGATGCGCGCCATCCGCGACAACGAGGTCGCGGCCGAGGCGATGGGCAAGGATGTCACCCGCCGGCACCTGCAAATCTTCATTCTCGGCTCCGCCGTGATCGGAATTGCCGGCGCGATGATGACGACGATGGACAGCCAGTTGACGCCCGGCACCTATCAGCCCCTGCGCTTCACCTTCCTGATCTGGGTGATGGTGATCGTCGGCGGGTCGGGGAACAACTGGGGCGCGGTCCTTGGCGCGTTTCTGATCTGGTTTTTGTGGGTTCAGGTCGAACCGATCGGCAACTGGCTGATGGGGGTGATCACCATGGGTCTTCCGGACGGTTCGGTGATCAAGGCACATCTGGTCGATTCCGCCGCTCATATGCGGCTTCTGACCATGGGGGTCGTGCTGCTCCTGGTGCTGCGGTTCAGCCCGCGCGGTCTTATTCCCGAACGCTGAGCGCGACCTGCGAGGCGGGCCAGAAACCGTAGACCGTCTGGTTGTAGCGGATCGCGGTTTCGGGTGCCGCCGCGACCGGGACCTGCCCGACCGGGCCGAACAGCAAACCGCCGGGATTGGCCGCCGCCCAGTCGCGCAGCTCCGCCGCGCCCGATGGCGTGGCGACCGGCGCGCTGAGCCGGCCGGCAAAGTTGAACTCGGCATGATAGGGCTTTGCGGTTTCGGCCAGTCCGCCCGGTTCCGCCGCATGCAACCGCGCGGCAATGGCACGGGCATCATAGGCGCCGTAAAGCCCGGTCGTCGCGACTATTGCGTGCAGAACCAGCACCACCCCGGCACCCATCAGCGCAGGGCCGGCCAACGTGCCCAGCCGCCAACCGGCGACGGCGACGGCCAGTAGGAGAAGCCCGCAAACCACGACCGGCAGGGTCGGCGCCAGCAGCGCCAGATCGCCCGATACCGGCACCAGCCCCGCGGCGAGGCAAAGCACGCCAAGCCCCAAAACGGCGGGAACGAGCGCCGCAAGCGCCAGATGGCGTCGTTGCCTCTTAACCGACCCGTAAGCACGCGCCAGCAACAGGGCGACGGCCGGGAATTCCGGCATCAGGTAATGCGCCTGCTTTCCTGAAATCAGGGAAAACAGAACCAGCCCCGAAACCGACCAGATCGCGGCGAGCCGCAGGCCATGATCGGCGCGCATCGCCCGGCCCGCCGCCCGCCAAAGCCTGAGCGACCAGCCCCAGGGAAAGAGGAGTACCGGCAAAAGTGCGGCAAGAAACCAGACCGGCCGGTCATGCGCCAGCCCGCCGGCCACACGCGCCGCCGATTGCGTCCAGAGAAGTTCGTGGCGGTAGGCATCGCTTCCGGCCAGAAGCGCAGGCACAAGCCAGAGCGCCACCACTGCCAGCCCGACGCCAATGGACAAAAGCAGACCGCGGCCCAGCACACGCCAGCCCGGCGGTTCCGGCGCCCAGACCCGCATTGTCAGCAGCGCGGGCAGGAGATGGACGAAAATCACCGGCCCCTTGGCATAGACGCCAAAGGCCAGAACCACCCCGAACCCGACCCAGTGGCGTCGCCCGCCCTCGCCCGATCCGATCGCCCACAATAGTGCGATACCCAGACCCGTGGCCAGCGTCAGCATCGTGTCGAACATCGTCGCGCCGCCGTAAAGCAGAAAGACGCTGAAGCTTGCCAGCATCAGTGCCGCGCGGGCTGCGGTTTCGCGGTCGCCCGGCCAGATGCGGCGCGCCAAGGCCGCCGCGGCGAAGACCGAAGCGACACCAAAAGCCGGGCCGACCAGCCGCGCGGCCCATTCACTGACGCCGGTGGCGAGCCAAACAAGGTTGATCAGCCAGAACAGAAGCGGCGGCTTGTGGGTGTAAAGCTCGTAATTGCGGCTGAGATGGAAGGCATCGCCCGACTGCCACATCTCCCAGGCCACGTCGAGATGGTCGCGTCTCGTCAATCGGAAGCAGTGGACGCAGGACGATACCGAGCCCGAAGAGAGCGGCAGGACAGATGCAGTGACTGCGGGTCTTGGCGGAAACATGATGCCTGTCTTCCGGTAGCCACGGCTGCCACCGCCTATTGCCACAACATCCCGAACGAAACCAGCCGCAAGGCCATCAGAAATTCGACCGCACACACTTGAAATACGACAACTTTGGTCGCTAACCGGCCCACCCGCTGCGTGGATCTAAGACCCTGCCGAAAACCGGCGCAGCTCGAGCGGTGTGAAACAGGAGACGCGATGATGAAAACCCATGCTCAGGTGGTGGTTATTGGCGGCGGCGTTGTCGTGTTCCGTGCTTTACCACCTGACCAAGCTGGGCTGGAAAGACGTCATGCTGGTCGAACGCTCGGAACTGGACGTCGGGTTCGACCTGGCACGCGGCGGGCGGGTTTCACACCCTGAACGGCGACACCAACATGGCCGCTTCAGGGCTGATACGATCCGGTTTACCGCGAGCTGGAGGAAATCACCGGCATGTCCTGCGGGTTGCACCATGTCGGCGGCATCACCCTGGCTGACAACACCGCGCGGTTCGAGATGCTGAAGGCCGAACGCGCCAAGCATCGCTACATGGGGCTCGACACCGAAATCCTCGGACCGGCGGAGATTGCCAAACTGACCGACAACATGGTCAATCTCGACGGCATCATCGGCGCTCTCTACGACCCGCTTGACGGCCATCCTCGACCTGTCGGGACCACCCATGCTCTGGCGCCAAGGCCGCGGATGTAGCGGCGCCAGAGATCGTACTGCACAACCGCGTTCTGCAAACCAACCCGCGCGCCGACGGCACATGGGATGTGGTAACCGAAAAGGCACGATCCACGCCGAACACCTGGTCAATGCCGGCGGGCTCTTGGGCGCGGGAAATCGGCGCGATGGCCGGCGTCTATCTGCCGCTTCTGCCGATGGCGCACGCGATCTGGTGACCGACGACATCCCCCAGATCATGGATATCCTGAAACGCGGTGACGAATTTCCCCATGTCATGGACCCAGGCGGCGAAAGTTATCTGCGTCAGGGAAGGCCGGGGCTCTGCATCGGCTTTACGAAAAGCCCTGCGAACCGTGGAGCGTCGATGGCACGCCGTGGGATTTCGGCCATGAACTTCTGAACGAACAGTTCGACAAGATCGAGGATCTGGTCGCCTTCGCCTATCGCCGTTTCCCGGTCCTGGAAAGTGCCGGGGTGAGCGGGTCATTCACGGCCCTTCACCTTCGCCCCCGATGGCAATCCCCTGATCGGGCCGGTGCCGGGGCTGCGCAACTACTGGTCGGCCTGCGCGGTCATGGCCGGGTTCAGCCAGGGCGGCGGCATGGGGCTGGCGCTGGGCGCAATGGATGATCCACGGCGAGGTCGAAGCGGACCGCGCGGCTTCGACGTGGCCCGGTTCGGCAACTGGACAAGCCCCGGCTACACGTCTGAAGGTGATCGAGAACTACCAGAGGTTTTCGGTTTCCTTACCCAAACGAGGAACGCCCGGCAGCACGCCCGTTCCGCACCACGCCGATGTACGACATCTTCGACGGGATGAATGCCGTCTGGGGCCAGCAATACGGGCTGGAAGTCGTGAACTACTTGCCCTGCCCGGCGAGCCGGGCCACGAAAACCCGACCTTCCGGCGGTCCAACGCATGGGACGCGACGGCGGCCGAGGTGTGTGCAGTGCGCGGCGGCGTCGGCATCAACGAGGTTCAGAATTTCGGCAAGTACCGCGTGACCGGCCCACGCGCCCGCGCCTGGCTTGACCGGATCATGGCCGGTCTGATCCCGAAACCGGGGCGGCTGGCGCTCAATCCGATGCTGGCCGGAAAGCGGCAGAATCATCGGCGATTTCACCGTCACCTGCCTCAGCGAGACCGAGTTTCAGCTGACCGCAAGCTATGGCGCGCAGGGCTGGCACATGCGCTGGTTCGAACAGCATGCCGAAGACGGGGTGCGGGTTGAAAACATCTCTGACAGCCTGACCGGCTTCCAGATTGCCGGGCCGAAGGCGCGCGAGCTGCTGGCGCGGGTCACGCGCGCCGATGGCCCCGAGGCGCTGCGGTTCATGGATGGCGGATGATGGTGGGCATGGCCAACTGCCTTGTCCAGCGGGTCAGGCTATACCGGCGATCTGGGGTATGAGATCTTCTGCGACCACATGAGCCAGCGCCACCTGTGGCACACGCTTTGGGCCGCCGGGCAAGGATCTGGGGCTGCGACCGTTTGGCATGCGCGCCATGATGAGCCTGCGTCTTGACCGGTTCTTCGGCAGCTGGGGCGCGGAAGCCGCCGCCCTGACTACACGCCGGCCGAAACCGGGCTTGACCGGTTCATCCGCTGGAACAAGCCGGCCGACTGGATCGGCAAGGCGGCAGCGCTGGCCGAAAGTCCAGCGCCCGCGCGCCGGCTCTGCGCCTCGGTCAGGCGGACGAGGCCGATGTGGTCGCGTGGGAGCCGATCTGGATCGATGGAACGGTGCAGGGTTTCTGCACCTCTGGCGGCTATTCGCACCATGCCGGCACATCGGTTGCCATCGGTTTCGTGCCGGCAGACAAGGCCAGAGACGGGTTGGAGGCGGAAATCGAGATCCTGGGCGAACGCCGCCGCGCGCGGCTGGTCGAGACACCGCTTTTCGATCCCGAGGGGGCGCGGATGCGCGGCTAGGCCACCGGCCTCAGGTCGCGCGGCGCATGGCCTCTGGCAACACGTCCTCGCTGGGCCATAGGCCGGTTTCCAGCGCCCGGTCGTAACCCTGGAACCGTCTCGACAGCGGCCATCGCGCCGGCAGCGGCGGCGTGGTCGTAATGTAGCCGGTGAACGCGCGCGCCGTCGGCGGCAAGCACGGTAAACCGTGTTTCGGGCCGCCCGTCATGCGGCGGCAGGCCTATGGCGCCCGCGTTCAGCCACAAAACGCCGCCTATCTGGCGCTGAAAGGTGATACCGCAATGGCCCGCGACCACAATGTCAAGCGGACCGAGACATTCCTGCAACGCGGCAATTTCCCCGGCGAATTCGGCCTCGCTGCTGCTTGGCCAGAGAAAGCGGCTGATGTCGGTAAACCCGCCGTGCACGACCGGCGACGCGGCGGCCTGCATGGCGGAATGTCGCGACATCGGGCAGCCCCGCCATCCAGCCGCGCAATTCGGCCCCAGCGCGCGGTCCGCGTGGGCATACCATGCGGCGGAAAGCCGGTCGCAGGCTGTGCCGGGGGCAAAGCCGCAGCCGCAATCGCCCGCCCCGGTGGCCAGCTGGCGTTCGCAATTTCCGGCCACCACCACCCCGCCCCGCGCCCTGATCAGCGCCACATGTTTCAACCGGATGCGCGCCATAGGCCACGCAGTCGCCGGTGCATCCTCCTCTCGGGCGGATGGCGAAACCGTCGCAGCCGTCAAGAACGACCGCGTGGCATGGGCATTGGAATAGGGCCCGCCATAAAGCGCGACCTCGCCTTTAAGAACGCCCATATCCTCTATGCGGATTGCGCCCATCATCGCCCTCTCTTGCGCCAGCCCCGTGCGATCCCCATAAGACGGGTAGCGAAACGAAAGCAAACACGATGACCCCTGCCTCGCCAATTCTTGATAGCGCCTTCTGGATGACCGCCGCGGCGATCATCGGCCTTCTGGTGCTGTCGGCCTTCTTTTCCGGTTCGGAGACCGCGCTGACCGCGGCGTCGCGGTCGAAACTTCGCGCACAGGCCGACAAGGGCGCGCGCGGTGCCGAGGCGGCGTTGAAGGTGACCGAAGACAGCGAACGGCTGATCGGCGCGCTGCTTCTGGGCAACAACGTGGTCAATATCCTGTCGGCCTCGCTGGCGACCGCGTTGTTGACGCGCATCCTCGGCGATGGCGGCGTGGCCATGGCGACGCTGGTCATGACGGCGCTGGTGCTGATCTTCGCCGAGGTTCTGCCGAAGACCTATGCCATCACCAATGCCGAAGTCGCGGCGCAGCGCGTCGCACCGGCGATCCGGCTGGTGATTCTGATCTTTTCGCCCATCGTCACGCTGGTGCGGTTCCTTGTACGGGTGATTTTGGCGATTTTCGGGGTCAAGACCGACCCCGACAGCCACATTCTGGCGCTGCGCGAGGAGATCGTCGGCGCCATCGCGCTTGGCCATTCCGAAGGTGCCGTGCACAAGGAAGACCGCGATCGCCTGCTGGGCGCGCTGGACCTGTCGGACCGGACCGTCGAAGAAATCATGCGCCATCGTCGCGAAATCGAGATGATCGATGTCGATGCCGCACCCGACCGGATCCTGACACAGGCGCTGGGTTCGGCCCACACGCGCCTGCCGCTTTACCGAGGCGATGCCGAAAACATCGTCGGCGTCATTCACGCCAAGGACCTTCTGCGCGAGGTCGACCGGCTGGTGCGGCGCGATGCGGGCGACATCGCCTCTCTGGATCAGCTCGACATCCTGAAAGTGGCGATGAAGCCCTATTTCGTGCCCGAAACCACGCCGCTTGACGAACAGATGCGGCAGTTCCTGCGCCGCAAGACGCATTTTGCGCTGGTGGTTGACGAATATGGCAGCCTGCGCGGCCTGATCACGCTGGAGGACATCCTGGAAGAGATCGTGGGCGAGATCACCGACGAATTCGACCCCGATGCCGAACACCCGCTGAAGCAGGACGAAGCCGGCGAATACATCGTCGATGGCGCCATGACGATCCGCGACGTGAACCGCGCGATGGACTGGTCGCTGCCCGATGACGAGGCCAACACGCTGGCCGGGCTTGTCATCCACGAGGCGCAGATGATCCCGTCCGAAGGCCAGGTCTTCAATTTCCACGGGTTTCGCTTCGAGGTGGTGACGCGGCGCGAAAACCGCATCACCAAGCTCAAGATCCGACCGTTGCAAAGCGCCTAGGGCCGCCCCCGCAACGCCTCGTCCAGTACCGCGCGCACCGCTTCTGCCGGAACGTCGGAGGTGACGAAGGCCGCGCCGATGCCGCGCGCCAGGATAAAGCGCAGGCGGCCGTCGACCACCTTCTTGTCCTGCGCCATCAGCGCCATCAGCGCGTCCGATCCCGGCAGTTCGCCAGGGATGTCGGCCAGGTCGCATTTCATGCCCATCGCCTTCAGATGCGCCCGGACCCGGCTCGGCGCCTCTTGCGCAAGAAGCCCAAGACGTTGCGACAGTTCGAACGCCAGCGCGCAGCCGATCGCCACGCCCTCGCCATGCAGAAGACGGTCGGAATAGCCCGTCGCCGCCTCGAGCGCGTGGCAGAAGGTATGGCCAAGGTTCAATAGCGCGCGGTCGCCGGTTTCGGTTTCGTCGCGGGCCACGATGTCGGCCTTCATCTCGACCGAACGGCGAACCGCATGGTGGCGTGCCGCCATGTCGCCCGCGGCCAATGCCGGACCGTTATCTTCGAGCCAGGCAAAGAAATCCGCATCGCCCAAGAGGCCATATTTCACCACCTCGCCGTAGCCGGCCAGAAAGTCGCGCGGCGAAAGCGAGGACAGAACCGCGATATCGGCCAGAACCAGCGAGGGTTGGTGAAAAGCCCCGATCAGGTTCTTGCCATGGGGGGAGTTGATGCCGGTCTTGCCGCCCACCGAACTGTCGACCTGCGCCAGAAGCGTTGTGGGAATCTGAACAAAGCGCACGCCCCGCCGCAGCACCGCCGCGGCAAAGCCGACAAGATCGCCGATCACCCCGCCGCCGAAGGCCACGACCACATCGTTGCGTTCGACCTTCTGCGCCAGAAGCCATTCGACGCAGCGCGAAAACTCTGCCCAGCCTTTCGTCGCCTCACCGGCCGGAAGGGCCAGCGTTTCGGCCGTGATGCCGTTGGCGGCCAGGCCCTGGCGCAGCGCCTCCAGATGCAGCGGCGCCACGGTCTGGTCGGTGACAACCGCGACACGCGGTCGGCGCGAAGCGGCGCGATTTCCACGCCCGCGCGCGCGATCAGCCCCGCAGCGATCCGCACATCGTAGGACCGCGCGCCAAGGTCCACCCGAACCGTCGTGTCGCTCATCGCCGCATCTCCAGCACATCGGGGCGGGTCAGCAGGGTTTCGACGACGCGTTCGCTCATTTCCTCGACCGAAAACTCGGGGCTGCTGTCCACCGCAAGGTCGGCCTGTGCATAAAGCGGCACGCGCGCGTGGTAAATGGCCGTGAGCGTTTCATAGGGGTTGTCGGTGCGCAAAAGTGGCCGCGTCGTCTTGTGGCGCACGCGCGACCACAACAGCGCAAGATCGGCCCGGAGCCAGACCGAAACGCCATGTGCATGAATCAACGCGCGATTCGCTTCGCTCAGAAAAGCGCCACCACCGGTCGACAACACCGCAGGCTGGCCGTGCAGCAGCCGGTCGATCACCTCGGTCTCGCGGGCGCGAAAAAACGGCTCGCCGTCGCGTTCGAAAATCTCGGCGATCGTCATGTTGGCCGCGCGCACGATCTCTTCGTCGGAATCCAGAAACCGCACCGCAAGACGGCGTGCCAGCTGTGTGCCGACCGCGGTCTTGCCCGCCCCCATCATGCCGACCAGCACAACGGTTTTTTTCAGCTTCGGTTTCACGTGGCAGAGACCTGCTCAGGCAATTCTTTCTCCTCTGAATGGCGTGAACTTCGAAAAAATGCCATATATAAACTGTCATGTGCCATCACTGTGGCCAGACAATAACGGGCAGGAAGAATGGGTCGACTTCTCAAGGCTATCGTGGTTTTGGCGCTTTTGGGACTTGCGGGTCTGACCGTCTACGCCTTTCTGAGCGATCTTTCGCCCGACCAGAGCCAGATCACCGTACCGGTAACGCTGGATGCCCAGTGACAGAACCGTGACGCGGCTTTCGCTGACGCTCGCGCTCTCGCTCGGGGCGGCGACGGTGCTGCGCGCCGAGGCTCCGCTTTCGGCGATTGACTGGCTGTCGCAATCTGTGCGCGAACCGGCGACGCTGGGCCCCGGGGCCACGGGAAGCGAACCGGGGGTCGCCGCCGCGGCCCAGCCCGAGGCGGTGACGGTGGATGTGATCGACGGCTTGCGACTGGACGCATTGGGCCTGATCCCGGCGCAGGCGGCCGGTCTTCCGCCCGACCTCTGGGGCGTGACGCCGACGGTTGAGCTGGCGCGACTTTTGCGCGCCGAAGAGATCGACACCCTGCCCGCGCTCAAGGCGCTGATCTACCGTCTGCTCTTGGCCGAGCTGAACCCGCCCTTCGACAGCGACAGCCACGGCGTGCTGTTTCTTGCGCGCATCGACAGGCTTCTGGATCTCGGTGCGGTCGACCGGGCGGCGGCGCTTCTGGAACTGGCCAATCCGACGACGCCGGAAATATTCCGCCGCGCTTTCGACGTCGCGCTTCTGACCGGCGAGGAAAGCCGCGCCTGCGAAACGCTGCGCGATCTTCCCGAGGTGGCGCCGACCTTTCCTGCGCGCATCTTCTGCCTTGCGCGAAACGGTGACTGGAACGCCGCCGCGCTAACCTTGCACACCGCCGTGGCGCTCGATTTCGTCGATGACGAGGAAGAGGCGCTTTTGTCGCGCTTCCTCGACCCCGAGCTTTACGAAGGCGACGGACCCTTGCCACCGCCGCAGCGGCCCTCGCCGCTGGTCTGGCGGATGATGGAGGCGGTGGGCGAACCGATGCCGACCGGCGCCCTGCCCATTGCCTTTGCCAATGCCGAACTGCGCCCCAGCGCCGGCTGGAAGGCGCAGCTGGAAGCGGCCGAACGTCTGGCGCGCGCCGGGGCGATCGAACCCAACCGGCTTCTGGGCATCTACACCGACCGGCTGCCGGCGGCCTCTGGCGGGATCTGGGACCGGGTGGAGGCGTTGCAGCGTTTCGACACGGCGCTGAATGCCGGTGACCCCGGCGCGGTGGCGCGCGCCCTGCCCGACGCCTGGGCACGGATGACCGAAGCCGAGATGGAGGTGGTCTTTGCCGCGCTATACGCCGAACGCCTGTCGCGCCTGCCGCTGACCGGCGATGCGGCGCGGCTGGCCTTTCAGGTCGGGCTGTTATCGGACCAGTACGAAATGGCGGCCAGCGCGCGCAAACCCGAAGACGGGATCGAGGCCTTCCTGATCGGTCTGGCGCGCGGCAACCCCGGCGGCGTGCGCCCCTATAACCGGCTGTCCGGCGCCATTCAGGATGCCTTTACCCATAGCCCCGTGCCGTCCGATCTGGCCAGTCTTTCCGCCAGCAAGCGGCTGGGCGAGGCGTTGCTGCTGGCCATCGACCGGATCAGCCGCGGCGCGGCCGGCGATCTGGTCGAGGTGACCGAAGGCCTGGCCTTCCTGCGCTCTGTCGGTCTGGAAGGCGCCGCCCGGCAGACGGCACTGGAACTGTTGCTGCTCGAACGCCGGGGATAGGCGCGATGGAACGCTGGATATCGGCCTTCCTCGAGGCGCAGGCGGCCGAACAGGGTGCGTCGCGCAACACGCTTCTGGGCTATGGACGCGACCTGAAGGATTTCGCCGGATGGCTCGCCCACCGCAAGCGTCACTTTCAGGCGGCCAGCCGCGCCGATGTCGAGGCCTATCTGATTTCCTGCGAAGCGCAGGGGCTGGCCCAGACCACGCGTGCGCGGCGGCTTTCGTCAATTCGCCAGTTGTTCCGCTTTGCCCATGACGAAGGTTGGCGCGCAGACAATCCGGCCCTGCAGATTCGCGGGCCGGGACGCCCCAAACGCCTGCCAAAGACGCTTGGCATTGACGAGGTCGACCGGCTGATGAACGCCGCGGGCACCGGCGGGCGCGAAACCGACCGGCTGCGCAACATCTGCCTGATGGAACTGCTTTACGCCACCGGAATGCGGGTCAGCGAACTTGTCGGTCTTCCCATTGCCGCCGTGCGGGGCGATCCGCGCCTGATACTGGTGCGCGGCAAGGGCGGCAAGGAGCGGATGGTGCCGCTGTCGCAAAAGGCGCGTGCGGCTCTGGGCGGCTGGCTTGCCCATCGCGACCGCGAAGACGCGGCGGCGCGCAAGGCCGGAAAGCCCGTGTCACGGTATCTGTTTCCCGGGCGCGGGCGCGATGGCCACCTGACGCGCCACCGCTTTTTCCTCCTGATCAAGGACCTGGCCGTGCAGGCCGGGCTCGACCCTGCCAAGGTATCGCCGCATACGCTGCGCCATGCCTTCGCCACGCATCTTCTGGCAGGCGGCGCCGATTTGCGGTCGATCCAGACGCTTCTGGGCCATGCCGACCTGTCGACAACCGAAATCTACACCCATGTGCTGGACGAGCGGCTGAAATCGCTGGTGCTGGATCACCACCCGCTGGCAAAAAGCAGGCCCTAAGCGCGGGCGAGTTCCGCCCGGATCAACCCGCGCAGCGCATTGCCGACGTAGATCCCCTCGGCACCGGTCAGGTCTTCGCGCCGCAACGGCGCCTCGACCGCGCGACCCATGGTCAAGAGCTCCTGCCGGAGGATGCCGGGCAGCAAGCCGGCGGCGCGGGGCGGCGTCAGCAGCCTCTCGCCGCATTGCACGAAGACATTGGTGATCGCGCCCTCGCAAACCTCGCCGTTTTCGTTCAGGAACAGCGCTTCGTCCACGCCGCGCGGCAGGCTGGCCCGCACCCTGTCATAGCGTTCGCGTCGCGTGGTCTTGACCGCCAGCCAGGGATCGGCGGCGGTGATCCGTTCATCGGCAATCACGACCCGCCAGAGCGGGGCGGTGTGGCCAAGCGGCGCGGCGGTCGCGGCAAACCGGCCGCCGATATCCAGCGTCAGCCGAACGCGCAGATCGGCCGGACCCGCAGCGGGCAATGCGGCAACCGCCGCTTGCCGGTCAAAGGCATAGCCCAGACGGTTCGCCGTTTGCGCCATGCGATCCAGATGCCGGTCGATGCGCGGCACGCTGCCCGAAGCGGTCATGCGAAAGGTCTCGATGACCAGAAGGCCCGGTTGCGGCGTCAGTCCAGCCACGCAAACCGTCCTTTCAAAAGCGCCTCGTCATATTCGCCGCCGGCGTCGCTGTCGTAAACCACGCCGCCGCCCACATTCAGCTGCGCCACCCCGTCGGGTTGCAGCACCAGCGTGCGGATTGCCACGTTGAAATCCATCGACCCGTCCGGCGCGATCCAGCCGATGGCACCGCAGTAGGATCCTCGCGGGCTCGCCTCCAGATCGTCGATGATCTCCATCGCGCGGATCTTCGGCGCACCGGTGATCGAACCGCAGGGAAAAAGCGCGCGAAAGATCGCCTCGACCGTCGGGCGGCCCACCAGACGGGCGGTGACGGTGGACACCATCTGATGGACCGTCGCATAGGTTTCAACGGCAAAAAGCACGGGTACGCGCACGCTGCCCGGCTGTGAAAGACGCGACAGATCGTTTCGCAAAAGGTCAACGATCATAAGGTTTTCCGCGCGGTTCTTGATATCGTTTTGCAGCCATCGCGCGCGGGCACCGTCTTCGACGGGGTCAGGTGAACGCGGCGCGGTGCCTTTCATCGGGCGCGCGGTGATCGTGCCATCGGCATCAAGGTGAAAGAACAGCTCCGGCGAACGTGACAACAGGATCGGCCCGCCAAGATCGACATAGGCGCCATGACCAACCGGCTGGCGCGCCGCCAAAGCGGCGAAAAGCGCGCGCGGATCGCCCTGCCAGAGCGCCGCCATCGGAAAGGTCAGGTTCACCTGATAGGTGTCTCCCGCCGCGATATAGGCGCGCACCGCGTCGAAGGCGCGGCGGTAGCGTGCGAGCCCCCACAAGGGTTCGGGACGCGAAAGCTGGGCGGTTTCAGCCGGCGTTTCGCGCGTCAGCGGGCCGGGCCGGTCGAAAACCCCGAAACACAGAAGCGGCGCGTTTTCCCGGGGCGCCGCAAGGCGGGGCTTCAGCTTTGGTTCCAGCGCCAGCCCCAGGTCGTAGCTGGCATAACCGGCCAGCCAGTGACCCGCGGCCCGCGCCGCCTCGATCGCGGCAAATGCGGCCGCCAGTTCGGAGGCGCTGTCCGCCCGGATCAGTGCGCGCGGCTCGCTGAACCGCGCCGGCCGGCCATCCGGGCCGCAATCCAGTTCGACCAGTCCCCGGCGCAAGGCCGGGCCACCGGCGCCAAACCCCTGACGTTCGATCAGCGTCATCCTCGAAAAGATCCCCCGGACCTGTCACGGCAGATATGGCATTGCCACCCCGGGGCGTCGAGGGGGCGGGGCGTCATATCAGGCGGGATTTGCGACCTCGCGCGTAGGCGGGATGGAATAGGTCAGGCTGGCACGGGCGACGGGTTCGGCCATGCCGGCGGAGCGGATCAGGACATCGCCCACCGCCAGCACCCGGCCAAGCTTCAAAAGCCGCGCCTCGGCCACAAGGTCGGTACCGGCGGCGGGCTTGCGCATGAAGTCGATGCTGCAATTGGTGGTGACGGCCAGTGCCACAGGCCCGATCCGCGCGAGGATGGCCAGGTAGATCGCGACATCGGCCAACGCAAAGATCGACGGCCCCGAAACCGTTCCGCCGGGGCGCAAGTGTCGGTCGGCGACCTTCAGGCGAACGGTGATGCCGGCCTCGTTCTGGGCATCGATCGCAAAGTCATCCGACACCTGCGGGAATTCGGCTTTCAGAAAACCGGTCAATGCGTCGCGGTCCAGTGCCAGTGTCATGCCTTCCCCCTTGCCGGTTTCGCCCCTAGACTTCCCGCCAAACGGAGGGATTGCAAGATGACTGACGCCTTGGTTCTGCGTGACGACGACGGCCCCGTGGCGCGGCTGACGCTGAATTCACCCGGCAATCTGAATGCACTGTCGGATGCGATGCTGGCCGCGATCAAGGCGCGCTTTGGCGAACTGGCGCAAGACAGGGCGATCCGCGTCGTAACGCTGCGCGGGGCGGGCAAGGCGTTTTGCGCGGGCCATGACCTGAAGGAAATGCAGGCTGGCCGGCAGGCAGAGGACCGGGGGCGCGCCTATTTCGCCGATCTCTTCGCGCGCTGCGCCGAGGTGATGCAGATGATCCCCGCCCTGCCCCAGCCGGTCATCGCCGAGGTTCACGGCATCGCCACCGCCGCGGGTTGCCAGCTTGTCGCCTCGTGCGACATGGCGGTCGCCGCAGAAGGCACGCGGTTTGGCGTCAACGGCGTCAACATCGGGCTTTTCTGTTCGACACCCATGGTCGCGCTCAGCCGCAACGTGCCGCGCAAGGTGGCCTTCGAGATGCTGACGACGGGCAGTTTCATCGAAGCAGGCCGGGCGGCCGAGGTGGGTCTGGTCAACCGCGTGGTGCCGGCCGAGGCGCTGGCCGCCGAGACACGGGCGCTGGCCGACACCGTTGCCGGCAAGCTTTCGGCCGCCGTGAAGATCGGCAAGCGTGCCTTCTACGACCAGATCGAGATGACCCGAGCGGCGGCCTATGACCATGCCGCCGCCGTCATGGTGGAAAATATGCTGTGGCGCGATACCGAGGAAGGGATCAACGCCTTCATCGAAAAGCGCCCGCCCGACTGGCAGGGCTAGGCGGCCGGCTGGCTAGTTCACGCGCCGTAGCCGGGCACCAAGCGCGAAGGTTGCGCCAAGGCCGAGCGCGGCGATGGCCATCGTGGTCATGATCAGCCCGCTTTCGCCGGCTTGGGCGATCAGCGCCGCGCCAAAAGTGGGTGCCACGGCCCCTGCCAGCATCGGAGCCATGGCAATCGCCCCGGCCATCGCCCCGAAGTCCTGCCGCCCCAGCGTTTCGGCGGTCAGAAGCGGCTTGAGGATGCTCATCGTGCCCGCCGCCGTCCCCTGTGCCAGCGCATAGGCGAAGATGAGCCAGAGCGCGGCAGGAGCGCCCAGCAGGCAGGCCGAGGCCAGGATGGCCAGGCCGAGGCAGAGCTGTACTGCGAAGAGCACCGGGACCCGTGCCCCGAGCGTGGCCAGCACGACTCGGCCGCCGACCTACGCGGGGCCGACGCAGGAGGCGGCGGTGATGGCCAGCGCGCTGCCCGCCCCGACAGAGGCAAAAAGCGGCAAGGCAAAGGCAACCAGCGTGGAATGGTTGAGCGACAGCGCCCCGTAAACCAGCGCCAGCAGCCAGAACTCCGGCCGGCGCAGGGCGGCACGAAAGGCACCGCCGCGCGGACTTGCGGCTAGACAGCCCGGCCCGCGTCGTTCCAGTCGCCGCAGCCGCGCCACCGCCCAGCCATTGGCCGGCGCAGAAAGGCACAGGCTGAGCGCGGCGAATCCCGCCACGGCCCACCGCCAACCGAAGGCTTCGGCCAGCATCGCGCCCATCGGAAAGGCCAGCGTCGAGGCAAAGCCCGCCACCAGCGTGACGCGGATGATGGCACCGCGGGCGCCGCTGCCAAGCCGGCGGGTCAGAAAGGCAAAGCAGACCTCGTAAAGACTGGTGCCATGGCCAAGGCCGATCGCCGCCCAGGCCAGCAGGTACTGGCCATGGCTTTCAACCAGCGCCAATGCCGCCAGCGCCAGCCCGCCCCAAAGCGCGCCACCCCACAAAAGCTCGCCACCAAGGCCACGGTCGACCAGCCGGCCGGCAAAGGGCGCGATCACGGCGGAAATCACGATGGCAAGCGTCGGCCCGGCGGCAAGGCTGGCCTTGGACCAGCCAAACGCCTCTTCCCACGCCGGAAGAAGTGCGGCGAAGACGTAGTAAAGACAGGCAAATCCCAAGGTTTGCCCCAACGCCAGAAGCCAGACCGCCAGCGCGTCACCGTCGGCGGTGTCCGGGGTGGTTTCGGGCGAAAGTGCCATGGTCAGAGCCGGTAGATGGCGCCGAACTTCGCCTCCAGATAGTCAAGAAGCGGGGTTTCGTCCGGGGTCTTGCCGCAGGCTCGGGTGATCAGTTCGCGCGGGCTGAACAGGCCGCCGTGGCGCTGGACCCTGTCGCGCAGCCATTCGGTCGCGGGGCGCGCATCGCCGCGCGCCAGCGCATCGTCGATACCGCCTGCCTCGGAACGCAGCGCCGCCATCAGGCAACCGGCATAGACATTGCCAAGCGCATAGGTCGGGAAATAGCCGAACAGCCCGCCGGACCAATGCACATCCTGCAGCATCCCGTGCCGGGGCCGGTCCACCGCAACACCGAAATCGGACAGGAAGCGCACATTCCAGGCCTCTTCGAGATCGGCAACCTCGAGCGCGCCGGAAATCAGCGCGCGTTCCAGATCGAAACGCATCATGATGTGCAGATTATAATGCACCTCATCCGCCTCGGTCCGGATGAAACCGGGTTCGACCCGGTTGATGGTAGCGTAGAAGGCGTCGGCATCGGCCGCCGGCGCCGCGCCAAAGGCTTCCTGCATTTGGCCGAACATCCAGCCGGTGAAAGCGCGCGAGCGGCCCAATTGGTTTTCGTAGATCCGGCTTTGGCTTTCATGCACGCCCATCGAGACGCCCTGGCCAAGCGGCGTGAACTGATAGGCAGCATCGATGCCCTGTTCGTAACAGGCGTGGCCGACCTCGTGGATGGTGGAATAAAGGCAATTGAACGGATCGCTTTCGACCACACGGGTGGTGATGCGCGCATCATTGCCCGAGCCGGAAGAAAACGGATGCACCGCCAGATCGAGCCGCCCGCGCGACCAGTCATAGCCGAACGCATCGGCAAGCTTTCGCGCCAGCGCCAGCTGTTCGGCCTGCGGGTAATGCCCGGAAAGGCGCCTGGGCTGTTGCGCAGCGCCCAGAATACGTTCGCGCAGTGCCACAAGGCGGGGCCGCATCGCATTGAAGATACGCGCGATTTCGGCGGCGGATGTATCCGGCTCATAGGCGTCGAGCAGCGCATCATATGCGTCGCCACCATCGGCAATGGCCTGCGCCTCTTCGCGTTTCAGCGCCACGACCTTTTCCAGCGTAGGCAGGAACTGCGCCACCGATTCTGCCTTGCGCGCCTCGGCCCAGATGCCCTGCGCGACACTGGTCAGACGCGCGAGTTCGGTTGCCAGCCGTGCCGGCACCCGGGTGCTGCGCTGCCAGGACCGGCGGATGTGGCGCAGCTGCGCCTCGCCGACCGCATCGGGGGCGGTGGCGGCGGCCAGCCAGTCACCAATTTCCGGCGCGGTGCGGCGCGCATGCAGCACACCCTCGATCGCCGCCATCTCCTCGCCGCGCTGGTCGGCGGCGGCCGGCGGCATCATGGTTTCCTGATCCCAGCCCAGAAGCCCGGCGATCTGCGCCAGCGCCTCGGTCTGGCGCTGATGGTTCATGAGCTGGTCGAATGCACTCATCAGGACCCCCGGATGGAACGGATAACGGGATAGCGCGAAAGGAATGCGGCACGCAGGATCATGACCCAGAGGATCACCGCGCCAAGCTGATGCACGAGCGCCAGATGCAGGGGTGCGGCATGCAGAACGGTCACGATCCCCAGCACGATCTGGCCAAGAAGCATGGCCGCCATCCAGTCGAAGGCCATGCGGGTGACCGGATGGGCGGACCGCCGGGCGCGAAACCAGACGTATAGGCCAAAGCCGAAGACCAGATAGCCGACCATCCGGTGCGTGAACTGGACAAGCCCCGGGTTTTCGAAAAACGACCGCCAGGCTGGCTCGCCCTCGGCCAGATAGAAGGCATCGGCGGGAAAGAAGCTGCCGTTCATCGACGGCCAGGTGGGAAAGCCGCGACCGGCATCGATACCGGCGACCAACGCACCCAGAAGGATTTGCAGGAAGGTCAACGCCGCAAGCCAGCCTGCCCGGCGAGCCAGCGCCGCGTCGCCTGAACGCCGCGCCTGGATCAGCGCCGCCTCGGGCCGGCCCAGCCGCAGGATCAGCCAGGCCAGAAGGCCAAGGATGACGAATGCCAGCCCCAGATGCAGGGCAAGCCGGTAGGAGGCGACATCGACCATGCGGCCCGTCAGGCCCGAGGCGACCATCCACCAGCCCAACGCCCCCTGAACGCCGCCCAGAAGCCCCGGAAGCGCCAGCCGAAGGTGCCAGCCCGCCGGTATGCGCCGCAGCAGCCAGAAACCCAGAAAACCCGCGGCCCAGACAAGACCCACCGCGCGGCCCAACTGACGGTGGCCCCATTCCCACCAGTAGATGCCGCGAAATTCGTCGATGGTCATCGTATGGTTTTGAAGTTTGAATTCCGGGCTTTGCCGGTACTTCTCAAACTCGGCCTCCCAACCGGCGGCATCCATCGGCGGCAGCGCGCCGGTCACGGGGCGCCATTCGGTGATCGACAGGCCGGAATCGGTCAGCCGTGTCAGCCCGCCGACGGCGATCATGGCGACGACCATCGCAAACAGCACCGCCAGCCAGATACGGATCGCCCCGCGCGCGCCTCCGCGCCCGCCCGCGGCGATCATGCCGCCCTGCGGTGCGTCCTGCCGCGGTTCGCTGACCTCTTCGAAAATGCTGCGCTTTGCTGCAGTCTTCCTCGTTTCGGCGCTGACACTAGGCGCGGCGGCGGGCGCTTCAAGACGCGCCGTCATCGCCCTTGCCCCGGGTCAGTTGCCGCAGCATGCCGTGCAGGGTCTGAACCTCGGCCCGGGTCAGTCCCAGCCGCGCCCACATGTTGCGCAGCGCCAGTTTCGCCCGCGGCCTTGGCCTGAGGAAGAAAGAAGCCCGACCTTTCGCCGTTCCTCGGCATGATCGCCCAGCTTTTCCACCTCGATCCGGCTGGCCAGTTCGGTCCGCGCCATGGCCAGAACCTCTTGCGGCGCCTCGCTGTGCTGTCGTCGCCATTCATAGGCCAAAAAGCAGCACGCATTGCGCCAGATTGAGCGAGGCGAAATCGGGATTGACCGGCACCGTGATCAGCGCGTTGGCATGGACGAGATCGGGGTTTTCCAGCCCGGCGTTCGGGGCCAAACAGGATGCCCACCGTCTTGCCCTCGGCCTGCATCGCGCGTGCGGTCTGCATGGCGCGTTCGGGCGTCATCACCGGCTTGGTCAGTTGCGACCGCGCGCGGTGGTGGCCAGCACATAGTGGCAATCGGCCAGCGCCGCGGGCACATCGTCGAACAGCCCCGCATGGTCCAGAAGCCGCCCGGCCCCGCTGGCCATGGCCACGGCGCGCGGGTTGGGCCAGCCATCGCGCGGCCCGACGACGCGCAGCCTCTCCAGACCGAAATTCAGCATCGCGCGCGCGGCAGCGCCGATGTTTTCGCCCATCTGGGGCCGAACGAGGATGAAGGCGGGCTCCGGGCCGGTCATAAGCAGATATTCCCAAACACGCCCGTCTGATACGATCGGATGCGGCGCATCGCAAGCGCGGGGGAAAAAATGGCCTGTGACGAAGGCCTGCCGCAACGGATCCGCGACCATCTCGGGGGCGAGACCGTTCGCGATCGGGCGATTTTAGGTGGCCTCTGCTCTTGGCGAAACGGTCACATGGTTGCCGTGGCCTTTCCGGCGGTGCGTTTTGCGTCGACAAGGCCGACCGTGCCGCGGCGCTGGGCCTTCGCGGCACTGGTTCGCAGGCTCGGGCCGAAGTAGCCAAGCGTGAAAACTTCGGCTATGGCACGACAAACCGCCGCTACGGAGCAAGCCATGGCCGATGCCGACCGCCCGCAGATCTATCTTGTGACCCCGCCGAATTCGACCTTGATGTCTTCCCGGCCCGCCTGTCAGCGGTCATGGACAACCACGAGATCGCCTGCCTGCGCCTTGCCATGGCCAGCCTGGACGAAGACCGGGTGGCGCGCGCCGCCGACACGCTGCGCGAATTGACCCATGCGCGCGACGTGGCGCTGGTGATCGAACGGCACCTGGGCCTGGTCGAACTGGGGCTGGATGGCGTTCACCTGAGCGACGGCGCGCAACGTGCGGGCAGCGCGCAAGGCATTGGGTGGCGATGCCATTGTCGGCGCTTTCTGCGGCGGCTCCAAACATGACGGCATGAACGCCGGCGAGGCCGGGGCCGACTATGTCAGCTTTGGGCCGGTTGGTGCGACGGCGCTGGGCGATGGGCGGAAGGCCGATAGCGATCTTTTTGCCTGGTGGAGCGAGGTGATCGAGGTCCCGGTCGTTGCCGAGGGTGCCCTTGATGTGAATGTGATCGCCGAACTCGCGGGTATCACAGACTTTTTCGCAATCGGCGAGGAGATATGGCGCGACGAGGATGCCAGCACCGCGCTCAGCCGGTTGCTGGCGCCACTGGGCTGACCGGCAGGGCCGCGCGCACCACGGTTTCGCAGTGCTGGGCCAAAGCCTTGCGTCCGGCAAAGGCATCGACCGCGACCGCGGGATGAAAGACCAGTTCGACCGATCCCTGACGCGGGGCGGCAAGCACTTTCAGCAGATGGCTACCGAAATCCATATCACCCCACCAACCATAAAACCGTGCGTCGAAACCGGGTGGCGCGCGGTAGATGACGGTGACCGGCTGGATATGCATCGCATGCTCCATCCCATGGGTAAAGAACGCAGCAAAAAGCGTTGATTTGAAGGGTAAAACCCGCAGGCTGTCGGTGCTTGTGCCTTCGGGGAAGAACACCAGCCGGTGACCGGCGCGCAACCGCTCTTCGAACAGCCTCTGCTGGGCCTTGGCATCGCGGCTGTCGCGCCGGATGAACAGCGTACCGGTGGCGCGCGCCAGCCAGCCGATGCCGGGCCAGCCGGCGACTTCGGACTTCGACACGAAATAGGCGCGCTGCGGCGCGTTCAGCGCAAAGATGTCCAGCCACGAGCCGTGATTGGCCACAATGGCCCCCTTTCGCGCATCGGCCGCCCGCGTACCGAAAACCGCATGCCGAGGATGATGAAGGCCGCACGGCAAACCGCCTGTGTGATGAAGGGCGTGACCGGCCGGTTCAGCCCGCAAAGCGGCGCCTTGACCAGCCGCACAAGCAACAAAAACACCAGCCCGCCATAGGTGACCAAAACCAGAACCGTTCCGCGCAGCGCGACCCGCAGCCAGCCCAGCAGGCCGATCGCCGGCACATCGGGCGGTTGGTCACTTGTCCAGGTCCTCATCCGGTCACCCTTGCCGCGGGCTCCTGCTTGCGCGCATAGAAGTCGCGATGCTTTTCCGACATGCGCGCCGTGTCCATGATCAGGCAGACATCGGTGGTGTTGAAGGCATGGTCGACAAAGGCACCGTCACCGACAAAGCCGCCAAGACGCAGATAGGCCTTGATCAGGTGCCGGGGTTTCGCCGCCATGGCGGCGCGCCGGTCGATCGCGTCGGCGGGCACCGTATCCATGGCCAGCGCATGGGCCGGGCGCACCCGGACGCGAAGCGGCGCCGGCGCCAGGTGGTTGTGATATAGATAGGCAAGCGGAAGGGCCAGCGGCGCGGGATCGGTGCCGTGAAAGCTGGCAACCCCGAACAGCACCTCGATATCGCGGCGCAGAACATAATCGGCCAGACCGTTCCACAGATGCAGCATTGCCGTTCCGCCGCGAAAATCGCGATGCACGCAGGACCGCCCAAGCTCCAGGAGCCGCCGGCCGCTGTTGCGCAGGGCCGAAAGGTCGAACTCGCTGTCGCTGTAGAAGCGGCCGAACTGTGCAGCCCGTTCACCGGGCAGGAGCCGGTAGACACCGACAACATCATCCAGCGAGGCGGCGTCGCGCCGGCTGTCGATCAGCAGAAGATGGTCGACCACCGGGTCGAAATCGTCGCATTCAGTTGCGCCTGGTGGTCGACCATCGGCCCGTCGCCGCCCAGTTCCTCGACGAAGACACGATAGCGCAACCCTGCGCTGCCCGGATGTCGCGTGCATCACGCGCCAATCGCAGGCTGAAGGCTTGATCGTCGGTATTCATCGTCGCGCGCCCGTTGCGGCTTGGCGCTACTTAGGCCCGCCACGCCTGCTTGGCAACAACCAGACCGGCCAGTGCCCAGCCCGGCAACACCCTTATAGGACGTGACAAGAACACATTGCTCTGCCTATGGTGGTATCAGGCCCGCGGCGGGCCGCAGGGCCACCGGCGGCCATCGATCACCACCTTGCCCTGGTGTTCGAAATTCACCGTGATCCGGCCCTGGCTGTTCGACTGGACCTGCCCCAGCCCCCAGTCGGGGCGGTCGGGATGGCGGACCAGCATCCCCGGTTCCAGTGTCGCGTTTACCCCCAGCATCGTTTCAGGAGCCCCATGTCTGTCAAACCCGATCTTGTCGCCTTGCTCGGCTCGCGTATCTGCCACGATCTTATCAGCCCTCTGGGCGCGATCGGCAACGGGCTCGAGCTTCTGGAACTGACCGGCACCGCGCCGGGCCCCGAAGTTCAGCTGATCCGCGAAAGCGTCGCCAGTGCCAATGCCCGTATCCGGCTGTTCCGTATCGCCTTTGGTCAGGCGGCCGCCGGACAGCGCATATCCGGGTCAGAGCTTTCTGCGGTTCTGAAGGACTATGCCGCGGGAACCAAGACAGCCTTCGTCTGCAACCTTCCTTCGAATTGCCCCGGTCCGAGGCGCGAATCGGCGCGCTTCTGGCGCTTTGCGCCGATGCGGCCCTGCCGGTCGGCGGTCAGGTCACGCTCGACTATCGCGGCGAGGCCTGGGCGGCACGTGCCGAAGGCCGGCGCCTGCGCGACGATCTTCCCTGGCGGCTACTGACCGACGCGGCGGCGGGCGATGTGGCGCCTGCCCGCATCCAGTTCGCGCTTCTGGCCGAGGCGACGCAGGCGAAGGGCCGCAAATGCGCCGCGCTGCTGGGCGACGGCGTGGTCACGATCGAGGCCTGAATGCCTGGCCGACCCTAGCCCCGGACGGTTCCGTCGCCGGTCACGGGGTATTTGAAACTGGTCAGTTGCTCGGCGCCGACCGGGCCGCGGGCGTGCAACTTGCCGGTGGCGATGCCGATTTCGGCGCCCATGCCGAACTCGCCGCCATCGGCAAACTGGGTCGAGGCGTTGCGCATCAGGATCGCGCTGTCGAGCCGGGCAAAGAACCGTTCGGCGGCGTCGTTCTCGGTCAGGATGGCATCAGTGTGATTCGACCCGAAACGCCGGATATGGGCAATGGCGGCGTCGACATCATCAACGCATTTCGCGGCGATGGTCATGTCCAGAAATTCTTTTCCAAAATCATCGGCTTGCGCGGGTTTGTTGCCATGCAACCCCTCGGCGCGCACCTCGACCCCGCCGCCATCAGATCATCAACGATACGCTGACCCAGGGTCGCGGCGATATCCTTGTGAACCAGCAGGCATTCCGCCGCGCCGCAAATCCCGGTGCGCCGCGTCTTGGCGTTCAACACCACCGCGCGCGCCTTTTCGGGATCGGCATCCTTGTCGACAAAGATGACAGATCCCTTCGAGATGGGCAAAGACCGGCACCCGCGCCTCACGCTGGACAAGGCCGACCAGCCCCTTGCCACCGCGCGGCACGATCACGTCGAAATGTTCGACCGCGCGCAGCATTGCTGCCACGGCCTCGCGGTCGCGCGTATCGACCAGCTGGATCGCCGTCTCAGGCAGGCCCGCCGCCCGCAGCCCCGCCACCAGACAGGCATGGATCGCAGCGCGAATGCAGGCTTTCCGACCCCCCCGCAAGATCACCGCATTGCCCGATTTCAGGCAAAGCGCACCGGCATCGGCGGTCACATTGGGCCGGCTTTCGTAGATCACGCCCACGACACCCAAAGGCGTACGCACTCTGCGGATGTTCAGGCCCGAGGGCATGTTCCATTCGGCTATCGCCTGCCCGACCGGATCGTCCTGCGCGGCCACGGCGCGAAGCCCTCGACGATGCCGGCAACCCGCGCCTCATCCAGCATCAGCCGGTCCATCATCGCCGGGCTCAGGTCTTGTCGCGGCCAAACTCCAGATCGCGGGCATTTGCGGCGATGATGGCCGCGCGATCCTGCCAGACCGCGTCGGCCGCCGCCTCGAGCGCGGCGCGCTTGGCCTGCGGTGAGGCAAAGGCCAGTTCGGCCGCGGCCTCGCGTGCCGCCGCGCCCAGCCGGGCCATCATTGTTCGACATGTCCGGACTGCTGGTTCACAGGCCACCTCCCTTCATCTTGGCCCCAGTACTCCGGGGGTCCGGGGCCGCGCCCCCGGGGCTGCAACCGCCGACGCTATAGCGCCATGTCGTCGCGATGGATCAGCGCCGCACGCCCGGCATAGCCCAGGATCGCGGCAATGTCCTGCGATTTCCGCCCCCGGATCGCCCGGGCCTCGGCCGCGGTATAGCGCACCAGACCCTTGCCAAGCGCGCCGCCATCCGGCGCCAGGATCGCCACCGGGTCGCCCCGCCCGAAACTGCCCTCGACCGCCACCACGCCGGCCGGCAACGACTTGCCGGCGCGCAGCGCCGCCTCGGCCCCGGCATCGAGCATCAGCGAGCCGCGCGGTTTCATCGCCGCGATCCAGCGCTTGCGCGCCGTCTGCGGATCGCCATGCCCCAGAAACCAGCCGCAGCGCGCACCGTTTTCCAGCGCCGTCAGCGGGTTGAGGAGCGATCCTTCGGCAATGGCCATGGCGCAGCCGCCGGCGGTCGCGGTCTTCGCCGCCATCAGCTTGGTCTTCATCCCGCCCTTCGAGAGCGCCGATCCCGGCTCTCCGGCCATCGCCTCGATCGCGGCCGTCACGCGGTCGATGACCGGCAGTTGCCGGGCCTGCGGATCGGTGCGGGGATAGGCGGTGTAAAGCCCGTCGACATCGGACAGAAGGATCAGCTGGTCGGCCCCGACCGTGACCGCGATCTGCGCGGCCAGCCGGTCGTTGTCGCCAAACCGGATCTCGTCAGTGGCCACGGTGTCGTTTTCGTTCACGATCGGCACCACGCCCAGCCCCAGAAGCGTTTCCATCGTCGCGCGGCTGTTAAGGTAACGCCTCCGGTCCTCGGTGTCTTCCAGCGTCACCAGAACCTGCGCGGTGGTCACGCCATGCGGGGCCAGCACCTCTTCATAGGCGCGCGCCAGCCGGATCTGGCCGACGGCCGCGGCCGCCTGGCTTTGTTCCAGCGACAGCGTGCCGGCAGGCAGGCCCAACACCGCCCGCCCCAGCGCGATCGAGCCGGAGGAGACCAGAACCACGTCGCAACCGCGCTTGCGGGCCCTGGCCACGTCTTCGGCCAAGGCGCCGAGCCAGGCAGCCCGCAGTTGTCCGGCCTCGACCAGCAGGGCCGAGCCGATCTTGACCACCAGCCGCCGGGCGGCGGCGATATCGGGGGTCAAGGCCGCCACGGCTCGTCCACCTCGTCATCCTTGCGGGTCTTGGCGATCTCGGCCATCAGCGCGCGCAGGACGGCCGGCACGCCCTTGCCGGTCACGCCGGAAAGCACCAGGACCTTTCCCCCGCAGGCCTTTTCCAGCTGCGCCTTGCGTTCGGCGAGCGTCTCGTTGTCCAGCGCGTCGATCTTGTTCAGCGCCGTCACCCTTGGCTTTGCCGCAAGACCGGCGGCATAGGCGGTCAGTTCGCCCTCGATCGTTGCCCAATCCGCAGCGACATCGTCCGACGTTCCGTCAACGAGGTGCAACAGAACCGCGCAGCGTTCGACATGGGCCAGAAACCGGTCGCCCAGCCCCCTGCCCTCGCTTGCGCCCGCGATCAGGCCCGGGATGTCGGCCATGACGAATTCGCGCCCGTCGATCCCGACCACACCCAGGTTCGGCACCAGCGTGGTAAAGGGATAATCGGCGATCTTCGGCCGCGCGTTCGACACGGCGGCCAGAAAGGTCGACTTGCCGGCATTGGGCAGGCCCAGAAGGCCGGCATCGGCGATGAGTTTCAGCCGCAGCCAGATCGTGCGCTCCACGCCCTCCTGACCGGGATTGGCCCGGCGCGGCGCCTGATTGGTGGCGGATTTGAAATGCAGGTTGCCCCAACCGCCATTGCCGCCCCGGGCCAGAAGCACGCGCTGGCCCGGTTCGGTCAGATCGGCGATCAGCGTGTCTTCGTCCTCGTCGAGGATCTCGGTGCCGACCGGAACCCGCAACACGATGTCGTCGCCGGATTTTCCGGTGCGCTGGCGGCCCATGCCCGGCTGGCCGGACTTGGCAAAGAAATGCTGTTGGTAGCGAAAGTCGATCAGCGTGTTCAGCCCCTCGACCGCCTCGGCCCAGACCGACCCGCCGGCACCGCCGTCGCCGCCATCGGGACCGCCAAACTCGACGAATTTCTCGCGCCGGAAACTGACGCAGCCGGAACCGCCGCCACCGGAACGGATATAGACCTTGGCGAGATCGAGAAATTTCACGGCGGGGCGCTTTCTGTTGCTGTCGGGCAGGCGATAGAGCCTTCCGGTTCGGGGTTCAAGGGTTTCGCCACCGCCGCGGCGGTGTCAATCGCGGGAGGGCGCTGCCCTCCCGGACCCTCCCGGAGTATTTGGCCAAGATGAAGACGCGCGGGCGAAGGCATCGCGGGTCAGGGTAAAGGCATCGCCTGTGCGCTCGCGGTTCTCGGCCCGGCAGAAGCCGTCGGAGCGACCGGAACGGACAAAGCCGAGCTTGGCCAGAACACGTTCGGAGGCCGGGTTGCCATGCCAGACGCCGGCGGTGATGACCGGCCAGTCGTAGCGCGCGAAGGCCTGCGCCAGAAGCGCGCGGGCCATCTCGGTCGCATATCCCCTGCCCCAAGCGTCGCGGCAAAACATGTAGCCCAGCACCTGATCGGTCACACCGGCAGAACCGATCAAGCGATCGCCCTCGTGGACCAGCCCGATGAAGCCCCTCTCGGGGTCAATGGGTTTGGAGCGGCTCGCGGTGAACTCGCGTTCCGCCGGAAAGGGCCAGCTTGCGGTCCAGCGCACCACTTCGTAGTCCGAAACCAGCGCCTGATAGGCATCGATATCCTCCGGCCCCGGGGGGCGCCAGAATAGCCGTTCTGTCCGGAGCTTATCCATGATCGTGCGCCTTCCAGCTTTCGCGGTCGAGCGTCATGCGTTGGATCGTCACGCTCTTTTGCGTCGCGCGCTGCACGGCAATTTCACTGTGTGTATCGCGAAAGCCCAACTTTCCCAGCACCGCGCGTGACGCCGCATTGCCCGGATAATGCCCCGAGATCAGCGGCTCCGCACTATGGCCGAAGTACCAGCCAACCACCGCCCGCGCCGCTTCGGACATCACGCCCTTTCCATGCCAGCTGCGGTTCAGCCAATAGCCGAGATCAGGCTTGACCGAGATCACTCCAATCAGCCCCGCGCCCGCGTCGATGGCGAAATGCGCCTGCGCGGGATCGGCGGCGCAGTTTTCAAGAAAGCACGCACCGTCCGCTTGCGTATAGGGAAAGGGAACGGCGGTTAGCCAGCGCGTGACCTCCCAGTCGTTCAACCCTTCCATGAGGGCTGGAATGTCGCCGGACTGCAGCGGGCGCAGCCTCAGGCGACCGGTCTGCAGAACAGGCAGGGTCACGGCCTACATCTTCCGCAGATAGGTCCAGGTCGGAACCGTCGCACCTCGGGCCACGCTGAACGCCTCGGCATCGCCAAGGTATTCGAAGCCGCAGTTGGTCAGAACCCGCGCGGAGGCCGCGTTGTCCTGAAAGACCTCGGCGAAAAGCGTACGCGCGCTTTGCGGATTGGCCAGGACCAGCGTTTTCACCGCCTCCGAAGCGATACCGGTGTTCCAGTAGCCGGGCGCGACCCAGTAGCCGACCTTCGCCTGGCCGCCCCCTATGGGTGCCAGTGATATCACACCAAGGAGCGCGGCGCCGCCCAGGTGAGAGGCATCGATGGCCCAGACGTCGCGGTCGCGATCGGGTGCGGTGACACGCGCGACGAAGGTGGCCGCGTGCTGCGGGGAAGCGGATGCGGGATCTTTCGCGTCGCCGTGGCCAGCCGCCGGTCGGCCGTGTGATGTGCGATCATCGCGGCGTCGCCTTCAACAAGCGGTCGCAGGACGAAGCGCGTTGCCGGGAAACTCGGCAGGCTGTTCAGGACTTCAAATTTCATGCCGTGTCTCCAAGGAAAAGGACATAAAGAACGCTGGCTGCGGTCAAGGCGGCAAGCCCCCGCATCAGATGGGTTTCCGCGGGCCGTCCGGCAACCGCATGAGCGAGACGTTGCCCGCCATAGGTCCACAAGGGGTGCAGAACGGTCTGGCAGGCCAGAAGCCCCGCCGCGATGGCCGCGGTCGCGGTCAGAACGGGCGTGCCGGGGCCGACAAAGGCGGTAAACCCGGTGGTGATCATCGCCCAGGCCTTGGGGTTCAGGGGGTGGACGGCGAGGCCGGCAAGAAAGCCCGGCGCTGCGCCTTCGGCCGCGCCCGGTGTCAGCCGCCTTCCCGCGATGCGCCAGGCCAGCCAGAGCACATAGCCGGCCGATATCCACTTCAGCACGGTGAAGGGGCCGGGGTAATCCGCCGCCAGGGCAAGCAGGCCAAAGCCCATCGGCCAGATCACCAGCTGTTTTCCAAGCGCAACGCCGGCGACAAAGGGCAAGGCACGGCGCAGGCCGAAGCGCGCGCCCGTCGCCATCAGCGCCATGTTGGCCGGGCCGGGCGTGCCGACCTGGCTGGCGGCGAAGACCAGAAAGGAACCGATGGCGACGCTCATGCAGCAGGCCCCTGCCCCGGATCGCTGGCCAGAAGACCCATGATCAGATCATCCTGCCACGCGCCATCGATCAGCGCCGCTTCGCGTTCGCGGCCCTCGATGACGAACCCGACGGCCTGATAGGCGCGAATGGCGCGACTGTTGTCGGCCAGTACCCGAACGCCCAGCCGATGCAGGCCCATTGCCCCGAAGGCATGCGCGATCAGAAGCCGCATGGCCTGCCCGCCATAACCGCGCCCCAGCGCACCCGGGTCCAGGATGCCGATCGCCAGCATCGCGCGCCGGTCGACGGGGTTCAGGCTGTGCAGGCGGATGGCACCGATGAGCCGGCCCTCGGCCTCGATAATCCAGGCCCAGGGCTCGGCCTGCTGTGCCGCCGCCCAGGCTTCGGCGGCATCGGCGGTCAGCACCCGGAAATCGCGGGCACTGCCGCCAAAGGCGCGGTGAATGTCCAGATGGTTGCCAAGCGCCAGACGCGCGGCGCCATCGCCGGGTTGCGGCGGGCGCAGGCGGATCGGGCCGCCCGACAGGGGAATGCGCATCGAGTTCATCGCGAAAACCAAGGGGGAAAACGGCAACGGGGGCCGGCGTTTCTGCCGACCCCCGCGTTTAGACCATCACGGTAAAGGTTCGGCTACTCGGCGGCCTCTGCCACCGGGAGGACCGAAATGAAGGTGCGGCCCTTGAGGCCCTTGCGGAAGGTGACCTGGCCTTCGGCCGTGGCAAAGATCGTGTGGTCGCGGCCCATGCCGACGCCCTCGCCGGGGAACCACTTGGTCCCGCGCTGGCGCACGATGATGTTGCCCGGCGCGACGGTCTGACCGCCATAAAGCTTCACGCCAAGACGGCGACCCGCGGAATCGCGGCCGTTACGGGAGGAACCGCCTGCTTTCTTGTGTGCCATCTGTCGTTACTCCTTCGCTTCGGCCTTGGCGGCCTTCTTCGCCGGCGCTTTCTTGGCAGCTTTCGGCGCCTCGTGCGCGGCGATGCGCGCCGCGGCGGTACCGGTCGCGGCCTTGACGTCGGACTTGTCGCCGCCCTTGGCCAGAATCTCGGTCACGCGCACCAGCGTTAGCTGCTGGCGGTGGCCCTTGGTGCGCTGCGACGAATGCTTGCGCCGGCGCTTGACATAATGGATGACCTTGTCGGCCTTGACCTGGTCGATCACCTCGGCCTGCACGGCCGCGCCCTTGACAAAGGGGGCACCGACCGCCGGCTTGTCGCCGCCGATCATCAGGATGTCGTTGAACTGAACGGTGTCACCCGCTTCGGCGGCCAGCTTTTCCACGCGCAGCACATCGCCCGCCTGGACCTTGTACTGCTTGCCACCGGTCTTGAGGACCGCAAACATGGGTCGTTTCCTTTCGTTGCCGCGCCCTGTGGCCCCGGTTTCCCGGCGTTCGTGGCTTTCGCGCCTCGGGCAGCGCGCCCCTTTCGGAGCGTCATGATTCCAGATCCCTCGGGGCCGATACCCGTCGGGATGGCGGCTTATCGTGAGAATTGCGGACCAAGTCAAGGCCAAAGGCGCCCTAACGTCGGGCTCAGATATCCTGCCCGCTCAGCACTTCGGCCGCCGCGAGCCCGAGGTTCTTCGAGATGTCGCGAAAGACGCCGTCGAAGGCCTTGAAGAGCGCCGCGTTCAGCACCCGCCCGGCGGATGAGCGGGAAAAGTCGACATAGCGAGCCAGCTCCTCGTCGCTGAGCGGCCGGTAGGCCAGCGCGATGTAGGGATAAAGCCAGTCCTCGGTTTCGCCGCGGATATCGGCTTCCTGCGACCATATTTCCGACAGCATCTCATCCTCGGCCATGTCGAAGCCGGCAGCCCCGCCTTCGGCCAGCCCCTGATAGAAGGCCAGATTTGCATTCATTGCGCCCATGACGTTCGATTCCACCAGATCGTTGGCATCGGCGAAATCGCGCAACAGCGCGACGCGCGCCTCGTCGTTGACATTCAGATCGTCCAGAAGCGCCTTCGCCGCGTCCTCGGCTCCTTCTTCCAGCAGGGTCTGGCGCGCGGCGATTTCCAGCCCGACCACGCGCTGGCCGAAATCCGATGTAAAGTACCGCAGGATTTCGGCGGTATCGGCGCCCTCCTCCGGCAAGGCTTCGCCAAAGCCGCGCAGGAAGGCTGCGGTCATGTCGCGCGGCTCGTAGATCCGGCTGACGGCGTCGGCCCAGCGGCCGTCTCCGCTGCCCGACAGCAGTTCGCTGCGCAGGTCTTCGCCGTATTGGGCGCCCTCCTCGCTCATCACCGCCATCAGGTCGCTCATCCGCATGGCCCGCGCGATGGCCTCGGCCATGTTCTCGGCGCCGGCACGCAGCGGGCTCAGCACGCCAAGGCACAGCAGCAGGATGGCGAGGATCGGCATGGGCATCGGAACGCTCCGTCGGGCAGTGGTGAACCAAGAGCTAGTCGAAGGCCGCGCCAGTGCCAAGGGCCGTCGCCCGGACCGCAAAGAATATGGCGGCCGACAGCCGAAAATCGGGGGTTGCACCGATGGTCAAGGCCCGCTAAATCCCCGCTCACGACCCCCAAGCGCGGAGAGGTGCCGGAGCGGTCGAACGGGGCGGTCTCGAAAACCGTTGTGGGTGTGAGCCCACCCAGGGTTCGAATCCCTGTCTCTCCGCCACCCAGTCCCGTCTCAGCTGTGCGCTTTTGTTCGAGCCGATTTTCTCCCCGTATTTCTGGGGACTAGCGGGCTGGACTTGCCCTGAGAAAGTGGAGAGCACCAACTGAGGAACCAGGAGGTGTTCTATGGGAAACGGAAGCAGACCGACGCCGGAGTTTCGGCGTGAAGCGGTTCGTTTGGCGCTGACGAGCGGCCGAACGCGAGGCGATCTCGCGGCGAACCCGGGAGGCGCTGGCGGCGGCGAAGGCCCGCGGCGTCCGGCTTCGGCAACCCCAACGGGGCGGCAGCGCCCGTCGGGCCTGGCATGGCGGCGCTGCGCTCCGGGCGCGATCTCGGCCAATGCCGATGTCTTTGCTGCCTGTCTCGCGCCGGTGATCGCGGCCATCCGTGCGGATGGCCACACCAGCCTGCGCGCTATCGCTGCGCAGCTGACAGCACGCGGGATCCGGACGCGCCGTGGCGGTCGGTGGCATGTCGCTAATGCCATGGGGCTTCTGGGGCGTGTTTCAAGGCTCACACAAGACGGTTGAGCGACTGGGAAAGATTCATCGGTTCGCTTCCGAGCGGTTGAACGCTCCCGAGTCGCTGGGGCTCACCCACCAGGCGTGAATGTCGGTCCTTTGGGCTTCAGGGTTGGCCCGGGTGGCGGCGATACGCCTCCACCCCCCGTGGAGCCTCCACCACCGCCGCCGTCGCCGCTTGCAGCCTTCCGAAAATGGTCGCGCAGGGTTCCGCCGAACTTTTGAGTCTGGGCATTTTCCCAGCTTCGATCCACCGTCGACGCCGCGGAGCGGGTGGAGCGCTGACCACTGCCCGAGGTCGCCTGTTGCGATCCTGCGCTGCGTTTGGCCGATGCGATCTTCTGTCTCGCTGCCTGTTGCGCCGTCTTCGTTGCGGCGGGCCCGGCGCCGGACACCGGTTGACTGCGTCCATTCGACAGTGCGCGCTGCCCGTTCGACTTCAAGGCTGACTTTTTAGTACCCAGCGCCTTGCGTACCGAGTTTCGGGCGCTTTTCATTGCCTTGCGGGTTTTCGCGACGAGCTGTTTCGAAAGGCGTCGGGTTGCCTTGGCTCCCGTTCGCGCCGCTTTGCCGATACCCTTTGCAATCCGGTTGCCCTTGGAGCGAATGCCCTTGGTCCCGCCGCGATTGCCGGGCTTTGCCTTGGGTGTCGTTGCGCGCCTCGTGACCGGTTGCCGGAACGGCTTGACACCCTTACCGGCCGCCAGATGCAGGTCCTTGGCAGTCTCGCCAGAGACAATCGTCAGTGTCGCCGCCTTCGCCAGGGGCATTCGGAATGGCGCCGCGGCGGAGGCCGGTGATGCTGCAAGAACAAGGGCCAGCATGACAGGGACACTCGCGAAACGCACTTTTTCCCCTCGGTCGGTGGACGAATCAGTATGGGCTCCGTCTAGTATAGACATCGGTGACTTCGATTTTCGAAAAAGGATTCCGATGCTTAGAGTCGCAATTCTGGCTGCAGCCGTTTCCTTTCCTTTCGCAACGGCGGCTCAGGGTTTTGACGACGTCCACGACTGCGATACTTTCGCCGCCCACCCCCGAGACCCGAACCGGTGGGCCGCGGGTGTCGACGACGAAGAGATTATCCCGGGCCCTGCGGTCAAGTATTGTCGCGAAGCTGTGGAGGATTACCCCGAAACGCCACGTTTCCAGTTCCAACTCGGGCGCGCGCTCTGGGCGGCTAACCGCCTTGAGGAAGGGACCGAAGTCTTCCTCACGCTCGAGGAAAACTTCGAATATGAACCGGTCTATGCCTATCTGGGCGATGCTTTCCAGTTCGGCATTGGCGGGATGGAAGTTGACGAAGGCCTTGCAAGCGAACTCTACGCTATCGCCGAAGCGAGCGGTTTTCTTGAGCCTGTCGGTGAACTCGACACCATGGCCGACGAGTCCGGACAAACGATCGCCGAATACGGTTCGGACGGGCTGACAGGTGACGAGCAATTGGCCGCATTGGCGCCGCAACCGCCGATCCCGGCCCCCCAAAAGGTCGACTTCTCGACCTATTCGCAACCCCGGGTCCTTCAGGCGCTGGAATCAGGCGATCTCGGCGCGCTGAAGACTGCCGGGCTCGGCGAAGCGCAGGTGATGGGCATGCGCTATTCGAAGCTGACGGTCTATCTCGCCGGACTGAACAGTCAGTTCGCTGGCGAGTACAACTTCAAGGACCCTACTTGCATCGCGATCTATGACCCGCGCGCCGGCAAGCGGTTGGAGCGTTCTGCGATGATGACCGCCACCGGTGGCGGAACGGTCGAGGGGGCCGCTGGCGCAACACTTGGAATGCTCCTGGGAACGATGCAGCAGATGCAGTCGGGCAACATGATGGGGATGGTCGATCAATCCCAAGCCATCGAGATCCTGCGGGAAGAGGGAGTCAAGGACGGAGCGAAGCTGATCCTGAGCTATGGATGCCAGAACCCGTCAGTACAGCGCCTCTATGCCAATCTTGTTGCCCATGTCACCGGGTCGAACCCGGTCCTTTCGGAAAAACGAGCTGAAGAAGCAAGGGCCGAAGCGCAGCGCCAGGAGGAGGAAACGCGTGTCAAGGCGGAAGCCGCAGCTGCAAAGGTGGAAAAGGAACGGCAGGCATCGCTGCGAAACAACGCGCGGTCATCCTGTGACGCGCAGTTTGGCAAGCCAAACTTCTGCAAATGCGTCGTGGAGAAGTTGGACTCAACCGGACTGACCGAAGGAGAGTGGGTCAACCTGGCCGGCGGGTTCAAAACCGTGCTCGCGCTTTCAAAAACCTATCCCACAATCCCGAGCTCGCTCACAACCTGCCGGGAATCCACCACCAACTGAGAGGTCGCCGATGACCAGCGGATCGAAACTGCCGCGCCCATATCGTCCAGCGAATCTGGTCATAGCCACCTGTGCCTTTCTTGGCGTCGTCAGTCCATTGGTTCCGGCATGGGGAGCGTCGCCTTGGCAGGTTCTTGAAACCCCCGCGCTCTTTGCAACCGCCGCTGTGGCGCCGGGCCCGAAGGGAAGCAGCGTTTCGCTCTCGTGCACACACGCCGGTGCACCGACCCAGTCTCAGTCAGGCATTGCGTTGCGCCCGCCTACACCCAACCAACTGGTTTTTTCGGTCGAGCCAACGCAGCTCGGCGCTGAAATGACCGCCAATTCGCAAACGCAAGTGACGCTTCTTGTCGATGGCAAGACAATCGGCACATTGCCGCTCTTGCTGGCTTTGCCGGAGCAACGCCTGTCGGCAATGGTCGCCTACGACCATGCCCTTCTGTCGATGCTTCGAAAGGCATCGACCATGGAATTGCGCAACCCAAAAACAAACAGAAACGTAAGTGTTTCTCTCGCTGGGTTTACTGCCGCCTTAGATGTGGTCATATCCCGATGCCCGACGCCGTTTGGCCAGGCCACCGCAAATCAAACGCAAGCACCCGCGCAGGCGAAACCGGCGGCGGGGACAAGACCGACCACGACCGGGTTGACAGGCGCGCCGGTGCCGGTAATGGGGCAAGCGTGGTATGGCAAGGCCGAGTGCCAGCGGGGCAAGGATGCAGAGGCCGAGCTTGTCATCACAGGAAAAAATCAGCAGCAGCAATACGAAGCCAGCCTGACCGTTGTCACCCGAGAGAGCCTGCAAGGAGGCAGCCTGAAATTGGCGTTGCTCGGGGAGGATGCTGGCGGCGGCGCCGTCCGGTTTGTGCTGGGCCAACGACCTGGAGTCGGTTTCGGCTTTCAGCCCCCGAGAGGCATGCTTTTCAATCCCGCAACCGGGGAAAGCACACTTGACGGTGGTTCCTGTTCGACTCTGTCACTCGCCCCCATGAGCGCAAATTCTCCGCGGCTTGTGTCAACCGTGCCCGCGCCGTCGAACGGCGGCACTTTTTACGCCGCTGCCAGTGCGCGCGACAAATGCGAAGCGATTATCGCCTGGGCCGGTAAACTGAATGAGGAATACCCTGAGATTGATTTTTACCGGACCTCGAACACGACAGACCTTGCGTGGAAGATGATCCGGATTTTTGCCGATCAGGACTTCGTCCCCGTTTTTGGTCAGCCATACGACGTCATGCCCTACGAAGCACGGGTTGAGGTGCGAAACTTTACGGAACAGGAATGTGGGCGCGACCCCTTTGTGAGGGATCGCCTCGAAACCTATCGGGCGGCAGTGTCGCGAACGATAACCGGTGGTAGCAAGACGCAGGAACTGACCTCGAACGGCTATACGGCAAATGTGTTCGCGGTTCGCAAGATGCGCGCGCTTCGAAACGAAATCGCACTATTGGAACATGGCGGCTCTGGCAGCGCATCGGATCTGAAAGCGACGTTGGATTCTCTGTCGGACAAACTGGACCTTCTTTGGCCAGGCGAACGATCGGACATGGAAGCCCGCCTGGCGAAGGCAGTTTCCGACGAGGCATCGACCAAGGCTGCACAGATTGTAACCTCTGCTCTGGCAATAACAGACCCAGTGCAGACGATACCGGCGGTGGAAAAGGCCATCGCGCGCCTGAATTCGGAGCTTGGCGGCGTGCTGTCCGCCTCCGAGATCGGGTCAGCGGTGGACACGCTCAAGACACATCGCCAGGCTGCTGTCGACAGCCTCCTTGGTCCGGAGTTGCAGACCATCAGGCAAACCGAAGTCAGCCTTGCCGGAGCGCTTTCTCTGGCCGAACGGATGAAGGCGCCGGGGCAAAGGCTTTCGGTCCTGTCGGATGCCGAACTGCGTTCCTACAGGGACGAGATCGGGAAGGTTCTGGATGAACACCTGCAAACGCTTGTGGAAAAAAGGCTGACTGCACTCCAATCCTTGCCCGCAACGCGCGAAGGTCTGTCCGGCGGTGCCGCCTGGATCGCAGACTTCGAGCGTGACCTGGCGCCGTTTGAAACCAGAAAAGCCTATACCGACGGCCATGCTGCATTCCTGAGACTGCGAGACGACATGCTGGTTGCCGCCTTGCCGAGCTTTCGCAAAGAACTGGAGGCGGCGAGTTCTTCAACCCAACGAGACGAGATTGTGCGCAGATACCTGGGTTGGGTGGGTGATGAAAACCTCCCGATCTATCTGGAATACGAACTCGTCCGGATGAACCTGGCCCCCTGAGCCAGTCGGCTGGAAAGGTGTTAAGGCGGCCGAGGAACGCTCGGCCGGCCGAGTCTGCTGGTGCGGCAACGCGGATGGCCTCGGTGGCTTCACCTAGGTGAACCGGCTCTCGCTCGTCACTCTGCAAGCGACGGGCATGGGGTTCTTCGGCGTCTACGGATCGACGTCGGCACTGGCCACGACCCTGGCCCTTTCGGTCGTGGTGAACTGCATCGGCATTGGCTTTCAGCGCGGCACTCACACGAACTGGCAACTGGTCCAGAACGATGCCTCGGGCGCACCCACGCTAACCGATCTCGGGGCGAGTTTCCCGGTGGCGAGCACGACGAACGTGCTGACCCTCACGCTCCTCGCCGCACCGAACAGCAGCGAGATCGGTGTCCGGGTGGTCGAGGAAGTCAGCGGGGCGGTGGTCGAGGTGATGCTCTACACCGACATCCCCGCCGCGACGCAACTCCTGAGCCCGCGCAACTCCATGAACAACGGCGCGACGGCGGCGGCGGTCGCCTATGATTGCTCGGGGGTCTATGTCGAGACGGATTACTGACAAAGCGTAAGGCCTGCATTTTTCGGGCCGCTGTTTCGACTTAACGTGAGTTTTCATCGAGCGCGATAGGACAGCGCGATCGGGATCAGCGACCATCGTACCGTTCGCAGAGGCTGCTCTTTGTAAGTCTCGCGAAGGAATTCCAAGTGTACCCAACTTATGCGACGAGCGGAGATGCTGCGCCGCATTCTACCGCTCCCAGAAACGCTTTGCGGCCTCCGCTTCAGCCTCGTCTTGGGACATGCCTATGTCCTCGATGAGGTGCTTGCTTGTAACAAGTCTGTCTCTGCGTCGTTGCGGCGGCGCCTCCTCATTCCAGACATGCAGTGTGGAGAGGCGCTTTTTCCGAACGCCGTCATCGCGCTTGCCGTTCTCGCACTCAGAACCCAGCAGCAGCGGGCAAACGCGGCGGCGAGCGCGAACATGACCTGCCAGGCGATGCCAGCCGCCATCCCCGCCAACACGGCCCCAAATGCGCCAATCCCATCCATGAGAACAAAGGCTTTATGCCGAGTGTCGCCCCTTCGCTACGCTCCGAGGATCGACAGCGGCGGCCAGCATAGCCGCGCGGATCACATCGAGCGCCGCGACGCCGACAGTCATCGCGGGGACCATGAGCCAGACGGGAGGGTCGAAGGCAAGGATCGCCACGCATAGCGCGGCGGTAGCGTTGCCGATCACCAGGACCGGACCGCGCCCCATGCGGTCCGAGAGCGACCCCACCCAGGGCTGCAGGAGCGCCCCGGTGACGAGCAGGGCGGCAAAGACGATGCCGATCGTCGCCACGGGAGAGATCATGGACCGCAGCCAGGTAGAGCGGGACTGTGCTCAGAAGCGCGATGAAGGCTATGTTGTTGAGAGAGATCATCGCCATGATGCGAAGCCCGCTACCGCTACGCCGCCACACACGGATCAGTTCGAGGACGTCCTGGCGACGGGGCGACTTTTCCACTACGGGAACCGCCCGCGCCACGAACAGAAAACAATAGCCCAAGCAGCACCGTGGGAACGGTCAAGAGCGCCAAGGCACTGCGCCAGTCAACGACCGACAGAAGAAACCCGGATCGACAAGGGGGCCAGATTTCCGGCAAGCATCCGCCAACGGCGTGGAAACCGAGCGCCTTGGCGCGGCTGTCCTTGTTGTCGCGCGTCAGGATCCTGGTCGCGATCGATGCCAGGCCGCGTTGCCCATCCCGCCACAGCGAGCAGCAGGGGGCGAGGCTCCAGAACCCCGGGGCGAGCGAGGCTGCGGCCATGGCCTATGGCGACCCACCAGAATGTCGTGCGACCAGCAGACGCCCCCGGTGCAGACGTGATCCGCCAGATACCTGCCGGGATGTAGGCCAAGCTGCGCTGCCGAGGTTGAACAGGGTGAAGAGCAGGCTGACCTCGGTGGGCGACAAGCCCATGGAAAGGCCGGCAGCGGGTAAGATCAGCCAAAGTGCGGAAACTGGCCAGTCGCTGGAGAGGTGCCCCAAGGCGAACCATGTCATGAATGTGCGGGAGTTCACTGCTGCGCCCTTGGTGGCAAGAAATGGGGCAAAGTGACGCCCGGTCCGTTTGCAAGGATTACCCGCCCAGGGTATGTCTCTGTAGAGATTTGGCTAATTATCATCGAGGATCTGTCATTCATGCACCCTGGACCCGACGGCCTGAGCGCCCGCGCTACCTTGGCGACACCGAGACACAGGCGAAGGGAGAGAGCGCTGATTGGCAGCGTGCATGACTTCGGACAGCTCATATCGGCCGATTCAGGCTCGATGTACGTGGGGACGCCGGATCGCGTCCTGCTTCTCAGTCCGGCAATGGCGGTCTGGATTCCGCCCGATGCCTTGCACTGGTTGCGCTTCGGCTCCGAGAACGTGATGCGCTATGTCGATGTGAACTCGCGCCGAAGCCAGGCGGCTCGGTAACACATGCAGGGTCTTCGCCATGACGCCACTATTGGGGGCGCTGTTCAGGGCGACCATGCCGGAAAGCACCACGGCGAGAACACCTGTTCACAACAAATCTCTATTCGCTCCTGCGGCACGAAATCCTGTTGGCGCAGGATGTCCCGCCTTCTCGTGATGCCGCAAGACAAACGCGTCCGATGCTTTGCCGAGGCGGCGCTGAACGATCCTGAAATATCCGCTCGGTCGAGGCATGGCTTGGGCGCGCCTGCAAGCCGCAAGACCATCGAACGTCTTTTTCGTCTCGAAACCGGAATGCCGCCCTCGCAATGGCTGCGGCATGCCCGAAGTCTTCCAGCGATATCGCTATTGGCCAGCGGGCAGAAGGTGACGACCGTGGCCCTTGACATGGGATACGAGTCGTCAAGCGCGTTCAGCTTCATGTTTCGGCAGACCCTAGGGGTCAGCCCTGGCGCGTTCCTGGGCAAACGGCTATCTGATGCAAACTGACCTAGGGTCGGGCAGAGCCAGCTTCCTCATGCGACCTTGGCCCTCGTCACCAGTTTGTCAATGTCTTCAGTCATTTCATGCAGTCTCCTTGAAAGAGGGGCGTTCGGCCATTCGGCCCATCCAGTCGGCCAAGCTCGGCCTTGAGCGATAGGCACGATCTGTGCCGACTTGTTTGGCGTGGTAGGCGACCATGGGCGCCCAGGGATGAGATCGGCGGCAGTGATTGCGTCACCGGTCAGGAAGGAGCCGCAGACTGTGCGCGGGTCCAGGCAGCTTTGCCGTCGCGGATTGAACCGGGAAACAAGGAAAAGCACCGATCCCGCATAAGACATTGTAAAACAATCGATATAAATCCAGGAGAAGGTTGGGCATCAGACCCATTCCCTCCGCCACCCGAACGCCCCCGAAATCCAACCGTCTCTGCGAGATGCGCCGGTGTTTTCGGAGAGTTAATGCAACCTTAACTCCAACTTGATACTGCTTCGCCGATCCGGAGGAACCGATGCGGCACGAGCAAGTTTGCTGCCTGGATCAGGTCAGGCGGCAACAGCGTCTTCGTCTTGCCGCTCAGTCCAGTTCGGGCGCCGGAGGTCAAGTTCTCTGTGGTCCCTGACAGGCTGCTGGACAGCATCATGACGACAGGCCGCGGGCGTTGCCCGGCTGAATGGCTTTCTCCGCGAGGGCGCGTCAGCATTGACATCACGTCGGTCGACCTGACCGCGATAAGGGATCAACTGCGCAGCTCTGTTGCGGATCGCCTGAACGAAACGGGCGTGCCGGTCAATCCCAACGATCCGGTCATCAATGCGATCCTCGCGCGATATGCCGAGGCGCTGAACGGCCATTTTCAAAGAGATGCGCTGCGGCTCGAAACCTACATCTGGCGCAGTCAGGACGATGCCCGTGTTCGCGCGGCACATACCGAGTACGACGATCGGGTCTTTGCGTGGTCTAATCCTCCTGTCGGCGGCCATCCCGGCGAGGCATCGAACTGTCGATGCACGGCCGAACCGATCATTGATCCCGATAGCATTCCCGAGAATGCGGTCTGCGACATCCTGACAGGGGATCGCCTTGCTTCGGTTTTCCCGGATGCGCCCTCCGAAAGGCTTGCCGCGATCGCGCGTGAGCTTGATCTTCGGATCGTTTCCGGAAGCTTGGACAGTCGGGAACGTCTGATCCACTTCCTTTCGCAGATGCGCATGGAAGCTGGTGGCAATGCTCGCCTCGAAGAGAACCTCAATTACAACCCGAAGGGATTGAAAAACACGTTCAGCGACTTCAGGGACAACCCGGACGACGCCGAGCTCTACGGTCGCACCGATGAACATCCCGCTGATCAGGTTTCAATCGCGAACCTAGCTTACGCCAATTATAACGGCAACGGAAACGCAGAAAGCGGAGACGGCTGGACATTTCGCGGTCGGGGTTTGTTTCAACTGACAGGCCGCGCGAACTATCGGGCATTCACCGTTTGGCATGCAGAGGTCTTTCGAGAAGGCATCGATTTTGAAGCCGAACCTGATCGAGCTGCGGAACCGGTGTACGCCGTCAGATCGGCTGTCTTCCTCTGGCTGGACCATGATTTGCCCGGCCTCGCGGACGGAGGATTGTCCGATGCGGCCACGGATGCAATAACGAGACGAATTAATCTTCATACCATGAAATACGAAGAACGACGGGAAATAATGCGAGCTATCCGGGAAGGCGGACAGTTTGACGGAATATGTCGTTTCTCAGTCGCTCGTCCGCGATTTGAGGACGCGGAATGAGCGGGCGACTGCTTCTTTCGCCAGTTCTGTTCTTGTTGGCGCAAAGTGCTCTGGCGCAAGAGTTGAACAGTTTTCAGGCGCTATACGATGAAAGCAGCGTTAGGACCCGAACCCTCACTGTCCACCTTGACCCGGTGGATAGCGATGGTCGCTTTTCAGTGACGCTGCTTGACAACGAAACGGGCTTCGAAGGTCGGCATGAATTCGAAGCTCCTGTCCCCGAAATGCCAGTGCCGTTCCAATTCGAGCAGCGCAACATTTGTGGCGCCTCGGTTGTTCTTCTTACCGTCGATTACCCTTGGCGCCACGATTGGCCACAAGTCGTGCGGATCTTGGATACCTACGCCTTTCGCGGTTCTGACTTTGCATTCATCGACGTCGCCGCCGGCGCTCTGACCGACATAGCGTTGCTCGACCGTTCCCAACTTGAAGCCGAAGACATGGCGATGCAGCCGCCCATCCTCGTCGAATGCATCTCAGACAGCAGCGGATTTCCCTTTAGATTTGAAATGAAAACAAGCGATTAGGATATCGTGGATGTGGAGAAGGCTGGGCGTCATGCCCATCCCCTCCGCCAGCATGGCCTTCTCAACAGGCGACCCCAGATCGTTCAGTCATGTGACCCTGCGCGAAGGGTGACGTCATGGGGAGGCAGCCGGGTGGACGATTGCATGGCGAACTCCCAGCGGCGCACCATACCGATTTCCGAGCCAGATGCGCAGACCGAGCGCGACGGCAACCGTCACGGCCTGAAACACTGCCTGCTGCGCCACGCCGTTGTCTGCCAGGCCCAGACCGCGCGCGACCACGAAAAGAAACGTGCCGTTGACCGCATTGAAGAGCGCGCAAACCGCGTTGAGGTGCCATCCCAGCCACCATCGCGGATGCGGCTCCGCCTTGCGGAACCCGAACAGGATCATGGCCGGGCCGAACACCAGCCCGACCCATGACAGGATGATCGCAACAGGATCGGATCTTGCGATCCCGGCCGCCAGAACAACCAGGCCCAGGACGAGAAGAACGGGCCCGAGCATCCGGAACGCGGGGCTGCGAAAGCGATCGACACTGGCCTTGTACCTGATGGCCATGAACGCGATCATCGCGACGGTTCCCAGGCACGTGGACAGGTAGACCATCTGCACGATCCAGCCCGGATCGAACGGACCCGGGCGCGTGAACAGGACCGGACCGACAGACAGGCCGACGACCAGCAATGCCGCAAGGCAGACCCGGCCGGATGTCCGATGCAGGCGCGCGCCCTTCCGCGACAGGAGCGCGATCCAGTAGCCTGCAAGAGCAACAGTTCCGAGGCCGATATGAAGAAACACTGCCGGAAGGGGCGACATCGGACTCTTCTCGGTGTAGGTTAACACGAGTAAACTAGCAGAAAGGGTAACATGGGTAAACCTAAATCAATCTCGGACGAGACCAAGCACGCCATCCTCGAGGCTGCCGGGGCACTGATCTCGGAGCGCGGGCGGACGGATGTCGCGATGGCGGAGGTCGCGGCGCGCGCGGGGGTCAGCCGCCAGACCGTGTTCTATGCCTTCGGCGGACGATCCGGCTTGTTGCTTGCGATGGTGCGGCATCGCGACACCACGACGGATCACGTCTCGCGTCTGCGATCCATCATGGGCGAACCGGATCCCGGTCCGGAAACACTGCTCCGGTTCGCCGGCATCTGGCTTGACTACCTGCCGGTCATATACCCGGTGGGCATTCTGCTCGACGCCGCTTCGCTCAGCGATTCCGAAGCGGCAGCGGCGTGGAACGATCGTATGATCGGGGCGCTTTTGGGGGGCTTTCGCAATCTGCTGGGTGCCGTGCACAAGAGCCACCCGCTTTCCGGTCAGCCGGACCGGATGGCCGAAGCGATCTGGGCCCTGCTGCACCCGACGATGTATCGTCGGCTTGTCGTCGAGTGCCGGTGGTCGAACACGCAATTCAGCAGGCACCAGCTTGATCTGGTTCGGGTCGTGATCGGAGTGCCGCGCATTCCCTGACAGGCCGGGAAGGACCCCGATAGCCTTCTCCCCATCCGGCTGCCGCCGGGGTTTCACACGAACCCACGGCGACCACCAACAATCGTCCGACTGACCCGCGCGTTTGCATTCCGGTTTTGCGCGTTGGTTTCCAGACTATCGGAACTATCCGCACCTAAAGTTCGATTTTCTCGAACTCCCCTGTTTCCCGTTGCCGGCTTTCCGCCGCTTTGACCACATTGGCGTCAAAACGGAGTGCCGGCATGAATACGAGAGCCAAGGTGGTGGTGATAGGTGGCGGCATCGCGGGATGTTCCACCCTGTATCATCTGACGAAAGAGGGCTGGAACGATGTCGTCCTTGTCGAACGCAACGAACTGACCAGCGGCACAACCTGGCATTCCGCCGCCCAGGTCACCAATTTCGGCGTGAACCAGACCATGGTCGGGCTGAAGAGCCATTCCATCGGGCTTTACAAGGAACTGGCAGAAGATCCCGATTACCCGATCAACTATCATCACGGCGACGGTGGCATCCGGCTGGCCAATACCGAAGCGCAGATGCAGGGCTATCGCCATTTCGCCTCCATGGCGCGTGGCATGGGCGTGCACTTCGAAGTGATCGACGCGGCCGAATGCGCACGCCGACATCCGCTGATTTCCACCGACAACCTGCTTGGCGGGCTTTGGGACCCGCTTGACGGCGATATCGACCCCGCCCAGCTTTGCCAGGCGCTGGCCCGGCGCGCCCGCAAGGCGGGGGCCGAAGTTTACCGCAACACCCCCGTGACCGGGCTTGTGCAGCACCGCGACGACACCTGGACCGTGCAAACGGAAAAGGGCGATATCGATTGCGATATCGTCGTCAATGCCGGCGGCTACCGCGTCAACGAAATCGGCGCCATGATGGGCGTCCACCATCCGGTCGCCTCGATGGAGCATCAGTATTTCCTGACCGAGGAAATACCCGCCATCAAGGAGGCCGGCCACCGCATGCCGCTTCTGCGCTGCCCGATCAGCGATTATTACTGCCGGCAGGAAAAGAACGGCCTGTTGCTTGGTTTCTACGAACAGGGCTGCAAGACCTGGGGCTTGGACGGGATCGACCCGAATTTCGTCAACGCGCTTTGCCCCGACGATCTCGACCGCGTCACCGATGTGCTGGAGGGCGCCTTTGCCCGGATGCCGGCGCTGATGGAGGTCGGCATTCACACCGTGGTCAACGGCCCGATCACCTATACGATCGACGGCGCACCGCTGGTTGGCCCGATCCCGGGCAAACGCAATGCCTTTTGCATCATCGGCCTGCGCGCGGGGGTTGGCGAAGGCGGCGGGCACGGCTGGCTTCTGGCGCAGCAGATCGTCCATGGCGAAGCGTGCTATGACACCTGGTGCCTCGATCCGCGCCGCTTCACCGGTCATGCCAATGTGGAACTGACCGCGTTGAAGGCGATCGAGGATTACCAGAACGAATTCCGCTTTCATTTCCCGCACGAACACCGGCCCGCGGGCCGGCCCGCCAAGACAACCCCGCTGACACCGGTGCTAGCCGCCGAGGGCGCCGAATTCACCGTCGTCAACGGCTGGGAACGGGTGGACTACATCAAGCCCGAGCCCGATTTCCACCCGACACTCAGCTTCAACTTCGACGAGGCCTTCGACGTGGTCGCCGCCGAAGTGGCGAATGTGCGCGACAATGTGGGCCTGTGCGAAGTCAACGGCTTCAACCGGTTCGAGATCACGGGTGCGGATCGCCACAGCTTTCTGGATCGCCTATTCTGCGGCACTGTCACCAAACGCACGGGCCGGGTCGGGCTGGGATACCTGCTGAACCATCACGGCATGGTCAAGGCCGAGGCAACGGTGACCAACCTGCCTGCCGGATCGCGTGGACCCGCGCGGGTCTGGTATGGTTCTGCCGCGGCCAGCGAATACCACGACATGGACTGGCTGACAGCGCATCTGGCCGAAGGCGAAGACGTGCAGATTAGCAGCCTGACCAACGACCAGACCATCCTCGTGCTGGCCGGGCCGAAGGCGCGCGACGTGCTGAGCGCCTGCGCGCGCGGCGACTGGTCCAGGGCGGCCTTTCCCTGGCTGAGCGTCCGCGAATGCTTCATCGGGTTTGCGCCCGCGACCGTGCTGGGCGTAAGCTTTTCGGGCGAGCTTGCTTATGAGATTCATGTTCCCAATGCATCGCTTCATGCCGCCTATCTGGCGCTTCGCAAGGCCGGTGAGGACCATGGCATGGCGCTGTTTGGGGCCCGCGCGGTCGAATCGATGCGGATGGAAAAGGGGTTTCTGCACTGGAAGGCCGATCTGCTGACCGAATTCGACCCCTATGAAACCGGCCTTGCCCGGTTCGTGAACCTCGGCAAGGGCGACTTTGTCGGCAAGGCCGCGCTGCAAGAGCGCCTGGCCAAAGGCCCCCGAAAGACGCTGGTGAGCCTGCGCATTGACGCCGCGCATGCCCCCGCGCGCGCCGGCGCCTCGCTGATGCAGGGCGACCGGGTCGTCGGCACGGTCACCTCGGGCGACTGGGGGCATCGGGTCGGCATGAACCTGGCCTATGCCTTCGTCATGCCGGATTGCGCCGATGTTGGTAGCGTGATGCAGCTTGACATGTATGGCGATCTGGTCGGCGCCGAGGTTATTGCGGCGTCGCCCTACGATCCAGATCACACGTTGATGCGGGGATGAACCGGCAATGAAGCCCCCCCGCGCCAAGAACCGCAGCCCCGAAGGCGACCGGCCCTGCGCCGCGCCGCATTCGCCTCTTTTCGTAAACAGGACAACACCATGCACCTTTCCCGTTTCCCGCGCGTAAGACTTGCCCATCTGCCCACGCCGCTGGAGCCGATGAAACGGCTGTCCAGGGAACTCGGCGTCGAGATTTGGATCAAGCGCGACGACTGCACCGGGATGTCGACCGGTGGAAACAAGACCCGAAAGCTCGAATTCCTGATGGCCGAGGCGCTGGGCCAGGGCGCGGACATGGTGATGACCCAGGGCGCCACGCAAACCAACCATGGCCGTCAGACCGCGGCCTATGCGGCCAAGCTGGGGCTTGACTGCCACATCCTGCTTGAGGATCGCACCGGCTACAACAACGCCAATTACAACCACAACGGCAACGTCCTTCTCGACCACCTGCATGGCGCGACGACCGAGAAGTTCGCGGGCGGTCACGACATGCCGGCAGAGATGGAGCGCGCGGCCGAAGCGAAACGCGCCGAGGGCCGCAAGGTCTATGTGATCCCCGGCGGAGGCTCGAATCCGACCGGTGCGCTTGGCTATGTGAACTGCGCCTTCGAACTGGTCGGACAGGCCAATGACGCCGGCCTCAGGATCGACCGTCTGGTTCATGCCACCGGCTCTTCCGGCACGCAGGCCGGGCTGGTGACGGGGCTTTGCGCGATGAACGCACAGATCCCCGTGCTGGGCATCGGCACCCGTGCGCCGCAGCCGCGACAGGAACAGATGGTTTCTGACCTGGCCTGCCGGACCGCCGAGAAACTGGGCTGCGCCGGCGTCGTCCGGCGCGAGGATGTCATGGCCAACACCGATTATGTCGGCGAGGGCTATGGCCTGCCGACCGAAAGCGGCATCGAGGCGATCCGGATGTTCGCCGAGCTTGAGGGCATCCTGCTTGACCCCTGTTATTCGGCGAAAGGCGCGGCCGGGCTGATCGACCTAGCCCGCAAGGGCGCGTTCAAGGATCAACGCGTGGTGTTTCTGCACACCGGCGGCGCTGCGGCGCTTGGCGGCTACGACTTCGCCTTCGACAATGCCGACCGCTGGGTTCACATCTAGGGCTGGGGGCTGACGTGGCGCAAAGGTTCACCGGCTCCTTCACCCAACAGGAGGCGATTCCGCCCAAGGCCGTTGAGGCGGCCATGGCGGTCCTGCAATCCGGCCGCCTGCACCGCTACAACCTTGCCCCTGGCGAGATCGGCGAGGTTTCCCTGCTCGAGGCCGAATACCGCGACTGGCAGGGCAGCGGCTATTGCCTGGCCGTCACCTCCGGCGGGCAGGCGATCCAGATTGCCATGCGCGCCTGCGGCGTGGCCGCCGGGGACGCGGTCCTTTGCAACGGCTTCACTCTCGCCCCCGTTCCCGGTGCCATAGACGCGGTCGGCGCCCGCCCCGTACTGGTCGAGGTTGACGACACCCTTCGGCTGGACCTGAACGATCTGGACGCCAAGATCGAAAGCTCCGGCGCCCGGTTCCTGCTGGTTTCGCACATGCGGGGGCATCTGTGCGACATGGAACGGCTGATGCGGGTCTGCGACGCCGCCGGCGTGATCGTGATCGAGGATTGCGCCCATACGATGGGCGCCCGCTGGAACGGCACCCGGTCTGGAAACTTCGGCAAGGTCGCCTGTTTTTCGACCCAGACCTACAAGCACCTGAACTCCGGCGAGGGTGGTTTTCTGACGACGGATGACGCCGAAATCGCCGCGCGGGCCACGATCATGTCGGGCAGTTACATGCTATACGAACGCCACGGCGCCGGGCCCGCGCCGCAGGATTTCGCCGCGGCGCGCTACGAGATGCCCAACTGTTCCGCCCGGATGGACGCGTTGCGCGCTGCGATCCTTCGCCCCCAGCTTGCCCTGCTCGAAGACAACATCCGGCGCTGGAACGCCCGCTACCGCCGGGTCGAAACCGGGCTGGCGCGGAATCAGCGGATAGCCCGGATCGCGCGCCCCGAGGGCGAGGATTTCGTCGGCTCGTCGATCCAGTTTCGGGTGCCGGAATTGAACGCGGACGGATGCCGGGCGCTTCTGGCGGCTGCAAGCGCGCGGGGGGTCGAACTGAAATGGTTCGGGGCGGCCGAACCGGCCGGATTTACCTCGTCACACCACAGCTGGCGCTACCTGTCGCCGCAGGCGCTTCCCACAACCGATGCCGTGCTGGCGACGCTGTTCGACATGCGCCTGCCGCTGACATTTACAGAGCCGGATTGCGCGCTGATCGCGGAACTTGTGTGTGACGCGGTGAACGAGGTTGCGCCATGACCCGGCGGGTCGTCGGAATACTCGGCGGCATGGGCCCCGAGGCGACCATCCTCTTGCAGCAGCGCCTGCGCAGCGTCACCGCCCGCGACGATGTCACCTGCCTTCGCTGATCGACGCCGAACCCTCAGGTGCCGTCACGCATCGCCCATCCTCGAGGGCGCGGGCACCGGCCCGCACCGGTTCTTGCCGAAATGGCCCGGCGGCTCGAAGCCGCGGGGGCGACCGCGCTGGGCATGCCCTGCAACACCGCGCACCACTACGCGAGGCAGATCGCTGCGGCCGTTTCCATTCCGTTCCTGAACATGGTCGAGCTGTCGGTGGCCCGGGCGGCGGGCGGGTCGGCGCAGGAAACGGCCGCGTCGGTTTTTCTGGCCTCGCCGGCGGTCCGCAAGGCCCGCGCGTGTTCGACGGCGCTGGCGCGGGCGGGGCTGACGGCGATCTGGCCCGAGGATGACGATCGCATGCTTGGCGCCATTCGCCTCATCAAGTCCGCCGGACCCGTGGGCGAAGCGCAGGACATCCTCGCCGGCGCCGCAAGGGAACTCGTCACGAATGGCGCCGCCCTGATCTTCGTGGCGTGTTCGGAGTTTTCGCTGCTGGCCGGTTCGCTTTCCGTCCCGGTTCCGGTGATCGACACCGTCGACGTTCTCGTGGATGCAATCCGCGCCCATAGCCTGCAGAAATGAGCTGAACCCATGGCAATCACCTATCTCAAACAGGCCGAACCGAGGCCAGCGGTCGAAAACGCCAAGACCCGCGAAGTCGTGGCCGGCATGCTTGCAAGGGTCGAGCGGGATGGCGAGGCGGCGGTGCAGCACTTTGCCCAAGCCCTCGACGGACGGGCGAGATCGTGCTGTCTGACGCGGCCCGCAAGGCCGCCTGCGAGCGCGTACCCGAAAGCCTCAAGGCCGACATCCGCTTTGCCCACGGCAACATCGCCGCTTCGCCGAGGCGCAGAGGCAACGCTGCGCGAATGCGAGGTGGAACTGATGCCGGGCCTGATCGCGGGGCAAAAGCTTATTCCGGTGTCAGTGCCGGCTGCTACGTGCCGGGCGGCCGCTACGACCACATCGCCAGCGCGCTGATGACGATTACCACCGCCAAGGTCGCCGGCGTGCCCCACATCACGGCGGTGTCGCCCACCCGCCCCGGTGTCGGCATTCCCGACGCCATCGTCTATGCCATGGATCTGGCCGGGGCCGATCTGATCCTGAACCTCGGCGGAGTTCAGGCGATTGCCGCCATGGCGCAGGGGCTGTTCGGCGCGCGGCCCGCCGATATCCTGGTGGGTCCCGGCAACAGCTATGTCGCCGAGGCCAAGCGGATGCTGTTCGGCCAGGTCGGCATCGACATGTTCGCGGGTCCGACGGATTCGTTGGTGCTGGCCGATGCTACGGCATCGGCGGAAACCGTCGCCTGGGATCTCGTCAGTCAGGCCGAACACGGCGGCGACAGCCCGGTCTGGCTGGTAACCACCGACCGGACGCTCGCACAGGCGGTTCTGGCGCGGGCGCCGTCGCTGATCGATACCCTGCCCGAGCCGAACGCTTCTGCCGCGCGGACCGCCTGGGCCGAGCGCGCCGAGGTGATCCTGTGCGACGATCGCGAAGAGGCCGCCACGGTGGCGGATCGCTATGCGCCCGAACACCTGCATGTGCAGGCGGCGGATCTCGACTGGTGGCTTGCCCGGCTTTCGGCCTATGGATCGCTGTTTCTGGGTCGACAAACCACCGTGTCCTTCGGCGACAAGACATCGGGGCCGAACCATGTGCTGCCAACCGGCGGCGCCGCGCGCTATACCGGCGGGCTTTCGGTTCACAAATTCATCAAAACCGTGACCTGGCAACGCTGCAACGACGCGGCGGCGCATGAACTGGCACTGCGCACCGCCCGTATCAGCCGGGACGAGGGCATGGAAGGCCACGCGCGCGCAGCCGAGCTGCGCCTCTTGCCGTAAACCGGCGCCGCCGCAGAGAGGCCTGGCGGGGCGCGGGGCGGCGCCGGTCCTGACGCTTCGGCGGGGCATGGCGCGGCTTTCGGCGGCGGGGGTGGAAAGCTGGCCGCCCCTTTCGTAAGCTTGCAAAAGGTGCCGCTGCCCCGCCCCGGGCGCGCCGCACCCCTGCTCGTGGCGTTGTCAAAAGGTGTCTGACCCTGCAACACATCCCCCTGTTCGGTCTTTTCGCGGTTCTCTTTGCCTTTCTGATCTGGGGGCGTTTCCGCTACGATCTGGTGGCCTTCGCGGCGCTTATGGTCGCGGTTCTGGCCGGCTTCGTTCACCCTGAAGAGGCGTTTGCCGGTTTCGGTCACCCCGCCGTGGTGATCGTGGCACTGGTTTTGGTCATCTCCAGGGGGTTGACGAATTCGGGCGCGGTCGAACTGATCGGCCGGCGGTTGCTGAGCCCCGACCGTGGACTGCCCGGCCATATCTCCGTCATGGCGGTAGCGGGTGCGGCAATGTCTGCGCTGATGAACAATGTCGCGGCACTGGCACTTCTGATGACGCTGGATATCGAGGCGGCACAAAAGGCCAGGCGCGCGGCGTCGCTGTCGCTCATGCCGCTGTCTTTCGCGACGATCCTGGGGGGCATGATCACGCTGATCGGAACACCGCCCAATATCGTCATCGCCGAGTTCCGCCGCGAGGAGATGGGCGCGCCCTATGCCATGTTCGATTTCGCGCCCGTGGGCCTTGCGGTGGCGGTTGCCGGCATCGCCTTTGTCGCGCTGGTGGGCTGGCGGCTGATTCCCGAACGGCGCGATGTCCTCTCGGCCGACGATGAGGCGGGGCTCTTCGTGGCCGAGGCCAAGGTCGCGAAGGACAGCCAGAGCGAGGGCAAGCGCGTGGCCGACCTCTATGACCTCGCCAATACCCACGACATCGCGGTTCTGGGTCTTGTGCGCAATCACAAGCGCCTGCCGGGCTTTCAGCGCCACGAAACGCTGCGTGCCGGCGATTTTCTGGTTCTCGAGGGCGACCCGGCGAATATCGAGGCCTTCATGGGCGCGGCCGGGCTGGTGGTTGCCGGCACCGAAGAGCATGCGACCCTGCGCGGCAAGTCGCTGAGCCTGATCGAATGCGTGGTGCCCGATGACAGCCGCATCGTCGGGCGCAGCGCCATGGATCTGCGGCTGAGCTATCGTCAGGGCGTTGCGCTGATGGGCGTGTCGCGCGGCGGCAGGGCTTTTCGCGACCGGGTGCGCAAGCTGCCGATCCGGCGCGGCGACACGCTGTTGCTGATCGGGCCGGATGACAATCTGGACAATGCCGTGCAATGGCTGGGCGTTCTGCCGATTGCCAACCGCCGCACCGAGGTCGTCCAGCGGTCCAAGGCGCTGGCTGCCATCGCCGCATTCGCCGGGGCGATCCTGCTTTCGGTTCTTGGCATCGCCACGCTCGATATCGCGCTGGGGCTTTGCCTGATCGCCTATCTGGCGTTGGGGCTGATCGGGCGCGACATCTATGACCAGATCGACTGGAAGGTCATCGTTCTTCTGGCTTCGCTCATCCCGCTGTCGAAGGCGCTGGAAGCCTCGGGCGGGACCGAACTGATTGCCACGGGGATCGTGGCGGGGCTCGCCGCCGCGCCGGCCTGGCTGATCCTGAGCGCGGTGATGGTGGTGACCATGGTCCTGTCGGATTTCCTGAACAATGTCGCCACCGCGCTGATCGCCGCGCCAATCGCCGTCGGTATCGCCGGCAAGATCGGCGCGAACCCCGATACCTTCCTGATGGGGGTGGCCGTGGCCGCCTCCTGTGCGTTTCTCACGCCCATCGGCCACAAGAACAACACCATCATCATGGGGCCCGGCAACTACCGGTTTTCCGATTACTGGCGGATGGGTCTGGTTCTGGAACTGGTGGTTCTGGCGGTAGGCATCCCGATGCTTCTGCTGGTCTGGCCACTGGCAGGCTAGGCGGCTAACCGGTCAGGACCGGGCGAAGCTCCTCGATCTGGCTGGTCACGAAATCGAAAAACGCCCTTACGCGTTCCAGATGGCGGGCGTCGGGGTGGCATAGCAGCCGCCACGACCGTTGCAGGTCGGCCACCGGCGGCAGGACCTGCACAAGATCGGTCTCTGCGTCGCCCAGGGCGGTCGGCAGCGCGGCGATGCCGATGCCGGAACGGGCGGCGGCGACAAGGCCCAGAACGCTGTTGCCGCGCGCCACGATGCGCGCGCCGGGCGCGATACGGTCAAGCCACTGGTTAAGACGGTGGCCGGCAAGGCTCGTGTCGAACGCGATCAGACCGTGTTCGCCCAAATCGCTGATCGCGCGCGGGGCGCCGTAGGCTGCGACATAGGCGGTGCTGGCATAGATCGCCCAAAGCGAATCCGCCACCTTGCGCCCGAAAAGCGCGCCATCCGTATCGCCCGAACGAAGGGCGACATCGGCCTCTCCCCGCGACAGGTCGATATAGCGGTCGGCCAGAACGAATTCGACGCGAAGATGCGGGTAACTGGCGGCGAACCGGGCCAGAAAGCCTGAACGCGCAAGCCGGTCGGCGATGGGTTCGGGGCACGTCAGGCGCAACGTTCCGGCATGGGCGGCCTCGGCGCAGCGCTGCGTGAAGGCATCCACCGCGCCGCCGACCGCCTCGGCCGCCTCCAGCACCGCCAAGCCGGCCGGGGTAAGCCGGTAGCCGCTGGGCAGCCTTTCGACAAGGCGCAACTCCAACTGGCGTTCCAGTTCACCCAAGCGGCGCTGTACCGTGGCCGGATCGACCTTCAGGCTTCGCGCCGCCGCAAGCGAGCTGCCGGCGCGCGCGACGGCCAGCAGGTACTTCACATCGTTCCAGTTGAACATCGCGAGACCCCCGGGCCGGACTCTCCATGCGCCATAATGCAGTTTTGCCACCCTCTTGCGCAACAATGCGCACTGCCGCCGTGTGCCGATCCGCGTCAGTCTTCGACAGGGCAGTAAATAATGCCCCGTCACCCATCGCGGCACAGGACCAGCGGTTTCGCCAATGGCGACGCCTGCCTGTCCGCTGCCGCCATCATGTTGAAGGAACGCCCCATGAACCTGCCGAAATCCCTGACCGGACCGCTCTGCGCCGCGCTGGTGACCACCGTCCTCACCTCACCCTTCGCCACGGCGCAGGACGCCGCCGTCACCGACCCGGATTTGTACACGGTTCTTTTTGAAAACGACCGCGTGCGGGTCCTTGAATACCGCGACGAACCGGGTGCAAAGACCCATATGCACCAGCACCCGGCCTTCGTGGTCTATGCGCTCAGCGCCTTCGAGCGCCGGCTGACCCTGCCGGACGGCAAGGTTCTGGATCGCCGCTTCGAACCGGGCCAGGTGCTGTTTTCCGAGGCGCAGGCCCATGCTGGCGAAAACGTGGGAACCACGCCCACGCATATCATCATGGTGGAGCTGAAATAGCGCGTCAGTCGTTGTCGGTGAGCCCTGCACCAGCACCGGTTTCGCGCGAATGCGACGACGGCGGAACGGTGGTGTGCAGCGCGAAGGCCTGCAACGCATCGTAGGCAACCCGGGTGATCGGCGCGCTCGGCCGCGCCAGTTCCGCCGGGGCGAGGACGCCGACGTGCCGAGCCGGCGCATCGCCGTGTCGGGATCGCCAGGCGAAGCGGCACCACAACGCCAGGTGACATCCGCCACCTGCATGACAAGGACAAGCCCCGCCGACCGCGCCAGCGCGTCGATGGCCGGCAACAGCAGGATCGGCGCCGCAACCTCGGGCAGTTCGAGCCTCGGTGCACCGAATGCGCCCTTCTCGGACAGGCCAAGGTCGCGCAGCGCAGCGCCGGTCAGGATCGGGCAAAGCGGCGCCGCCCCCCCTGCCCGCCAGGCACCATGCGCCGGCACCGGCGCGCCAAGTTCGCCGGCCGATTTCCGTGCAAGAACCGATAGCGCTGCGATCGACCCGTTGATACCCATCCCGGCAAGGCCAGCCAGGACAAAGCCCGCCTCTTCGGCAAGGCCCCAGCTGTAGCCCGCGCCACGCGCGGCCTTTTCACCCAACCCCGCCCATTCGCTGGCGGTCAGCGTCAGCGTGTCAGAGACGGCCATCGTAGTCTCCGATTTCCTCGGGGCCGGGAAGGCCGGCGAACAGGCTGATCCGCACCCATTTGTCGGAACGCGGATCGAAATGGCTGGCCCCGAAAAACGCCAGCTTGTAGCGCATCATGTCGATGGGAAGGATGCCGCCACCCAGCAGGTTCTCGGCGATTTCGCCATAGGGGCAATCCGCCAGCATCTGCACGCGGCGGATCGCCATGCGGTGTTCGGGATGGGCCAGAAGAAACGCGGCCAGTGTGCTTTCGGGATCGGCAGCGCCAAGCGCATCATCGGCCAGCCGGACCCGGTGCGCGATGCCCAGCGGCATTTCCCGTTCGGCGCCCGCTTCGGCAAAGCGTTCGCCAAGGCGCGGTTCCAGTTTCTCCTCCGAGACATACCAGAAACGCGCCAGTTCGGCCCGGTCGGTGAAGTCGTAGCGCAAGGCCCAGCCGTAACGGGTTGCGATCGCCTCGCGCATGGCGGCAACGCTCATCGCGCCGTCGATAGGCCAGGCCGGCGCTTCCCGGGCCGAAAGATCGCGGGCCAGATCGTCAACCAGCGCGCCGCAAGGTTCCAGCAGAATTGACAGAAGCGCCTCCTGCCCCTCAAGCGACAGATGCGCCTCGCCCCAAAGCCACAGGCTGTTCCAGGGTTGCGGGTCGCCCGGCGCAGGCCAACTGTCGATCAGGTCTGCCGCCGCCGCAAGGTCGGCGCGCAAGGCCCGCAGCTTTTCCTGCTGCAAGGGATGTTCGGAATGCCAGTGGCGGGCGTTTTCGCGCGCATCCTCGACAGCCTCGCACAGGGCCGCGCGTTCCTTTGGCGTCGGCGCGGCCTTGCCCCGGACCCGCGCCAGCGCGGTTTCGCGCGCGGCCGCCCAGGCGTGCAGAAGCCGCGGGTGACGCACCAGAAACGGCGCCATGCCAAGGCCCGTGGAATTGCCCACGCCAAGCGACCGGGCAAGGCCGGCGTCAAGCCGCGCGGCCCTGTCGCCGCCCCGTTCCCTTGCCAGGTGGTTGACCAGATCGACGGTAAAGGCCCGGGTCAGCCAGACCGACATCATTTCGGCCTGAAACGGCGCTGCGAGTTCGGGCCGTCCGGCAATCGCCGCGCGATCCTGCGCGCCGAACTTGCCTGATCCGTAAACCGCGGTGGTGCGCATCAGGTAGCCCACCGCGTCAAGCTCGGCCCGGTCGGGCTGCCGGCCCTCGGCAAGCGCACTGACGACATGAGAAAAAAGCCGGACCGAGCGGTTGGCACGGCTGAGGCTCAGTTCGCGCGTCGAAACCCGCCCGGCTTCCTGCAGCGGCACATTGGCGGCCAGCCGGTCCAGATCGGCCGTTTCCGGCACGCCGTCGAAAAACGCAAACGTCGCATCCCAGGCCGTGGCGATCACCCGGTCGGTGCGCATGTCATCGGGCAGGTCATGCGCAAAGGCCACGAGGCTATAGCTGCGCACCGGCCCGTGAAGGCAGTAGACGGCCCGCCCGACGCCGCGCGAATCCAGGTCGAACAGCGCGCGGTCGAACCGCCAGCCTTCATCGCGCATGCGCCGCAGCATGATCCGCAGAAACGACAGCCGTGTCGGGTGGGCCGAACCCATCCGGTCAAGCCGCATCGCCATTTCAGGCGGGCGCGGGGCGGGCGTCGGGCTGGCGGGGTCTACACTCGTTCCGATCATCGCGCGCCCTGCCCCTGCACGCCGTTCGGCCCGAAGGAGGCCGCGAAGAAGCGCATCCAGTTTTCACCCATCAGCCCGTCAACCTCGGCCGTTCCCAGGCCGGCGGCGAAAAGCCCGTTGCGGATGTTGGCGAAGTCGCGGTTGTCGCGGAACCATCGGGGCATCGGCGGAAAGCCGGGCGCGGCGGCGCTGCCCTCGCCATAGTCGATACGCTTGGTCCAGCGGCCGGTACGCATCCATTCCACCACGCTGTCGGGCTGATCCTGGCACAGGTCGCTGCCGATCCCGACCCGGTCCGCACCCATCCGTTCGACCAGACGCGCGGCCATGTCGCAAAAGCCCTGCAGATCGCAGCCGCTGCCATCCTTCAGGTGATGGGGATAAAGCGACAGGCCCAGCATCCCGCCGCTTTCGGCCAGCGCATCCAGCACCCGGTCGGACTTGTTGCGCAGCGCGGGGTGCCACGCGGCAGGATTGGCATGGGTAATGGCAATCGGGCGGGTGGAATGGGCAATCGCATCGAGCGTCGAGCGCTCGCCCGAATGGCTCATGTCGACAACCATGCCGACACGGTTCATCTCGGCCACCACTTCGCGGCCCATGCGGGTCAACCCGCCGTCTTCGGCCTCGTAGCAGCCGGTCGCCAGCAGCGACTGGTTGTTGTAGCTCAACTGCATGAACCGAAGCCCCAGACGGTGCAACACCTCGACCAGCCCGATGTCATCCTCGATACAGGAAGGGTTTTGCGAACCGAAGACGATGGCGGTGCGCCCCTCGGCCCGCGCCCTGGCGATATCGCCTGCCGTGAAGGCCTGCACGATCAGTTCGGGGTAGCGTTCGAACCAACGGTTCCAGCGTTCGATGACCAGAACCGTTTCGCGAAAGGTTTCGTGGTAGGTGATGGTGACATGAACCGCATCGACCCCGCCTTCGCGCATCTGGCGAAAGATGGATTCGGACCAGTTGGCATATTGCAGCCCGTCCACGGTCATCGCGGCGGAGCCACCCATCAGACAGGCTCTCCCGCGGCAACATAGGACGTCTTCACCGTGGTGTAGAATTCCGCCGCATACCGGCCCTGTTCGCGCGGCCCGTAGCTGGATGCACCACGCCCGCCGAAGGGAACGTGGTAATCGGTACCGGCGGTCGGCAGGTTGACCATCACGCAGCCAGCCCGGGCATGGGCCCGGAAATGCGCGGCGCGCGACAGGCTTTTCGTCATGATCCCGGCGGTCAGGCCGAAATCGGTGTCGTTGGCTAGGCTCAGCGCCTCGTCATAGCTGCCGGCCTTGATCAGGCAGGTGATCGGGGCGAACATTTCCTCGCGGTTGATGCGCATGGCGTTGTGGGTGCCGGCAAAGACCGCCGGCGCCATGTAGCAGCCGTGGGTTTCACGCTCCAGCGCCTCGCCCCCGCACAAAAGCTCGGCACCTTCCGAACGGCCATAGGCCACGTATTCGAGGTTGGAAACCAGCTGCCCCTCGCTGGCGACCGGGCCGATCTGGGTGTCGGGCGCCAGCGCATGGCCGACGCGCAGCGCGCGCGCCGCCGCGACCAACCGTTCGGCGAAGGCGTCGTGGATCTTTTCATGCACGATCAGGCGCGATGCGGCGGTGCATTTCTGCCCGCTGCCGCCAAAGGCCGCGTTGGTGCAATGCGCGACCGCAAGGTCCAGATCGCAGTCGTCCATGACGACCATCGGATTTTTCGATCCCATTTCCATCTGCAGCTTGGTCATCGTCCCGATCGCCGCGGCGGCGATGCGCCGGCCGACCGGGACCGAGCCGGTAAAACTGATCGCATTGACAAGCGGGCTGTCGGACAGCGCCTGCCCGATCGCGCCGCCCGGCCCCATGACCAGATTGAAAAGCCCCTTGGGGATGTCCTGCCGGGTGATGATCTCGGTCAGCAGAACAGCGGAGGCTGGCGTCAGGTTGGCGGGTTTCCAGACCACCGCATTGCCGAAGGCCAAAGCCGGCGCGATCTTCCATGCCGGTGTTGCGACGGGAAAATTCCACGGGCTGATGACGGCCACGACACCGACCGGTTCGCGGCGCACGTCAATCTCGATCCCCGGGCGAACGCTTTCGGCAAGATCGCCCTGATTGCGCAGGACCTCGGCGGCAAAATAGGTAAAGAACTGGCCGGCGCGATAGACCTCGCCCTTGCCTTCGACCAACGGCTTGCCCTCTTCGCGCGACAGGACGGTGCCAATCTCTTCGGCACGTGCCATCAGTTCGGTGCCGATCGCCATCAGCACGTCATGACGTTTCTGCACGCCCACCCGCCACCACGCGCCTTGCGCCGCGCGGGCGGCCTGCAGCGCGTCCTCGACATCCGCAAGCGACGCCTGCGCGAAGGTGCCGATCACCTCCGACAGGTCCGACGGGTTGCGGTTTTCGACGGCATCCCTGCCCTTGCGCCATTCGCCGGCGATATGGTTCTGGCCCTGCATCATCTGTCACGTCCTTGCCAATCGGGGTCGCGAACAGACTAGACTCGGAGACTAACTTCAATCAATGTGGAAAACCTGAATGTTATTTCAGGTATAGTGAAGTGGCGATCAAGATCGACATGCTGCGCGTCTTTCAGGCCGTGGCCGAGGAAGGCGCGCTGGCGCAGGCGGCCGAGCGTCTGGCGCGGTCGCCCTCGGCCGTGTCGATGATGCTGTCGCGCTTCGAGGAGGAGATCGGCGCGCCGCTTTTCGAAACCGAACGCAAGGGGCGGCTGACGCCGCTGGGCCGGCTGGTGCTGGAAGAAAGCCGCCGCGCGACCGAAAACTTTTCGCGCAGCCTGACCGCGATCCGCCGCCATGCGCAATCGGTTGCCGGCACCCTGCGCGTGGCCGCCGTTCCTCGGCCACGGGCACGCGTTTGCCCAAGGTCATCGCGGATTTTTTCAGGCGCCGTCATCCCGATGTCCGGCTGGAAATCGGCGATGCCGACAGCGCCAGCGTTCTGGCCAGCGTGATGTACGACGAGACCGATATCGGTATCCTGTCCGGCGGCGTGGACCATGCCGGTGGGTTGACCAGCGCCGATCCTGAGCGACGATCTGGGATCGTCGCGCGCAAGCGCGGCGCCGTGGCGTGGGCTGCGGCGCGACGCGAGGCCGCGCTGGGCCGATCTGGCCTGTGAACCGCTGATCGCCAATCCGCTGTGTGAACAGATAGACGACCCGGCCCTGCAAGGGCTTCTGCTTGCCTCGGCGCTGGAGGCGCGCAACACCTCTACGCTGCTGGCCTTTGTCCGCGCCGGGCTGGGTGCGACCGTCTTGCCGCGCAGCGTTCTGTCCGGCGATGACGGGGGTCTGGTTTTCTTGCACCCCGTCGACCCGCCGGCGCGGCGCGAGCTGCGCAAGATCCGCACCACCGCACGCATGCCGACGCCCCTGGCCGAAGCCTTCTGGCAGGTTCTGCGCCTGCCCTGACACATCGAAGGAGCCCACCGATGCCGACACTCCCCGTCGCCGAGATCGCCCCGATCGCCGCCGCCGCCCTGACCGCCCACGGGGCCGGCGAGTGGCAGGCCGGCGAGGTTGCCAAGGCCACGGCCCATGCCGAGGCGCATGGCAATGTGATCTGCGGTTTGCAGTATCTCGAAAGCTACTGCGTGCAACTGGCATCGGGGCGCGTCGATGGTACGGTCATGCCCCGGATCAGCCGGCCGCGACCGGGATCGGTCCTGTCCGATGCGGCCTGCGGCTTTGCCCAGCCCGCCTTTGCCGCGGCCCGCGACGAGGCCATTGCCGCGGCCCGTGAAAACGGCATCGCCATGCTTGCCGTGGCGCAAAGCCATACCTGCACGTCGCTTGGCTATTTCACCGAACAGATCGGCCGCGCCGGACTGGTGGCTATCGGCTTTACCAACGCCTCTCCGGTGGTTGCGCCACCGGGAGGCAGGACGCGGATGCTGGGCACCAACCCCATTGCCATGTCAGTTCCCGATGGCGCCGGCGGTCTGGCGCTGCATTTCGATTTCTCGACCTCGGCCGTGGCACTGGGCAAGATCGCCATGGCGAAATACGAGGGCCGGGCCATCCCCGAGGGCTGGGCGCTTGACGCCGAGGGCCAGCCCACGACCGACCCCGACAAGGCGCTGAAGGGTTCGCTTTGCAGCGCAGGCGGCTACAAGGGCTGGGGTTTCGGGCTGATGGCCGAGGTGATGGCGGCGGCGATGACGGGGTCGGTCAATTCGCTGGATGTCGCCGGGCTGAAACTGCCCGACGGCCCGCCGCACCGGTTGGGGCAGATGTATCTGCTGATGGACAGCACCAGCTTCACCGACCGGTTCGGCGACCGGCTGGCACGGCTGGCCGATGCGGTAGCCGAAGATGACGGCGCCCGCCTGCCCGGCCGCGGCCGCAAGCCCGCCACGCAAGTCACGGTTCCCGACGCGCTTTGGGCGCGCTGCCACGAACTGGCAAAGACCGGGTAGCGACGGGCGCGAAACCGCCGCATAGTGCAGAGGTCAGGGATTTCCGGTGAGGGCGGGGCCATGCCAGACCAACACGGCGGCTGTCTGTGCGGGGCGGTTCGATTGACGGTGCAGGGCGAACCCCTGCGCGTCGGCATCTGCCACTGCCTCGATTGCCGCAAGCATCACGGTGCGCTGTTTCACGCCTCGGCAATCTTCGACGCCAGCGCGGTACAGGTCACCGGCCGGACCCGCGACTATTCCGGCCGGCATTTCTGCCCGGTCTGCGGCTCGTCGGTATTCGGGCGCACGGGCGACGAGGTCGAGGTCAGCCTTGGCTGCCTCGATTCGCCGGACCGGTATCGGCCGAGCTATGAGCTTTGGTCCATCCGCCGAGAAGCCTGGCTGCCGCCCTTCCCGGTCGACGAACGCTTTGCGCGCGATCGGCCCGCGGATGGACCGCACGCAGGCGATAGCGAGCCGGCTTGAGCGAAACGGCCATGGCAGAGAAAAAGGTTCGCCATGAGTGACGACCCTGTCCTGATCGCCGGTGGCGGCATCGGCGGATTGGCAACCGCCCTGACACTGCATCAGATCGGCGTGCCCTTCACGGTGTTCGAAGCCGCGCCACAGGTTCGCCCCCTTGGCGTCGGGATCAACCTGCAACCCAATGCGGTGCGCGAACTGGCCGAACTTGGCATTGACGCCAAAGCGCTCGACAGCGTCGGCCTGCCGGCGCGCGAATGGGCGCTTGTCGGGCAGAACGGCGCCACCATCCATGCCGAACCGCGCGGCAGGCAGGCCGGCTATCGCTGGGATCAGTATTCGGTGCATCGCGGCCGGTTTCACCGGCTGCTTTATGATGCGCTGTTGGCGCGCGCGGGGTCAGGGGCCGTTCAGCTGGGCCTGCGCGCGACGGGATACGAGACGACCGGCGGCGGGTCCGTCACGCTGCACCTGACGGATGGCGGCGGGCGGCAGACCCGCGCGCGCGGGCGGCTCCTGATCGGCGCCGATGGGATCCATTCGTCAATCCGCGCGCAGATGCATCCCAACCAGCCGCCGATCCACTGGGGCGGCGCGCTGATGTGGCGTGGCACGGCGCGGGCAAAGCCGTTTCGCACCGGCGCAAGCTTTGTGGGCCTCGGGACCGACCGGCGTCGGGTGGTGCTTTACCCGATCTCGCCGCCAGACCGCTCGGGCCGCGCCTTGATCAACTGGATCGCCGAGCTTTGGGTCGACCCCGGCCACGGCTGGCAGCAAAGCGGCTGGTTCCGGGCTACCGATGACCGCAGCTTCCTGCGCCATTTCGACGATTTCCGTTTCGACTGGCTGGATGTGCCCGCGCTGGTCGAAAGCGCGTCAGAGGTTTATGAAAACCCGATGATCGACCGTGATCCCGCGCCCTTCTGGGTCGACGGTCCCGTGGCGCTTCTTGGCGATGCCGCCCATGCGATGTACCCGACCGGATCCAACGGGGCGAGCCAGGCGATTGTCGATGCGCGCGTACTGGGTGCGGCGATCCTGGCGCATGGCTCCGGACCCGAGGCGCTGGCCGCCTATCAGGACCGCCTGCACGCGCCGGTCTCCGCGCTGGTGCTGCGCAACCGCGGTGCCGGGCCATTTGGCTTGCTGAAGCTGGTCGATGACCGCTGCGGCGGCCATTTCACGGATATCGAAACCGTCATTCCCGAAACCGAGCGCACGGCGTTCATGGCCAGTTACAAGGCAGCGGCCGGTTTCGCGATGGAGACGCTGAACACCGCGCCGCCGACGATCGCACCCGGTGCCCGGGTTCCTGGCAATTAGTAGGAGAGCGCCTGCGAAATCTCGCTGGCCAATGCGCCGATGGCAGCCGATTGCGCGGCCACGACGGCGCCGATACCCTCGCCATCGATCGCCACGACAATGTCGAAGTCGCGCGCGACCGGGCGCACCGGCGCGCCATCGCCCGAGGCGAAATACTGCCCCGCCAGCCGGAAACGGCCATCGGCGCCGGCGACCATCCGTTCGACCCGCACCTCAAGCACGGCATCGGCGATGCCGGTCAGCGGCCAGGGTTCGGCGGCGACCGTCGCGCTTGACATCCGGTCGATCTGGCGGGCCAGCGCCAGCGTCACGCCGCGCACCGGATCGTCGGCCCAAAGCCCCGCACCGGTGTTGACGATGGCGCCGTCGGCATCCTGCTGGGCGATTTCCTCGGCCGCGGCATAGCTGGGCAGCGACACCTGCCGCAACATCACGGTTTCCACGCGCGAGCGGTAGCTTTGCGCGGCGGTGGGGGTGTCAATGGCATAGCGTGGCGCACTGGCACCGCCACAGGCGGCAAGCAGGGCCAGAACAGTAAGTGCGGAAAGCCATTTGGTCATGTCATCGCCCCATGATCAGGGAATTGGGATTGCGCTGGATCGTGCGCGCGAGCGCGGCAAAGGCATCGGCGGCTTCGCGGATGTCGCGGAGCGCGGCCAGCATCTCGCCGTTCAGGCGCGACTTGGCCCCATAGGCATTGACCGCGCCCTGCGCGTCGCGCACCAGACCGTCCAGCCTGTTGGCCAGATCGGGCAGGCTGTCGGCCGCCGCCTGAACCGACCGCGCGGCCTCTTCGGCGGCCGAAAGCGCGCCATTGGCATTGGCAATCGCCCCGCCCTCGCGCACCTCGGCCAGAAAGACCGCCACCTCGTCCAGCGCCTTGGACAGCGAGGCCGGCAGCTTGGCGGCCTCTTCGGTTCCGAGATAGCCGTCGACGGTCTTGACCAGCGCGCTGGCCGAGGCGACCAGATCTTCGACCGCGAGGCTGTTGGCCTTCTCGGCCAGCGCCTTCACCTCGGCGGTGATCGCAGGCAGGTCCTTTGACGCGGTATCGAGGCTAGCCAGTGCCGCATCGGCCTTGTCGATGGCACCCGAAGCCGGCCGACCGCCTCGCCCTGCTTCAACTCTTCGGTCAGCGCGCGCACATCCTCGGCCGCGGCGCGCAGGTTTTCGGCAGCTCCGCCATATCTTCGGAGCCGACAAAGGCGCGGGCGTCGTCGATCAGGGCCAGCGCGCGTTCCGGCGCGGCGCGCAGGCTCGGGTCATTGGCCAGCCCATCAAGGCTCTTCATCAGATCGATGGCGCTTTGCAGCGTTTCCTCGATGGGCAGCGCATTGATGCGTTCAAAGACACCTTCGGCGGTTGCGGTAAAATCGGAAATATTGGCCGGAACCGACGGCAGGATCGGATAGGGGTCGGCCGTCCGGTTCAATTCGGCCGGCGCGGCATCGTCGATCTCGTCAAGATCGATGACCAGATTGCTGGCCAAAAGGCTCGCGGTGTTCAGCCGCGCGCGCAAACCATTGGCGACAAGATCGGCGATCAGGTCCAGCACCTCGTCTTCGCTGGCCTTGGGCGGCGCGCCCAGCCAGCGCGGGATGCAGTTCGACCACGGCCAGCAGCGCGACCTCGGGCCGGTTGTCGCGGTTGACGATCCGCGTGCCCATTTCCACCAGTTCGCCGACCTTGATGCCGCGCAGGCGCACATCGGCACCCAGCGTCAGCCCGTTGACCGAACCGTCAAAGACAATCGCCAGCCGCATCGGTTCGTCGCCGGGATCGTCGAACACGCTCTGGCGCGCGCTCGCCTCGTCCTGGTAGACGTCGAACACATGGCGGTCGGCCACCGGCGCTCCGCCCGAAACCAGCGTGTCGAAACTGATGCCGCCTTCGACCAGCGCCGCGAGGCTGTTGACGTTCAGCGAAACCCCCGAAGGGCCCAGGTTGAACGAAAAGCCCGAGGTGTCCCAGAACCGCGTGGCGGAGGTGATGCGCTGGTCGAACGGCGCACGGATGAAGGCATCGGCCTCGACCGCGCCGCCCGTCGCCGAAAGCCGCGGCGTTTCGATATGACCAACCTCGATCCCCTTGTAAAGAACCGGCGCACCGGCGGCAGCTGGTTGCCATCGCGCATCCGGAAGATCACGTGGCGACCGGGCTGGCCCGACGCGACAGCGGCGCACCGCTGTCGGCCACGAAACGGGTGCGTGCCTCGCCGGCATTGGTATCCCAGGAACCTTCGATGAAAACCCCCGAAAGGACTGTATCGAGCCCGGTGATACCGCGCACCGACACTTCGGGCCGGACCACCCAGAACCGCGCATCCTCGTCGAGATAGGCCATCAGGTCCTTTTCGACACGGGCGCTGACGATGACCTCGGACAGGTCGTCGGAAAAGGCCACCTTCTCGACCCTGCCGATGGCCACGTCGCGGTATTTCACCTCGGTCTGGCCGGCGACCACGCCGGCGGCATCGGGAAAGGCGATCTCGATCAGCGCGCCGCGTTCGGAAAAGCTCTTCCACGCCACGCCCATTGAAACCGCCAGCGCCAGAACCGGAACCAGTCACACGACGCTCAGGCGCTGCCAGAAGGACGGCCGCGCCGATTCCTGCGTCAGTTCAGGCAGATCCCGGGATTCGTTGCGTTCACTCATCGGCGCTGTCCTATCACTCATCCCAGATCAGACGCGAGTCAAAGCTCAGCGCCGAAAGCATCGTAAAGGCGACCGAAAGCGCGAAACTGACCGCGGCGATTCCGGGGTTGATCGTGGCCACGGCATCGAAACGCACCAGCGAGGCGAGGATGGCGACGACGAAGACATCGATCATCGACCAGCGGCCCACGAATTCCACCACTTCCAGAAGCCGGTGCTGGGCATGTTCGGAAATAACCCGCGGCCGCTTGAGGCTGAGCGCCAGCCAGCCGATCGCCAGAAACTTGCCGACCGGGATGACGATGGAGGCCACGAATACGATTGTCGCCACGCCCCAGGACCCGTGCCGGAACAATTCGACAACACCGCCCAGAATGGTGGATTCCTGCCGTTCGAACAGCGTCGATGTCAGCAGCATCGGATAGACGTTGGCCGGCACATAGGCGATGAGGCCGGCCAGCAGCCATGCCCAGACCCGCTGCAGCGACGCAGTATCGCGTGACGCGATGGGGCCGTGGCAACGCAGGCAGACCCGGGCGGTGCGGGCATGGACCCGTCCGCAGCGGTGGCAGGCGATGAGCCCCTGCCCGCGCGCCGTCAGCGCACCCGGCGGTGTTCCAGCGTTTTCCATATCGTGTGACTGCACATCGTGTTGTCTTGCAGAACGCCGATCAGGACCAGCGCGACGAAAGCCCAGAAGGCCGGGCCGATGGTGATGGTGGCCAGACCGGCGACCTTCACCAGCGCCACGGTGACGCCCAGAATGAAGACCTCGGCCATCGCCCAGGGTCTGAGCGCCTCGGACAGGCGGAAAACGCCTGTTGCATGGCGTGCCGGCGGACGGCCAAGCGCCAGCGGTGCCATCACATAAAGCACCGCGAAAAGCCGCGCGGCCGGGATGACGACGATCAGCCCGGCCACGGCGAAGGACAGAAAGGCGGTGCCGCCATCGGCAAAGGCCAGCACGACGTCGAGGATCGAGGCGTGGCTGGTATGCGCGCCAAGGCTGAGATCGAGAAACGGAAACAGAAGCCCGCCGACCATGAGGATGAGCGAGGCGCTGGCAAAGGCGACGATGCGCGACATCGCGCCGGCGCGCGGCGCGGCGATCAGCGTGTTGCAGCGCGGACAGCGCGCGCGCATGTTTTCAGACAGCGGGCTTTCGCGATAAAGCGCATCGCAACGCGGACAGGCGACAAGCCCCTCCAGCGCCGGCAACGGTTGCGCGGACATCGCATTCATCCCGGCCCCCCGAAATGGCAACCCCGCCAACCTAGCGGCTGACGGGGGCGTTGTCTTGCGCGAAGTGGCGGTCTGGCCGCCCCTCCGCCCGGTTCAGGCGGCGCGGGCGGCGCGGATCGCCTCGTCAAGCTACAGCGCCTCGGTAAAGACCTCGTCTGGATCGTGATCGGCGACAGGAAGCGGATCACGTTGCCATCGATGCCGCAGGTCAGAAGAATGAGCCGCGCTTCAGCGCCTCGGTCCACACCTTGCCGGCGAATTCGGCCAGGGTTTGCCGGTCTTGGCATCGTTGAATTCGACCGCGTTCATGAAGCCCCGGAGCGCAGATGTCGGCGATTTCGGGCACATCGGCGCGCAGGCTTTCCAGATGCTGTTTCAGCCGCGAACCCAGCTGATTGGCCGCGATCGCAAAGCTTTTCCTCGTCGATCACGTCAAGCACGGCATGGGCCGCGGCGATACTTGGGCGAACCACCATAGGTGCCGCTGATACGCCAGGCGCCGGGCATCCAGCATCCACCTGGCGGCCGACGACCGCGGCCAGCGGGAAGCCGCCGGCCAGCGCCTTGGCCATGGTCATCAGGTCGGGTTGCACGTCGTAATGGTCCATCGCGAACATCTTGCCGGTGCGGGCAAAGCCGGTCTGCACCTCGTCGGCGATCAGCAGGATGCCGTGTTCGTCGCAGATCGCACGCAGCGCCTTGAAGAACTCGCGCGGCGCCTCGTAAAAACCGCCCTCGCCCTGCACCGGCTCGACGATGATTGCGCGACCCGCTTGGGGTCGACATCGGCCTTGAAGAGATAGTTGAGCGTATCGAGCGACTGTTCGACGCTGACGCCATGCAGCCCGACCGGGAACGGCACGTGGAAGACATCGTTCGGCATGTGGCGCCCAAAACCGACCTTGTAGGGCACGACCTTGCCGGTCAGCGCCATGCCCATGAAGGTGCGGCCCGTGGAAGGCGCCGGAAAAGGCGACGACGGCCTGACGGCCGGTAGCGGCGCGCGCGATCTTGACGGCGTTTTCCACCGCCTCGGCCCCGGTCGTGACGAAAATCGCCTTCTTGTCACCCTTGATCGGCGCGATGGCGGTCAGCCGCTCGGCCAGACGAACATAGTTTTCGTAAGGAACGACCTGGTGGCAGGTATGGGTGAACTGGTCAAGCTGATCCTTGACGGCGGCAATGACGCGGGTGGCGGTGGCCGGTGTTGACGACCGCGATGCCGGCGGCGAAATCGATATAGCGATTGCCATCCTTGTCCCCAAAGCTCGGCATTTCGGCCTTGTCGACATAGATCTGGGTCATCACGCCCACGCCGCGCACGACATGCTGGCGGCCTGGCGGCGGGTTTCAATTTCGGCGTTGGTCATGGGTCATTCCCCGCAAGGGCCGGGTTTCGGGGCTGTTTCGCTGCGGGACTGTATAGGGCAGTTTGCGGGCGATCCAATATCCTATACTCCCAGCAAATAAATTTAACGCCCGCCCGGCGCCAGCGCGAGGACACGCCCCCATGAGCTTTGACACCGGCATGCGGCTGAAGGCCGAACGCGAGGCGCGCGGGTTGTCGCAACGCCAGCTGGCCATGGCCGCTGGTGTCACCGCGGCAATGATCTCGATGATCGAGCAGAACCGCACAAGCCCCTCGGTCGCGACGCTGAAGAAGATCCTGTCGGGGCTGGGCATGACACTGGGCGCGTTCTTTGCCGACAGCGACGAGCCGGCATCGAAATGGCACTTTCGCCACGACGAACTGCGCGAGGTGACGCCGCAGGCCAAAATCGGCGACGGCACCTGCGGCGGGCAGGTCAGCTTTCGCCAGGTCGGGAGGCCGGGGGCCTCTGCGCTGCAGGTGCTGTTCGAACGCTACACGCCCGGTGCCGATACCGGCGAGCCCTACAGCCACGACGCCGAGGAGGCCGGCGTGGTCATTTCAGGCGAGATCGAGGTGACCGTGGGCGACGAGGTGCGCATCCTGCGCGCCGGCGACGCCTATCTCTTCAACAGCAGCTTGCCCACCGCTTCCGCAACCCCGGCGATGCCGATTGCGTGATCGTCAGCGCCTGCACCCCGCCCGACCTTCTGAGAGGTCGACCGCCGAGGCCTCCGCCCCCGGACCCCGAAGTTATTTGGGCCAAGATGAAGGCGATCAGACCGGCGTTTCCACCGGCGCCACGATGCGGCGTTGCCCCGGTTCAGATCCCTGAGCTGAGCGGCCAGTGCGCGCCGGGCCAGTGCAGTTCAAGCGAGCGGCCGCGGGCGAAATAGGCCGCGGTGTAGAGCGTTCGAACCCATAGCTGAAATGGGTGGAATAAAGTGGCGGACGCAGGAAATGGCGCACGAACTTCGCCGCCGGTTCGCGGTGCAGGCTGAGCCGTTGCAGCAGGTAGCGTTCGCGCTGCGAGTGGCGGTAAAGCGCGCATGGCTCGACCATTCCACGCGTTCCTGATGGTTGGTGGCGACGGCGGCCCGTGTCAGCACGGTGGCGCGGTCGGGCGCAGAATAGGCGGTCAGATACTTGCGGCGCCTGTCGAGCACGGTGACATTGCAGCTCATGTGGCAGGGAGCCTGCGTTCCAGCGCGGCCGGCCTCTTGCGCGGTTTCGCAGGTTTGCAGGATAGCAGCGCAGGATCAAGGGCACGCCGAACCCCCTCGCCCACCTCGCGCCGGCCGCCAAAAGTCAGCGACACGACCAGCCCGGCATCGTTGACTCCATCGACCAGACCCCAGAGCCCGTCGGACATGCCGCTGACAGCCCGGCCCTGCCAGTCGCTGCCGCGCTCAGCGCATCGAGCTTTTCGGGGAATAGTCGTAGTTGCGTGCCAAGAACCGGTTCGGCGCCGTGCCAGATGGCCTGCGAACAGGCCGAGATAGGCGGCGGCGACCAGAAGGACAAAAACCGCGCCGCCTCGTCACCGCCGCCTGCCAAGATCGCACAACGCTTCGTAGATCGGCACGATTTCCGGCATGTGCCGGTTCAGCGCATCGTGGCATTCGCGGTAACGAGGGGACGCACCGCAACGCCCTCGCGCGCCCACCAGCGGTGATAGGCGGGCCAGCTTTCGGCGAAAAGACCGGCCCAGATTGGCCCGGGCCGGTCCTCGGCGATGGCGCGGAACGTCGAATCCATCCTCATGATCTTGAAGGCCGGATCGTCGAACATATGCGCCGAGGGCAGCGGCCGCGCCGCGAAGGACTGCTTGATGCCGTGGATCCAGCGCGCCCGGTCGGTCAGCTTGAAACCGTTGGTCATCGAGCGGCCGCGGGTCACGAGGATACCCAGATCGGCGCCTTCGTAACGGTAGTCGCCGGCGCGCGAGATGCGCAGGAAGAAGGCTTCGTTCTCGCTTTCCACGGCGCGGCGGTGATAATCGAACCGGTCGAAGACGACGCGACCATCCTCGAGCATCCGATAGATGCCCGATTGCGGCGCCTGGGTGACGATATCGACCGTGTCATCGGTGTGCTTGATCACCATCTGCGACCAGCTGTCGATCATGTCGGGATCGGCCCAGCGAGCGTTCAGCTCTTCCACGTCGAGGTGGAACTTCTTCTTCGAAAACTCCAGCAGGTGGAAGAGGAAGAGCGGCGCATCGGCATGGGCGAAGGCGGTGGTTGGTCATTGATGACGCCCCGGTGATGCGCGGGTTCAACTCGCCCAGCCAGATATCGCCGGTCTTCTTGTCGATCAGGAAATCGAGCTCGAAATAGCCGCGATAGCCTTCCTTGCGCAGCTGTTCGCCGAACTTGAAGGTCAGATCGCGCGCCTGCTGGCGAACCTTCGGGGCGAAGGCGGTCGAAAAGATCTCGTTTCCGCACCAGCCGCCGCGATAGAGGGCGTCAGTTCCTTGAAACCGACAAGCTCGGTCATCAGCGGGCCGGCTTGATCGTGCCCTCATCGGTGGCGCGAGCGCGATCGCCGAGCCGCGGCAATCGATGCGCTTCATGATCTTGATTTCGCCCTGCCCCGACGATTTCATGCTCGTGCTTGCGAAAATCGGCCGCCTGACTTGATGAAAAACGTGGTGTGACCGCTGTCGCCAAAGGCCGACTGCAGCACAAGGTCATGGCCCAGACTGGCCTTGTCGCAGATCTTTCTGAGGTGTTCGTAGCCGTCGACGCGCGAAAGCGTGTTCGGAACCGAGGGCACGCCGGCCTTGTTGCCGACCCGCACGGTCTCGATCTTGTTGTCCATCTTTGTGCGCAGCTTGGCGCGCGGAAACCACAACTCGCCGCCCAGTTCCTTGACCAGCTCCTCGGTCCGCTCGTCGAACATGAGGAAAACGAACTTGGGCTTGCCGCCACGGCGTTTCACAAGGTCGATGACCTCCTTGTGCTGCAGAGGTAGTTGTTGATGTCCTCGATCGACTGAAATTCGTCATGCGGCATTTCCGATGGCACGAAAACGTTCGGGTGGCGGCCGTCGAAACAGTCCATGTAACGGTCGTATTTGAAATTCTTCACCCACTCGTCGAGGCCGAGCAGGTTGAAGTTGGTCGCTGACACGAAATGAATCGGATCGGTATTGGTGTGAAAGAACCGGCGAATCTCCGAAATGTTGTTCAGCACCTTTTTTGACATGTCTTACTCCCCGTTCGTTTGATTTTCAGTTTTTCTTTTGGGCTTTCAGCGCCGCCTCGGTGAAGACGCGAAGCCCCAGATCGGCCCGGAAGCCGTGGATTTCGCTGACATCGAGCGCGCGCATGAATTTCATGATCTCCGGGCTGATCACCTGCCCCGGCACCAGGATCGGAAAGCCCGGCGGATAGGGGATGATGAACGAGGCGGAGACCAGTTCCTCCCCGCTTCCAGACGTTCCGATAGCCGGTCGTCGAGATCGAGGTAGTCGCAGTTGTCTTCGTCATAGGCCAGGAAGAAGGCCGAGCGGATGTCGCCTTCGGGCGTGTCCGGACCGGCGCGGAAGGCATCGTGGAAGCGGCTGAAATCCGGCAACGGCGGCACGTGTTCGATGGGGCTTGCCACCCGCTTGTCGAAGCTCGAAGCGTTCCATGCGCGGGGCGTCGTCCAGGCTCGTCAAGATCCTTGGCAATCTCGACCAGCACCTCGATCAGATAAGCGACCGAGACCGCGTCGTGCCGATATTGGTCATGAACAGCACGGTGTTGCGCGAGGTCTTGTTGATCTGGATGCCGAAGCGATCCATCAGGATGCGGGTCTTGAACGTGTCGCCGTCCCAGCCGGTGCCACCGACCGCCAGCGTGACCCGCGTGGGGTCCAGAACGAACAGTTCTGCGCCCAGACTTCCCAGATATCGGTCCAGCCGCGGCTGGGGTCGTAATAGCTTTCGGCGCCGCTGCGCCGGTATTCTTCCGGCACCATGTCGGCGACCGTAAGCACCTTGAAGTACTTCTTCAGGATCGGATGGGTCGCCACCGCCCTGCGGATCGCCATGGCGCTTTCGATCTGGCGCTGGACGAACTCAAGCCTTCCAGTTCCACCTGCCGGCGCCCGACATCGAAGCGAACGATCTGGTAGTTCGGGCTGGTCGGGTATGGGTCATGTAGGCTTCGTGAAAGCTCGCCTCGGCCTCGCCCTTGAAGTCCTGATCGTTGGCATGGATCATTGAGCCTGCCTGAGCGAGGTCAGCGTCTTGTGCGTCGACTGCGTGGCATAGGCGCGCACGCGCGCATCGGGCGGCGGCACCGAGCGGGTCTTCAGCCAGATCTCGTCATCGGCGCCCTTCAGCGTCTCGCTCTGCTCGGCATGGGCCTTGGCGGCTGCCGCGGTGCGAGCTTTTCACGCAGCACGTTGGCGGCGTTCATCGCCGTGCGCTGCCGGTAGGTCGGGTTGAACCGGGCGAGGCGAACCAGGCCTCGTCCCAGAGAAAGATCCAGGTCCGGCTTGATCGCCAGGCATTCCACATCACCCGCTCGACATCGTAAACGATGCCGTCGAAGGTGCAGTTGGTCAGCAGGATCATCCGCACCTTGCCCAGCTTGCCGGCGGCCCGCAGCTGCAAAAGCTGGTGCTTGATCTCGCGCAGCGGGACCGCGCCGTACATCGAATATTCGTGCAGCGGATAGCTGTCCATATAGACGACATTGGCGCCGGCCAACTCATTCCGTAATGGTGCGACTTGCAGCGGCACAATCGCGGTCGACCAGCACGATGTCGCCCGGCCTGACCAGCGCCTGCACGACGATCTTGTTGCAGGTCGAGGTGCCGTTGGTGGCAAAGAAGGTCTGTTTCGACCCGAAGGCGCGGGCTGCCAGTTCCTGCGCCTCCTTGATCGGGCCGCGCGGCTCCAGCAGGCTGTCGAGCCCGCCGGATAAACGGCAGAGGTTTCGGCCAGAAAGATGTTGGGGCCATAGAAGGCACCCATGTCCTGTATCCAGTGGCTGCGGCTGATCGACTTGCCACGGCTGATCGGCATGGCGTGGAACACACCGGTCGGCTGCTTGGAATATTCCTTGAGCGCGGTAAAAAACGGCGTCTTGAAACGGCGGCCGACGCCGCGAAGAATGTTCAGGTGCAGTTCCAGAAAGTCTTCCTGATTGTAGAAGACGCGCCGGCACGCCCCAGATCAAGCCCGGCGATCTCCTCGGCCGAACGGTCGGTGATGAGATAGGCATCCAGCTCGGGGCGCACCTTGGCGATCAGCCGGCAGGCTTCGGGCCCGTATTCGCCCGGTTCCAGATCGTCGACCTCTTCCTCGGTGCCCAGCCGGTCGATGTAGCGGCAAGAATTTCCAGCTCGTTGCGCGACTTCAGCAGAAGCCCCGGGCGGCATCACCACGGCCTGAACGTTGTGGTTGAACAGGATTCCGATCAACGTCTTCGAGCGAGGGCACGTCACCGGTTTCATAGACAAAGGGGTCTTCGGCGCGTCGCATGCGCAACAGGCTTTGCCGCAACCAGCATCCTGATGCTCGTTGACATTGTCGACGATCATCACCTCGAAATAAGGGCCGTCCCAGCGCGCGCGCCTCGGGCGAGATCGCGCTTTCATCCTCGTAATCCTCGGCATCGGGGTCGTCTGCGCCCAGCGGAATAGTGCGGCGGCGGTAAGCCCCCGTGGTCAGCGCACGGGCCACGCGACGCACGGTCGAGGCGGATCGGGCACGTTGCGCTGTTCGAAGCCGGCGGATCTGATCGAAGGCCGAGGCGCCAGGAAGGCCCAGTAGGTTTCGATGGGCGCCAGCGCCGCCAACAGCGTTTTTCCGCCTTGTCGAACAGCTTCTTGTACCGGCCTTCGGCACCGCTGAGCATCAGCGCCTCGACGGTTTCGCGCAAGGCGCTCCGCAGTCGGCTCGTAACTGGAGTTGCGCTGTAGTAATCTCCGATCGATGGAAGTTTGCCTTCGTCTTTCGTCGGGGTCATTCAGCGTCTCCCTTTTTTGTCACCACGGCACCGGCCGGTCTTAGTTTTCTCCAGCCGCGCGTGTGATGAACGGTATGGTGGCCGTGACCGAGCGTCGACGCCTCGGTCGCGAGGTTCCGCGGGGATTGCCGGCACCGGGCTGGCCCATACCGGCGCGCGAACCCTTGTGCGGCATTTCCAGTGGGCCGAGCGTGTGCAGCCAGGCATCGGCCCCCGAGGCGCGGTCGTAGACGAAAAATCCGCCTCGCGGTCGCGGAAACTTTTTCAGAACCTGGCCAAGGCCCTTGATCCCGGTCTCGCGCTGGCGACGCACCAGATCGAGGTCGATCTCGATGGGGAACATGTCTTCCTGTCCGGCAGACTGGTGCAGGACCGTGGCCGAAGGGTCGACCACCAGCGAACGTCCCATGCCGCCGGCGCCAAGACCGTTTACGTCAAAGACGTAGCACTGGAACTGCGCCGCCGTCGCCCGCGCGATGGCCAGTTCGGCGTCGCGGTCGGTGGTGCCGGTCAGAACCGGGTGCAACAGCACCTCGACGCCCTGGCTGGTCAGCTGCCGCGTGGTTTCGGGAAACCAGATGTCATAGCAGATCGACAGGCCGAAGCGCCCGACATCGGGCACATCGAAAACGCAGAATTCCGTCCCCGAGGCGATGCCGTGTTCATAGGGCTTGAACGGGAACATCTTGGAATACTTGGCAACGATCTCACCCTCGGGGTTGATCACCACCGAGGTGTTGAAGATGCGCCCGTCCTCGGCCTTCTCGAACATCGAGCCGGGGATCAGCCAGATGCCGAATTTCCTGGCATCGTCCTGAAACTGGGAAATCGCGTCATTCGGAAACGGCTGTGCGAAACGGTCCAGCGGGCCATAGGGGGCCAGTTCGCTGAACAGAACCATCTGCGTCCAGGGAAAGCGCGCCATGAGAATCTCGATCCGGTGGCGCATCGCCTCGACATTCGAGTGCAGCGCGGCCACGTGCATCTGCACACCGGCGATGGCGAAAGGGGTCATTCGGCAGGTAACTCCGTCGTTTCCGTTACCACTAAGCTTGCACATCGGCCCGGCGGCTGCCAGCAGAAAGCGGAAATCGCGGTTCGGGACGTCGCGCGAATGCCTCAGTCGAAGGGTTTGAAGCTCTTGGCATCCGCCCGCTTCCAGCGCATGCGGTAGCCCCCGATATCCTCGCCCTTGTCGGACAGCAGAAAGCCCATCGGCAGATAGGGGTTGGCCTGATCGCCGGTCACCATCTCGCCGTCCTGGCCGCGGCTCATGAAATGGCGCGGCAGGAACTGGCGCGGGTCGTCCAGCCCGGCGGCCCCGGCCATCTCGGCCAAAGCCTTCAGCGTGTTGGCATGAAACCGCGCCACGCGCTGCGACTTGTCGCCGACGTCGATGGCGCGCTGGCGCAGCTTGTCCTGCGTCGCCACGCCAACCGGGCAATGGTTGGTATGGCAGGCCTGCGCCTGGATACAGCCGACGGCGAACATGAAGCCGCGCGCCGAATTGGCCCAGTCCGCCCCAAGCGCGAAGGCCCGCGCGATGTCAAAGGCGGTAATCAGCTTGCCCGCCGCCCCGATCCGCACCCGGTCGCGCAGACCGGCGCCGCGCAAGGTGTTGTGAACAAAACTTAATCCCTCGACCAGCGGCATGCCGACATGGTTGGCGAATTCCAGCGGCGCCGCGCCGGTTCCTCCCTCTTTTCCGTCGACCACGATGAAATCCGGCACCACGCCGGTTTCCAGCATCGCCTTGACCATGCACATGAATTCGCGCCGGTGGCCGATGCAGAGCTTGAACCCCACCGGCTTGCCACCCGAACGGTCCCGCAGAACCGCCAGAAACTCGCAAAACTCCACCGGTGTCGAGAAAGCGCTGTGGGAGGCGGGAGAGATACAGTCCTGCCCCATCGGCACGCCGCGAGCCTCGGCAATCTCGGGGCTGATCTTGCGCGCCGGCAGCATCCCGCCATGGCCGGGCTTGGCGCCCTGGCTCAGCTTGACCTCGATCAGCTTGACCTGATCGTCGGCGGCCTGTTCGGCAAACTTGCCGGCGTCGAAACGGCCGTCGGACGTGCGGCAGCCGAAATAGCCCGAACCGATTTCGTAAATCAGGTCGCCGCCGCCCTGCCGGTGGTAGCGGCTGATCCCGCCCTCGCCCGTGTCATGGGCAAAACCGCCAAGCCGCGCGCCCGTGTTCAGCGCCAGAATCGCATTGGCCGACAGCGCGCCAAAGCTCATGGCGGAAATGTTGTAAAGCGAGGCGTCATAGGGTCTGGCGCAGTCCGGCCCGCCGATGGTCACGCGAAAATCGCTGTTTTCGATATGCTTGGGCATGATCGAATGCGTCAGCCAGGCGTAGCCGGCGTCATAAACGCGCTGGCGCGTGCCGAATGGGCGTTTGTCCTCCACCCCCTTGGCGCGCTGATAGACGATCGACCGGTCGTCGCGCGAAAACGGCTCCTCATCCTGATCGCTTTCGATCAGGTACTGCCGGATTTCCGGGCGGATCCCTTCGAAAAGAAAACGCATGTGCCCCAGAACCGGGTAATTGCGCAGGATCGCGTGGTGGCGCTGGCTGACATCGTAAAACCCCAGTGCGGTCAGCGCGCCGAAACCCAGGGCCGGCAGCCAGAACCAGGCGCTGACCCACAGGAGCGCCAGCGAAACAAGCGTCAGTGCTGCGACAAGGCCGAAAGCCGAATAGCGTGTCAAAGACCCCAACCGTTCCATCCTGTCCTCCCCTCGATCCAGCACAGGTTTTCCCGAAACCTGGCACAGGGCCGCGCGCCGCGTCACCCCCGCAGGATGACCGATCAGGGTAAATACAGTGTTTTCGGGCTATTCCGGGTCTCGCCGCTCGGACGCATCATCATCCTGACGGCCGCGAAACCCGGTGGCGACAACGAATTTTTCGGAACTGTCGGACCGGCTGGCGGGTGGCTTGACATGCGCGACCTTGGCAAAGTTGCGTTTCAGGATCGCTTGAAGATCGGCCTCGGCGCCGCCGGCCAGCACCTTGGCGACAAAGGTTCCACCCTCTTCCAGCACGTCAAAGGCAAACTCCGCTGCCGCTTCGCAAAGCGCCATGATGCGCAGATGATCGGTGCCCTTGTGGCCCGAGGATGCGGCAGCCATGTCGCTCATCACCACATCGGCCCTGCCGCCCAGCCAGCCCTTGACCGCCGCGTCGGCGCTTCGGCCAGAAAGTCGAGTTGGTGGATTTCGGCCCCGCGATCGGCTCCACCTCCTGCAGGTCGACGCCCAGCACCCGGCCCTGCCGCTTGCCACTTTCTCGCCAAGCGCGTTGACCCGCGCCACCGCAACCTGACACCAGCCGCCGGGCGCGCGGCCAGATCGACGACCCGCGCGCCGGGCACAAGAAAGCGGAACTTGTCGTCAAGTTCCAGGATCTTGTATGCCGCGCGGCCGCGATAACTTCGCGCCGGGCGCGCGCCACATAGGGGTCGTTCAACTGCCGTTCCAGCCATTTGGTCGACGACAGCTTGCGCCCCTTGGCGGTCTTGACGCGGACCCTCAGGTCGCGCTGGCCGCGGCCCGAGGTTTTCTTTTCGCCGCTCATCTCAGGCGCCTCCGTCTTCCAGCACGCCATCGGCGCTCATCTGTGCATAAAGCAACCCTTCGCGCAGGCCGCGGTCGGCGACCGACAGCCGGTCGGTCGGCCAGACCCGCATCAGCGCCTGAAGGATCGCCGCACCCGACATGATCAGCGAATGGCGGTCGCGCCCTATACGCGGATCGTTGCGCCGGCCTTCCGGGCCAAGATCGAGATAGTCGCGGATCACCCGGTCGATCTGATCGGATGTCATGCGCAACCCGTCGACCTTGTTGCGGTCATACCGCCGCAAACCCAGATGGGAGGCCGCCACGGTCGTCACCGTTCCCGAGGTCCCGATGATCTGGAACCCCTCGCGCGGGTTTTCGGCGTTGTAGGGCGAAAAATCGGCCAGCTTTTCCTCGAAAAACCAGCTCATCAGCGCGAAACGCGCCGCATCGTCCTCGACATCGGAGAACTGGTCTTTCAGCGTCGCCACGCCCAGCGGCACCGAAATCCAGTCCACCACCCGCGCGGCGCTGGGCGCGGCGGGGTCGGCGACGAACCCCGCTTGCAGGCCCATGATGGCGCGTGTGCGGTCCTCCGGGCCAACCCGCGACAGGTCGATCCAGACCAGTTCGGTCGAACCGCCGCCGATATCGACGACCAGCAACTGTTCGGTCCGCGCGCCGACCAGAGGCGCGCAGGACACGACCGCCAGCCGCGCCTCTTCCTCGGGGCGGATGATTTCCAGCGCAAGGCCGGTTTCGCGCCGCACGGTGCGGATGAACTCGCGGGCGTTGGTAGCGCGCCGGCAGGCCTCTGTCGCCACCAGCCGCATGCGGGTCACACCGTGCCGTTCGATCTTTTTCTGGCAGATGCGCAGCGCCTGAACCGTACGACCCATCGACACGCGCGACAGCCGCCCCGAGGCTTCCAGCCCGGACCCCAGCTGCACGGTCTTGGAAAAACTGTCGACAACACGAAACTGTTTGCCCAAGGGCTGGGCAATCAGCATTCGACAACTGTTTGTCCCAAGATCCAGCGCCGCATAAAGCGGTGCCCGATCCGGGTTCGGGGTGGCGGGGGGCTCAACCTTTTTCGGCTCGTCCGACTTCGGGAACGCGTCCTCGCCACCGGGACGCTCGGGCGTCATCAACCGCCCTCCAACTCAGGTTGGGATCACCCTACCGCCGTGACCCCGCCGGTGCAAGGGCGCATGCCCGGCAGCGCATGGCGGCGAGGTTCGAATTTCTTCATCTCTGGCCCGCGGATTTTTCATCTTCGCGGTGCTATCGGCGGGCCGCAACCACCGGTATACACGCGGCGTTGGCCGCTGCGCCGCCCGCCGGGGTCGCTCCGCACGCGCGTCATGTCGAAAACCGACCGCGCCCGACCCGCGGGGGCGCCTAAAACGCGCAGAACACGAAAGGGAATCAGATGCCCGAGGTAACCATCGTCTACTGGCGCGATATTCCGGCCCAGGTGATCGTCGGCAAAGGCCGGCGCGGGTCGAAGGTGCAGCTGGCCGAACGCTTCGAACAGGCGATCGACCGTTGCGCGATGAAGGTCGGCGCGCGCGACACCGATGCCTATCTCGCCGAATGGCGCAAGGCCGCGCCTTACGAGGCCGAGGGCGAACCCGACGATCTGGCCGCGCGCGTGGCTGCGCGTCTGGAAACCGAATTCGACACCGAGCGTCTGAAAACGCTCATCGCAAATGATGGCTGGGCGTGAAACCCCGTGACTTCTGGGAGGCCGCAATGGCGCTTTTGAACTTCCGTCGCAAAGAGACTGTCGCCCCGGCCCCCGCCGGTTCGGCCGCCGCGGTCGAGGCCTTCATGGAAGGCTATTCGATCGAGGTGATGCCGCGCACGGCCGAAAAGGTCGAGGATTTCCGCGACCTGCTTCCCAAGGGTACCCGCGTCTACGTCGCCCATATCGAGGGCACGCCGATCGAGGACATGGTGGCCACGGCGAAGCGTCTGAATGCCGAGAGGCTTTCCGGTGATGCCGCACTTTCCGGCGCGGATCATCAGGAACAAGGCGACGCTGGCCGACTGGATCGCGCGCTACCAGGAGCGAGGCGGATGTCAGGCAGGCGCTTTTGCTGGCCGGCGGCGTCAACCAGCCGATGGGCGATTTCCATTCCTCGATGCAGCTGATGGAAACCGGCCTGTTCGGCGAGTTCGAACGCCTGCACGTTGCCGGCCACCCCGAGGGCAACCGCGATATCGACGCCGACAGTTCCGGACAAGAACGTGATGGACGCGCTGCGCTGGAAGCAGGCGTTTTCGCAAACGACCGATGCCAAGATGGCGCTGGCCACCCAGTTCTGCTTTGAAGCCAAGCCGGTCATCGCCTGGGCCGACCGGCTGAAGTCGAAGGTATCGACCTGCCGATCCACATCGGTGTCGCCGGGCCAGCCAAGCTGCAGACGATGATCAAGTTCGCCGTCGCCTGCGGTGTCGGCCCGTCGCTGCGTGTTCTTCAGCGCCGTGCCAAGGATGTGACCAAGCTCCTGCTGCCCTTCGAGCCCGATGACTTCATCGCCGAACTGGCCGCGCACAAGGCCGCCAACCCCGGCTTCAACATCGAGCGTGCATTCTTCCGCTGGGCGGGATCAAGACCAACGCCACCTGGGCCATCGAGCATGGCGGCAAATCGGCCGTTCCGGCCTCGCAAGCCTGAGAAAAGCGAAGAGAAACCATGACCCGTACCGTAGTCAGATCAAAACCAAAACCGTGGTCATCGGTTTGACGAACCCTTCTGCGTGATCGGCGAACGCATCAACCCGACCGGGCGCAAGCTGGCAGCAGAGCTTGAGACCGGCAACTTCTTGAGACCGTGATCAAGGACGCGCTGGAACAGGTCGCCTGCGGCGCCGCCGTGCTCGACGTGAACTCGGGCGCGGTCTTTACCAACAAGATGGCCGAAGACCCGCGCTACGCCGACAACTTTGTCGAACCGCCACTGATGAAGGCGCTGATCGAGATCGTCCAGCAGACCGTCGATGTGCCCTTGTGCATCGACAGCTCGGTCCCCGGCGCGCTCGAGGCCGGCCTGCAGGCTTGCGAAGGCCGCCCTTCTGAACTCGGTCACCGGCGAGGAGGAGCGGCTGGAGATCGTCCTGCCGCTGGTCAAGAAGAATACAACGTGCCCGGTCGTGGCGATTTCGAACGACGATACCGGCATTTCGCCCGATCCCGACGTGCGCTTCGCGGTTGCGAGGAAGATCGTCGAACGCGCCGCCGACCACGGCATCCCGGCGCATGACATCGTGAGGTCGACCCGCTGGTGATGCCGGTGGGCGCCATGGCCTCGGCCGGCCAGCAGGTGTTCACGCTGGTGCGGCGCCTGCGCGACGAACTGGGCGTCAACACCACCTGTGGCGCCTCGAACATCTCCTTCGGCCTGCCGCACCGGCACGGCATCAACAGGGCCTTCCTGCCGATGGCGATCTGCGCGGGCATGACCAGTGCCATCGCCAGACCCGGTGCCGCGCCAGCAGAGATGGAGGCGATCCGCGCCGCCAACTTCCTGATGAACCATGACGCCAATGGCGGCGAATGGATCCGCTTCGCCAAGGTTCTGGAAGCGAAGGCATTCAGGCGCTGCCGAAGCCTCCGCTGCCGCCTCGCAGGCGGCTGGCGGGCGCCGGGGCGGCGCGGCTGAGCGCAGCTTGCAGAAAAACGCTTGCGGCACCCGCTTCGGCGGGTGTTTGCATTTAAGCATTGATACACGTTTACGGTTACTTGCGAAACGTTTCTAAGCTTATCTCCGAGCCATCGAGGCAAAAGTGCCGAAAGGTCGCGGCAATGCCGGTGCGTCCTTTGCGTTGCCGCCGTTGACGATATGCTGTGGCCCCGAGGCCACCGGGCCGGCGCAATGCCGCCCGGCGATCGCGGCCGCTTCCGGGTACGGCAAGGTCGGCGCCTTGCACCCCGGGAATGGGATCGGCTATAGTGCGCACAACTAGATATGGGAGCTTGGCGCCCCGACCCGGGCAAGAGAACTGACAACCGTAGTGACCATACGCAACCCCTGAAAACACGGACGAAACAACGCCAGAGCGCCCCGCTACCACGGGCCGCAAGTGTCGATCTCGGACGAGATGCGTTCGTCACCATCTCGACTATGCGATGAGCGTCATCGTCAACCGGGCGATTCCCGACCTGCGCGACGAGTTGAAACCGGTTCACCGGCGCATCCTTTACGCCATGCCTGAAACCGGCAACAGCCATGACAAGCCCTATCGCAAGTCGGCCCGCCCTGTCGGCGACGTGATGGGCAAATACCACCCGCATGGCGACAGCGCGATCTACGATGCGCTGGTGCGGATGGCGCAGCCCTTCTCGATGTCGCTGAAGCTGCTCGACGGGCAGGGCAACTTCGGCTCCATGGATGGCGATAACCCCGCCGCCATGCGTTATACCGAAGTGCGGATGGACAAACCCGCCGCCTTCCTGCTGGCCGATATCGACAAGGATACGGTCGATTTTCAGGACAATTACGACGGCAAGGACCGCGAGCCCACCGTCCTGCCGGCCCGGTTTCCCAACATGCTGGTCAATGGCGCCGGCGGTATCGCCGTGGGCATGCCACCAACATCCCGCCACACAACTGCGACCGAGGTCGTCGATGCCACGCTGGCGCTGATCGACAACCCCGACATGTCGACCGAACAGCTGATGGAGATCGTGCCCGCACCGGATTTTCCGACCGGCGGGCTGATCATGGGCCGTTCCGGCGCGCGCAAGGCCTATCTGGAAGGGCGCGGCAGCGTCATCATCCGCGCCAAGACCCGGATCGAGGGGAATCCGCAAGGACCGCTTTGCCATCGTCATCGACGAGATCCCCTATCAGGTCAACAAGGCCTCGATGATCGAAAAAAGATCGCGCCGAGATGGTGCGCGACAAGAAGATCGAGGGGATCGCCCATGTTCAGGACGAAAGCGACCGCGTCGGTGTGCGGGTCGTCATCGAGCTGAAGCGCGATGCGACACCCGATGTCGTGCTGAACCAGCTTTACCGCTTTTCGCCCATGCTGGGCATCGTTCGGCTGCAACATGCTGGCGCTGAACGGCGGCCGGCCCGAACAGCTTACGCTACGCGATTTTCTAAGCCATTTCATAACGTTCCGCGAAGAAGTTGTGGCGCGGCCGCGGCCTTTGAATTGCGCAAGGCGCGCGAGCGCAGCCATATCCTCTGCGGTCTTGCCGTTGCGTTTCGAATGTCGACGAGGTGGTGGCGACCATCCGCGCCTCCGCCGACCCCGCGGAGGCGCGCAGCGATGACCCGGCGCTGGCCGGCGGCGGATATCGCCGACTACATCCGCCTGATCGACGATCCGACCCACCGGATGAACGACGATGGCACCTACAACCTGTCGAAACCCAGGCCCGCGCCATTCTGGACCTGCGACTGCAGCGCCTGACGGCGATGGGCGTGAAGGAAGTGACCGACGAACTGCAGGATCTCGCCGCGAAGATCCGCGATTACCTCGACATCCTGCGTTCGCGTGAACGGATCATGGCGATCATCTCTGGCGAGCTGCGCGAAGTGAAGAGCTTTTCGCCGTCCGCGCCGCACCGAGATTGCCGACTGGGCCGGCGATATGGAGAACGGACCTGAGTGATCGAGCGCGAGGACATGGTCGTGACCATCACCTCGAACGGTTATATCAAGCGCACGCCGCTGGTCGATTTCAGCCAGCGTCGGGCGGCAAGGTCTTCCGGCATGGCGACCAAGGAAGACGACGTGGTCACCACTCTTCGTCGCCAACACCCATACCAGCTTCTGTTCTTCACCACAGACGGCATGGTCTACAAGCTCAAGACCTGGCGCCTGCCCTACAGGCGGACGGACGGCAAAGGGCAAGGCCATCGTCAACATCCTGCCGATCCCCACCGGCATCTCCATCGCCGCGATCATGCCGGTGGATGTGCCCGAGGAGGAATGGGAAGCGCTGCAGATCTTCTTTGCCACCTCCGAAGGCGACGTGCGGCGCAACGCGCTGTCCGATTTCACCAATGTGAAGTCGAACGGCAAGATCGCGATGAAGCTTCCCGATGAGGTTTCGCTGGTAAACGCCCGTATTTGCGACGAAAATGACGATGTGATGCTGGTCACTGCCCTGGGCCGTGCGATCCGGTTCCCGACGACCGAGGTGCGCATCTTCAAGGGCCGCGATTCGACCGGCGTTCGGGGCATCCGGTTGGCCGACGGCGACCGCGTCGTCTCGATGTCGGTGATCCGGCATTTCGCCGCCGACCCTGCCGAACGCGCCGCCTATCTCAAGCAGCGCCGGTTGATGGCCGGGGTGACCGAGGACGAGGCCGACGACGAAGAGGACGCGGTGGCCGAGGGCCAGCTGAGCCAGGAACGCTACGCCGAGATGTCTGCGGCCGAGGACCTGATCCTGACCATCACCGCGCGCGGCGCCGGCAAGATCTCGTCCAGCCACGACTATCCGGTACGCGGCCGTGGCGGTCAGGGCGTTATGGCGATGGACAAGGCGATGCGCGGCGGCACGCTGGTGGCTTCCTTCCCGGTCGAGATGGACGACCAGATCATGCTGGCCACGTCGACCGGCCAATCGATCCGCTGCCCTGTCGACGGCATCAGCTTCCGCTCGCGGTCAGCCGGCGGCGTGAGGGTCTTCGACACCGCCAAGGGCGAAGAGGTCGTCTCGGTCGCGCGGATCGCCGACCAGGGCGACGAGGAGGAGGAAGCGGAGGCCTAGGCGCGCGCACCGCTTTCCAAGCCCCCCAAAAGCGACTATCTGGGCGCGATGAACAGGGTTCTGCATATCGTCGGCGGCGGCATGGCCGGATCGGAGGCCGCCTGGCAGGCAGTCAGCGCAGGCGTGCCGGTGGTGTTGCATGAAATGCGACCAAAGGTCGGCACGTTTGCTCACCGCACGGGGCAACTGGCCGAGATGGTCTGTTCCAATTCCTTTCGCTCCGACGACGACGAACAGAATGCCGTGGGGCTGCTGCATTGGGAAATGCGCCGCGCCGGCGGGCTGATCATGCGCATGGCCGATGCCCATGCGCTGCCCGCAGGTGGCGCGCTGGCAGTCGACCGCGATGCTTTCGCCGATGCGGTCACCGCCACGCTGCGCAGCCACCCCCTGATAAACGTTTGCGAAGAAGAGGTTACAAGCCTTCCCTCAGACGGCGACTGGATCGTAGCCACAGGGCCCCTGACATCAGGCGCGCTGGCCGAGGCGATCCGCGCCGAAACCGGGGCAGAGGCGCTGGCCTTTTTCGACGCCATCGCACCCATCGTTCATGCCGACACGATCGACATGTCCATCGCCTGGGCGCAATCGCGCTATGACAAGGGCGAGACCGAGGCCGAGCGCAAAGCCTATCTGAACTGCCCGATGACCCGGTCCGAATACGAGGCTTTCATCGACGCGCTGCTGGCCGCCGAGAAGACCGAGTTTCGCGAGGGCGAAGCCGCGGGCTATTTCGACGGCTGCCTGCCGATCGAGGTGATGGCCGAACGCGGGCGCGACACGCTGCGTTTCGGGCCGATGAAGCCGATCGGGCTGACCAATGCCCATCGCCCCGATGTCAAACCCTATGCGGTCGTGCAGCTGCGCCGCGACAATGCGCTGGGCACGCTTTACAATATCGTCGGTTTTCAAACGAAGATGAAGTACGGCGCACAAACCGAGGTTTTCAGACGTATTCCCGGGTTGCAAGATGCCAGTTTTGCCCGCCTTGGCGGCATTCACCGCAACACGTTCCTGAACTCGCCCACGCTGCTGGACGACCGCATGCGCCTGAAATCGCGCCCCCATATCCGCTTTGCGGAAGCCCAGATCACCGGGGTCGAGGGTTATGTCGAAAGCGCGGCCATGGGGCTTCTGAAAGCGCGCTTGGCAGTTGCCGGTATCCTTGGCGCGACCTGGCGCCGCCGCCGGGAACGACCGCGATGGGCGCGCTTGTCCACCACATCACCGCGGCGGGGCCGAGGCCCAGCCTTTCAGCCGATGAATGTCAACTTCGGGCTCTTCCCGCCAATTGACGCCAAGGGCGGCCTGCGGCCACGAGGACCGCTTCAAGACCTATACGGATCGCGCGAAAACCGCGTTTTCCGAATGGCTTGCCGGGCAAGGGTGATGCGCACGCGGTTCGCCCCGTCGCCCACCGGCCCGCTGCATCTTGGCCATGCCTTTTCCGCTTCTGGCCCATGACATGGCGCGCGCCGCCAGTGGCGAATTCCTGCTGCGGATCGAAGACACCGACACCGCTCGCGCCCGCCCGGAATGGGAACAGCTCATCTATGACGACCTCCGCTGGCTCGGCCTCGATTGGCCGGCACCGGTCCTCCGGCAATCCGACCACGTCGTCCGCCACGACGCGGCCCTCGACACGCTTACGGACCGTGGCCTGATCTATCCCTGCCGTTGCACCGCGCCGACATCCGGGCTGCCCTTTCCGCCCCGAGGAAGGCGTTGCGGTGACCGAGGCGCCCTACCCCGGGACCTGCCGCGACCGGCCGATGGCTGCCAGACAGGACGGCGCGCTGCGGCTGGATCTCGGCAAGGCCATCCGGGCACTCGACGGAAATCTCGGTGCATTCACGGATACCGGCCCGGAGCATCCCGGCCCACACGCAATCACCGAGGCTCGGCTGACAGCACTCCACGGCGCGACACCGATGCTTGGCCGAAAGGACATCGGCACCGTCTCCTACGTCCTCGCGTCGGTCCTCGACGACGCGCACCAGGGCATTACCCATGTCATACGCGGCGCGGACCTTTTCGAGATCACTTTCCTCCAGGTTTTCTTCAACGCCTCCTCGGCCTGCCGACACCGCTACCACCATCACCGGCTGATCACGCGACGAACAGGGCAAGCGTCTGGCCAAACGCGACGACGCGCGTGCGATCCGGCAAGCCTTCGTGATGCCGGCGCCAGCCGCCGACATCCGGGCCATGGTCGGCCTGGCCTGAACCGGCCTTCATCTTGGCTCAAATACTCCCGCCGGAGGCCAGGCCCTCAGCCCTCGGGCACCATCAGCTCGCTCTCCTCACCGTCCCGGACAGCCGTGAAGAAGCAGCTGCGCCAGGTTGTTATGGCAGGCCGGCCTGTCTGTTCGACCAGAACCAGCAGACAGTCGCGATCGCAATCCAGACGCATCTCGACAAGACGCTGCACATGGCCAGAGTTTCGCCCTTGACCCAGAGGGCCGCGCGCGACCGTGACCAGTAGGTGACCCTGCCGCTGCGGCGTGCGCGCCACGGCATCGGCGTTCATCCACGCCAGCATCAGAACCTCGCCGCTGCGATGGTCCTGCGCAATCGCCAGGATCAGGCCGCGATCATCATACTTCAGGCGCGTCGGGTCAGATACCGCTGGACCCTCTCCTTTACCATGAGCGTCTATGTAGGACGTAACGACGGGGCGAGAAAAGCCATGAGCGCGGAAAACGATCTGATCAAACTCTATTCCGGCCAGATCTGGCCCTGGCGGCAGACATCCCGCATCTTGGCCGGCTTTCCGATCCCGATGCCTCGGTCAAGCGCGGAGGTCACCGCTCTGCGGATCCACGGTTACGGTCGATCTGGTTCTGAACGCCGGGCGCATCGCGCAGTTCGCCCAGGATGTGAAGGCCTGCGCCCTGGGTCAGGCGGCCGCTTCTGTCGTCGGCGCACAGATCATCGGCCGCAACCGGGCCGAGGGCGAGGCCGCGCGCGATCAGTTGCGCGCCGTGCTGAAAGAGGGTGGACCGGTTCCCGATACGCCTTTCGACGGCGCCCGGCGTTCTTGAACCGGCGCGGGATTTCAGAATCGCCACGCCTCGATCCTGCTTTGCCTCGACGCCACCGCCGAAGCTGGCGGAAGCCGAACGAAAATCGGATTGCGCCTAGATCTGGCGTAGCCGGCTGAGCCCGCCAGCCATGCGGCACCGGGCGCGACGGCGCCCGCAGCGGAGCCGCAGGATCACGCCGGGAACCCAGCGCGCGCGCTCTTCAAGCGCCACACGCGCGCGGGATGGTCAGAAACCGCGCGCCCATCGGTCGGTAACCGGCCAGATCGCGGCACAGTTCGACCCTGCAGACGGCCTTGACCGATTTGTGGCCCGTATAGCGCGGGCACGATCGGCCGCCATGGCCCGCCGCGTTCGCCGTCAAGCGCTTCACCATCCAGCGATGTGGCCAGAAACGCCTTGCCATCGAGCAGATCGTCAAGCCGGAGACTTGCGCGATAGCCATCGCTACCATGAACCACGACGAACCGCGCACGGTCCTCGGGCCGCGTGCTCGATCAGCCGTGCCAGAGATCGTCAAAGGCATAGCCGCCCCAGCGCAGTCCCGCAGGGTGCCGCAGGAGGCATAGTGAAAGTCAGATATCATCTCGGCGGCCGGCAGGCCGATATCATTGGCGGAAAATACGGTTTCGGTCTTTACCGCGCCGCTGATGTCCATGGCTTGCGGCGCCTTGCCCAGCGCCGGGCAGGTGCGAACCGCTTCAGACCCGGCGACTGGCTTCTCAAGACCGCGATCTGGCCCGGGGCAAACTGCGTTCTGTGTGGTCCATACTCGCCTCGTTACCGATTCACCACCTTAGGTTGCGTGTTTGTTACGCAACTATCCCAAAACATGCAACAAAAATGGCTGGTTATTCTCAGAAACACGTTGTTTCCGCACCGCACTGTCTCCGACCGGGACCCGAGACTTCGCCGTGGAGGCAACCGTTAACGTTCGTTGGCGCCCTTGCCGGCCATGATCGCGGCGCGTTTTCTCGCGATCCGCGCAATCCGTGTCTGCGATGTCTTGGCGCTGGATAGCAGGATGGCATAGCTGCGCTGGCGGCCCGGCGTGAGCCCATCTCGATGCCTCGGCCAGTTGTCGGTCGCCTTGCAGAGATCTCGCGCAGTTCCACTGGCAAGGCCAACGGCGTAGGCGCCTTCGGGGCAGCCGGCCCCTTCTCAGCCAGATCCTTGGCGGCGTGCGAGTAACGGCGCAATGCCGGCAGCGCGGCCTCCAGCGCCTGCGCGGCGCGAACCGGACGGTATCGGCAACGGAGGAGTTCGGGCCACGGCGTTCGAGCATCGCCTCGGTGTCGTCAAGACGCGAGGCGCCAAGGTCAGCCGGAAATCGGAGCGAAACGCGCGCCGATCAGTGCGACGTTCCGACCGGCATGGCGATAACAGGGATGACCCCAGCGAAGGCTTTCCTCCAGCCCGCCTCACGGCCAAGGCGGCTGGCGCGGCAAGGCCGCCCTGCCGCCGGGTGGAACACTGCGGCCCGGCAAACCGCGCACAGCGACCACAACCCTTGGTGAAATAGTCCTCTACCGAATCGATCATCGCCAGCCCCTGTAGTCGATGCTGGGATACCGGTCATCCGGCACGCGGTCAGGCGGGAAAAAAGAGCGCTGCCAGCCTTTCGGTGGCAGCGCAGTGGCCCACATTGCGGGGCCGTGGCGGCGCGGGACGGGCGCCGGGCCTTGGGGACAGGGCCGAACATCGGGACAGATTGCGGGACGGCCGTAACGGGCGCGAGGCAGTGAAGCGAAATCAGATGTAGCTAGGCAGATGCAGACCGACGAACAGCATGATGGCAAGCGCGCTGACACCGGCCATGTCTTCGACAAGCGTTGCGGAAGAACGGGCCAGTGCCCGCTGATCTCTTCAAACATGTTGCTCTCCTCGATCTCTTCTTTGTTGCCACTTTGTTCTCATATCCGAGGCACCCTGCGTAAAGAACTTTTAAGAACATTCCGTGAACGAAATGCGATTTTGGTGTGAATTGTCCGCTTCAACCCACAGAAATCAAACGGATCGCGCGATCCCTTTCGCGAGCCACAGCAGGAGCCGCGCCGCCTGCCCGCGCGGGCCGTTCAGGTCCGGGTCGGCGGCCAACAGCGTACACGCGCATCGCTGCGCCACAGCCATCAGCGCGCCACGGCGTTCCAGATCGGCGATGCGGAACCGTGGCAGACCCGATTGTGCCGTCCGATCAGGTCGCCGGCGCGCGCATCGCCAGATCCTCCTCGGCAATGCGAAAGCCGTCTTCGGTGTCACGGCACACCCCGCAGCCGCCGTTCGCCGCTTTCGCTCGGCGGCGGCTGGTACATCAGCAGGCAGGTCGATTCGCCGCGCGCCTCCGACCCTGCCGCGCAGCTGGTGCAGCTGTGCCAGCCCGAAGATCTCCGCCCGCTCGATCACCATGATCGAGGCATTGGGCACATCGACCCCGACCTCGATCACCGTAGTCGCCACCAGCCACGGGTTTCACCGGAAACGAACCGTGCCATGGCGTTATCGCGTTCGGCGGTCGGCATCTGGCCGTGAACAAGCCCGACGACGGTGTCGCCCAGTCGTGCGCGCAGGGCGCGAAACCGTTTGGCGGTCAGATCGCTCACCTCGCTTTCGTCGACCAGCGGACGGACCAATAGGCCTGCCGTCCCTCGGCCACGGCCTGCGCCAGATGGGCCACCACCTCGTCCATCCGGCCGGCCGAAGGCAGCGCGGTGCGCACCGCCGTACGCCCGAGGCGGCTTTTTCATCCAGCACCGAAATATCCATGTCGCCGTACTGCGCGAGGCTGAGACTGCGCGGGATCGGCGTGGCGGTCATCACCAGAATATCGGCCGCCCGCCCCTTGGCGCCAAGTTCCATCGCTGCGCCACGCCAAAGCGGTGCTGTTCGTCGATGATCACCTGTGCAGATCGGCAAAGGTCACGTCCTTTTGAAAGACCGCGTGGGTTCCCACAAGTATCGCGATATCTCCGGCCGCCACCGCCGCAAGCTTGGCCGCCCGCTCCGCACCCTTGTCGCGCCCGGTCAGGACCTCCAGCCGCACGCCGGCGGTTTCGGCCAGCGGGCGCGGGTTACTGCCAGTGCTGCGCCTGGCGGAGTTTCGGTCAGCGCCATCAAGACGCCCTGCCCGCCCGCCTCGACCGCATTCAGAAGCGCCAGAAAGGCCACCAGCGTCTTGCCCGAGCCGACACCATCGCCTTGCAGCAGCCGGTTCATCCGCAGTTCCGCGGCCATGTCCGCCGCGATCTCGGCCACGGCCCGGGTCTGCGCGCCCGTCGGCCGGTAGGGCAAGGCGGCCAGAACCGCCTTCGCCAGACGGCCGTCGCCGCGGCTGGCCCTGCCCTTGCCGCGCCGTTGCTGCCGCCGCGCCAGGGCCAGCGTCAACTGGTGCGAAAACAGTTCGTCATAAGCCAGTCTCTGGCGCGCCGGGGCGGTTGCGGCAAGGTCGGCCCCGGTGGCGGGCTGATGGGCCAAGCGCAAGGCTGCATGCCAGTCGGGCCAGTTTTCGCGGGCCTTCAGGGCCGGGTCGATCCATTCCGGCAGTTCGGGCGCCAGCGCCAGCGCACTGGCCACCGCCCGCGCCATCAACCGCTGCGTGACCCCGGCGGTCAGCGGATAGACCGGTTCATAGCGCGGCAATTCGCCCGCGTCGTCGGGGCGCAGAACATGATCGGGGTGCACGATCTGCGCGACATTGTCGAAGATTTCGAGCTTGCCGGAAATCAGCCGGCGCTGGCCGGTCGGCAGGATCTTTTGCAGATAATCAGGGCGGGCGTGAAAGAAGACCAGAAAGAACTCCACCGCCGCGTCGCGCACGGCAACGCGGTAGGGCCGGCCCTTCTGGCGCGGTGCGAAATGCCCGCCCACCGTGACCTCGACCGTTGCCACCTGCCCCGGCTGCACCTCGCGGATCGTGGTACGCACCTGCCGGTCGATCCCCGAATGCGGCAGGGTGAACAACAGATCGCGCGGCTTTTCCACCGCCAGCCCGTCGAAATGCCGGGCCGTCTTCGGCCCGATTCCATCCAGCGTTTCTAGCCCGGCGAAAAGCGGAAAAAGGATTTCGGGCCGCCCCGCCATCAGCCGGCGCCGATCAGCGAAAGCCAGGCGTCCTCGTCGATGACCTCGACCCCAAGCTCGGCGGCTTTCGTGGCCTTCGATCCCGCGCCGGGCCCGGCGACCAGAATATCGGTCTTGGCCGAGACCGAGCCGGCCACCTTGGCGCCAAGCGCCTCGGCCCGCGCCTTGGCCTCGGCCCGTGTCATGCGTTCCAGCGTGCCGGTAAAGACGACGATCTTGCCGGCGATGGCGCTGCCGGCGGTGTCGGGCGCGGTTTCGGCCTCGACCGTCAGTTGGCTGACCAGCGCCTCGATCGAGGCGCGTTCGCGTTCCTGTCCGAAGGCGGTGACCAAGGCCTGCGCGACGGTCGCGCCAATGCCGTCGATACCGGTAATGTCGTCCCAGGCCGCGCGGGCGGCGGGCGGCACCTCGCGCCAGATGGCATCGCGCACCGGTGCGATTTGCGCGCGACGCCCCTCGTCGGCGGCACGCGCGCGTTCCTGCAGTACGGCCTGATCGGCCAGCCGCGCGGCCGTGGCGGCGGGCAGCGCCGCGTCGACGGCGGCAACCAGGGCGGGCCAGGTCGAAAAATGCCGGGCCAGATCGGCGGCGGCGACCTCGCCCACATGGCGGATACCCAGCGCGAACAGCAGCCGCCTCAGCGCGATCCGGCGCTTTGCCTCGATCGCCGCAAAGAGGTTTTCGGCCGATTTCTCGCCCCAACCGTCGCGGTTTTTCAGCTTCTGCAAGGGGTTCGCCGCGTCGCGCGCAGCCAGCGTGAAGATCGCGGCGGGATCGCGAATGGCAGGACTGGGTCGTGATAGAACGCCTCGATCTGCCGGGCGCCCAGACCTTCGATCGAAGGCGGCGCGCGAAACGAAATGCTTCAGCTTCCTCGACCGCCTGCGCGGGGCAGACCAGCCCGCCGGTGCAGCGGCGCACCGCGTCGCCCTCTTCGCGCACCGCATCCGATCCGGCATTCGGGGCATTTCCTCCGGGAAGTTGTAGGGCTCTGCCCCATCCTGCCGCTTGGTCGTCGACATCGGCACCTTCGGGATCACGTCGCCCGCCCGGTAGACCTGCACCCGGTCGCCCACTCGGATATCCCCTACCTCGGATCGGCAGGCCATTGGCATCGCGCCCGGCGATATAATCCTCGTTGTGAAGCGTTGCGTTCGACACGACCACGCCGCCGACCGTGACCGGAGCCAGCCGCGCGACGGGCGACAGGGCGCCGGTTCGGCCGACCTGAATGTCGATCGCCTCCAACCGTGTCCAGGCGAGTTCGGCGGGAAACTTGTGGGCGATCGCCCAGCGGGGTGTCGTGGAGCGAAACCCCAACCGACGCTGCAGCGCGAGGTCGTTCACCTTGTAGACCACGCCGTCGATGTCATAGCCAAGCGAGGCGCGCTCGGCCTCGATGGCGCGATAGACGGCCAGCATATCCTCCGGCCCCGTGCACAGCCGGGTGCGCGGGTTGGTGGCAAAGCCAAGCGCGGCCAGACGCTCGATGGCGTCCATCTGCGTGTCGGCCAGCGCTTCGCTAAGCTCGCCCCAGGCATAGGCGAAGAAATGCAGTGGCCGCGCGGCGGTGATCGCGGCGTCGAGTTGGCGCAGGCTGCCAGCGGCGGCATTGCGCGGATTGGCAAAGGTCTTGTCGCCGTTGTCGGCCTGACGCGCATTCAGCGACGCGAAATCGGCATGGCTCATGTAGACCTCGCCGCGCACCTCCAGCACCGACGGCGCACCGGCGATCCGGGCGGGAATATCGGCGATGGTGCGGGCGTTTTCGGTGACGTTCTCGCCGGTTTCGCCATCGCCGCGCGTGGCGGCGAGAACCAGCTCGCCCGCCTCATAGCGCAGCGACAGCGACAGGCCGTCGATCTTGGGTTCGGCGGTGAAGGCCAGCGGCTCTGTCGCGCCCAGGCCCAGAAAGCTGCGGATACGGGCGCTGAATTCGCCCACATCAGCATCGTCGAAGGCGTTTTCCAGGCTCAGCATCCGCACCGCGTGGCGCGCCTTGGCGAAGCCTTCGGCCGGGGCGGCGCCAACCTGTTCGCTAGGGCTGTCGGCGCGTTTCAGCGCGGGAAACCGCGCCTCAATCGCCGCATTGCGCCGCTTCAGCGCGTCATAATCGGCATCGCTGATCTCCGGCGCGTCGTCGCGGTGATAGGCGCGGTTGGCCTCGGCCAGCGCAACGGCCAGCCGCGCCAGTTCCGCGCGCGCCTCGCTCTCGCTCAGATCCTCGACCGCGTGTTTCGCCACCATCCGTTTCTCCCCCCGCGGGCCTATCCAAGTGATAGGAGCGCCGCAGAGCGAGGTCCAGATGCCAATTTCCGGCGCATGCGGCAGGCGAAGGCCCCTGCCGGACCCGGACCATGCAAAAGGGCCCGCCGGCGTCACGACGGGCCCATCACCGAAGGGTTCGGTTGAAAGCCTGCCCGCCTCAGGCGCCCACGGCCATCTGGCGGTCGGCGCCCGCGGGCTGTTCGCGCAGCACGTAGCCGCGACCCCAGACGGTTTCGATGTAGTTGTCGCCGCCCGTCGCCTCGGCAAGTTTCTTGCGCAGCTTGCAGATGAAGACGTCGATGATCTTCAACTCGGGCTCGTCCATGCCGCCGTAGAGATGGTTGAGGAACATTTCCTTGGTCAGCGTCGTGCCCTTGCGCAGGCTCAGAAGCTCCAGCATCTGGTATTCCTTGCCGGTCAGATGCACCGGCTTGCCATCGGCCTCCACCGTCTTGGCGTCGAGGTTGACGGCGACCTTGCCGGTCTTGATGACCGATTGCGAATGCCCTTTCGAGCGGCGGATAATCGCGTGGATGCGCGCCACGAGCTCTTCGCGGTGAAAGGGTTTGGTCAGGTAGTCGTCGGCGCCGAAACCGAAACCTTTCAGCTTGTTTTCGGTATCATCCGCGCCCGACAGGATCAGGATCGGTGTTTCGACCCGGGCCATGCGCAGCTGGCGCAGCACCTCATGCCCGTTCATGTCGGGCAGGTTCAGGTCCAGAAGGATCAGATCGTAATCGTAGAGTTTCGCCAGATCTATGCCCTCTTCCCCCAAATCGGTGCAGTAGACGTTCAGGTTGGCGTGCGTCAGCATCAATTCGATGCTGCGTGAGGTCGTCGGGTCGTCCTCCACGAGCAGAATTCGCATGGGTCAGTTCTCCGCTACAGTCCCTTTTTCTGTTAATGACACTGACGAACAATGGTTAACTGCTCGTTACTGTGGCAGAGAGAATTTAACTTTCAACCTATAGTTGCCTGTATTTTTGCAAGGCGGTGACCTTCAGGGCCTTTTCGCCATACCGCGCAACCGCCCGGAACCATTGGTCAAACTCTTCTTCCGACAGCGCGTAACGGTCGATCGCCTCGGCCTTGGTGATCAGGCCGTAGGTCACTGCCCTGACCACCACCGCCTTGCGGCTGGCCACCCACCGGCGCGTGTCGGGCGGTGGCAGGTCGGCCCGCGTCAGGCTGGTTCCGTCAGGCAGGGTTACCGCCCGTGGCCCGTCGATACGTTTGAGAAACATGGCACCCCTCTTCACTTTTCCGCCATGCTCGGCCAACAGGCTTAAAGACCGGTGAAGTGCGGGGCTTGAGAGTATCTTGCATTTTCCTATATTTCGGCCGAACGCCCGGAGCCATCATGCCGCTTGACCGCAAACCCCTGCCCCTGAACTCTCTCGGTTTCGCCAAGACCCCGGCCGATACCCGTGTGGTCGTGGCCATGTCGGGCGGCGTCGACAGTTCGGTCGTGGCCGCACAACTGGCCGAGGAAGGCTATGACGTGGTGGGCGTCACCTTGCAGCTTTATGATCATGGTGCGGCGCTTGCCAAGAAGGGGGCCTGCTGCGCGGGTCAGGACATTCACGATGCCCGCCGGGTGGCCGAGGCGATGGGCTTTCCCCATTACGTGCTCGACTACGAAAACATGTTTCGCGAGGCGGTGATCGACGAGTTTGCCGATGCCTATCTGGCCGGCGCCACGCCGGTGCCCTGCATCCGCTGCAACGAACGGGTAAAGTTCAAGGACCTGCTGGCCACGGCGAAGGACCTGGATGCCGATTGCATGGCGACCGGACACTACATCCGGCGCAAGCTCGGGCTTGCGGGGCCGGAACTGCATGCCGCGGCCGATCCGGGGCGTGACCAAAGCTATTTCCTGTTTTCCACGACACCCGAACAGCTGGCGTTTCTGCGCTTTCCACTGGGTGATCTGGCGTCCAAGGCCGAGACCCGCGCGCTTGCGGCGAAATACGGGCTGGCTGTGGCTGACAAGCCCGACAGCCAGGACATCTGCTTTGTCCCGAACGGCAATTACGCCAGCGTCATCGAAAAGCTGCGTCCCGGCGCGGCCATGCCGGGCGAGATCGTCGACATGGACGGTCACGCGCTGGGCAGCCATCCCGGCGTCATCCATTTCACCATCGGGCAACGGCGCGGGCTGGGCATCGGCGGGCTGAGCGATCCGCTCTATGTCGTTCGCCTTGATCCCGACACGCGCCAGGTGGTCGTCGGTCCGAAAGAAGCGTTGTCCAGAAAGCGCATCGCGGTGCGCGAGATCAACTGGCTCGGCGACGGGCCTTTCACCGCGCGCGACGAATGGGATCTGGAGGTGCGCATCCGTTCCACCCGCCCGCCCCGCGCCGCCACGATCCGCCCCCTGTCGGAAACCGAGGCGGAGGTGGAACTTCTGGTCGCCGAAGAGGGTGTCAGCCCCGGTCAGGCCTGCGTCTTCTATGCCCCCGAAGGCAGCCGCATCTTCGGCGGCGGCTGGATCGCCAAGGGGTGAGGGCTTGCCGACGCGTCGCGGCGAAACCGTAGGCGCGTGCGGCGAGGCGCCCTTTTCTTTCTCTGCGGCCTGAACTAGCCTGCCCCCACAGCAGCCACCCAAGAGGCTCCGTCTTGCCGTCGTAACCGCCGGTCTTCATGCGCAACGCCCACCGGGACGGTTTTGCCGTTCCGGCGCTTTTTTGCTAGGCGGGTTGCAGCCTGAGACCGGCACGACGTCCATGGCTTGCCTCCCGCGAATTTCTCCAGTTTTCGCAGATGCCCGCCTGTCGGACCGTATTGGCCTGATACTTCCCTGACGTCGCATACCGTTCTTTGAGCCGTGGCCCGCCGGATTTCCCACCGGAAGGCCACGAACATGACTGGCATAATCTTCGTACACTGGGCGGTCACTGCCCTTCACCCACCCCGCCCATGGCGTCACTGCCCGACCTGCGGCGATGCACGTCCCTTTTTGTCGAGCGGGCGCATCCGGCTGAATGCCAATGGCCAGCGGCTCGACGCCTGGCTGATCTACAAATGCGCCCAGTGCAAAAGAACTTGGAACAGGCCCGTCGCCGACCGTGTTCCCCGAGCGGCTGCGCCGGACGCCGTCCTCGAAGGCTGGCAGCAAAGCCTGCCTGACGCCGTCCGTGTGCTGGAATTCGACCATGCGGCACTGTCGCGTTTCGCAACGCGCATCGATGCCGGCGACGCGGTCAGCGTGGTGAAGGCGGTGACGGCCGCGCCGCGTGGCGATCCCGAACTTGCCACCATCGCGCTGACTGCCGGCATGGGCGTTTCGCTGCGGCTCGACCGGCTTCTGGCGCAGGAACTTGGGCTGTCACGGTCTCGCCTGTCGCGGATGGCAAGATCCGGTCAACTGTCTTTTCCCGGCCGTTCTGGAACCGGCTTGAACCGCGCGGTGACGGATGGGGTTGTCGCGCTCGCGCTCGGCGGTCTGAACGGGGAGGAGCGAAGGGCGATGATCACCGCGCTGACCTGCGAAACGGCCTAGCCCCTGCCAGAACCCAGCACCGTCATCACCGACCGCGCCGCGCGCTTCCCCGGCGCCTCGCCCCCTTCGCCAAGCCGCGCCATGGTCGTCGCCATGGCGTCCAGCTGGGCCGCCCGCGCGCCCTGATCCTGCCAGAGCCTCCGCAGCGCGGTGGCAATCGGGCCGGGCCGGCATTCGGGGCCAAGGTATTCCGGTACCGCGCGGGTTTCGGAAACGATGTTGACCAGCGTCACCGTGTCGATCAGCGCCGCGCGTTTCATCATCCACCAAGTCAGGCGGTTGAAATCATGGGCGATGACCATCGGCACACGATTGGCCGCAAGTTCAAGGCTGACCGTGCCCGAAGCCGCAAGCGCCAGATCGGCGGCGGCAAAGGCGGCACGTTTCTGGGCGGCATCCTCGATCACCACGGGCGGCACCGGCCAGCCAGCGGTCATCTGGCGAACCATCGGCGCCACGGTCGCCATGGTCGGCAAGATCACCTGACATGCCGGCAGCCGCTGGCGCAGGATGTGCAGCGCCTCGCCGAAGCGCGGCAAGAGCCTCGAAACCTCGCCACGCCGCGAACCCGGAAGGCACAGAACCAGCGGCCCGGCTGCGGCGCTGCCAAAGCTTTCGCGAAACGCGCGTTTCGTCCTCGCCGCGCGCGGCGCGGCGACAACCGGATGGCCAACGAAGTCACAGCTCATCCTGGCGGCCTGCATATAAGGCGGCTCGAAGGGAAAAAGCGCCAGCACGTGGTCGATGACCCGCGCCATGCGCGCCGCGCGTTTCGGCCGCCACGCCCAGACCGTGGGCGCGACATAGTGGATGGTGCGCAACTGCGGCGCCTCGGCTCGCGCCGCCCGCGCCACGCGCAGGCAGAAATCGGGGCTGTCGATGGTGATGAGCGCCACCGGCTCTTCGGCGATGACGGCGGCCGCCGTTTCGGCGATGCGACGTTTGAGATGCCGGTATTTCGGGATGATCTCCACCAGTCCCATGAGCGACAACTCGTCCATCGGAAAGAGGCTCGTCAGCCCCTCGGCCTGCATCAGCGGGCCGCCGACGCCGCAAAACTCGACCCAGGGCGCCTGTGCGCGCAGGCCCGCCATCAGCGCCGCCCCCAGCGCGTCGCCCGAGGCTTCGCCGGCAATGACAAACAGCTTCATGGCTCCCGCGCCCAGAGAAAAAGGCCACGTTCGCGGGCCCGCGCCACGACCGCGTCACGATCGATCAGCATGACGCCCCCTGCCTCCCACACGATGCCGCCCAGCCCCGCGGCCGCCACGCGGGCAACGGTATCGGGGCCGAGCACCGGCAGGTCGGCGCGCCGGTCCTGGCCCGGTTTCGGCGCCTTGTAGAGCAGGCCACGTGCGCCCTTGGGATCGGGCCGCAGCGCAGCGGCGTAACGCGCCACGAAATCCAGCATCGCATCGGTGCCCGGCAGGGCCTCGGTCGCCAGGCAAAGGCCCTGGGCCACGACCGCGCCCTGCCCGATGTCCAGCGCGCCAAGTCCCGCGACGATCTGCGCGGCGCGCTCGGCATCGGTGCGGTCGGCCTCACTGGTTTCGCCGCACAGCAGGCCGGCGCCCGGCACCAGGTCCGGCGCGATGTCGGCGGCGCCGAGAACGGCAAAGCCGCCGTCTTCGAAGATCGCGATGATCTCGCGCAGCGCCGCATCGTCGCCGGCCTTCATCGCCGACAGGATCCGCGGCACCAGCGACGCGGTTTCGGGATCGAAAAGCGAGGGGTCGAGCGTGGGGCGCCGGATCGCACCGGCCAGAACGATGCGGCGCACATCGGCCCGAGCCAGATGGCGCAGAAGCGGCACCAGCCGTTCCAGCCGGAACGTCAGGTCAGCGGCCACATCGTCGGGCGCAAAGCCTTCGAGCGCCGCGACGATCGGGGGTTCGCCGGCCCGTGCCGAGGCTTCGGCCAACAGCGCGGGCAGTCGCCCCTGCCCGGCGATGATCGCCAGCCGCCCGGTCATCGCGGCGTCAGAAACGACCGGTCCGAGGCGGAAAGGATGAAATCGACCACCTCGTGCACATGGGCACTGTCGCTTTCCTCGGCAAGCCGGCGGGCGCGGTCCAGAAACGTGCCGTCGCCCTGTGCCAGCATCTGATAGGCGGCACGAAGGGCGGTGATTTCGCCACGCTCAACCCCGCGGCGTTTCAGCCCGACAAGGTTCAGCCCGTCCAGTTCGCCGCGCGGGCCCTGCACCAGCCCGTGCGGCACGACATCGTTGGTCACCATCGTGACCGCGCCGATGATCGCGCCACGGCCGATGCGCACCCATTGATGAATGCCCGAAAGCCCGCCGATGATCACATCGTCGCCAATCTGGCAATGGCCGGCCACCGCCGCCTGATTGGCCAAAATCACGCGGTTTCCAAGGCAGGCGTCATGGCCGACGTGGCTGCCGGTCATCAGAAGGCAGTCATCGCCCACGCGCGTCACCCCGCCACCGCCTTCGGTGCCAAGGTTCAGCGTCGCGCCCTCGCGGATGCGGTTGCGCGCCCCGATGACAAGGCGGGTGCGTTCGCCGCGGTATTTCAGATCCTGCGGCACCTCGCCCACGACCGCGAAGGGAAAGACCACGGTGTCTTCCCCGATCTCGGTCGCTCCGGTGACCACCGCGTGGCTTTTGACGACGACGCGCGGCGCCAGCACGACCTCGGGGCCGATGACGGCGAAGGGGCCAATGTCACACCCCTCGCCGATCCGTGCCGCCGGGTCGACCACGGCCGATGGGTGGATGTGACTCATGCCGCGCCCTTCGGCATGTCCATCATCGCGGTAAACTCGCATTCAGCGGCCAGTTCGCCCTCGACCATCGCGCGCCCGGCGAATTTCCACACTTTACCGCCTCCTCGCTTGACGGTGACATGCAGTTCCAGAACGTCGCCGGGAACCACCATGCGGCGGAACTTCACCGCGTCAATGCCCATGAAATAGACCAGCAGGTTCTTGTCGGCGAGATCCAGCGTAACCCCCACCAGAATGCCCGAGGTCTGGGCCAGCGCCTCGACGATCTGAACGCCGGGAAAGACCGGTTTCGACGGGAAATGACCTTGAAACTGCGGTTCGTTGAAGGTGACGTTCTTGATGCCCACCGCGGATTGCCCCGGCACGATGTCGCGCACCTTGTCGATCAGCAAGAAGGGGTAGCGGTGCGGCAGGATGCGCTGGATCAGGGCGATATCGGCGCTAAGCGCGGTCGGATCGGCATCGGGCATTCGGCACTCCTCGCAATCGGTGGAACTTGGTAGCAACTTGGCCCGGATCGGGCAAGCTGGCGATAGCGTCAGGGTGCGCCCGAACTGCCGCCGGTCGCGGTCCCATCGGAGGCGCCGGGTTGCGGGCCGGGCATCGTCGATTGCGTGCCGTCGCCCAGCACCTCGTCGATACGGGCAATGGCGCGGTCGGTGATATCGAGCTGCTGAAACGAAAGGAACACCGCCTCGGCGTTCAGGATCGCCACCGCACCGCTGTCGCGCACCAGAGCGCCTAGAACCGGCAGAGCGGCGCGAAAGAAGGTCTGGCGTTCCTCTTCCAGCCGGCGGTTCAGCTCGCGGCTCTTGCCGTCCTGCTCATCGCGGATGGCCTCCACCTTCTTGTCGAAGGCATCGGCCAGCGGGCGGAACTCCTCGGGTGTCATTGTGGCGCGCTTGTCGGTCAGCGCACGCTCTTCCTCGATCAGTTCGCCTTCGATCCGGCGATTTTCGGCGGCCAGTTCGCGCGAGGCGGCTTCGATCTCCGAGGTCAGTCGTTGGCCGAACTGCGAACCGGCAAACAGCCGTTCGCGATCCAGCGTCACGATCGGGCTGGACGCGCCCTGAACGGGATTGACCGGGGTGCCAAAGAGGTTGCTGTCGGCGCTGTCCTGGCCCGAAACCGGCCCGACCAGGAGCGCCGCAGCACAAAGCCCAAGCGCCGCGCCGCGCATCGGCATCAGAACTTGGTCTGAATGGTCAGATCGAAGCTCTGTTCGCGGTCATAGCTTTCTTCTTCACCGCGCGGGTGAAGTTGAAACGCAAGGGCCGATCGGGGTGTCCCACAAAAGCGCGAAACCCACGGCCGAACGCAGCCGCATCGCATCGTCGACCGTGCCGGCGGTGCCGGCAACATCGTCAAGACCCCAGACCGAGCCGACATCGAGGAAGAGACCGCCGGTGATGCCGTATTCCTCCGGCAGGCCCAGCGGGAATTCCGCCTCGAACTTGGCGATGGCGAACATGTTGCCGCCAAGCGCGTCCTGGTTGGAGGCGCCGAGATCGCGCGGACCAAGGCCGAAGGGCTCGAACCCGCGCATCTTGCCGGACAGGAAGAACCGGTCGGTCAGGCGCGTCGAGGTTCCGCTGAGCGGCGCGATGCCGCCGCCTTCAAAGACCGCGCGCAGCGTGACCTCTTCGTCCCAGACCTTGCGTTCGGCAAGGGCAAGACCGCTGGCCGAGATGTATTTGGTATCGCCGCCAAGACCAGCGAACTCCTGGCTGAAGCGCAGAAGGTAGCCACCGTTGGGGTTCAGGCTGCTGCCACGGGTGTCGTAGCTGTAGGTATAGCCAAGCGAACTGGTGATCAGGCCGCCGGCCTCGCGCTGAAGGATCGCCGAGGAACCGTTTGTGGGCGGCGTCGCCGTGGCATCGCCGGTATCGACGTTGAAGATCGTGTCTTCCCCGATCTTGTAGCGCAGTTCCAGACGTCCGAATTCGCTGACCGGAAACTCCAGCGCCGGCTGGATCGCGATGCGCCGCGTGTCGTAAGCGGTGTAATCGTCGGGGCTGGTCGTGTTGTAGTAGGCGTTGAATTTCAGCGCGAGATCGCGGTCGAGGAATGCCGGTTCGACAAAGGTCATACTTGCCGAGGCGTTGGCCCGCGCGCTGTTGTAGTTCAGGCCCAGATACTGTCCCCGGCCCAGAAAGTTCGATTCGGTGAAGCCAAGCGTCAGCCCGAAGCCCGAAGTGGTGCCATAGCTGGCGCCAAAGCTGAGCGTGCCGGTTGCCTGTTCCTCGACATCGACATCGACGATCACGCGATCGTCCGAAGACCCCTGCCGGGCATTGACCGCCGCTTCGCCGAAGAACCCGAGCGCGCGGATGCGTTCGGCGCTTTCGCGGATTTCACGCGGGTTGAAGGGGTCGCCTTCGACCGTCTTGAACTGGCGCCGCACCACCTGGTCGAGCGTGGTGGTGTTGCCCTCGATATCGATGCGTTCGACAAAGACGCGAGGGCCCTTGGTGATCGCAAACTCCACATCCAGCGTGCGGGCGCGTTCGTTGCGGGTGATGCGCGGCTCGACCCGGATGAAGTTCAGCCCCTTGCGCAGTGCCAGCCCTTCCATCCGGGCGATGTTGTTTTCGATGATCGAGGGCGAATAGACGACGCCCGGACGCAGCCGGATGACCTGCCGGAACTCTTCGGCATCGGCCTCGTCCACCTCGCTGATGGCGCTGACCTGCCCGACGCGGAACTGCTGGCCCTCGCGGATGTTGAAGGTGAGGAAGAACCCGTCGCGCTCGCGGGCAAATTCGGAACTTACGCCAAGGATCTGGAAATCGACGAAGCCGCGCGACAGGTAGAAATCGCGCAACAACTGCTTGTCCAGCTCGACCCGGTCGGCGATGAAGGTGTCGCGGCTGATCAGCGTACGCAGCAGGCCGGCCTGCTTGGTTTCCAGAACCTGACGCAGGCGACGGTCGGAATAGGCCCGGTTGCCGACGAACGACAGCCGCTCGATCTCGCTGACCTTGCCCTCGGCGATCTCGAAGACCAGATCGACGCGGTTGCCGTCGCGGCGGATGATCTTGGGCGTCACGGTGGCGTTGAAACGCCCGCCGTCGCGATAGGCGGTGGCAATGGCCTGCGCGTCGGCCTCGGCCTGGCGCGGCGAGAAGACGAAGCGCGACTTCGACTGCACCAGCTCGGCCAGCTTGTCATCCTTCAGCTTGCGGTTGCCTTCGAAGGCGATGACGTTGATCGTGGGGTATTCCTGCACCCGGATGACCAGCGTGCCGCCCTGCGGGGACAGTTCGACGGTTTCGAACAGCCCGGAATTGACGATACGCTGATAGGCGTCGTTCAGACCGGCCTGGCTGACGGCCTGACCGCGGGCGATTCCTGCGTACGACAGGATGGTGCCGGGCTCGACACGGTCGTTGCCTTCGACCTGAACCGAGGAAAACTGGAAGGTCTGCGCCTGGGCGGGCGTGAAGAACGCCGCGCAAGTCACTGTGATCAATGCAAGAAACGAAAAAGCCCTAAGACCGCCCGCGGCCCGTGCGATCACTGTTTCAACACGGGTAATGAAAAATCTGGCAAACATCCCACCGTCCCAATCCGCAGACATTCTTTTCCTTCTGACTAGCGGGATATCCGGGGCTTGTCAAAAGGCGCAGACGGGGTTTTAGGGGATGGATTGCGGGGGGGGCGAAAGCCCCTGAAAAAACAGGGAAAAGGGCCCCCGGAAGGAACCGCCGCAAAGGCGGTGGCAAAGCCGAATCCGGCGCTGCGCACGGTTAGGTAAACGAGGCTGTCCTTAATGGATGCCGGTATAGGCGCCGGTGATTGCCGAGCCCAGGAAAGCGCCGGCCAGAAGGCCCACGACGATCGTGCCGATGGTGAACAACCGGTCCCAGTTCAGGCCCACCAGCAGCGACAGCCCGCGATAGCCGGCATTGATCAGTTGCATGGTTTGGTCCTTTCTGCCCCTCGGGCGCGGTCTAGCCCGCGAATGTGGCATCAGTTTGACAGATGCCGCGCCGCGCACCCGCCCCGGCCCTAGGGACAGAAGAGATCGTTGCCGAGCGAAAAGACCATCAGCGTCAGAATCAGCGCCAGCCCTGCGGTCATCATCACCCGAACGGCCGTTTCGTTCGGCGGGCGGCGCATGACCGCCTCGTAGGCGTGAAAGACCAGATGCCCGCCGTCGAGGACCGGGATCGGAAACAGGTTCAAGAGACCCACGGCGGTCGAAAGCACCGCGACGAACCGCAGGAAACTGCCTGCGCCCTGGCTGGCCATGTCGCCCGAGGCGCCGGCGATACCCAGCGGACCGGACAGGTTGCAGGTGCTGATTGCGCCGGTGATCATGTGGTAAAGACCCGAGATCGAGGTCTTGATCAGAAAGATCACCTGTTCGGCACCCATCGTGAAAGCCTCGAACACGCCCGGCGTGCGGGTGCTGTTTTCAAAGGCCAGACCGCCTGTCAGACCGATCAGCCAGCGGGTGTCGAAGCCGCCTTCGGCATTGGGCAAGTCGCGCCGCGTGGCCGACAGTGTCTTGTCGAGGATCTCGCCATCGCGCCAGATGGTCAGGCTGACCGGCTTGCCTTCCGAGGCGGCGACCTTCTCGCGCAGTTCGGAAAAAGCGTGGATCGGTTCGCCATCGACGGCCGTCACCACGTCGCCGGCCTGCAAGCCGGCATCGATCGCGGCCGATTGCGCCGAAAGCCCGATCACCAGAGGCGGAAAGGGAAAGGGGCCGTCGACATCGGTTTCGGACCCGTCGCGTTCGATCCGGTAGCGCACCGTTTCGGCCGGCGACAGCTTGTCGGCCACCTCATAGAAGGCGGCCAGGTCTGGTGTTTCGACGCCGTTGAGCGCCAGCACGGTATCGCCCTGCGCCAGCGCGCCGGGACCGCCCGGCAGGGCCTTGATCTGGCCGACGACGGGCCGGTCGAGCGACACGCCACCGAGCAGGAAGAAGGCGGCAAAGACAAGGATCGACATGGCAAAGTTGAACAATGGCCCGGCCGCCACGGTGGCCGAGCGCGCCCAAAGCGGCGCGCCATGCATGGTGTGGCGGCGTTCTTCCGCGCTCAAGCCTTCCATCGCGGCGCCGTCCTTGCCTGATGCCGCATCGGCATCGCCCAGAAACTTCACATAGCCACCGAACGGCAGGGCCGCGATCTGCCAACGGGTGCCCCGGCTGTCGACGCGCGAGGCCAGCCGCTTGCCGAAGCCCAGCGAAAACACCTCGGCATGGATGCCGCACCAACGCCCGACGATGTAATGGCCGTATTCATGCACCGCAACGATGATCGACAGCGCCAGGACAAAGGCCAAAACGGTTTGCAAGAAGCCGCCAAAGGCGGGAATGAGCGAAAGAAGATCCACGTTCAGAACCTGCGTTAACACACAACACCGCGAACGGCGTCCTGCGCGACGTCGCGCGCGCGGGCATCCGTTTGCAGCACTGTATCAAGGGTTTCGGGGGCGATTGTAAGGCCGGTTTCGCGCGAAAATCGGTCCAGAACCCGTTCCACGACTTCGGCCATGGCGGTAAAGCCGATGGTTCCGGCGATGAAGTGATCCAGCGCCACCTCCTTCGCGGCGTTGAACACGGTGCCGGCCAGACCGCCGGTTTCCATGACCGCGCGGGCCAGCCGCAGCGCCGGATAGCGCGCCGGATCGGGGGCGCGAAAGCTCAGCTGCCCGATGGCGGCTAGATCGAGCCGCGCAACCGGCAATTCGCCGCGCTCCGGCCAGTTCAGCGCATAGCCGATGGCATGGCGCATGTCGGGCGCGCCCAGATGCGCCATCATCGCCCCGTCGCGAAAGGCCACCAGCGAGTGAACGAGCGATTCCGGATGCACCAGCACCTCGATCCGGCCGGGATCGACGCCGAAAAACTCGCGCGCCTCGATCATTTCCAGCGCCTTGTTGAACATCGAGGCGCTGTCGATGGTGATCCGCTGGCCCATCGCCCAGTTCGGATGGCGCGTTGCCTCGGCCACCGTGGCGCGGGCCAGACGATCCAGCGGCCAGTCGCGAAACGCCCCGCCCGAGGCGGTCAGCACGATTTTCTCGACCGTCGCGATTTCTTCGCCGGTCAGGGCCTGAAAGACGGCGGAATGTTCGCTGTCGACGGGCAGGATGCGCGCGCCATGGCGCGCGGCCTCGGCCATCAGCAGAGGGCCTGCGGTGACCAGGCTTTCCTTGTTGGCCAGCGCCAGCGTCGCACCCTGGGCAAGAGCATGAAAGCCCGGCGCCAGACCGGCCGCGCCGACGATGGCCGACATCACCCAGTCGGCGGGCCGGTCGGCGGCTTCGATCAGCGCCTCGGGCCCGGCCGCGACTTCGACGCCGCTGCCACCCAGACGCGAACGCAATTCGTCAAGGCATTCGGGAAAGGCCGTCACCGCCAGTTCGGCACGATGGGCCCGCGCCTGTTCGGCCAGCCGCGCCACGTTGCGCCCGCCGCTCAGCGCGACCACGTGGAACCGGCCGGGCTGCCGCGCCAGCAGATCAAGGGTGTTTTCGCCGATCGAACCGGTCGAGCCGAATACGGAAACCCGGCGCATTCCCTAGCCCCGGATTTCCGGCACGACGACCACCTGCGCCACGACAAGCATCATCAGCGCCGCACCCAGAAGCCCGTCGAAGCGGTCCAGAAGCCCGCCATGGCCCGGGATCAGATTGGAACTGTCCTTGACGCCCGCGCGGCGCTTGATCGCGCTTTCGGCAATATCGCCCATCTGCGAGGCAAAGGCGACGAGCGCCGAAATCCAGGGCAGGTCGCGCCCGGCGGTGGTGAAGCTGAGGAAGGCCAGACCGACAAGCGCGGCGCCGATCCAGCCGGCGGCGGTGCCCGACCACGTCTTCTTCGGACTGATCCGGGGCCAGAACTTTGGCCCCCCAAGAATCCGGCCGGCGAAATAGCCCGCGACATCGGTCACGACGACGACCACCACCAGCCACAGAAGCCACAGCATCCCGTAATCGACGCGAAACCGCGCAAGCCCGTAGGCAGCAGACAGGACCGCAAGCGCGTAGATAGCGAAAACCACCTTGTCGCGCGCCACGCGCATCGCCCCGATGGCCGCCGGTATGGCAAAGACCGCCACCGCCCAGGGCGTGCCGAGCCACAGCGCCAGCGCCACCGCGCCGCCGGCCAGAACGCCAAGCCCCACCGCCTCGTCGCGCCCGTCCGGCGAGAGCATCGCCGCCAGTTCCCAGATCATCAGCCCCGCCGCGATGACGGCAAGGGCGGAAAACCACGGCCCGCCGGCCCAGATCGCGGCCACGCCCACGGCCGCCATCACGCCGCCGGAAATCAGCCGGGTTCGCAGATCGGCGAATTTCGCGCCATCGCTCATGCGCCTCGAACCCCGCCATAGCGACGTTCGCGCCCGGCATAGCGGTCCAGGATCGCCGCCAGGTGATCGGGGGTGAAATCCGGCCAGAGCGTGTCGGTAAATTCGTATTCCGCATAGGCGGACTGCCAGAGCAGGTAATTCGATATCCGGGTTTCGCCCGATGTACGGATCACAAGGTCGGGGTCGGGCAGGCCCCGGGTATCCAGCGCGCCGGCGATTGTCGCCTCGTCGATTGCATGGGGCGCAAGCGCGCCATCGGCCACCTGCCCGGCCAGCGTTTCGACGGCGCGCAGAATTTCGTTGCGGCCGCCATAATTGATCGCCACGGTCAGGTTGAGCCGCGTGCAATGGGCGGTCTTTTCCTCGATCCCGGCCATCAGGCGCTTGAGCTTGTCGTCAAGCCGGGTGCGGTCGCCGATGAAGCGCATGCGCACATCCTCGGCCTTCAGCCGTTCGGCCTCGCGTTCGATATAGCGGCTGAAGATCGCCATCAGCCCCAGAACCTCTTCGGTCGAACGCTTCCAGTTTTCGGTGGAAAAGGCGTAGATCGTCAGCCAGCGGATGCCCAGATCGGGCGCGGCGCGCACGATGTCGCGGACCCGCTCGGCACCCTTGCGATGCCCCATCAGGCGCGGCCAGCCGCGATTGGTTGCCCAACGCCCGTTGCCATCCATGATAATCGCGACGTGTTCGGCCCGTCGCTCGGGCCGATCCTTGTCGCTTGCGTCCTTGGCGGCCAAATCCCTGCCCTTTCGCACGGCAACCCGCAGACCCAGTCAGACCTGCATGATCTCCGCCTGTTTGTGTTCCAGCGTCTGGTCCACGGTCTTGATGTAATTGTCGGTCAATTCCTGAACTTCGGCCTCCCAGAACTTCTGGTCGTCTTCCGACATCCCGTCGGCCTTGGCCTTCTTGATCTGGTCCATCCCGTCGCGGCGCAGGTTGCGGATCGCGACCCGGGCGTGTTCGGCATATTGCCCGGCCACCTTGGTCAGCTCGCGCCGGCGTTCTTCGTTCAGTTCCGGGATCGGCAGCATGATGATCGTGCCGTTGAGCTGCGGGTTGATGCCCAGCCCGCTTTCGCGGATCGCCTTTTCGACCTTGCCGACCAGCCCCTTGTCCCAGACGTTGATGGTGACCATGCGCGGTTCCGGCACGTTGATCGTGCCGACCTGGTTGAGCGGGGTCATCTGCCCGTAGGCTTCGACCTGCAGCGGTTCCAGCATCGCGCCCGAGGCGCGCCCGGTCCTTAGCGAGGCCAGTTCCGTACGCAGCGCGGAAATCGCGCCCTCCATGCGGCGGGTCAGATCGTCGGTATCAAGTTCGAATTCGTCAGACATCGGCTCTCATCGTTGTTTCTGCCGCTTGTGTTGCCGGTAATAGTGCAACGCCCGGGCGCTGTATAGTCTGGCCGCATGCCGACCGGGCGGCAATCCGCGCGTCAGTCATGCACCATCGTGTAGGTGCCGGCACCGGCCAGGATGCCCTTGAACCCGCCGGGTTCATCCAGCGAAAACACGATGATCGGCAGGTGGTTGTCGCGCGCCAGCGCAATCGCCGAGGCATCCATGACGCCCAGATGCTTTTGCAAGACCTCGTCATAGCTGACCCGATCATAGCGACGGGCATCGGGAAATTTCTTGGGGTCGCGGTCATAGACGCCATCGACCTTGGTGCCCTTGAAGATCGCTTCGCAGGACATTTCGTTGGCGCGAAGTGTCGCGGCCGTGTCGGTGGTGAAATAGGGGTTGCCGGTGCCGGCGGCAAAGATGCAGACCCGCTTCTTTTCGAGGTGGCGCACAGCACGGCGGCGGATATAGGGCTCGCAAACCTGATCCATCGGAATGGCGCTGATCACCCGCGTGAAGATGCCGAGGCTTTCCAGCGCCGATTGCATGGCCAGCGCGTTCATCACGGTGGCAAGCATGCCCATGTAATCGGCCGTGGTGCGTTCCATCCCCTGGGCAGAGCCCTGCAGCCCGCGAAAGATGTTGCCGCCGCCGATCACCATGCAGATCTCGACGCCAAGGTCATGGACCGATTTCACCTCTTCGGCGATGCGCTGCACGGTCGGCGGATGCAGCCCGTAGCCCTGATCGCCCATCAGCGCCTCGCCCGAGATCTTCAGCATCACGCGCTTGTAGGTGACTTCGGGTTGTTGCGGCGTGGTATCGGTCATATTCTGCCCCTCGGTGTTCGCTGACACTGCCCTGATCGGCTTGCGGCGCAAGATGGAGGAATTCGGCCACGGGTTCAACGCCAAACCCCGTTGCCGCTGCAACGGGCGCGAATCTGCGTCACCGCGCGTTTCAAGAACGGTCTCTAACCTGTTGTCTAACTTATATGATCTTTCTCGCGAACTGCCGGTTCTCATTGCCGGCCCGACCGCTTCGGGCAAATCCGCGCTGGCGCTGGAACTGGCCGAACGGCAGGGTGGCGTGATCGTCAATGCCGATGCTTTGCAGGTTTACGACCTGTGGCGCGTCCTGACCGCGCGGCCCGACCCGGCCGAGGAGGCCCGCGCGCCACATCGCCTTTACGGTCACGTCGGGCGCGAGGCAGAGTATTCGGTCGGCCATTGGCTGCGCGAGATGGCCCCGCTCTTGCGCGGCGGCGCCCGGCCGATCATCGTCGGCGGCACCGGGCTTTACTTTACCGCCCTGACCGAGGGGCTGGCCGATATCCCGCCGGTTCCCGCAGCGGTGCGGGCCGAGGCCGATGCGCGGCTTGCTGGCGCCGGGCTGGCCGCAATGCTGGCCGATATCGACCGGCAAACCGCCGCACGGATCGACCGCAACAACCCCGCGCGCGTTCAGCGCGCATGGGAGGTGTTGCGCGCCACCGGCCGGTTATGCCGGCAGGACGGCACCGGGGCGCCTGCCCTGCCGCTGTGCGGTGCCCAGCCCCTTGTGATCGAGGTGGAACGCGACGACCTCGCCCACCGCATCGACCGCCGGTTTGACGCCATGATGGCGGCAGGCGCGCTGGACGAGGCGCGCACCGCCCTGCCCGGATGGGACCCGGCGCGACCCGCCTCGCGCGCCATCGGGGCGGCCGAACTGATTGCCCATCTGCGCGGTGAAACCGGCCTGGACGCCGCCATCGAGGCCGCCAAGGCCGCCACCCGCCAATATGCCAAACGACAACGCAGCTGGTTTCGCAACCGGATGGGTCATTGGCCACGATATCGACCGCAATGAGCCGCAAAGCCGCGCCCAAAGGTGACGAATCGGTGCAACATGACTGTGCGTTTTTCCGGCTTTCCCACCGAAAACCCACATTTTTTTCTTTTTGACGCCGCCTTGGTCGCCTAATCTGCCCCAAACGGGTTGGGCGAAGGCCGGACAACGCATGGCGAACGATACCACCACAACCGACACGGTGCGGCTTGTGCAAATTCCCCGGCTGGCGGCTGCGGCGCTGGCGCGTCGAGGCGATGCGCAGCATTTCCGAGCCATTGCTTTTGTGGTTCACCCGCGGTCAGGGACGGATCACCGTGGCGGGCGTCACCCGCGGCTACGGGCCGCATAACGCCATCTTTATTCCCGCCAACACCATGCACGGCTTCGAGGTTTCGCCACAAGCCTTTGGAACAGCTGTGTTTTTTGGTCGCGATAACGGGCTGACCCTGCCGGAAACCCCGCTGCATCTGCGCATCCGCGACGCGCAGGCACAGATGGAACTGACCGCGACGCTGGATCAGGTGCAGCGAGCTTGACAGCAACCGCCCCGGCCACGACCGCGCCGCGCGCCATCACCTGGGCCTTCTGGGTGTCTGGCTGGAACGGCAGGCCGGGCTGGCGGCTGCCGAGGCGCCGCGCCCCGATGCCTCGCGACGGCTGGTTGCACGCTATACGTCGCTTCTGGAACGGGGCTTTCGCACCGGCATGGGCGTGGCCGACTACGCCTCGGCGCTGGGCGTCACGCCGACCCACCTGACACGGGTCTGCAACAAGACCTGCGGCCGATCGGCCCATGATCTGCTGCAGGACCGGGTGCTGTTCGAAGCGCGGCGGATGCTGGCCGAAACCAAATTGCCGGTCAAAGACGTGTCGGCCCAGCTCGGTTTTGCCTCCGCGGCCTATTTCACCCGCGCCTTCCAGCACCGGACCGGCAAGACCCCCACGCAATTCCGCCGCACAAGCTGATTTCGGTCTTTTTTTGCGCAATCCGCGGGTTTTGCCCGATATTCCCCGTCGCGCGCGAGGAATTGATCGGTATGTCGCAAAAACCACCCGATAGGACGAAAACTAACGTTGACGAGCGCTGTACAGTTGTGCGCAATGGGTACGCGCATGACGGCACCAAGATCGTTGCGCAACGAGCCGCGCCCTGCGTCACCGCAGTCGGTAGCGCGGCATGGCAAGACTGGGAGGAATTTGAAATCGACGACGACGAAAACCACCGCGCCGGTGCATCCGGGCGCCAAGATGCTGGCACAAGAATGCCGCGACGGAAAACTGAGCCGCCGCGAATTTCTGGCGCGCAGCACTGCGCTCGGCGTTTCCAGCGCTGCGGCCTATGGTCTTATCGGCCTGACCGCCCCGAACACCGCCGCGCGCGGGCGGCACCCTTCGCTGCCAGCTGGAGAACCAAAGCCCCGAAGGACCCGCGCACCTGGGACTGGTGGAATCAAAGAACTTCTCGCGCGGCTGGCTTGAGTACCTCGTCGAATACAACGGCGACGGTTCGATCCGGGGCATGCTGCTGGAAAGCTGGGAAGTCAACGACGACGCCACCGAATACACGCTGCACGTCCGTCCGGGCGTGAAGTGCCAGTTATTGTGACAGATTTTACCGCCGCCGATGTGGTCAACAACGTCAACCGCTGGTGCGATGCCAATGTCGAGGGCAACTCGATGGCCGCGCGGATGGGCGGACTGGTCGACGAAGCGACCAAGATGGCCCGCGAAGGCGCCGTGACTCAGGTTGGCGACCTCACCTGTCCGGCTGACGCTGCCGGCCCCCGACATCACCATCATCGTCGGCATGGCCGACTATCCGGCGGCGATCGTGCATTCGAGCTATGACAACGGCGATACCGTCGCCAACTGGTGGTGGCCCCTATCTGCCGGGGATCGAACGAGTCGGCGTGGCCGTCTTGGTCAGAACATGATCCCCCTGGTGGGGGCACCAAAGTCATAGCCAGGCCTATCTGGACCGGATCAAGTATATCGACCTGGGCTCGACCCCGTCATCCTTCGACTCGCCGCGGCAGGCCCGTACGAGATCGACATGCTGCACCGCACCGACGGCGATTTCGTCGCATCTTGACCAGGCTCGGCTGGATGGTCCGAAGCGGTCACCTCGGCCCGCGCTGGCGGTGCCTTCAACCGGACCGCCGACCTTACAAGGGCGTGAATGTTCACCGCGCGTTGAATGTGGTCGACAACTCCGTGGTTCTCGAACTGGGCTACGCCCAATCTTGGCGCGCCGGCCAAAAGGCACGTCGCCACAAATCACAGATATGCCGAGCTTCCGCCGCTGACTGTCGATCGGCAGCGGCCAAAGATGATCGCCGCAGCGGCCATGCCGATACCGAGTTCGAACCTGATCTCGATCGACGACGCCTGGCAGGCCAACAGCTGCGATGCGGTGGCCGCACAGCGCGATGCCGGCATCAACATCAAGCGGACGATCCTGCCCGGCTCGACCTTCTGGAACATTGGCTGAAGTACCCGTTCTCGGCGACCGAATGGAACATGCGCCACTTGGCGTGCAGGTTCTGGCGCTGGCCTACAAGGGCGGCGTGGCCTGAAACGGCCTTCAACAACGCCACACCGATGCGGCGCTGTCCGAGCCCTGTCGATCGCGGATGCGGACAAGCGCCGCGAGGTGATGGCTTAGGGTCGAAGATTGCTGGACGAAGGCGTGCTGATCAGCCCTACTGGCGCAACGTCTATCGCCAACTTCCGCGACACGGTGAAGGGTGCCGACATGCACCCGACCTTCGAGCACCACCACTACAAGTGGTCGATCGAAACCTGATCGAAAACGATCCCCGGCGGGCGCCAGCGCGCGCCGCCGATTTCCTGCGCCTGGCGGCGCCAATCCACAAGACCGCCCTCAGGGCGGATGAGGGATAGCGATGCTGACATTCCTGCTCAGACGGGTCGCGACAATGATCTTGACGGCCCTATTGCCCATGACGTTCGTTGTCTTCTGCCTGACAAACCTGCCACCCAACCTTGTGTGAAGTCCGAAGCCGGGTCGCGCATTTCCGACGAGGAAGTGCAAAGCTGGCTCGACAAAAACAGCTATGGCGCCTCGCTTGTCGTACTACGGCGAATGGCTGGGCGTGCTGCCGGGCTGGACGATCGAGGACGGCGGAACCACCAGGGGCCGCTGCATCGAACGCGGTCAGGACACGGCAACCGCACCGCGTTTCTGCAGGGCACTGCAAGGCGACTGGGGCTTCTCGACCGTCTTCAAGGACGAGGTGTCCAAGATTGTCGGCACGAGGCTGTCGCTCACCGGGATCCTGATGTTCTGGGTCCTTGGCGCTGATGGTTCGGTCTCGCTTCTGATCGGGGTTCTGGCCGGGATGCGCGAAGGTTCGCGGCTCGACCGATCGCTCTCGACCTTCTCCATCGCCTCGACGGCAACGCCGGAATACGTGTCCGGGCGTTATCCTGATCGTGATCTTTTCATCCTCGATCGTCGGGCTGAAATGGTTCAAGGGAATTATGTAGCGCCATGGACGGCATCACCTTTGAAAACTTCTTTCTGCCGGTCCTTACCATCGCGCTTTATGGCATTGGCTATATCGCCCGGATGACCCGCGCCTCGATGACCGAGGTGATGACCGCGCAATACATCAGAACCGCGCGGCTCAAGGGCGTCAGCTTTGGCAACATCGTGGTCAAGCACGCGCTCAGAAACGCGCTGATCGCGCCTTTCACGGTGATCATGCTGCAGTTTCCTGGCTTCTGAACGGCGTCGTCATTGTCGAGACGCTGTTCAACTACAAAGGGCTTCGGCTGGACGCTGGTTCAGGCCGCCGGCAACAACGACATCGAGCTGCTTCTCGGCTGTTCGGTCGTGGCGGTGTTCGTTGTCCTCATCACGCAGTTGATCTCCGATATCGGCTACGTCTACCTCAATCCCCGCATAGGGATCAGCTGACATGGAAGACCTCGGTTGGGGCGCCATCCTCATGGCCCTTTTCAAGCAGTTCCTGCCTGTCTGGATCGCGCTCGTCGTGCTGTTCGCACTGTCGATCCGCACCAAGCGCCGGCTGGGGCTATATGGCACGCTCTTCGACAGCAACATCGGCATGATCGGCTTTGCGCTGGTGATGTTCTGGGTCTTCACCGCGCTCGCGGCCGACATGATCGTCACCCGACACGCTGGCCCAGATCAGCGCGATGAAGAACAAGGCGCCGGGGACGGCCACGCCGGACGGCGTCGGCTGGTACCTTCTGGGCGGCGATCATATAGGCCGCGATGGCTTCAACCGCATGGTCGCCGGCAGCCGCATCGTCATCCAGATCGCGCCGCTCGCCACGCTTTTCGCCTTCATGGTCGGCATCACGCTGGGCCTGCCGGCGGGCTATTACGGCGGCGGCTTGATGCGAATAACTTTCTGGCCAACCTCGTGCTGGCCTTCCCGGTGATCCTGCTGTTCTACCTTCTGGTCACCCCGGAAATCGTGCAGACCGGCCTGCCGCAGTGCCTGGCCATGGTTCTGTTCTGATGCCGATCCTGTTCCTGATCCTGCTGATCAACTCGCGCTACTACGTCAAGCCGGGATTTCGCAACATGATGATCGGCGCGATCCTGGTTGTCAGCGGCTATCTCTACCTGTCGCTGATTTCCGAAACCGGAACCAAGATCGCGCTTCTGCCGCCCGCGCTCGACCTGATCAAAGGTTCCCGGCAACATCATGATCGTCTTCGTCTCGGTCGTGTTCGTGAACTCGCCGACAATCTTCCGCATCGTTCGCGGCATCGTTCTCGACATCAAGACGCGCGATTACGTGGCGGCGGCGCAGACGCGCGGCGAACGGCCCTGGTACATCATGCTGTGGGAAACGCTGCCGAACGCGCGCGGGCCGCTGATCGTCGATTTCTGCCTTCGCATCGGCTATGCCACGATCCTTCTGGGCACCTTGGGCTTCTTCGGCCTCGGGCTTTCCCCCGAAAGCCCAGACTGAGATCGACGATCAACGCCGAGCGCAAGCTTCTGACCATCGCGCCGCATCCGCGATCGTGCCCGCGCTCGCGCTGATGAGCCTCGTCCTCGGCCTCAACCTGCTGGCAGACGGGCTGCGCGAAGAAAGCCTGAGGAACTGGGGCGGTGAACGCCCTGCCCTTCATCTTGGCTTCTCCGGGGGTCGAGGGGCGCGCCCCGTCCAGCCGGCAAGGAGACGACCGATGAGCAAATGGGATTATGACGGCCCGATCCTCGAGATCGAGAACCTCTCGATCTCCTTCTTCCGCCCGGTTGCGGGAAATCCCGGCAGTGATGGATTTTTCCTGCACCGTGCTGCCCAGCGAAGCGATGGGGCTTGTCGGCGAAAGCGGCTGCGGCAAATCCACCGTGGCGCTGGGCGTTATGCAGGATATGGGCAAGAACGGCCGGATCGTCGGCGGCACGATCAGAGTTCAGGGCCGCGACCTGAACACGATGAGCGATGACGAGTTGCGCGACATCCGCGGTTCGAAATCGCGATGATCTATCAGGGAGCCGATGGCCTCGCTCAACCCGGCGATGATCGGCAAGCAACTGATGGAAGTGCCGATGATTCACGAGGGCGTCAGCACGGAAGAGGCGCACAAGCGCGCGCTTGAAGTGGTGACCGACGTGCGCCTTCCCGACCGGCGCGGATCCTCAATTCCTACCCGCATCAGCTTTCGGGCGGCCAGCAGCAGCGCATCGTCATCGCCATGGCGCTGATGTCGAAGCCTCGCTTCTGATCCTCGACGAACCCACGACCGCGCTCGATGTCACCGTCGAGGCCGCCGTCGTCGATCTGGTCAAGGACCTTGGCAAGAATACGGCACCTCGATGCTGTTCATCAGCCACAACCTTGGACTGGTGCTGGAAACCTGCGACCGGCTCTGCGTGATGTATTCCGGCGGGCGGTGGAAACCGGCAACATCCAAGGAAGTCTTCGACACCATGCGCCACCCCTATACGCAGGCGCTGTTCCGGTCGATCCCGCTGCCGACAGCCGACAAGAATTCGCGCCCGCTGATCGCCATTCGCGGCAACTTCCCGCTGCCGCACGAACGCCCACAGGGCTGCAACTTCGGCCCGCGCTGCGACTACTTCGAGGCCGGGCGCTGCGACGGTGGCGATATTCCCATGGCCGAGGTCGCGGGCGGCGACCGACACGGTTCGCGCTGCCTGAAGTTCACCGAGATCGACTGGGCGGCGCCACCCAAGGCCGGCAAGACGTTCGAGAAGACCAAGCCGGGCAAGGTCGTTCTGAAGATGGAAGACCTGCGCAAGTATTACGAGGTGACGGCCAACGCGCTGTTCGGTGGCGGTGATACCAAGGTGGTCAAGGCCAACGAGACACTGAGCTTCGAGGCCCGCGAAAGCGAAACGCTGGCCATCGTCGGGGAATCGGGCTGCGGCAAGTCGACCTTCGCCAAGGTGCTGATGGGGCTTGAGACCGCCACCGACGGCAAGATCATGCTTTACGACAACGAGATCCAGTCGACCCCGATCGAGCAACGCACGACCGACACGGTTTCGGGCGTGCAGATGGTGTTTCAGAACCCCTTCGACACGCTCAACCCCTCGATGACCGTCGGGCGGCAGATCATTCGTGCGCTGGAGATCTTTGGCGAAGGCGCCAACGATGGCGAACGCAAGGAACGGATGCTGGAGCTTCTCGACCTCGTGAAGCTGCCGCGGGCCTTTGCCGACCGCATGCCACGGCAGTTGTCGGGCGGCCAGAAGCAGCGCGTGGGCATTGCCCGCGCCTTTGCCGGCGGTGCCAAGATCGTCGTGGCGGACGAACCCGTTTCGGCGCTGGACGTGTCGGTGCAGGCGGCGGTGACCGACCTGCTGATGGAGATCCAGCGCAAGAACAAGACGACGCTCCTGTTCATTTCGCACGACCTGTCCATCGTGCGCTATCTCTCCGACCGGATCATGGTGATGTATCTCGGCCATGTGGTGGAACTGGGCACGACCGATCAGGTCTTCTCGCCGCCCTACCACCCCTATACCGAGGCGCTGCTGTCGGCGGTGCCCATCGCCGATACCCATGTGCAGAAAAAGCATATCGTGCTTGAAGGCGACATACCCTCGGCGATGAACCCGCCACCCGGATGCCCCTTCCAGACCCGCTGCCGGTGGAAATCCAAGGTGCCCGGCGGGCTCTGCGAGCGTGAGGTGCCGCCGGTGCAGGTGCTGGAGGGCGGCCACCAGATCAAGTGCCACCTGTCCGCCGAGACCTTCAAGGACATGGAACCGGTCATCACCATCGCGGCCGAATAGGACGGCACGACCCCGGGGGCTTTTCGCCCCCAAACCCCCAAGAGTATTTGCGCCAAGGTGAAGGGGCGCGCGCCGCAATGCGCAGGTTCCGGGTCGCGCGGCGGCGGCCGGGGCGTTAGTTCGGACCTCGCACCCGGAGGCCCTCATGCTTGCAACCCTCGCCGCGCTCTTGGCCTTTCTCTTTCCGCTTGCCTACAGCCCGGGGCCGGGAAACCTGTTCTTTGCCGCGCTGGGTGCGCGGTTGGGGTTTCGCGCCGCCCTGCCGGCACTCATGGGCTATCACATCGCCACACTGGTCGTGACACTGGCTGCCGGTCTGGCGTTTCTTGGCGCCGATGCGCGGTTCGCCGGACTGTTACCGCTGCTGCGGCTGCCCGGCGCGGCCTATATCCTGTGGCTGGCCTGGCGGCTTTGGCACGCCGACCCCGCCGGTGCGACCGATGCCGGGGGCCGGTCAGGGATCCGCGATGGTGCGGTGCTGTTGCTTCTGAATCCCAAGGCCTACACGATCATCGCCCTTGTGTTCGCGCAGTTTCTGGGGCGCGATGGCGTGGCGGGTCTTGCCGGTATTGGCATGCTTGCCATCGCGTTTACGATGAACAACCTTCTGGCGTTTGTCATCTTTGCCGCCGGTGGCGACCGGCTGGCGCGGCGGTTGCGCAGCCGCAAAGACGCGCAGAGCCTCAACCGCGCCTTCGCCCTTGTCCTTTCGGGCGTCGCGCTGTGGATGGCATGGCCCGCGGGCCGTTGACGGCTTTGCGCTTCCGGTAAGGCAGTGGCGCGGTTGACGGGGCTCGAACCCGCGACCCCCGGCGTGACAGGCCGGTACTCTAACCGACTGAGCTACAACCGCGTGTCCACCCGCCCGGATCGCCGCCCGAGCGTGGGATGGGTATTACGCATCCCTTTCGCTGCCGTCAAGCGCTGCCACCGGGGTTTTTCGCAGAACCCGACCGGCTGGCCGCATGGTTGGCGTCGGGCTATTCGGCGGCCATCTGCTGGGTGCGCACGAACTCGACAAAGAAGGTGCTGCCACGGCCCAGTTCGCTGACATAGTCGATGGTGCCGTTGTGGCGCTCGACAATCTGCTTGGTGATGTTCATGCCCAGACCGGTACCGCCGCTGCGGCGCTGGTCGGAGCTGTCGACCTGGGTGAATTTGCCGAAGACAAGCTCTTTGGAGCCGTCGGGAATGCCCACGCCCTCATCGCGCACCGAGATGCGCACACGGTCGGCGGTATTGGTCACATCAACCGTCACGGTCCCGCTTTCTTCGGAAAACTTCACCGCGTTGGACAGAAGGTTGGTCATCACCTGCATCAGCCGCGACTCGTCGCCCTCGATGAACAGTGCGTCGTCGGGCATCGCGGCCTCGATTGCGATGCCGTGCTTGTCGCCATAGCTCTTGTTCGCTTCGATCGCGTCGAGAACCAGCCGCCGCACGCTGATCGTCTGGAAGCGGTAGACCATTTCGCCGGCCTCGATCTTCTGCAGGTCGAGCAGGTCGTTGATCAGGTCGGCCAGGCGTTTGGAATTCTTGCCCGCGATCTGCATGACCGAGGTCATCTTTTGCGGCACCTCGCCCATGACGCCGGAATTGACGAGGTCGATCGACGCCTTGATCGAGGTCAGTGGCGTGCGCAGTTCGTGGCTGACCGTCGACACGAATTTCGATTTCACCTCATAGGCGATCTTGGTCTTTTCGTGTTCCATCCGCAGTTCGTCGATCTGGCGCAGGCCGGCGCGGTAGAGACGCAGGAAGACCAGCGAACAGTCTACGATGAAATAGAGAACGAAGATCACCGTGAAGAACTGAAGCCAGAGCGGCGAGGTGATCGGCGGCGGCGAGGGGTAGATATCGAGCAGCGCGATGAAGATGAAGGTGGCGCCATAGATGATCAGACGCAGGATCAGCGCCGGAACGAGTTGATGGTTGTTCATCGCCGCGAAAAGTGCGGCGGCAAACAGGAAGAACATCGGTGTGAACCGTGCGCCCGGTTCCTGTTCCAGCGCGATCATCACGACGAATAGGCTGATCGCCATCGCGCTGAAGAAGGTGTTGAGCACCACCCAGTTCAGGAACATCTTGGCCTTGGCGGCGCCGCCATCGGTCCAACGGCGGACCTGATAGCTGAGCAGGAGATCGAGGATCTCCGTCATGATCACGCCGGAATAGCACAGGAAGGAGTTTTGCGCGTCGATATAGAAGGCACTGAGAAGCGTCGCCGCCAGGAAGATCGCCTGACGCTGCCAGATCAGCTTAAGGCTGACGTCGATATAGTCCTTAAGCTGTTTTTCAAGCTGACCCATCTCGAACCAACTCGGCTCTTCCGCTATTGCCACCCGCGCTGCCAACATCGCCTTCACTCTTCATGCCGTAACTGTGCCTGCGAAGCCCGTACAGGGCAATCCTGCAATCGGCCCAACGCGGACCGTGCCGGCCATTGCCCGTCAGGACCGTGTCAGCCCGGGCTCTTCCTTCACGATATCTTCGAGAATGACTTCGTAGGCGCGGCGCTCCAGCTTGGCCTGCTGCTGGGTGCGCGACTGGTTGAGCAGCGCGCGCTTGGACAAGGCGGCCACATCGCGCGGCGTGATGGCGCGGTTTTCGGCGCTTTCGATCGCCCGGCGCAGCGCAAACAGCGCCCCGGACTTCGAGATCGAGCGCATCGACATCTCCTCGCCGACGATCACCCGAAGCCGGCTCGGCTCGAGCCCGTCGATCTTGGAATAGCTGATCGAATCGTTGATCGACATTTCCAGCGCCTGGGTTGGTACGGTGTTGCGGCGATGGCTGATGCACAGGAATATCCCGTTGCCACGGTAGGAACAGAGATTGCCGTAGGTGCACATCTGTTCGGCCAGAACGGTCGCGACACGGCGCAGGACGGCACGAAGGTCGCGCGCCGAAAGCTCCTTGTGCAGCCGTTCGAAGCCCTGCAGCTTCACCGCAATGGCCGTTGCGAACAGCAGACTGCCGCGCGAAAGCTGCAGGATGTAGTTTTCAAAGGCGGAGTAGCTGACCAGCCCCGGCACGTTGTCGATCGCGATCGGCTCGTCGATGCCGATTTTCACCTCGGTATCCAGTTCGTGCATCAGCTGACGCGCCGCATCGATGGAATCGGCGGCGCGGTTGTGTTCGAAAACCAGTCGCTTGGCGGCCTGCAGTCGGCCCTTGAGTTCAAGGAAATCGAAAGGTTTGGTGACGTAGTCGGTTGCGCCGGCGGCAAAGGCCTTGTCGATGTACTTCTTTTGCGACATCGCGGTCAGCATGATCACCGGCACATGCGTATAGCTGGGATTGGCGCGGATGGTTTCGCACAAATCGACGCCGTTCATCTGCGGCATCTGGATATCGATGAGAAGACAGTCGAATTCGGCGTCGTCGCGGTCCAGAATCGCAAGCGCTTCCTTGCCGCTGTCCACCGCCACCACTTCGTGGGAATCGGCCGCTTCCAGGTAGGTTTTCAGCAATTCAAGAATGCTGGGTTCGTCATCTACTGCCAAGATCCGCATCGTTACCCTTCGAACCTCTCCAACAAATTCTTTGCACGCGTTTTTTCATAGTGCCGGGGTATTCCGGCCCGATCCTTTTCCAAGCTAAGCGACGATACAGGCGACACAGCGGCGCCATTGTGACGATTTCAGGGGCGCTGTGGATGGATCGTGACGGCGTGAACGATCGCCGCGGTTGGCGGTATCCCGCCCATGACGCGGCGAAAACCCCACACCCTTATATGGCGTGGAAAAAACCGCCGTGTACACGCTTGACGTGTAAAGACCGTTGCTGGAATGTGGCAATATCATGGCCTAATTGCATAATTTGTTAGACCTGACCTTCGGTACGTGCGAGAAACGAAAAAAAACGAGCAGTGGAATGAAGCATTCCAGGAATGAACTGGTTGACGAACCGGCGGCTTCGGTGTTTCCCGACGTCGTGCCGGCGGTTGCCAGCGAGCGGCTTAGGGCGCCGGATTCGGCGGAACTGGACGCGCGTCTGCGTGCCGGCGCCTCGTCGACGGCCGGGCGGCGGATGGAACTGCCCGATACCACTGCCGTGCAGGGGCACCTGCGGGCCACGACGCTGACGGTCAAGAACATGCACCAGTTCGGCGATCTCTACGTGAATTTCCTCGAGGCGCGAAAGCGTACCTTCATCGACCGGCTGCATTGGTCGTTGCCCCAAGTCGACGGAATGGAATTCGATCAGTACGACACGCCGCAGGCCTCCTGGGTGGCGATCCACGAATATGGCGAGGTTCTGGGCGGCGTGCGGCTGATGCCCACCACGTCGCGCTGCGGCATCTATACCTACATGCTGCGCGACGCCCAGCGTGGTATCTTGCACGACATTCCGACCGATGTGCTGTTTTTCGAGGCCCCGGTCGATCCGTCGGTGTGGGAAGCCTCGCGGCTTTTCATCTCGGACGATGTGCCGGCGCACCGGCGGCTTTACGTGCAGACCATGCTGATGGCGCAGTTTTCGAAAACCGCCTGCGAAGGCGGCGCGACCCACGTGATCGGCATCGTCCCGGCGGTCTGGTCACGCTGGTTGCGGCGGCTGGATCTGGACGCGGTGCCGGTCGGGCCGAAATTTTCCATCGACGGTACGTCAAGCCAGGCGGCGCTGTTCAACGCGCGCAAGTTTTCGAACTGAAGGCGCGCCGGCCCTTAGCGTTCGATCACCCGCGCGTCCTTGGCATCCCAGCTTAATACCACGGGGTCGCCGACCGCGCCGATGGCTTCGTGTCCCGGCAGGTTCGGGCGATAGACGGTGACCGGTTCGTCCTGCCCGGCAATAGTGATCTGGAAATGGCTGCGATCGCCCAGATAGGCCGCCGCGGCGATGGTTCCGACAAGCGCATTGGTGCCCTTGCCGGTGCCGCCGAAGCTCAAGGCGATCTTTTCCGGCCGCACCGCAATCGTCACGCTCCCGCCCTGCCCCCGTTCGGCCAGCCCCTCTGCCGCCAGAACCGCATCGCCCGGGCCCAGGGCCTGAACCGCACCGCGCACCCTTCGTCAACCGCACATCGAACAGGTTCATCGTGCCGACAAAGCTGGCGACCTCGCGGCAATTCGGCCGTTCATAAAGCCCCTGGGGGGTGTCGATCTGCAAGACCTCGCCCCCCGACATCACCGCGATCCGGTCTGAAAGCGTCAGCGCCTCTTCCTGGTCGTGGGTAACGAAGACAAAGGTGATGCCGACCTGCCGCTGCAACGCGCGCAGTTCCTGCTGCATTTCCTCGCGCAGCTTCTTGTCGAGCGCCGACAGCGGTTCGTCGAGCAACAGCACCTTCGGCCGGCAGACCAGTGCGCGCGCCAGTGCAACCCGCTGGCGCTGCCCGCCGGACAACTGGTTGGCCCCGCGCTCGCCCAGCCCGGTCAGCTTGACCATCTCCAGCGCCGCGTCGGTGCGTTGGCGCATCTCGTCCTTGCCAAGCTTCTGGTAGACAAGCCCGTAGCCGATGTTTTCGCGCACGCTGAGGTGGGGAAAGATCGCATAGCTTTGAAAGACCATGTTGGTCGGCCGCCGGTTTGCCGCGACCCCGGCCATCGGCGCGCCATCGATCGTCAGCTCGCCCCGCGTCGGTTGTTCGATCCCGGCGAGGATGCGCAGAAGCGTGGTCTTGCCGCAGCCCGAGGGGCCGAGAAGCGAAAAGAATTCGCCCCTTGCGATGTCGAAGTTCGTGGGCGCCAAGGCCCGAAACTCGCCGAAGTACTTTTCAACCCCGTCGAGGCGGATGATCGGCCGGTCCATTCAGAGATCTCCGGGGTTGTCAGAGGAAACACCGCGCTTGCGCACCACCTCGGCCAAAATGACGATGATCGCCGAGCCAAGCAGGATCAGCGAGCCAAGCGCCAGCGTGCCCGGCAACCGGTTGGGAAAGCGCAGCTGTGAAAACAGGAAGACCGGCAGCGTGTTGTCGGTGCCGGTCAGGAAGAAGGAGATGACAAACTCGTCGAACGAGATGATGAAGCACAGAAGAAGGCTGGAAATCACCCCCGGCGCGGCCAGCGGCAGGGTAATGCGGCGAAACGTGCTCCACCCGCCTGCACCCAGATCGCGCGACGCTTCCTCGAGGCTGCGGTCGAACCCTTCGAGCCGCGACATCAGCACCGTCATGCCAAAGGGTATCGCCAGCATCAGATGGCCCGAGGCCACGGTCCAGAGCGACAGAGGCACGCCCAGCACCCGCAGCATGACAACCAGCAGCCCCACCGCCAGCACGATCGACGGCACCACAAGCGGCAGCATCATGAACGACAGGATCGGCCCCGAACCCGGCACCCGGTAGCGCGTCAGCGCCATCGCCGCCGGCAGCGCCAGCGCGGTCGCCACGACCGACACGCAGACCCCCACCACCAACGAGTTTTTCAGCGCCGTCATCATCGAGGTGTTGGCGGCCATTTCGCCGTAGTGCCGCAAGGTAAAGCCCTTCAGCGGAAAGATCGCGAAATTGCCGTCGTTCAGTGAAAATATCGGCATCAGCAGCATCGGCCCGTAGAGAAAGGCCACGAAAAAGATCGCATAGATGGTCAGAAGGTCGAAACGCCGTCGCATCAGGCCAGCCTCTTGCGCATCCGGCCATAGCCGATGAGCCACAGGAAAAGCCCGACCAGCGCGGCAATGATCAGCATCATGACAATGGAAACCGCCGCCCCCATCGGTGCGTTGTTGCGCTTCAGGAACAGGTCCTGGATGAGGCTGCCGATCATCGTGCCACCCGGCCCGCCGACCAGCGTCGGGGTCACGTAATCGCCCACCGTCGGGATGAAAACCAGCAGCGTCGCAGCAATGGTGCCGGGCATCGACAGGGGCACGGTAATGCGGCGGAACCGCTGCCAGCGGTTGTCGCCCAGGTCCGAGGCAGCCTCGAGAAGCGAGCGGTCGATCTTTTCGAGGCTCACATAGATCGGCAGGACCGCAAAGGCGATCCAGCTGTGGGCCAGCGTGATCATCACCGCGATCGGGTTATAAAGCAGAAACTCCAGCGGCGCGTCGATCAGCCCGAGGCTTTGCAGCCCGGTGTTGATCGCCCCGTTGAAACCCAGGACGACCTTCCAGGAAAACACCCGCAACAGATACGACGTCCAGAACGGGATGGTCAGAAGGATGATCCACATCGCCTTGTTGCGGGTGACGCGGAAGGCCAGGAAATAGGCCATGGGCCAGGCGACGCCGATGACGCAGATCGTGGCGACCAGCGACATCGCCAGCGATTTCACCATCAGGACCGCAGGCACCGGATAGGCGAAGGGGAAGCGGATACCATACCACACCACCCCCTCCCCCGGCTCGACAAGCCGACGATAGTTCGCCGTGGTCAGCGTGGTATCGACGTCGAACCCCTGCTGGGTCCAGAACGACATCACAACCAGGGCCACCACCGGGGCCAGAAGCGTCGCCACCATCACCAGAAAGGCCGGGGACAGCAGCGACACCCCGGTTCGCGTCGAACCCGCCGACATCTTTGCCTACATCTTCAGCGCTTTGGTATCGCCCCAGACGCGGTTCTGTTCTTCCTGAACGGCGTCGGTCGGGGTGCGGAAGAGGATGGCCGAGCTCATCATCGCCACCGGATCGGTGATACCCATGGCCGCCACTTCGGCCGGATCGGCGATTTCGAAGCTCTTGGTATTGGCATGGCCGTAGCCCGAGGATTCGATCAGGTACTTGCCGGTTTCGGGGCTGAGCCAGGCGTCGATGAAATCGTAGGCGAGCGCTTCGTCGGCCTTGCCGCTGTTCAGCATGGTCAGACCGCAGAACCAGGTGAACATCCCTCCTTCGGAGAAGCGTATTCGACCGGCACGCCTTCGGCCTTGAGGTTCTTCACCAGGTCGTTCCAGGCATAGGCGGCCACGATCTCGCCCGAGGCCATCGCCTGCTGCACCTCAGAAGGGTCGGACCAGAGGAAGCGCGAGATGTTGACGCCCTTGGCGCCCCAGTCCTTGGCGGCGGCGGCCAGCGCGTCGCCCGAAAGCGCATAGGCCTCGTCATAGGGCATGCCGCCGACCATGGCGCCGATCTGGATCAGCACTTCGCTGTCCAGCATCGAAACCTTGCCGGCATAGGCCTCGTCATAGAAGATGCCCCAGGTCGGATCGGCGATGAAGGCCGGGTCGATCATGTCGGTGCGGTAGGCGATCGAGGAGTTGCCCCAGTCGGCCGGCGCCATCACGACATTGCCATCCTGAAGGACGCCCTCGGCGGTCTGCAGGGCCGGGAAAACATCGGCCCAGTTCGAAAGCCGCGCGGTGTCGATCGGCGTGACCAGCCCCGCGTTGACGAAGCGCGCGACCGAGTAATTGCAGGGATGCATGACATCGGCGGCAAAGCCTGCACGGACCTTGGCAAGCGCCTCCTCCTCGCCGGAAAAGATCGAAAACTCCGGCAAGGCGCCGTGTTTTCCGACATAGGAACCGATGTATTCGGCAGCGTCGTAACCGCCCCATTCCAGACAGGTCAGCGGCTCGCCCGCGGCCTGTGCGGTGCGTGGAAGCATGGCCAGCCCGACCCCGAAGGCCGAAGCGGATTGCAGCATGTGGCGACGCGAAATCTTACCCTGCGCCATCCGGTCGATAAACTTGATGCGTTGCATGGGAGTTGCCCTTTTCTGGGGTGAATGCGCGAAGCTTGGCACGGGATTTGGAAATCGGGAAGGGGTTTTCCTTTACGACCGTTCAGTTTTACCGCTTGCCAGTCGGCCTGCACCCGCAGCACTCTGTGCCGGAAAGCCCGACCGGAGCGCGTCATGAGCATCGCCGACACCCTGCTGATCAATGCCCGCATCCAGACCATGGACTGCGCCCGACCACAGGCCGAGGCCATGGCGATGCGCGCCGGGCGCATCCTCGCGCTCGGCACGGCCGCGGACATGCGCGCGCTGGCCGCGCCGGGCGCAAGCGTTCTGGATGCCGGCGGACGGTTGGTTTTGCCCGGCTTTCAGGACACGCATATCCACCTTCAGGACAGCGGCCAGGACTACAGCCAGAACGCCGATCTTTCCGCCGCGCGCACGCCCGACGACATTGTCGAGACGCTGCGTACCTTCGCAGCCACGCATTCGCGGCCATGGGTCAACGGGACCGGCTGGTATTCCGGCATCTTCCATACCGGCAATCTCGACCGGCACCTGCTGGACCGCGCCGTGCCCGATCGGCCGTCGATGATCGTCGCCTCCGACGGGCACAATGCCTGCCTGAATTCGCGCGCCATCGCCGAGATTGGCATCACCGCCGACACGCCCGCCCCCCAGAATGGCCATATCGTTCGCGGCGACGATGGCGAAGCCACGGGCATGCTTTACGAAAATGCCATCATGTGGGCCGAGGAACGGATGCCGCGACCGAGCCACGGCGATTTTGCCGAGGGCGTGAAATGGGCGCAGGCGCTGGCGCACAGAAACGGCATCACCGGCGTTCTGGATGCCAAGGTCGAGGCGCGCCATGTCGCCGTCTACCGCGCGCTCGAGGCGGCGGGCGAACTGACATTGCGTGTGGGTTCAACCGCGCTGGTCAATGCTTTCGACAGCACGCGCGAGGCGGTGGAGCGGCTGAAAGGCTTTCGCGCCGAGGCGCGCGGGCCGCGCTTCAAGGTGCATTCGGCGAAGTTCTTTCTGGACGGGGTGATCGAAAACCGCACGGCGGCGATGATCGCGCCCTATAGCGATGCCGAAGGCGGAAATGCTCCCCTGATGTTCGAACCGGCCCAGATTGACGAGATGTTCACAGCGCTCGACGCCGAGCGGTTCCAGATCCATGTCCATGCCATCGGCGACATGGCGGTGCGGGCCGCGCTGGACGGCTGCGCGGCGGCGCGCGCGGCCAATGGCGGCTGGCCGTCGCTGCACCAGATCGCCCATATCCAGTTCATCGACCCTGCCGACATCGCCCGGTTTCGCGAACTGGGCGTCATGGCAAACGTGCAGCCGCTCTGGGCGCGCCATGAACCCTCGATCACCGATGTCGCCATCCCGATGACCGGCAATGCGCGTAGCCGCTACATGTACGCTTTCCGTTCGTTGATCGACGCCGGCGCCAGCATGGCGCTGTCCTCGGACTGGGGGGTCAGCACGCTCAACCCCTTCCAGATCATCGAAACCGCCGTGACCCGCCAGCCACCGGCGGCCGAAGGGCGCGTGGCGCCGTTCCTGCCGCAGGAACGGATCAGCCGTGCCGAAGCGGTGGTGGGCTATACCTCTGCCGCGGCTGCCGCCGCCTGGGCGCTGGATGACAGCGGCACGCTCAGCCCCGGCAAATGCGCCGATCTGATCGTGCTCGACCGCGACATCTTCACCTGTCCGGAAGGTGAGATCGGCGATACGCAGGTCGTGGCGACCATGGTCGACGGCCAGATCGTGCACGGCGGGCTTTGACGCCCGCCGGCCCCCGCGCCGCCGGGATCAGCCCAGGATCGATGTCACCGCGCGCGCGGTGGCGGCAACCACCGTATCGGCCTCTGCCCGGCTGAGGCAAAGCGGCGGCGCAAAGCCCAGAATATCGCCCTGCGGCATCGCCCGGGCGATCACGCGGTCATTGGCCAGAAGCGCGCCGACCACCTGAACGCCGGCCTTTCGCGCCGGGTCGAAGGGCCGGCGCGCGGCCTTGTCCTCGACCAGTTCGACGGCGCAGAGCATGCCCTCGCCGCGCACCTCGCCGACATGGGGGTGATCGGCCAGCGCCTCGGCCATGGATGCGCGCAGGTAGGCGCCGACCGAAGCGGCGTTGGCGACAAGCCCCAGATCGTCGATCAGTTTCAGGTTCGCCACCCCCGCCGCCGCGCCGATCGGATGGGCCGAATAGGTCCAGCCATGGCCCAGCGGGCCATTTTCATCCGTGCCCTGTTCAAGCACCGCCCAGACCTTTTCGGACACGATCGACCCCGACAGCGGCGCATAGGCCGAGGTCAGGCCCTTGGCGATGGTGATGATATCGGCCTCGATCCCGTAATGGTCCGAGCCGAACATCGAGCCAAGCCGGCCAAAACCGGTAACCACCTCATCGACGATCAACAGGATATCATGCTTTTTCAACACCTTCTGGATCGCTTCCCAGTAACCGGCAGGCGGCGGCACGATGCCTCCGGTGCCCAGTACCGGTTCGCCGATGAAGGCGGCGATGGTGTCGGCGCCCTCGCGTTCGATCAACCGTTCCAGTTCAGCCGCACAATGGGCGGAAAATTCCGTCTCGGTCTGGCTGCCGTCGGCGCGGCGGTAGTAATAGGGCGCCTCGGTATGGATCACCTGCGCCAGCGGCAGGTCGAACTTCTTGTGAAACAGCTCCAGCCCGGTCAGCGACCCGGTCATCAGCCCCGAGCCGTGATAGCCGCGCCAGCGCGAGATGATCTTCTTCTTTCGGGCCGGCCAAGGATGTTGTTGAGATACCAGACCAGCTTGATGTTCGTTTCATTCGCATCCGATCCGCCAAGGCCGAAATAGACCTTGGACATGTTCGAAGGCGCCCGCTCCAGAACCATTCTGGCCAACATGATCGACGCTTCGCTGCCATGCCCGGCATAGGCGTGGTAATAGGCCAGTTCGCGCGCCTGATCGGCAATCGCCTCGGCAATCTCGGGGCGGCCGTAGCCGACATTGACACAGTAAAGCCCCGCGAAGGCATCCAGAAGCCGGTTGTCGTCACGATCCTCGATGAAAACGCCCGATGCGGTCCGGATCACCCGGTTCGCACTGTCGCCGCGCGCATGTTGGGCCAGATGCGTCGAGGGGTGAAAGAAGTGGTCGCGATCCCATTGGTCCAGTTGGTCGTTGCGCAGCATGTTCGCCCCCTCGCCACATATGTTGTGTACATCTCTACAGAGAGCCCGCAGGTTTGCCAAGTTTTCCCGTGCGGTTTTCAGATTTTTCTTGATATGCCCCAAGCGTCATTTCATTGTTGTGTACAATTATCGCATGGAGCGCCTCATGTCCGCCACCGACCTGCCCTTCAGCAGCGCCGAATATGCCCGCCGCCTTGCCCTGACCCGCGCGGCCATGGCGACGGCGGGGCTTGATGCGCTGTTTGTCACCGACCCGTCGAACCAGGCCTGGCTGACCGGTTATGACGGCTGGTCCTTCTATGTGCATCAGGGTGTGATCGTCACCCATGATCGCGACCCGGTCTGGTGGGGCCGGCGCATGGATGCCTTTGGCGCACTGCGCACCTGCTGGATGGTGCGCGACAGCATCCATGGCTATGCCGATCACTTCGTTCAATCGACGCTGCGCCATCCGATGCAGGACCTTGCCGGCCACATCCGCGCCATGGGGCTTGCCAGCGCGCGTATCGGCGTCGAGATGGAGAATTACTATTACTCCGCCAAGGCCCATGCGGTGCTGAACGCCGAACTGCCCGAGGCGGCCCTGACCGACGCCACCGCGCTGGTCAACTGGCAGCGGTTGGTGAAGTCGCAAGAGGAGATCGTCTTTATCTGCAAGGCCGCGCGGATATCGGAAAAGATCGTGCGCACCGCCATCGACCGGGCCGAACCGGGGTTGCGCAAGAACGAACTGGTGGCCGAGATCTTCCATGCCGCAATTACCGGTGTCGGCGAGGACTGGGGCGATTACCCCGCCATTGTGCCGCTGACCCCGTCGGGCGAAGATGCCAGCGCCGCGCATCTGACCTGGAACGGCGCCCCGATGAAGGCGGGCGAAGCCACGTTCTTCGAGCTTTCGGGGTGTTACCGGCGCTATCACGCGCCGCTTTGCCGCACGGTCTTTCTGGGCAGGCCGCCGGTGGCGATGCTGGATGCCGCCAAGGCGCAGTTGGAAGGGATCGAGGCCGGGCTTGAGGCGGCGCGCGCCGGCAACCGCACCGGCGATATCGCCCGCGCCTTCATGGCGGTTCTGAAACGGCACGGGATCGAACGGGATGGCCGCATGGGCTATCCGATCGGGCTTTCCTACCCGCCGGACTGGGGCGAACGCACCGCCTCGATCCGGGCCGAGGATGAAACGGTGCTGAAACCCGGCATGGTCTTTCACTTCATGCCGGCGCTCTGGATGAAAAGCTGGGGGCTGGAAACGACCGAGACCATCCTGATCGGGGATACCGGCGCGGCCGAGCCGCTGGCCAATGTCGAACGTCGGCTGTTCGTGAAAGCCTAGGCCGTGGGCGATCTGGCCGAGACCGTCAAGCTGCTTTCCGAACTGGTGGCGATGCCGACCGTGTCGTCGGCGCCGAACCGTGCGCTGATCGACCAGCTGGCCGAACGGCTGGAGGCCGCAGGCGCGCGGGTCGAAGGTGTTGGACGACGCGACCGGCACCAAGGCGAACCTCTTGCCACGATCGGGCCGGACGTCGATGGCGGGGTGATCTGAGCCGCCATACCGATGTGGTGCCGGTCACCGATCAGGCGTGGTCGAGCGATCCGTTCACCTTGAGCGAACGCGACGGGCGGCTTTACGGGCGCGGAAGCTGCGACATGAAGGGCTTTGTGGCCGCCGCCGTCGCCATGGCGCCGCGATTTGCCGCCGCCTCGCTGACCCGCCCTGTCCATTTCGCATTCACCCATGACGAAGAGGTCGGCTGCCTTGGTGCGCAGGCTCTGGTTGCCGCACTGCGCGACCGGCCGCTGCGCCCGGCCGCGGCGATCATCGGCGAGCCGACCGAGATGCGGGTGATCGAGGGCCACAAGGGCTGTTACGAGTACGCCACCCATTTCACCGGGCTCGAGGGCCACGGCTCCGCCCCCGATCTGGGGGTGAACGCGGTGGAATACGTGGTGCGCTATGTCAGCCGGCTGATCGGGCTGAAAGACGCGCTGAAGGAACGAGCGCCGGCCGCAAGCCGCTTTGACCCGCCCTGGACCACGATCAACACCGGTGCGCTGATCGGCGGCGTGACACCCAATGTGATCCCCGGTCGCGCCCGGGTGGAATGGGAAATGCGCCCGGTTCAGGCCGGCGACGCCGAGTTTGTCAAAGCCGATCTCAGGGCTTACTGCACCGAAGAGCTGCTGCCGGCGATGCGGGCCATCTGGCCCGATGCCACGATAGAAACCGAGGTGCTGGGCGAAGTCGAGGGCCTGATCCCGGCCGAGCCCAACGAGGCGCGTCGCATCGCCATGGCGCTGACCGGCGCCAATACCGCCTCGACCGTGCCCTTCGGGACCGAGGCGGGGTTGTTCCAGTCGCTTGGCCTGTCGGTCGTGGTTTGCGGCCCGGGATCGATCGCGCAGGCGCACAAGCCCGATGAATACCTCGCGCTTGATCAGCTTGCGGCCTGCCTGACCATGCTCGACGGACTGGTCTCCCGTCTTTCCCAGCCGGTTGGGGAGGTGTGAAATGGACAAGTTTGCTTGCCTTTTTCGAACATTTTTGACTGACCCCGTGTGTTTTTTGAAATCATCTTATACTTTTCGAACATTCTCGCCGATGAGTCCGAAACCGTGACCGCCCTGCCCGATCCCGTCGCAACCGACAGCGCGCGCGACCGTTTCGACCGGCTGCACAACGCCCTGCGCGAACGCATCTGCCTGCTGGACTATGCCCCCGGCACGGGCTGTCGAGGCTCTGGCCGAGGAATTCGGCATTTCGCGCACCCCGTTGCGTCGGGTTCTGACCAAGCTTGAGGCCGAAGGGCTGGTGCGCGCGGTGCATGGTGTCGGCACCTTCGGCGACGATGTCGATCTGGAGGCACTGGCGCAGACCTACCAACTGCGGCTGGAACTGACCGGGCTGACCGCACGGCTGGATCCCGATGCCGCCCGATGCCGCGCTCTGGGCGCGGTTCCGCGCCGCGCGCGAGGCGGTGCAGGCGCTGGTGACGCGACCGAACCCGCGCGGCTTTGCCGTCTCAATATAGGTTCTTTCGCGCCCGGCTGGCGCTGACGGCGAACGAACCGCTGCGCAGAAATCTGCGAGGCGCTATACCTGCGCACCGCGCGCATCTGGCTGATGCAGGTTTTGCCCGAACGCATCGATCTTGTGGCCGAGGTGGCGCTTTTCGCGCGTGAGATCGACGATGTGCTGGAGGCGCTGGAGCTGGGCGATCTGACCGCGGCGGCCGATATCCAGCGCTCATATCGCGATGAGCCTTGCGCGCCTGCGTCGCGCCCGTGCGCCGGGGCAAGACGCCTAAAGCCAGCGCAGCGTAGCGCCCGCCAGATAGGCCACCTGCCCCTGCCCGGCATCCGGTGCGCTGAGCGAAGACGGCTCGGCGTCCAGCAGGCGTGCGCGCACGAACCGCGAAACCACCCGTGATGACAATCACAGCCGGTTTGCCGCCCCAGCCGGATACGGTCCAGCACGTTCGACCCGCGCGCCGAAGCCGGCCAGCCTTCGCCGCCCTCGGCGCGGTCATACCAGTCCAGAAGGTTTTCGCCTTCGGGTCCGGGCCAGCGCGCGTGGATCTCGTCGCGCGTCCGCCCCTCCCAGACACCCAGGGTGATTTCGCGCAGATCGTCGTCAAAGGCCGGCGCCGCGATGCCGTCAAGGGCGATGGCGGCGGTCTGACGGGCGCGCCCCAGCGGGCTGCACAGCGCCAGATGCCCGGCCCCGTCTACCCCTGCCGCCTTTAGCAAACCGTTCTGACGCGCCGCCTGTTCGCGGCCGCGTTCCGTCAGGGCGCTGTCATTCCAACCCTGAATGATACCGGCCCGGTTCCATTCGGTTTCACCGTGGCGAGATGTAGATCGAGAATGCCATGGCCGTTTCAAGGAAAACGGGCGCGTCCGGCAGAACGCGCCCGACTAGGATGGTGGGTGATAAGAGATTCGAACTCTGACATCTTCGATGTGAACGAAGCGCTCTACCACTGAGCTAATCACCCGTTGCGGGGCAGTGATGAACTCAGTCGTCGTCAACCGCAAGGGTGTCTTTGGCCGTATCGTCGGACCCGCCGCCACCGGCGCCGCGGCTGGCTTGACCACGATCATCTCACCTTGGTCCAAGATGCGGCCTGGCGCTGGATGTAGCCTTGCCGAACGGTGGCAGCGCCAGTTCCTCGCCTTCGATGAGGCTTCGCCCAGAACCCTTGAGCGTCGCCTCGATCACCGCCCATGGCGTCCTTCTTCTTGACACCCGAGGCATCGACGACGCGGCTGATCGCTCTTTCTTGCGCAAAACCTCCAGGCTGGGATCACTGACCGCGACCGCCGCCGCAACCGAGGCGATCGCGGGCGTAGCGCCGGTGCAGGTGTGGGAACCGGGGGTGTGCTGGCCGACGTGACGATGGAAACGGGCGCGGCGGGTTTGGCCGGGAGCCTTGCGCCGGGCCGCCGGCTTTGCGGCCATCGTCTTGGTGGCGGTTTTCGTCGCCGTCTTGGCCCGGCTGGTCGTGCGGGCGGCGGTTTTCGCCGTGCGCGGTCTTCATGATAGACGCCTTGCGCGGCGTCGCGCTGCCAGCGCGGGCGGTGGTCGGTTTCTTGGGGCGTGCCGCCATGGTGTCAGGCTCCGTAACTGTTCTGGATGCCGAAACACTATGCCCGATTTTTGCGGCAAAGGTGACGGGATCGCCATTAAACGCCATAGAACCAAAAAACGGGCGCCTGCCTAGCGTGGCGGGCGCCCGTCCGTTTCGATCGCCGCTGCGGGCGAAAAACCGCCAGTCCTAATGCGCCGTGGCGCCGGTTCCATCACCCGTGGCCTGTTTGGCCGCGCGGGCGGCAACCTCTTCGACGCCGCTTCATCCCCACCACCGGCTCGGGCGTGCGCAGCGCGTGGCGCAGAACCTCGCGAACATGGGACACCGGGATGATCTCCAGCCCATAGCCGCGTTATCGGGAATTTCGGGCAGGTCCTTGGCGTTCTCTTCAGGGATCAGCACCGTCTTGATCCGCCGCGCAGCGCCACCATCAGCTTTTCCGCTTAAGCCCGCCAAATGGCCAGCACATTGCCCGCGCAGCTGACCTCGCCCGTCATCGCGATATCCCTTGCGAACCAGGATCTGCGTCAGCACCGACGTCAGGTCACCATGCCGGCCCGGCCGAGGGCCGTCCTTGGGCGTGGCGCCCTCGGGGACGTGAACATGGATGTCCATGGTTTCGAACTTCGGCGGCTTCACCCCGATTTCCAGGCTGATCGAGCGCACGAAGCTCGATGCCGCATCGATCGATTCCTTCATCCCACCTCGCCCGGTTGCGCGGTGGTCTTCATGCGCCCCTTGCCGGGCAGCTTCAGCGCCTCGATCTGCAACAGATCGCGCCCACCGGCGTCCAGGCCAACCGGTTACCACGCCGATCTGGTCGTCCTTCTCGGCCAGGCCGAGCTTATGACGCCAGAATCCTCCGACTTCTCAGCTCGACCATGCTCCTGTCAGTGCGCTTGACGATCTTCGTCACCGCCTGCAAACAGCTTGGCGATTCGCGTTCAGGTTGCGAACCCCGGCCTCGCGCGTGTAGGTGCGGATCATTTCAGGTCAGCGCGGCATCGGAGATGGTCCAGTTCGCCCTTGCGAAGCCCGTGGTTCTTCAGCTGCTTCGGGATCCAGGTGCTGACGCGCGATCTCGCTTTCGTCCTCGGTATGGCCGGCGAGCTGATGATCTCCATCGGTCCAGCAGCAGGCTCCGGCATGTTGTAGCTGTTGGCCGTGGTGGTGATGAACATCACGTTGGACAGGTCGTATTCCACCTCAAGATAGTCGACGAAGGTGGAATTCTGTTCGAGGTCGAGCACCTCCAGCATGGCGCTGGCCGGGTCACCGCGAAAATCCTCCCATCTTGTCGATTTCATCGAAGGATCAGCAGGTTAATTGGTTTTCGCTTTTTTCCAGCACCTGAATGATCTTGCCCGGCATCGAACCGATATAGGTCCGCCGGTGGCCTTAATTTCGCTTTCGTCGCGCACCGCCCAGTGAAATGCGGATGAACTCGCGCCCCGTGGCGCTGCCACACGCCTTGCGCCCCAGCGAGGTCTGCCGACACCCGGAGGCCCGACAGGCTGCAGGATCGGGCCCTTGAGCGGCCGAACGCGCCTGCACGGCGAGGTATTCGACGATCCGCTCCTTGACCTTTTCCAGTCCGTAATGGTCGGCATCCAGCACCGCCTGGGCCTTGCCCAGGTCCTTCTTGGTGCGCGACTTGACCCCCAGGGCACGCCCAGGACCAGTCAAGGTAGTTGCGCACGACCGTCGCCTCGGCCGACATCGGGCTCATCGATTTCAGCTTCTTGATCTCGGCCTCGACCTTGTCGCGCGCCTCTTTCGAAAGCTGGGTCTTGGCGGCCCGCTCTTCCAGTTCGGCGATCTCGTTCTGGCCATCCTCGCCATCGCCCAGTTCGCGCTGAATGGCCTTCATCTGCTCATTCAGATAGTATTCGCGCTGGGTGCGCTCCATCTGCGTCTTGACGCGGCTCTTGATCTTCTTTTCGACCTGCAGAACGCTCATCTCGCCCTGCATCTGGCCATAGACCTTTTCCAGACGCTCGGCGACGTCGAGCGTATCCAGAAGCTCCTGCTTCTGTTCGACATCGATACCAAGATGGCCGGCCACCAGATCGGCAAGCTTGTTCGGCTCGTGCGAATCCGCAACCGCTGCCACCGCCTCCTCGGGGATGTTCTTCTTGATCTTGGCGTAGCGTTCGAACTCTTCGGTCACCGACCGCAAGAGCGCCATCACCGCCGCCTTTTCGCCCGGCGTCTCATGCAGGATCTCGGCACGCGCCTCGAAGAACGTCGGGTTGTCGACGAAGGCGGTGATCTTTACCCGCGAACGCCCCTCGACCAGCACCTTGACGGTGCCATCGGGCAGTTTCAGCAACTGAAGGACATTGGCCAGAACCCCGGTGCGGTCAATTCCGTCGGTTTCCGGTTCGTCCTGCGACGGGTCGACCTGCGCCGCCAGAAGGATCTGCTTGTCCTCCTGCATGACCTCCTCAAGCGCGCGCACGGATTTTTCCCGGCCCACGAAAAGCGGCACGACCATGTGGGGGAAAACCACGATGTCGCGCAGCGGCAGCACCGGATAGCTGTGGTGTTGGGTATCGGTCATTCTGTTTCCTCTTGGCAGGACGGCCCGGCCCCGTAATGGCGGCCCCCGGCCCTCCCCTGTTCGACCCCCAATCTGGGGTGCTCCTGTCCGTCTTTCAACCGGATGTCACTTGCGCGTTACTTTGCGGGCCCTGCCCGGCGGATTCAATAGGGGTTGTGGCCCTGCCGTTTCCCAAACGCCAATTATTGCGCCAAAG
>JAWKWW010000004.1:0-329591 GCA_041397385.1 Paracoccaceae bacterium
GGCTCTTGCCCGCCCCAGGGTCCCCGAAGATGCAGCCGATTTGCCCAGGCGCGATAAGGCCCTTCACGACATAGCCGCGCGGGGTTTCCGCCGCGCAATCGTCGGGCGTCCTGAAGGTGAGCTTCCCCGCCGCCGGGGGCGTCGGATCGTCAAGGCCAAGGATGCGGGCGATTTCCGCGTCCAGGTCGTCGGGCATGTCCAGATCGTCGAACCATTCGTCCAGGTCCACGTCCGGGTCCGGGGGATAGCGCGGGACCTTGCGCCCGCTCTTCCGCCCGCTGTTGATCGTCGCCAGACAGGTTGCCTTGCCGTCGTCGGACAGAAGCCCATTGGCCGCGCAAGCCGCCAAGAGCCGGAACCCGACTTCGTTCCCGTCCAGAAGCCCCAGGGCTTCCACGCCCCCCAGGCGGAAGGCCGCTTCGTTCAAGGCATGATTGCGCCCGCCGGGTTCGGCGTCTGCCAAGGCCGCGCACACGTCGTCCAGTTCCCGCCGCGCCCAGGCGCGATCTTGGTCGCTGGCGTCCGGGGCTTTGGGCGTGACGGGCTCTTCCGCGCGGCGGGCAGGCTTCAGCACGTCGGGCCATTCGGGCAGCCCCAGAACGTCGTCCGCAATGTGAGTGTCCAGGACTTCGAACGCGCCCTTCCCGTTGACCGCGCCCAGGGCGTGGACATAGCCGCCTTCGCCCCGCACATCGAGTCCGGGGGCCAGCTTGGAAGCCGAATTGGTCAGGCCCTTCCGGTGCCGGAAATAGATATGCCCGCCGCCGCTGGGCGTCTGGACGCGGACATGGCTAAGGGTGTCAGGATCGAGCCCCAGGGACCGAAGGGCCGCGAAGCCGTCCTTCCCGTTCTTCATGTCCACGTCCAGGACGCTGATACCGCTCTTGGAACCCGTCGGCATGGCGGGCATGGCGTCGGGCCAGCGGCCCCACCAGCGCCGCACCTGGGCCGTGTCCGCCGTCGCCGCGTCCTTCCACTTCACCCGCGGCTTGCGGTCCTGAGACACCGGGAAAACCGGGACTCCGGCCTGGGCCAGCTTCAGGGCCGCCGCCAAGTTGGGGTTGCCCTTCTGGGGGGATTTGTGGTATCTAGATACCGCGATGTTCATGCTTCTGTTCTCCGCTGAAGCGGGACCCGCGCTTGAGTCCCTCGTTCTTCCCCGCCGTCCAGGTTCGCGCCCTGGGCGGCGGTTCTCGTTTCAGTTGTCAGCGGAGATTCAGGCTTCGCAGGTTTGACAATCCGCGAAAAAGCCGTTTGGTATCAAAGACAGTGAGACGGATTGAACCCGGTTTACAGTCTAAGCCTTTGTTCCGGCTTGAAGACTACACTTCAGGGTCGCCCACCATCCACCCTCCCACTCAGAGCCTCCAGATATTACTTCGCACCGTATTGTGCCGTGGTTTCGCGCCTTCAGCGGAGCAGGCTCCGGACAGTTGGTTGGTCTCTGTTTGGGGCCAGAAGCAACGGTTTCCGCGCAAGAAGTCTCTGCGGGCGGATCTCGCGTGAGTATCTCTCGATGCCTTGTGCTGCGGTTCAGGCCAACTTGGGCAAGGACCCGGCGCCGATCGGACCAGTCGGGCGGTAGTTTCGGCAGATCACTCAAGGCCCTGGCCGTGGTCAACAGGCTGACGGCCTTCGAGGATCGCTTGCGCGATGTCCGCTGCGAGCCAGGCCAGTGGTAGGACGCCCGCGGGTCGATTTCGTGGCCGTTGCGTGCATTGTCCCGGTTGTGCATGGAAGCGCCGTTTGTCATCGGGTCTCCCCGCTCGGAACGCTAATCCGATTGCCCAGATCTGACCAATAGCTGTCGGGGTGGGCCATAGTCGAGCAGCGCGCAGGAATAGACGGCGGTTTCGTCGAACGGATAGCGCGCCTCCATTTCGGCGGTCAGTGTCAGGCCAAGGCCGGGTGCCGTGGGGCGCAGAAGTTCGCCATCAACGATCCGCGCCTGATCGCCCATCATCTCGCGCCCGAGCGGGAAGTCGAGCATCAGGAACTCCACGAGCGTGCCGCCGCCTACGCGAAGGCGTCGTGGTAGGAGGCCATGATCGCCGCCGCGCTGCACCCGGGCATGGACGACCACATCGGTGCCCTTTGCCTTACAGCCGCCTGGGCAGACGTCCATCACCGCCGATATCCCGCCCATGACCGAGGCATCGGGCTGCACGAAGTCGTAAACGTCGTTGTTCAGCCGCTCGATCATCTCCTTGGGCGTGGTGATGATCTCGCCGCCGCAGACCGGCACGTCGATGCGGGAACGCAGTTCCCTGAACCCTTCGGGCGCATCTGGGCCGATCGCCTCCTCGACGAAAACCATACGGAAATCGGTCTTCGCATGGACGGCCTCGACGAAGCCCACCCTCCTCCACAGCCTGCGGCGGATGCGCGAGGTTCTGGCACATGTCGACGCCGACCTCGATGCCGCGCCGCCCCGGCTTCCTCCAGCACCCAGGCGGTGCGCAGGATGTCATGCTTGACCGAGCGCATCTTGAAGATGGTGATACCGAGGCTCTCCAGCAGGTCCAGTTCGCGCAGGAACTGTTCCTTGCGGTCGCAGCAGCCGCCAGAGCCGTAGATGCGGATTGCGTCGGCCTTCGGCCCGTCGCTGAGAAGATCGTAGACGGGCTTGCCAAGGGACTTGCCCTTGGCATCCCAGAGCGCGATCTCGAAAGCGGCGATGACGTGGCGGGCGGCGCCCTGCAATGACCAGTAATCGCAGAGCGACCGCAGATCGCGCACCCGCGCGGCGATGTCGAACCCGTCCTTGCCCATGACCTGCGGCGCGCAAAGCTCGACGATGGACTGGAAGACCTTGGGCGCGAAGACGGCGAGGTAGCCTTCGCCAAGTCCGGTCACGCCGTTGTCGAGCGTCACCTCGACCATGCCGATGGTGCGCTTCGGGCCGTTCGGGAAGCATTCCTTGATTTCAGGGTCATCCGCATCGGCATAGGGCGACGACAGAAGCAGGCAGCGGATATTGGCGATCTTCGGCATCAGTACCCCTTGGCAAAGTCGATCGCCCCCGCGCAGTAATCTGGCCAGTGCGGAAGCGGGAAGGTTGTCGAGGAACCAGTCGATCTTGCGGACGATCTCGTCGGCCGTACCGCCGCCCGAGTGCTGGGTCAGGATGGTGTTGGGTGTGGTCCAGAACGGATGCCTTCGGGCAAGGGTTCATCCGCGTCACGTCGATGACGGCGCCGGAAAGGTGCTTGGAAACCAGAGCAGCAGCAAGGGCTGCCTCGTCAACCAGTGACCCCCGGCCGAGATTGCAAAGATCGCACCGGGTTTCATCGCCCCGATGCGGGTGGCATCGAAAAAGGTCCGCCGTCAGCGGCGTATGTGGGGGACAGTGGCGACAACCACATCGGCCTCGGCCATTGCTGCGTCAGTGCTGCGGCCATCCAGTCGCGCCCGAAGGTCGTGATCTTGCGATGATGGAACGGCGCCAGCAATTCTGCCAGCCGCCCATTGATCGCCCCCCGTCGAAGAGAACCACCCGCGCGCCTGTCGAAGCCGCAGCTCCGCCCGGACCGGGTCGCCGACCCAGTCGCCCGCCGTTCTGAGGCCCGTCAGCCGGTCGATCCCGGCACAGCGCGAGGATGCCGGCAAGCGCGGTTTCGGCCACCGGATCGGCGAAGAACCGGCGAGGTTCGTGACCTGCGCGGTGCCGCCGGGGCGCGACCAGTCGAGGGCTGCGTATTCGCCAAAGCCCACCGAACTCCAACTGCAGCCAACGCAGGCCGGCATTGGCTGCGATGACCTCCGGTTCCGGATTTCGAACACGATGGGCTGCATCGCAAGGATCACGCCCGGATCGCAGAGCCGCAGCGTCGCGTCTCCGGCCCCGCGCCTGAGACGGACCTGTTGCGCCTCGGTCAGCGGAACACAGACGGCGATTTCCATCAGGCGGCCCCGGGCTGCGCGGTGCAGATCCAGATTGTCTTGGTCTGAAGGTACTGATCCATCGCCTCGGCCCCGTTGTCGCGCGAAAGCGAGCCTGACTTCCTGTAGCCGCCGAAGGGCGTGGTGACGTTGCCTTCGGAAAACCCGTTGACCGAGACGGTGCCGCAGGGCAGCCGCCGCGCCATGTGGATCGCGCGGTCGATATCGCGGGTGAAGACCGAGGCGTGCAGGCCGTATTCAGGATCCCGCGCGATCTGCAACGCCTCGTCCATGCCCTTGACCGGCAAGGATGCCAAGGACCGGGCCGAAGATGCCACTCGCGCGCGATCGTCATCTCGGGCGTCAGGCCCACAAAGACAGGCTGGATGAAGCAGCCCGGCCCGAAGGCATCGCCGCCAGTCAGCAGTCGCGCGCCTTCGGCCTTGCCCGCTGCCGATATAGGACATGACCCGGGTCTGATGCTCAGCCGTCACCATCGCGCCGATGGAAGTATCCGGGTCGAGCGGATCGCCGACCATAATTCCCTTGCCCGGGCGATCACCCGTTCGGCGAAATCCTCGGCCAGCTTCGCATCCACCAGTTGCCGCATGTTGGCCGAGCAGTTCTGCCCGCCGTTCCAGAAGGCCGACATGGCGGCGTGTTCGATAAGGTCGTCGTTCAGGTCGGCATCGTCGAGCACGATGAAGGGGCTCTTTCCCCCCATCTCCAGCCCGATGACCTTCAGGTTGCTTTCACCCGCATAGCGCAGGAAATAGCCGCCGACCTCGGTCGAGCCGGTGAAGGAGACGATGTCGATGTCGGGGTGCCGGCCGATGGCCTGTCCGGTCGTCTCTCCAGTCCGGGCAGGACCGACAGGACACCGTCCGGCACCCCGGCCTCGCGCGCCAGTTCCGCCAGACGCAGGGCTGTGAGCGGTGTCTGTTCGGCGGGCTTGACGATGCAGGAGCATCCCGCAGCAAGCGCGGGCGCGAGTTTCCAGGCCGCCATGAGCGGAAGTTCCATGGCCAGGACCAACCCGACAACGCCCGCCGGTTCCTTGACGATCAGCGCGAGGTGTCCTCCCCGTGGGCGCGACCTTGCCAGCTCTTGTCGGCAAGTTCCGCATACCACTGGAAGAAGGTCGGCACCTCATTGCCGATCTCATGCAGGCGATCGGTGATCGTCTTGCCGCTGTCCGAGGCTGAGGACCGCAAGTTCATCGCGGTTCTTACGGACCAGATCGGCCAGTTTCAGCAGCACCGCCTTGCGATCTTCTGGCGCGGCACGTGACCAGACGCCGTCGTCGAAGGCCCGGCGCGCCGCCTGGCGCAGTCCACATCGGTGCCGGTGCAATGGGCGACATTTGCCAGCGTCACCCGTTGCGGGATTGATCGTGGCGAAGGTTCCGCCGTCGGCGGCATCGGCGAAGCTGCCTGCGATGAAAGGCGCGGGTTTCGGGTTTGAGGCCTGCAGCGATGTTCTGCGCCTGTGCTTTGGTCAGAGACATGGAACCCTCCGCTTCTGTCAATGTGCGGTCCGGCGGACCGAGATGTGCCAGGGGATCAGTAGCCGTTCGGCCAGTGTCACGATGCCGAACAGGCTGAGCCCGAGGAGTGTCAGGAAGAAGATCCCCGCGAAGGCAAGATCGGGCCGCATATTGCCGGTCACGATCTGGATGTAGAAACCCAGTCCCTCGTCCGAACCGATGAATTCGGCAATCGCCGCGCCGACGGTGGCGTTGATCGCGGCGTATTTGAAGCCGACGAAGCACTGGGGCAAGGCGGCGGGCAGCCGGATCTTGAGGAAGGTCGTCCAGACGCTCGCCCCGGTCGAACGGGCAAAGCGGGTCAGTTCCTCGCTGAGCGAATTGAACGCGAGGATCGCATTCAGGACGATGGGGAAGAAGCAGACCAGAAAGACGATGATCACCTTGGGCAGCAGGCCGAAGCCCAGCCACGAGATGAAGAGGGGCGCGAAGGCGATCTTCGGCACCATCTCGATGCAGACGAGGAACGGATAGATCGTACGCCGCAGGATCGTCGAAAACGCGATGGCCAGACCGATGGGCAGGGCAAGAACCACGGCGACGACATAGCCCAGCACCGTCTCAAGCCCGGTGACATAGGTGTAGTAGAGCAGCCGGTCCAGATCGGCCGCGCCCTTCTCAACGATCAGCGAGGGCGGTGTGAGGATGTAGCGCGGGATGTCGAACCAGACGACGGCATATTCCCAGAACAGGAAAAAGCCGATGAAGAAGGCGATGAACATCCACGACCGAACAATCGTGTCGGACGCACGCATCAGCAGGGATGGTTTGTCAGATGACGCCATAATTGCGGAAAATCTCCTGTGTTTCGCGCACATAGGCGGTGAACTCGGGCGAGCTTTTGACATCGAAATCGCGCGGGAATGGCAGGTCGATGTCGATGATCCGCTCGATCCGTCCGGGTCTTGGTGTGATCACCGCGACGCGGGTCGAAAGCTGGATCGCCTCTTCGATGGAATGGGTGACGAAGATCACTGTGGGCCGCTTCTGCATCCAGAGCGATTGCAGGTCCTTGCGGATGTTTTCACGCGTCATCGCGTCGAGTTTGCCGAGCGGTTCGTCGAGAAGCATCGTTTTCGGCTTGTGTACCATCGCCTGACAGAAAGCTGCGCGTTGCTGCATGCCGCCGGACAGTTCGTGCGGAAAGCGTTCCTGAAAGTCCTCCAGATGGACCGAGCGCAAGAGTTCCTCGACATCCTCCTCCCGGCTGGCCGGGTCGATGCCGCGCATCTCCAGTTGCAGGTCGATATTGCCGCGCACGGTGCGCCATGGCACCAGCGTGTTGTCCTGAAACATGATGCCGATATCGGTCTGCGGCCCCGTCACGTTGCGACCGGCAAGCGCGATTTCGCCCTTGGTGATGCCCAAGAGCCCCGCGATCATCAGCATCAAGGTGGACTTGCCGCAGCCCGAAGGACCCAGAAGCGAGATGAATTCGCCGTCCTCGATGGTCATATCGACCGGCCCGAAGGCATGCACCGCGCTGTCGCCGGAGCCGAAGACTTTCGTCACACCGGCAAGATCAATCAGGGTCGCCATGTCGGATGTCCGTTGGTAAAGGCGCCGGGGACAGGGAGCGCGCCCCCGGCGCAATAGGTCACTCGATGAAGTCGTTGGTATAGAACGACGCCGGATCGGCATTGGGATCAAGGTCGTTGTATTCCTTCATCAGGGCAACCATGCCCTCCCAGTCGGATGCCACGTTCAGGCCGAGCTTCCGGTCGGTGTTGGCATTCGAGTACAGAAGCCCCAGCGTCACGTCGAGAACGGCGCGCGATTGCGCCTTGCCCTCGTCCTCGGCCATGGTGCCGCCAACGATGTCGGCCATGGCGTTCACGGCGGCATCCGGGTCGGCCTCGGTCGCGGCATAGGCTTTCATCGTCGCGCTCACGAAGCGTTTCACGAGGTCCGGGTTGTTCGCGACAAGCTCCTTGCGGGTCGAGATGCAGTAGCCGACCTGGTTCACGCCGTAGTCGCTGTAGGGAAAGATCACCGGCGGCTCGCCGCCATTGGCCTTGATTTCGGCCGGCTTGTCGTCAATGCCGCCCAATATGCCGACAGCGTCGCCTGCACCTTGCAGATAGCTCGACACCAGGGCCCCGTCCGGCACGTTCGTCAGATTGATGTCCTCCGCCGTCAGCCCTGCATTGGCCAGAACGATCGGAAAGAAGGTGTTCACCCCGGCATTCGCCGTGGTCAGCAGCTTCTTGCCCTTCAGATCGCCGATTTCTGTCACGCCGCTGTCGGGCCGGACCAGGATCGCCTCGGACCCCATCGCGTCGATCACGCCGACCGAGATGATTTCGGCCCCCTGCGAGGCGAGGTTCACAAGCGCACCGCAGGAACCATAGGCGAAATCGCTGTCGCCGTTGGCCACCAGACGGTGGGCCGAGGACGAGCCATTGCCCGAGCGGATATCGAGGTTGATACCAGCCTCCTTGTAGTAGCCCATATCCTTGCCATAGGCGAAGCCAGCGTGAGAGCCGTAATACATCCAGTTCAGCCGCAGGCGCACGTCATCCTCGGCCATGGCCGCCCCGGTGAACGCGGTCAACGTCACGGCGGCAGCGAACAGCGTTTTCATCTTGGTCATTCCAGTCTCCTCCCTAGAAGTCGTTGCATTTCACTTTTCAATCAGCCGCGGCACGCCGATGGCTTTCATCATGGCGTGGCAGCGGTCTCGGTAAGGTTCGCGGATGTCACGGGTCGGCGGGCGGCAGCGGCTCGATGGCAGGCCGACCAGTTCCATGCAGAGCTTGTCGAGATAGCCGTCGCCCGACGTGTAGTTCTGTTCGATATCGACCCAGAGCTTGTAGAAGGGCATGCCTTCCTCAACCAGCATTCGGGCGATCTCGGCGTAGTTTCCGGCCTTGACCTCATCGACCAGCTTGATCCCCCATTCCGGCCAGAAATTGCAGTGATGCACCTCGAAGGCGCGGGCGCCGAGCGCGGGCATGGCGCTGACGGGGAACAGAAGGTTGTTGTCGATGATGGTGAAGCGGTCGGAGAAGTTCGAGGTCACATCCTCGAACTCCATCGCGTCGGTGCGGGGCGTCGCCCATTTGAGACCGACGATATTGGGGATTTCCGCCAGCCGCTCGATCATGCCGAAAGACAGGTTCTGGCTGGTCCAGAAGGTGTTGTAGATGATCAGGCCGACACCCGGCGCGGCCTCGGCGGCGGCACGGACATACTCTTCGAAATCGGCCTCGGTATGGGCGAAGTAGAAGGGGCAGGACACCTGGATGAAGGTCGCGCCAAGTGCCTCGGCCGCTTTTGCCAGGCGCACCAGTTCCAGCGTCGATGTGGTCTGCGCCCCCATCGCCACGGGTGCGGCGCCGCCGACCTCGTCCACCACCACTTCGGCTACGCGGATGCGTTCGTCGAAGGTCATGGTGGAAAAGTCGCCCGCCGCCCCTCCGGCAAGGAAAGTCGCGTAATCCGCCGTCAGGCCGGCATCGACAAGAAACCGCACATAGGCCCGCAAAGCCGCCTCGTCGACCTCCATCACCGCGGTGTCCCGGAACGGGGTCGGGATGGTCACGTAACACCCTTCCAGAGCTTTTTTCATCGTTTCCGGCGTCACGGTCGATCCTCGTTTGGCAGGGTACACGTCTTCCACAGGCGGATCCCACACAGGTGATCCGTCGCGGACCCGAAGGTCCCTTGTTCCGATTTTTGCGATCCGGGTTTTGGCCAGTGGCGCTTCCCGGTACCGCAGTCTTGCGCCCTCTTCGCCTCAATGATTGATGATTTCGGCCAACAGATTGATTTTTTCCGCCAGCTAGCGTCATTCTGTTCGGATGAGCACTCCTGTTTCAGCCGCAACCATCCCGCAGTTCAATTTCCTGCTGCAGCCCGAATTCCCGCTCAACGCACTGATTCTGGCCTCAGACGCGCTGAGGATCGCGAACCAGAATTCCGGGGTGGAGCTGTTTCGCTGGTGCTATGTCAGCGAGGCCGGCGAACCGGTCCGCGCCTCCAACCAGATGTGGTTCGCGGCCGATCACGCACTCGACGACATGCCCCGGGCCGACGTCTACCTGTTGTTCGAAGGAAACCTGCCAACCCAGAACATCTCGCGCGCGCTTCTCGGCCGCCTGCGCGAAGCCGGGCGTTATGGCGCGATGGTCGGCGGCGTCGACACCGGGGCCTTCGCACTGGCGCGCGCGGGGCTGAGCGGAACCGAAGCGGCCCCGGAAACGGTGGTGCACTGGGAGGCTGAGGCCTCCTTCCGAGAGGAGTTCCCGGCAGCAAAACCCGAGGACCGCATCTACCGCATCGCGGGCAACCGCGCGCATTGTGCCGGTGGGGTGGCGACGCTCGACATGATGCTTGATCTCATCACCCGTTTTCACAACGAAGCACTGGCAAACGAGGTTGCCAACGCGCTCATTCACACCCGTCGCCCGTCGGAAACCGAACAGCGGGGCGACACCGATGCCGGCTCGAAACAGGCCCGACACGCCGAACACATCGTCAGTCTGATGGAGACGAATCTGGACTTTCCGCTCAGCTTGCCGGAAATCGCGGAGGCGGTTGGATTGCCGGAACGGTCCCTGGTCCGGATGTGTCGCCGGATCTTCGGCGAATCCCCGATGCGGCTCTATCTGCACATCCGGCTTCAGGCGGCGCGCAACATCCTGTTTTACGAAGAATATTCGATAAAGGACGTGGCGCTGTCCTGCGGCTTTTCCTATCCCGCCGTGTTTTCGCGCGCGTTCAAGCAGCAGTTCGGCCAGACCCCGCGCGCCTTCCGCGCGGCCTTGCGCGACCGGCAGCGACAGGGAATGCGCCCCGAAATCCGGCGCCTGATCACGTCGTCGGAGCGCGCGGCCTGAACGCCAAACGCCGCCCGGCCTTTTCCGGGTCGGGGCAAAGTCGCGCTGCCCGCGCGTTCACCGCACCGGCTACCATCTTTCCGAATGCGATACGTCCAGTCTGGCGGGCAACGCGTAAAAGCCCCGCGAACCCGGCACCGAGGCATTCGCAGTCACAAAAAATCAAAGGATTGGTTTGATTTCATGCAAGGGAAATCCCGGGCTTTGCGGCGCCCGCGCAGCCCTGTCATTGTCGCGGCAGGGATCGCAGGAGGGATCGTCTTGAGCGCCAACAACACCAAGCGCGGCGGCCGCGGGGCTCGGATCGCGCTGCGACGCGCGGGGCCCGCCGCGGACCCTGCCCTCCCGGACAGCCCGGCGGTCGCTATCGCCCTCTCAGCGACGAGGACATGGCGCGGATACACGACACCGCCCTGCGGCTTCTGAAACCCTCGGGATGGGCGAAGTGCCTGACCGGCTGCGCGCCGATTTGTTGGCGGCGGGTGCGCAGGACGGCGACGGCGGACGTATCCGCCTGCCACGCGACATGGTTGACCGCGCCATAGCGGCCGCCGCAAAGCGCTTTACCCTCCACGGCCGCGATCCGGCGCGATCGATCACGGTTGGCGGCGACCGGGTGTATTTCGGAACCGGCGGCGCCGCGGTCCAGACGCTGGACATCGACACCGGACTTTACCGGTCCTCGACCCTGTCGGACCTGCACGACTTCACGCGGTTGCAGGATCGGCTGGCCAATATCAGCTGGTTCACACGGTGCTGCGTGGCGACCGACCTCGCCGACCCGTTCGAGCTGGATGTGAATACCGCCTATGCTCTCATCCGCAACACGACAAAACCGACCGCCACGTCCTTCACGCTGGCCGAACATGTCGCGCCCATCATAGACATGCTGGACATCGCTGCCGGTGGCGACGGCGGATTTGCCGAACGCCCCTTCATGAAGGCCCATATCAGCCCCGTGATATCGCCCATGCGCTTCGGTGCGGACGCGGTCGACGTCGTTTATGAATGCGTCGCTCACAACATTCCGATGTCCTGCATCACCGCCGCCCAGGCCGGGGCGACGGCACCGGCGCCGCTGGCAGGGTTTCTGGCGCAGTCGCTGGCCGAAACCCTTGCAAGTCTGGTTATGGTCAACGTGATCCGCCCAGGTTTTCCGATGGTCTTTTCCAACTGGCCTCTGGTCATCGACCTTCGCAGCGGCGCTTTTGCCGGCGGCGGCGGAGAGACCGCGTTGCTGAATGCCGCCTCTGCACAGATCACCAACTGGCTGGGCCTGCCATCCGGCGTCGCGTCCTCGATGACCGACGCCAAGGCGATTGACGCCCAGTACGGCGCGGAAAAGGGCCTCACCTCGCTGGCGGCCGCGCTGGCCGGGGGCAACTTGATCTACGAAAGCTCAGGCATGACCGCGTCGCTTCTGGGTGCAAGCTTCGAAGCTTTCGTGCTGGACGACGAGATGCATTCGAACACCTATCGCATTCTGCGCGGGATCGAGGTCAGCGAGGCAACCCTTGGATATGAGGCAATCTGCCAGACCGTGCTGGGCGAAGGGCATTTTCTTGGCGGTTCCGAAACGCTGGCCTCGATGGAGCGCGATTATTTCTACCCGTCGCTCGCGGATCGCGAACAACCCCGGTCCTGGGCGGAATCCGGTGCGCGCGATGCCTGGGCGCGCGCGAAAGACCGCGCCCGCGCCATCCTGAAAGACCACAGGCCCACGTATCTGGACGCCGATCAGGACCGCATGATCCGCGATCGCTACGCGATCCGCCATTGACGTCAGTCGATGAGCGTGAAGCTGTCCTTCAACCACGGCAAACGCGCGTAGATTGCCGGTAGCGTGGTTTCGGTCAGCAGTTCGACGATCTTCGAGCGGAAAAGGGTAAGGACGGCCTGCGAACAATCCGGCGTCGCCGCCACCGACATCGTACGCGCAAAGCTCTTGGACGGAAAGCGGTGCAGCGCCACTTTGTCGTGAAACCGCTGGCCGCGGGAAAAATGCAGCGCCGTGGTTATCGTCCATCCCGACCCGGCGGCCACCATGGCCAGCTGGGTGTTGCTGCTGACGCATTCGAAACGGTTAGGCAGCGTGATGTTCAACCGGCGCAATTGCGCCTCGATCTGCCGCCCTATGAACAGGTTCCGGGCAAATCGTATGAAGGGAAGGCCGGTTTCGCCGCGCAGCAGCGCATTCAGATTGCCGGACATGTCCATGGGCGTCACAACAAGGAACGGATCGCGCAGAAACGGATAGTCCAGCAGGTCCACGATCTGGTCGGGTGAATGCGCGACCACGCCTATGTCCAGTTCGCGGTTGCGCAGCATCCGCATGATCGCGTGGCTGGAATCGGTGTGGTAGAAAAAGTCGCATTGCGGCATGCGTTTCGCGGCGAACACCGCAAGGCCCGGTGCGACATCGCTGTCAAGATCGTCGACCAGCCCGACCCGCAGGTAGCGCGCGTTTTCGGGGTTTCCGGCCGAGGCCTCGGCCTGGGCTGCGCGCAGTTCGTGCAACACGCCCTCGATCCGCCGCAGAAAGGCATGGCCCGTGGGCGTCAACAGCATCGGCCGGCGTGAGTGGTCGAAGAGCGCGACGCCCAGGCATTCCTCGAGGTTGCTCAGGTGATGAGACACCGTGCTGACGGACAACCCGGTTTCTTCGGCCGCGGCCTGAAGGGCACCCTTGTCGGCACAGATCTTGAACAGTTCCAGCCATTGCAGGCTCAGGCCACGGCGCGGGGTTGGGCTGGGCATTGGGGCCTCCGGAACGCTTTGCGCGAGCTTCGAATTTCGAAACAACAATTGCAAGTTTTTCGAAAGCGTCAACGGCCCCTTGGAACGGTCAGCCGCGCCCAGTGGCGCAATTCTCCGCGATCATCGCGATCATCTCGAACATCACCGCCCCTGCCGAAAGCGCGGTGATATTGTTGGGGCTGTCCTTGGTCGGCATCATGCAGACCACGTCGCCGCCGACGATGTTCATGCCCCGCGCCGCGCGCAGAAGGCCTACCGCCTCGTCGATATCGAACCCCTTCTCGCCGGGTTCCAGGTTCGACACACCGGGCGCGATGGTCGGATCGAGGCAGTCGAGGTCGAAGGTGATATAGACCGGGCGGCCCGCCAGCACCTCCTTGGTCTGGGCGATGACATCGGCCAGCCCGCGTTGCCGGAACTCCTTCATCGTCACGACATTGTAGCCGTAGTCGTAGGAGGGCTGCAGCCAGTCGAGCGTGCGGGGATGACCCCGGAGCCCGATCTGCATCGACCGTGTCGGATCGACCTGCCCCTGATCGGCCAGATACGCCCCCCAATGGGCGGCGGATTTCTTTGCGCCAAGGAAGTGGTCGACCTTGGTGAAGACATCCGTATGGGCGTCGAAATGCAGGAAACTGACCTTCTCGCCCCCGGCAAGCTTGCCGCACCCCAAGGCCTGCACGATGCCGCCGGTGATCGAGTGATCGCCGCCGACCGAGACCGGCCGCGCGCCTGCCGCGTCGATGCGTGTGTAAAAGTCGGTAATCTGCTGGATGCAATGTTCGTTGTCATTGGCGCGGGGGAAGGGCACGTCACCCACATCGACGATCTTCGCCGCCTCCCACGGATTGATCCGGAACTCGCCGTGCACCCGTCGCTGCACGGCCGAGACATGGCGCAAGGCCCGCGGCCCCAGATGCTGGTCGCGTTCGGTCGTGCCGTTGCCGGTGGAATGCGGCACGCCGGCAAGGGCGATATCGGCGCCTTCGGGCGGTTCGTTCGGGCAACGGAACAAAGTGGGGATGCCCCACCAATAAAGGTTTTCCATCATCGAACGGTCGTGTTCCTCGGCCATGCGCCCCTCCCTATTCCTTGTCGTGGCGCTCGACCTCCTCCATCAGGATCGGCACGCCCAGCGCCATGGAATGGATGCCCATGATCGAAGTCAACTGCATGACTTCCAGAATTTCTTCCTTGGTCGCCCCGGCCTTCAGCGCGTTCTGGATGTGGCGGCGGACGCCCGAGGGCCAGAGATGGGTCGTGGCGACGTTGATCGCGATGAAGATCAGTTCCTTGTATTTCTGCGGGAGCGGCCCCTTGGTCTGCGGCACCGCGCGGAAGGCAAGGAAGGTATCCAGATAATCCGGGTCCATCTCGGCCAATGTGTCCCACATCGGGTTCCAGTCGCCGGTGGCGCGCTGCGCCTCGGTCGCCGGGTATCTCTTGTCGGTCATCTCAGCCCCCCCTGTGTTTGAAGCTGTCGCGGCGGAAGGAATAGAGCGCCGCCGGGTCCACCTGCACGTCGACCACCGCCGGTTTGCCGCAGGTCAAAGCCGCCTCGATCGCCTCGGCCATGCCTGTCAGCGTATCGGCCCGATAGCCCTTGGCGCCGTAAAGCTCGGCGAGCTTGTCGAAAGGCGGGCTGGAAATGTCCGCCCCGATATAGCGCCCGCCGAAGAAGTCGCGCTGATAGGCCTTCTCGGCGCCCCAGCAGCCGTTGTTCATCACCACGGTCACCGTTTTGATGCCGTGATCGACGGCGGTGGAAAGCTCCGACACGGTCATGCCAAAGCCGCCATCGCCCATCAGGCTGACCACGGGCCGTTCGGGGGCCGCCAGCTTGATCCCGAGGCCACAGGCGAAGGAAAAGCCGACAAGGCCGAAATCGAGCGGGGTGAAGAGGCTTTTCGGCGTCCAGTAGTTCAGCGCGTCCGTGGCCTGAAGGCAAAGCGTGCCCGCATCCATCGTCACGGCGGCATCTTTCGGCAGCACATCGCGCAGCGTCTTGAAGAGGCCCGATGGATGGATCGGCATCGCATCGCCACTTGCGCATCGGCGTCGCGTTTGGCGAAAGGCGCCTGACGCTCGGCCTTGTAGGCTTGGTCCATGCCTCGGCGCCGGCGCGGTCCTTGATCCGGGTCAGGGCCTCGGTCAGTTCGTGGCTGCCGTCGGCGCATCGGCCCAGATGCCGAGCGCGACGGGGAAGTAGCGGCCGATGGCGGTCGGTTCGAGTTCCACATGGATGATCGCGGCATCACGGTTGATGTTGTCATAGCTGTAGAAGGTGGCGTTGAAGCCGACCCGCGTGCCCAGTGCGAGGATCACATCCGCCTCGCGCACCAGCCGCGAGGCGACGATATTGCCGCGTGGGCCCATCTGGCCTGCATTCAGGGGATGGCCGAAGGGGATGGCGTCGCCGTGACCGGGCGAGGTGACGATGGGCGCGTTCAGTGCCTCGGCCAAGGCCAGCGCCTCAACATGACCGCCGGTGTTCTTGATGCCGCCACCCGCGATGATCACCGGGCGGGAGGCAGCCGCCAGCATCTTCGCCGCCTGCGCGATGGCCTCGGCGGGCGCGGCGGGCACGGATTAGGCTGCGATAGGTTTCGGGGTCTGGAAAGCGTCGAACTCGGCCTGCGCCGACAAGACGTCGCGCGGCAGGTTCAGTTGCACCGGGCCGCGCCGGGGGTCATCGCCACGCGGAACGCCTCGCGCACCATCTCGGGCACGCGATCGGCGCTGGTCGCGGTCCAGGTCTTCGGTGATCGGCGTGAAGAGCGCCTGCTGATCGACCTCCTGAAAGGCATCGCGGTAGACATGGGACGAGGCGAGCGACCCGGCGATGGAGACGACCGGCGAATAGGCGGCCTTGGCCTGCCCGAGCCCGGTGACAAGGTTGGTGGCACCCGGCCCGTTCTGGCCCGCCAGCACCACGCCGGCCTGCCCGCTCATCCTTGCATAGCCGTCAGCCATATGGGTTCCCGTGCGTTCGTCATGGACGCCGATCAGCTGGATTTCGGACGCGTCATAAAGCGCGTCGAACATCTCCATCGTCGCCGAGCCGATGAGGCCGAAGACATGGCCCACCTTCTCTGCCTTCAGCGCCTCGACCGCTGCCTGTCCGCCTGTCAGCTTGTCATGGTTCAGTCCTTCTGAAAGGTACGGCCAAGAAACCTGAGGATCGGGCCGAGGAAAAGCTGCGGCTCCTCCAGCAGGCCAAGATGTTGCAGGCGCGGGACGATGATCTTCTGCCCCGTCGATTTCGGCACCGATGCCCCGCGACATGGCGGGCGTGGAGCCTGTGTCATTCTCGCAGGTCATCACCAGAGTGGGCTGCGCAATCGGCGGTTCGGGCCGGATCAGTTCGACAACGCCCGAGGCGAGCACCTGCCGGTGCTTCGTGTAATTGTCCGGGTCATTGGACAGAACCGTGTCGCGCACCCAGTCCACCGTTTTCACATTGCTCGCACGAAACCCCGGCGTGAACCAGCGTTCCAGCGTCTCAGCAATCGTCGCCGCTGGCCTGCCCGCGCCGGTTGCCGCCGCGCGTTCCTCGACCAGCCGTTGCGCCTCGGGCGAGCGTTCATGCGGTGAATTCAGGATCACCAGGCCTTCGCAGCGGTCCGGGTGATCCATTGCGAAACGGCGGTTGATCATGCCACCCAGCGAGAAGCCGATCAGCGTGGCGCGGGGATGGAAAGCGCATCCATCAGGTCGCGCAGCTGATCGGAGAGCACCGTCAGGCTCGGCACCCGGTCGGGCAGCGCGCTTTCGCCATGACCGCAGAGATCATAGCTCAAGACACGGTAGGTCCGCGCCAGAACCGGCACGAAATCCGCCCAAGTCGCCCGCGTCAGGCCGAGCCCGTGGATCAGGACAAGGACCGGCGCATCGGCCGGTCCTGTCAGATCGTAGGCGGTGCCGGCATCAGTCAGTGGCATCGTCTATTCCCGTTGTGTGTCCCGGACCGGATCCGGGACCTCCCTGCTGGCCACGAGGCCCCGGCGCGGTGGCCGGGGCGGCGTTCTCTGTGTTCCGGCCGCCGTTCAGACACCCGCCGGATTGTCGACATCGCGGCCCATTTCCTTCAGGTCCTGATAGCGGTCGCCGTTCCGGTGCAGCGGATGGCCGCCGATGGAGGCACCAAGCGCCACGATGATCTCATCCTCTGCCGGGGCATCCTGAACCGAAAGATGGATCGTCTGGTAATGCGAACGCCTCCCGCCATCGTCCTTGTCCATCAGCGGGATCATCAGCGACGTGCCGGCCGTACCCCGCGTATTGGTGAAGGCAAGGTAGGTCTTGGCCTTGACCGCGTCGCGGAACTGATTGCCGAACCACAGCGAATGGGTAAGCGCCTGCGCATGCTCGATCTCGCCGCCCATCCCGACCACGCTGGCCTTGCCGTAGCCTTCCAGCCGGTCGCCGGTCACATCGAGGATCATGCCGGTCAGCAGTTTGCCGATCTCGGGCCCGATATCGCGCACTTCTGGGCTCAGGTCCGCGACCCAGCCGCGCCCGTGCCACGGGTTCTTGATGATGGCCATCGCCGCGATCAGCTTCGTCGGCTCGGGCACGCCCTTGCCGCCTTCGATATGGGTGGTCTGGATATTCAGGATCGTCCGTCGGATTTCGGCGGGCATTCATATGTCCTTTCAGGCGTCTTCTTTGACTTTGGCAAAGGCCGGGATGACCTCGTTGCAGAATAGCTCCATCGAGCGTTTCTGTTCGGCATGGCCGAGACCGAGGCTGGCGTAATAGATGAAGCTGTCCACGCCGCGTTCTTCGTAACCCTTCAGCCGTTCGATGATCTGGTCGGGCGTGCCGAACATGAGGTTGCCGACCAGCATGTCGCGGTCGTATTCGGCGCGGTTTTGCAGGTCTTCCAGGGGAATTTGCTTGGCAAAGCCGTTGTCCACGTCGCCAAGGTTCTTGAAATAATTCTCGAACTGCGACAGCTGGCGACGGGCGGCGGCCAGCGGTACGTCGATCTGGTCGGCCCTGTCGACCAGCGCCGTGTGGCGCATCATCGCGATTTCCGGGCGTTTGTGGCCGGGAAACTTCGCCATCGCGTCGTCCAACCGCGACAGGTAGAGCTCGACCTCGCTCATCGGGCGGGTGAGCGGCCAGGACATGATGTTATAGCCGTGTTCGACCGCGTAATCGAAGGTCATCGGCGCGCGCGAGGCAACCCAGATCGGAACCTGCTTTTGCACCGGTTTCGGCACCGATGTCGATTTCGGGAACGACCAGAATTCGCCGTCGTGTTCATAGTCGCCGGCCCAAAGCGCCTTCACCGCCGGCAGCATTTCATGCATGTGGCGCCAGGCGTCGGATTGCTTCAGGCCGGGATGCATCCGGTCAAACTCGCGCTGATAGGCGCCAGAGCCGATACCGAATTCCAGCCGCCCGCCCGTCAGCAGGTCGGTCATCGCCGCCTCTCCGGCCAGCCGGATCGGCGACCAGTAGGCGGCGACCGCGCAGGCGGTTCCCAGCCGGATACGATCGGTATGGTCGCCCCACCATGTCAGCAACTGGAACGGGTTCGGCGCGATGGTCATTTCCATCGCGTGGTGTTCGGCAGCCCAGGCGATCTCGAATCCGCCCCGCTCGGCCATTTGCACCATCTCCAGCGTGTGGCGGGCGACCTCCTTCATGCCGATGCCGGGGTCCATCCGCTCCATGTTGATTGCCAGGTGAAATTTCATCTTGCTCTCCGTTGACTGGGTTCAGCGTGCCACGAACTGGCCGCCGAGGGGGGTGTCGGACGTGTTCATCCAGACGGTCTTGGGCCGGGTGTAGTCATAGACAGCCTGAAACCCGCTTTCGCGGCCGTAACCGGAATTCTTCATGCCGCCGAATTCGGCGATAGGGGATACTGCCCTATAAGTGTTGACCCAGACGATCCCTGCCTTGACCGCGTCGACCATCCGGTGGGCGCGCGCGACCGAGAGGGTAAAGATACCCGCCGCCAGCCCGTGTTCGGTGTGGTTGGCCAGGCGCACCGCCTCGGCCTCGTCGCGAAAACGCAAAACCGACAGGACCGGGCCGAAAAGCTCGGTGTCGACGATGCGCAGATCGGGGTTCGGGCAGTCGATGATCGTGGGCGCGTAGTAGCGGCCCGGCAGGTCAGCGATACGATGCCCGCCGCAGACGAGGCGGCCGCCTTCGCTCAGGGCATGGGCCACCTCGCGCTCGATGTTTTCCAACTGCCCCTCGGTGCAGATCGGCCCCATCTCGGTTTCCTCGGCCAGAGGATCACCGATGCGGATCCAGGCCGCCTGCGCCGTCATGCGGGCAAGAAAGTCGTCGGCGATGGCGTCGTGCAACAGCAGGCGCGAACCCGCGACGCAGCTTTGCCCCGCCGCGCCGAAGATGCCCGAGACGGCCCCGTTCACCGCGCTGTCGATATCGGCGTCGTCAAAGACGATGAAGGGCGACTTGCCGCCCAGTTCTAGCGACACCTCGGCGAAGTTCTTGGTGGAGTTCGCCAGGATCAGCCGCGCGGCATTGGGGCCGCCGGTGAAGGAGATGCGCGCCACTTTCGGATGCGAGGTCAGGACGCGCCCGCAGGGGTCGCCATGCCCGGTGATGATGTTGACGACGCCGGGCGGGATGCCTGCCTCTGCGATCAGCTTGCCGAATTCCAGCATCGCGGCAGACGCGAATTCAGACGCCTTCAGCACCACCGTGTTGCCCGCTGCCAGCGCCGGGCCGATCTTTACCGCCGAAAGGAACAGCTGCGAATTCCACGGGACGACGGCGGCGATGACACCCAAGGGTTCGCGCTTGGTGAAGACGAAGAGATCGGGCTTGTCGATCGGCAGCGTCTCGCCATGGATCTTGTCGGCGGCACCGGCGTAGAAGTGGAAGAATTCCGAGATGTATTTTGCCTGCCAGCGGGTTTCCTTGAACATCTTGCCGGTGTCGATGCTTTCGATCCGGCCCAGCTCCTCGGACATGTCAGCCAGCAGATCGCCCAGACGGCGCAGGCAATGGCCGCGTTGGGTCGGCGACATCGCTTTCCACGGGCCGCTGGAAAAGGCGCTGTCTGCCGCGTCGACCGCGCGGTTGACATCCTCCGCCGTCGCTTCCGGCACACGTGCCCAGACCGCGCCCGTGGCGGGATTGACGCTGTCGAAGGTCTTGCCGTCCGATGCCGCGACCCATTCTCCGTCAATCAGCATCCTGTAGGTCTTGAAATCGCTCATGAAAGCTCTTCCTCAGGAAACGCGCATCGGGGCGGCGTCGCGCACCACGCGGTGATAGGCGCCATCCAGATAGGTCAGCGGCTGGAGCATCCCTTCGCGGACACTCGCGACACGGATAATGAAAATCCGGTGGCTGCCGGACAGAACCGATTGCTGGACCGTACCCGAAAAAACTGTCGCGCCGTCGATCTGCGGCGCCGCGCCGGGTTGGCCGAAACACTCGATACCGGAAAAGCGGTCTGCCAGCCATGTGTCGTCCTTGCCGGCGAACCGGTCGGCGACGGCCTGGCTGTCGGACGGCAAAACGTTGACGCAAAGCTGGCCATTGGCTTCAACCGCCTGCGCGATCCGGCTGTCGGCCCGCAGGCACACAAGGATCGTCGGCGGATCGGCGGATACCGAGGTGAACGCACTGACGGTGGCGCCGTGACGGCCTGCGGGGCCATCCGTGGTGACCACCGTCACGCTGCTCGCGACCAGCCGCATCGCACGTATGAACGCATCGCGCGATGCATCTGTTGCGGTAGTGAACTGACATGCAGGCATGGTTCGTTTCCTGTTCGTCTGTGTCGCCAAGAAACCCTGCCAGAGTCGATAACATTTGAAAAACGAATTGTTTGGCAGCATAAATGCAAAAATTTCGAACGAAGATGGCACCCATGAACATCGTGACCCTTCAGACCTTTCTGACCATCGTCGAAACCGGATCGCTCGTGCGTGCCTCTGAAAAGCTGAACGTGACGCAATCGACCGTCACGGCCCGGCTGCGCGGGCTGGAAGAGGTTCTGGGGCAGACCCTCCTAAACCGGCACAAGTCCGGCGCGACCTTGACACCCGCCGGCACAAAGCTGCTGCGCTATGCCGAAGTGATGACCGGTCTCTGGCGGCAGGCACGGCAGGAAACCTCGCTGCCCGAGGGAACGACGACGATCTGCAATTTCGGGTGCCACATCGATCTCTGGGCGGGTCCTGGCCGGTCCTTTTTCGAAACCGTCAACCGCATCGGCCCGCATATGGCAATGTCGGCAAGCCACGGCGGGCAGGAAACGCTGAACCGCCAGCTGGAACTTGGGCTGATCGACATCGCGCTGGGCTATCAGGCAACGGCCCATGGCAACCGCACGATCCACAGGTTGCGGCCGGAACGTCTGGCGCTTTATGCCACCCGCCCCGACAACCCGATCCGGTTCACCCCGGACTATATCTATGTCGATCTTGGTGACGAATTCCGCGACGCTCACGCCGCCGCCTATTCGGATGCCGGCATTTCGCGCGCCAGTTTCGACTGCGCGCATTGGGCTTGCGACTTTCTTCTGCACCAGGGTGGGTCGGCCTATCTGCCCGAGCGCATCGCGCGACCGCATCTGGAAGCCGGCACGCTGTTTCATATCGCCGAAGCCCCCGAGTTTACCCGCAACGTCTATCTGGTCACAAACGACGTCGCTGCGGCGGAATGGCCCTGGCTGGAGGATCTGATCGCAGGGATTGAAACCTGAAGCGGCGCCTCCTTCGAGTATCTCAAATCAAAAATTTGATTTTTTATGTGCAAAACATTTCAATTTCAAAAGCCGCGCCGGGTCATCAATACTTGTCCGTGCTCGCCCAACGGCCGGCAGAGCGGAATTCGCCGCCACTCGAACGCGCCACGGCTGGATGGCTAAGGGGCGACGGACAAGGAAAGAAAGGGTCTTTCTGACTTCAGCCACAGTTCACGATGCGCCGCAGCGACGGCGGCATCATCAGACCAACAGGAGAACATCAAAATGACCGCGAGACACTATCTTGGAGGCACGGCACTGGGCCTGTCACTTGCCATGGGCTCGGCCGCCCAGGCGGCCGACATCGTGATCGGTGTGCCGAACTGGCCGTCGGTGAGCGCCGAGGCCAATATTCTGAAGGTGATCATCGAGCAGAACCTTGGGCTTGAGGTCGAGCTTCAGAACGGCACCAACCCGATCATCTTCGAGGCGATGGACAGCGGTTCGATGCAGGCGCATCCCGAGGTCTGGCTACCGAACCAGCAGAACCTGCACGACACGTTCGTGAAGGAAAAAGGTACGGTCGCGATGAACCCGAACGGTGTCGAGGCGTTTCAGGGCATGTGCGTCGACAAGGCGACGGCCGACGCCCATGACATCCGCTCGATCGACGATCTGACCAAGCCCGAGATCGCCGCGCTCTTCGACAGCGACGGCAATGGCCGGGGCGAGGTCTGGATCGGCGCGCCGGGTTGGGCCTCGACCAATGTCGAGCAGATCCGGGCCAAGTCCTATGGCTACGACCAGACGATGGACCAGACGCAGAGCGACGAGACGCTGGCCTATGCCGCGCTGGCGACCGCGATCGACGCCGGCAAGCCCTGGGTCGGCTTCTGCTACACGCCGCACTACGTCTTTGCGCTGCATGAGCTGCAGGTTCTCGAAGAGCCGCCGCACGATCCGTCGAACTGGGATGTGAAGCAGCCGACCGACGATCCGAACTGGCTGGAAAATTCCACCGCCGCCAGCGCCTGGGACAGCGCCTATCTGCACATCCACTACCAGAAGGCCCTGGAAGAGAGCCATCCGGACGTGGCGGCGCTCTTCGCCAATGCGGCCTGGACGACCGAAGAGGTCAGCGACATGACCTTTGCCCTTGTCATCGACAAGAAGGACCCCGCCGCCTACGCCGCTGACTGGGTCGCGGCGAACGAGGATCGCGTGATCGGCTGGCTTGCCAACTGATCTGGCCGCGAACCAGAAAAACCCGGCCGCCGGTTAACCCCCGGCGGCCGGTGATTACCGGGAGGATGGAATGGGCGAACCGGTTGTCAGACTGTCGAATGTCTGGAAGGTCTTCGGATTGCGATCCGCCGAGGCGATGCAGGCGATCAAGTCCGAGGGGCTTGGCAAGCCCGAGGTGCTGAAGCGCTTTCAATGCGTTGTCGGCGTGCAGGATGCCAGTTTCGAGGTGCCGCGCGGCGAGATCTTCTGCATCATGGGCCTTTCCGGGTCCGGCAAGTCGACGCTGGTGCGCCACGTCAACCGCCTGATCGCGCCGACTTCGGGTCGGATCGAGATTCTCGGCCGCGACATCTCCAGCCTGAGCGAGCGCGAATTGCGCGAGGTGAGGGCCAAACAGATCGGCATGGTCTTTCAGCACATGGCCCTGATGCCGCACCGCTCGGTGCGCGACAATGTCGCCTATCCCCTGGAAATCCGCAAAGTCGCGAAGTCGCGGCGTTGGGCCATTTCGGACCATGCGCTCGGTCTGGTGAACCTCACCGGCTATGAGGACCGGCTGCCAAAGGAACTGTCGGGCGGCATGCAGCAACGTGTCGGCATCGCCCGCGCGCTGGCCTCCGATCCGGAAATCCTTCTGATGGACGAACCATTCTCGGCGCTCGACCCGCTGATCCGGCTGCAGTTGCAGGACCAGTTCAAGGCGCTGGTGGCGCAACTTCAGAAAACAACCCTCTTCATCACCCATGACCTCGATGAGGCGATCCGCATCGGCCACCGCATCGCGATCATGAAGGACGGCGTGATCGTGCAGATCGGCACGCCGGAAGAGATCGTGATGAAACCCGCCGACGATTATGTGCGCGAATTCGTCAAGGGCATTTCCAAGCTGAAACTCGTCAAGGCGCATTCGATCATGGAGCCGATCGACAGGTTCCGCGCGACCGACGAGCGGTCGCTGGGCGACGCGCCGCGCGCGGATGGAAACGCCGATCTCGACCAGCTGATCGACCTGTCGGTCGACACCTATTCGCCTGTGATCATCACCGAGAACGGCGTGGATGTCGGCGTCGTCGACAAGGCGCGGCTCTTGCGCGGCATTCAGGGGGGGCAAGAATGACTGATTCAACAACTGAACTGAAAGTCACGGCTGCCTCCGACATCGATGTCGATCACGAGGCGCTCGACGCCTCGATCCGGCAATTCGCCGGACCGAACGGCGACGCCTATGTCACCGCCTTCCACAAGATCCACAACGCCACCGGCTGGATGCCGCCCACGTTCAACATCTGGGCCGCGCTCCTGGGCCCGGTCTGGGCTGCCGCGCGGGGCATCTGGGGGATGTTCTGGGGCTTTCTGATCCTCGAGATGATCGCCTGGGTGCAACTGGGCCGGGGCCTTTGGGGCAATCCCGGCGCCCAGTTCCTTGAGCGCGCTGAAACCCAGTTGGCCCGCGCCGCGGAGTTTACCCAAAAGGCCGAAGCCGCAAAAGCGGCCGGCGAGGATCCGGCGCGGTTCGAAAAGCTCGCCTCAAACCTGACCAAGGCGGCCCAGGACAGCCTGGCGCAGGGCGAGGCGGCCTCTTCCGAGGCTTTCGGCATCCTGTTGACCGGGCTCGCCGTGCTGCTAGCGGTCAAGCTTGTTCAGGGCTTTTTTGGCAACTCGGTCTATGAGCGGCAATATTCCCGCTGGCGCATCACGCCCGAAACCGTCGAAAGCGGCCGCAAGACCAAGAACATCGTTCTGGGCCTTTTCCTTGTTGCCGCCATCGCGCCCCTGACGGTCTACAAGTTCACGGTGGCAAGCCCCTCGGAGCTTCTGAACGTCTTCCCCGAAAAGGAAGTATCGCAGGTCTTTCTGGGCGAAGGAAATGCCACGCTCTTCTCCACCATCGCCAACTGGCTCGAGGCACGCATCGACGAAACCGCCCGTGCCGGGGCGGATGTCTTCGACGGCGTGACGGCGGGGGTGCGCTCGGTCCTGAACACGCTCACTGTGGCGCTCTCCGGCACGCCCTGGCCGGTCGTCATGCTGGTCATCTGCGTCACCGCCTGGCGCGCGGCGGGGCCGCGCGTGGCGATCTTCACCGCCGCCTCGCTCGCCTATATCGCCATGCTCGGTTATTGGGAGGTGGCGATGGAAACCGTCGCCCTCGTCGGTGCCGCCGTGGTGATCTGCGTCGTCTTCGGCATTCCGCTCGGCATCTGGTTCGGCAAGTCCCAGCGCGTCTACAAGGCAGCCGAACCCGTCCTCGACCTGATGCAGACGCTGCCCGCCTTCGTCTACCTGATCCCGATCATCGCCTTCTTCGGCACCGGCAACCCGCCCGGCATCCTTGCCACGATCATCTTCGGCATGCCGCCGGTGATCCGGCTGACCGCCCTTGGCATGCAGGGCGTGCCCGAAAGCATCAAGGAGGCGGCAACCGCCTTCGGCGCCTCGCGCTTCCAGCTCCTGAAGGATGTCGAGGTGCCGCTGGCGCTGCCGTCGATCATGGCGGGCGTCAACCAGACGATCCTGATGTGCCTGTCGATGGTCGTCATCATCTCGCTGATCGGCGGTGGCGGGCTCGGCAAGGTCATTCTGGAAGCCCTGCAATACGCGGCCAAGGGTCCGGGCCTTCTGGGCGGCTTCGCCATCCTCTTCTGCGCCATGGTCATCGACCGCATCGTCCAGGGCGCCTTCCGCAGGAAGGATCTGGAGAGCTGACGAGGGCCGTGCATCCGGTTGTTTCACGGATGCTGCCTTGACGCATCCTCCAGGGCTTCGCTCGGTGGCAGGCTCGGGTCCCGCCCAAGGCGAACGAAAGCCGTTTCGGCGCGCAGGCTGCGAGCGACCGCCCGCTTTCGCGGCGCCGATACGTGTCAGGTAAAGGCGGGCCGGCGCAACCCCCATAGGCATTGAGCAGGATCGTGGTCAACAGGATCGCGCCGCCGACGCAGGTGCCGGCGCTGCCGGTTTCACCAAGGACGAGCCAGACCCAGAATGGCGCCAGAAGCACCTCGGTATTGGACAGAAGCGTCAGTTCGGCCGAGGGCACAACGCGGCTGCCGAGGGTGTAAAGGATCATGCCACCCGACATCGTCACCACCCCCATCAGCACGCACAACGTCAGATCGGCGGAACGGATTGCCAAGGGCTGGTTGAACAGGCTTGCCGCCACAACCCCGGCGACAACCGCAAAGGCCGCCCCGATCAGCGAGGCGGGAAGACTGTCTTCCATCCGCTGCCAGCACAACGTCACGCTGAAGGCAGCAAATCCCAGGGCCGAGACGAGCGCCGCGACAATGCCCAGAAGTGCGCCGGCCGCCAGCCCCTCGCGTACCATGATGAAGATGCCGGCCAGCGCCAGCGCGATCGCGCCCCAGGTCCGCGGCGCCACGGCCTCACCCAGGATCACCCGCCCCAGAACCGCGGCAAGCAAAGGCGACGCCGCCAGCAAGAAGGCGGCATCGCAACCGTGGTGGTCTGGAACGCAAGGATCGCGCCACCCATCGCCACGACAAGGCCGGCCCCGCCGAGAGCCCCGGCCAGCCCCGCCTTGCGGATCGCACGAACCGGCGCCCCACCCGAACGCCAAGCCAGAAAGCCAAGCAGAACCGGAACCATCGCCAGCGACCGCCAGGCGAGGATCGTCCGGGGCCCGGCCATGTCGATCTGGCGGATTATCAGCGCCTGGAATGACCACAAAAGCCCGGCCGTCAATACCAGCCCCATGCCCAACCCGTAGCGCATCGCATGTCCTTTCCTGCCATGCGGCATTTACGGTCCGTGCGAAGCATCATACAAACGAAAATAATTGAGTAATCGCTTCAAGAAACATGAACTATGGCTGAACCTCTGGATCTGACCCTGCTGCGCAGTTTCGTTGCGGTGATCGATTGCGGCAGCCTCCAGTTGGCCGCCGAACGCATCGGGCGCAGCCAATCGGCGATCAGCATGCAGATCAAACGGCTCGAGCAATACGTCGGCTGCGCCCTCTTTCAGCGCGAGGGCCGCAGCCTGCGGCTGAACCCCGCCGGCGAAGAGCTGCTTTTGCATACCCGGCGCCTGCTGCGGCTGTCGGACGAGGCGATGGCCAGCCTCCGACGCCCGAAGGCGTCAGGCGTCGTCCGAATGGGCGTACCCGAGGATTATGCGGCCTATCTGATCGCCCCGGCGCTCGCGCGGTTCGTGCAGGACTTTCCGCTGGCCGAAATTGAACTGACCTTTGAATCCTCGCCCGGCCTGCTGCGCCTGCTGGAGAGCGGCCGGCTTGACCTTGCCCTGGTTACACGCGAACCCCGTCAGCCTTTTGCCGTGATCCGCCGCGAGCGCTTTGTCTGGGCCGCCGCGCCCGAATACCAGGCCTGGGCGCGCGACCCCTTGCCGGTTGCCCTGTTCGAGGCCGGCGATATCGCGCGCCGCTTCGCGGTCGAGGCGCTGCAAGGCGCCGACAGGGCCTACCGCGTGGTGTCTTCCAGCCACAGCCTGCTGGGCCTGATCGCGGTGGCGCAAGCCGGACTGGGTGTTGTGGGTCTCGTGGAATCCTGCCTGCCCCCCGGCCTCGTCCGTCTGGGCGAAACCGAAGGCTTGCCCGCCCTGCCCGTGCTTGACCTCAGCCTCGTTCCCGGCCCGGGCGAGCCAGCCGCCCTGGCCGCGCATCTGCGCGACTTCCTGACGCGGGAACTGGGCGAGGAAGGGCCGGCGCCGCTATGATCCGGCGAAGCCCGCGGCAGCGCCGACTTTCGGCGATTGCCACCCGGGCGTTGCCGCCCCGCGGGTCGGCATTCACCCCGCGCCGCGGCCGATCGCGCTCAGGTCGAAATCGAACTCCTCCACGAAGGCGCTCAGAAACGCGACAAAACGGTCGTGGAACTGGCGGGTATGGGCATGGGCCAGCGTGTCGGCGCGCGCGACATCGCGGTCCCGGATCGCGGCGATCATGTCGGCATGTTCCGAACCGAGAAGCCTGTCGGTTCGAGAGGCGCGCAGGAAGTCGAAATGCATATGCAGGATGCGCCGGCCTTCGTCCAGCAACTGGCCGTATGACCGCGCAAGATAGGGGTTCCGCCCGGCCGCCGCGATCGCCATGTGAAAGTCGCGGTTGGTGGCCGACATGGCAAGATAGTCGTTGCTTGCCGTCGCCCGGTCGAAAGCGCTGGCGGCGTCCTGCATGGCGTTCAGGTCTGCGTCGGAACGGTTTTGCGCCGCGAGCCGCGTGTTGATCCGCTGCAGAAAATCCAGCGCCTCGACATAACGGGGAAAGCCCGCCACATCGATTGGCGCCACCAGCGTCGAGCGGTTGGGCAGCATCTCGACCAGACCCTCGGCCGAAAGCCTTGCCAGCGCCTCGCGCACCGGAGAGCGTGACAGCGCGAAGCGTTCGGCAAGCGTGGTTTCGTCAAGCGGAATGCCGGGTGCAAGCACGAGCGACAGGATCTCGTGCTTCCAGCGTATCATAGACATGCCGCGCGCCCCGGCCCTTTCCGTGCCGGGCGCTATCGCGCACCTGTTCCTTGCTGTTCATCGCGCTTGGGCCCTGATCGTCGCCACTGGAAATCAGAGATATTGACGTGTCGGCAATTTGTCGACAGAAATCGTGACGACAATCTGTCGACATCAAGTGACGCGCCCGGTGAAAGGACGACCACCATGAGCTATAACGTGACGCTTTCCGGAATCCTGCCCGCACTGGTCACGCCCTTCGGCGATGACGACCGGATCGACTTCAAGGCGTTTGAACGTCTGCTGACCCATTTCCGCGCATGCGGTGTCGCCGGCTGGGTGCCAAACGGTTCGACCGGCGAGTATTTCAGCCAGTCGACCGAGGAACGCCGGGCGGTTCTGCAGTTTGTCAGGGATTTTGCGAAACCCGGGGAGACGCTGATCGCCGGAACCAACGCCCCGGCGACGCGCGAGGTGATCGAACAGACGAGGATCGCCAGGGACATCGGCTATGACACCGTGCTGCTGGCGCCGCCCTTCTATACCCGGCCGACGCAAAGCGAATTGATCCGGCACTATCAGGCGGTACTGGACGCGGTGGATGTAAACATCGTGCTCTATTCCTACCCGTTCAAGGACGGCGCCGACATCGGCTTCGAGCTGATGGATCATTTTGCCGACAATCCGCGTGTCGTCGCCATCAAGGAAAGCTCGGGCTCCTTGCAGCGCGCCATCGCGATATCCAGCCGCTACGCCGGCAAGATCCAGCTGGTTTCAGGCTCTGACGACATCGCGCTCGACTTCATGTTCTGGGGCGCGGATGCGTGGATCTGCGGCCCGTCGAACTGCATGGCAAAGGCATGTTGCGATCTTGATCGGGCCTACCGGGCCGGCGAACTCGACAAGGCCCGCGACATGATGCGCAGGCTTTATCGCGCGATGAACATCCTCGAATCCGGCAAGTTCGTGCAGAAGATCAAGTATGGTTGCGAATTGCAGGGCCTGCCCGTCGGCCAGTGCCGCGCGCCCCTCGGGCCGCTGACCGAGGCGGAAAAGGCCGAGTTCCGCGCGGCGATGGAACCGATCCTGAACGGGTGACGCACCCTGCTGCGAACGTCCGGTCATCCCGCGCGACCGCCGCGACCGCGTCCTTGACAAGCGCCGCGATCGGGCCGACCGGTTGGTTCTGAAGGAGACCCCGCAATGCGCTGGAGCCGAAGCCTGCAGACCGTCGACGTGCACTGCGCCGGAGAGATCGGGCGGGTGATCACCGCCGGCGTGCTCGACATCCCCGGCGCGACGGTGGCCGACAAGCTACACCACATCAACACGGTGGACGACAGCCTGCGCCGCCTGTTGTGCTCCGAACCGCGTTCGGGTCCCGCCGGGTCCTTCTGCCTACTCCTGCCCCCTACCTTGCCCGAAGCCGATGCGGGTTTCATCGTGCTGCAACCCGATCAGGCGCATGCCATGTCCGGCTCGAACGCGATGTGTGCGGTGACCGCGATCCTTGAAACCGGCATGAAGCCGATGCGCGAGCCCGAAACCCTTGTCACGCTCGACACCGCCGCCGGGCCGGTGCGCGCGGTGGCCACATGCAAGGACGGCAAGGTCATCCGCGTGACGCTCGACATGCCGCCGGCCTTCGTCGCGAGGAAAGCCGCGGTGGTCGAAACCGGAACCTGGGGAAGCCTGCGCTATGACCTTTGCTTTGGCGGCGTCTTCTATGCGCTTGTCGATGTCGACCAGATCGGCCTGACGATCAGCCCCGATAACGCGCGCGCGCTGGCCGAGGCGGGTGTCAGCCTCCGCGCCCTGATCGCCGAGGTAGAGCCGGCCACCCATCCCACGACGCCCGCGCTTGACGGTCTGGCCTATGTGATGTTTCGCAGCACCGAACCGGACGGTGCGATGCGCACCTGCACCACACTGCGCCCCGGCAGGGCCGACCGCTCGCCATGTGGCACCGGATCAAGCTCCCAGATGGCGGTGGCGCGGTCCGACGGCCTGGTCCGCCCCGGCGATACACGGGTTTCGCGTTCGATCATCGGCGGGGAGTTCGTGACCGAATTCGTGGACGATACTCGGGTGGGCCCCTACACGGCGGCCCGGAACCGGGTTTCGGGGCAATGCTGGATATACGCCATCACGCAGATCGGGCTCGACCCGGGCGATCCGTTCCCAACCGGTTTCACCCTGTCCGACACCTGGGGCGGGTGACGAAGCGACGCACGCCGCTCGCGCCATCAGGCGCCGGGCATCAGTTGCGCCACGATATGACGCGCGATCGGGATGGCCGATGTCGCCGCCGGCGATGGCGCATTGCAGACATGCAGGCTGCGTTCGGTCTGCACGAACAGGAAATCATCGATGATCCGCCCGTCGCGGCCCACCGCCTGCGCACGCACGCCCGCGCGGTATGGGGCAAGATCGGCCAGCCCGATGCGCGGGCAATAGCGCCGGACCTTGTGCAGGTACCGCCGGCGCGAGGCAGTCGACATCACCTCGCCCACCGCCGACCCGGCATGCGCCGCGAGCATCTTCCAGAACCCGCCGTATCCCAGACTCTCGGCCAGATCCCGCAGGTTGACATCGGTCTTGCCGTAGCCTTCGCGTTTCATCGCCAGAACCGCGTTGGGCCCCACGGTAAAGCCGCCATCCATCTTGCGTGTCAGATGCACGCCCAGAAACGGTCGTTCGGGGTCAGGTACCGGGTAGATCAGGTGGCGGACCAGATCGGCGGGCTGGTTCAGAATACGATAGTAGTCGCCACGGAACGGGATGATCCGGAAATCCACCTTCGCCCCGGCGGCGCGCGCGATGCGGTCGGCCATCAGGCCCGCGCAGAACACCGCGCGCCCCGCCTCGACCGGTCCTTGCCGGGTGACAAGGCGGACCGATCGGGTGGTTTCCGAAACGCCCGCAACCTCGGCCCCAAGACGCAGCCTCCCTCCGCCGGCGACAAAGGACGCGCCCATATGCCGCGCGACGGCGGCAAAATCGACGATCCCGGTCGAGGGCGACAGCAGCGCACCTGCGGCGGTGATGTTCGGCTCAAGCTGGCGTGCCTCTTCGGCCGAAAGCTCTTCGATGGCGATGCCGTTCTGCCGCGCGCGCGCGCCAAGCGCCGCCATCCGCGGCAATTCCTCGGGCGTTGCCGCGACGATCAGCTTGCCGCATATCGCATAAGGCAGGTCATGCTCGTCGCAATAGGCCCGCGTCGCCGCCTTGCCTTCCCTGCAGAACCGCGCCTTGAGGCTGCCGGGCGCATAGTAGACGCCCGCGTGGATGACGCCCGAATTGCGGCCGCTCTGGTGCAGCGCCAGCGCGTCTTCCTTTTCGAACAGGACGATGCGCGCGCCGGGTTGGCTCTGCTGCAATTGCCGCGCGGTGGCCAGGCCGACGATGCCGCCCCCGACGATCGCGAAATCGCAGGTTTCAACCATTGGTGCCCTCGCAGGGCCGTAGGGTCAGCGCCTCATCCGCCTTGCGGCCGAATTCGCGGCAGACCCCGTCGGCGCAAAGCCTCCAGCCGCCTCCTGTCGCGCCCGAGGCCGCCAGGTGGATCGCTGGCTGGGCCGGCAGATCGGGCGACCAGACCCACCAGCCGTCTTCCAGCCGCGCGCCGGGGCCCGGGTCCATTCCCGCGCCCGACCCTTTTACCGCGGCTTCGGTCAGGCTTAGCCCCGCTTCGCTGACCGACCAGCGTTCGCGCCATTCGACCTTTTCGACCGAATGGCGCCAGCTCAGGTCAAAATTTCCCGTCGCCAGCGCCAGCGCCGTGGTGCCGACGATCAGGCAGGCGCCGCTCATGCCGCCTGCACGGCGCGGCCGCGCCAGACCAGCGCGACAAAAACGGCGGCCAGGGCAAAGCCCGCCTCGTCGGTCAGTGGCAGCGCGGCAACCAGCGTGATGGCGGCCGCGGCGGCCAGAAGGCGCAGGGGCCAACCCAGCGGATGGCCAAGCCAGCCGATCACCGCCGCGCCCCAAAGCCCGATGGCGACCACCGTCTTCACGACGATATAGGCCACGGCGGGCCAGAACCCCATCGACCCGGCCAGCGGGCCGCCATCCTGCAACATCAGCGTCGGCGTATAGACCGCCATGAACGGGATGACGAAACCGGCGGCGGCGACCTTGATCGCCTCCATGGAGATTTTCAGCCCGCTTTCCCGCGCGATGGGCGCGGCGGCGAAACAGGCCAGTGCCACCGGTGGGGTCAGATCGGCGAGGATACCGAAGTAGAAGACGAACATGTGGCTGACGATCAGCGGCACGCCCAGCGCCAGCAGGGCGGGCCCGGCGATCGATGAGGTGATAATGTAGTTGGGGATCGTGGGGATCCCCATGCCAAGCACGATGCAGGTGATCATCGTCAGCACCAGCGACAGGATCAGGCTCTTGTCGCCGACATGGACGATGAACTGCCCGAAGGTATTGGCAGCGCCGGTCAGCGTCATCGTGCCGATGATGATGCCCACGAGCGCGCAGGCGATGCCGACAGGCAGCGCCGTCTTGGCGCCCTCGGCCAGGCTGTCGCGGCATAGCCCCAGTGTCTCTCGCCCACCTTTCGAGATCGCGGTCCAGCCGATCAGCGCGGCAATGGCAATGGCAACGGGCAGGATGCCCCATTCGAAGAAGGCGGCGGCCACGGCGCCGAGGCCGATCCAGAAAAGGATGCGGATGACGCCCTGCGGCAGGCCGAGCGCGATGGAGCCACCGAGGATCAGCATGACGGTAAGCGCCAGCCCAATGGTGCCGGCGAATAGCGGCGTGAAGCCGGAGAAAAGCAGATAGACCAGAACGGCCAGCGGCAGGATCAGGTACCAGTTTTCTGTCAAGGCCTTCATCGGCGACGGCAGATCGGCCTTCGCCATACCCTTCAGCCCGTGCCGTCCGGCCTCAAGATGCACCATCCAGAAGGCCGAGGCGAAATAGAGGATCGCGGGGATAAGGGCTGCCTTGACCACCTCGACATATTCGACGCCCAGGGTCTCGGCCATGATGAAGGCGACGGCGCCCATGACCGGGGGCATCAGTTGCCCACCCATCGAGGCGGTGGATTCGACGCCCCCCGCAAAGGCCGCGCGGTAGCCGAAGCGTTTCATCAGTGGAATGGTGAACTGGCCGGTGGTGACGACATTGGCGACACCAGAGCCCGAGATCGTGCCCATGAGGCCCGAGGACACGACCGCGACCTTGGCCGCGCCCCCCTGTTTGTGGCCAACGAGGCCAAGCGAGACATCGGTAAAAAGCCTGATCATCCCGGCACGTTCCAGAAATGAACCGAAGAGGATGAAAAGGAAGATGTAGGACGACGAGACATAGGTCGGGATGCCGTAGATGCCTTCGGTCCCATAGGCCATGTGGTCGATGACCTGGGAGAAGTCATAACCCCGGTGATTGAGCGGCGAAGGCAGGTACTCGCCCCAGAAGCAATAGGCAAGGAAGCACCCGGCGATGATCGGCAGCGCGGGCCCCGATGAGCCACCAGGCGGCGGTGAAGACGGTGACCAGCGCAATGATGCCAGCGCGATGTCGCGCGGCAGCGGATCGCCCGCCCGCAGGATCAGGGGCGTGTATTCCCACCACTGGTAAAGCGCCACCGCGACGCCGGCGAACGCCAGCGCCCAGGCCAGGGCCTTCATGGCCGGTGGCTTGCGCTTCAGCGCGGCAAGTAGCGGAAAGCCCAGAAGCGTCAGAAAGCCCACATGGACAGCCCGCACGATCTGGCTGGAGAAGTCCAGAAGATGCGCCGCCGTGGCGATCTGGAAGAGCGAGAAGACTACCGCGATCCAGAACAGAACGCGCCCCTCTTGCGTCGCTGGAAAGCTTTCGGCCAGGGGATCGTGCAGCCCCAGGTCGGGCGCCTCGCCGGGCATCTCGTGATGTGGCTGGGCCATTGCGGGTTTTCCCTCCCCGGAAAGCCGTGGACCCCGGGCGGCGACCGCCCGGGGGCGTCGGATCACATCAGGCCGGCTTCCTTGTAGAAGCGTTCCGCCCCGGATGCAGCGGGATCGGCATGCCGTTCAGGGCGTTTTCAGCTTGATCTGGGCGGCAGCCTTGTGGGCGGCCTCCAGCTCGCCGAGGTTCTCAAACAGAAGCTTGGTCATCTGATAGGCGGTTTCTTCCGACACATCCTCATGCGTCACCAGAAAGTTGACGACAGCCACCGTCTGCACATCCGCATCCTGGCCCTGATAGGTGCCTGCCGGGATTGTCGCGGCGATATAGGGCGCGCCAAGCTTGGCCACCACCTCTTCGGGAACCGAGACCATCTGGATGTCGATCGAGGTCGACAGATCCTTGATCGAGGCCACGCCAAGCCCCGCCGACTGAAGCGTCGCGTCAAGCTGGCGGTTCTTGATCAGTTCGACCGATTCCGCGAAGGGCAGGTATTCGGTCTTGCCCAGATCGTCATAGCGTCATGCCCGCCGCTTCGAAGATCTTGCGGGCGTTGAGTTCGGTGCCGGATTTCGCCGCGCCGACCGACAGGCTCTTGCCTTTCAGCCCGTCAAGCGAGGTGATGCCCGATTCCTTCGACGCGACGATCTGGATGTAGTTCGGATAGACGGCGGCGATGCCCCTGAGCTTGGCCAGCGGCTCCTTGAACCCGGCATCGGCATCGCCCTCCCAGGCAAGCTTCACGCTGTCGCCGAGCGCCAGGGCCAGTTCGCCCTTGCCCTGCTGCAGAAGGTTGAGGTTCTCGACAGAGGCCTTCGTCGATTGCACCTGCGTGCGGGCCCCGTCGATATTGTCGGCGTAGATCTTCGACAGCCCGACACCAAGCGGATAGTAAACGCCCGAGGTGCCGCCGGTCAGGATGTTGATGAATTCTTCCGCATGCGCCGCGACGGGCGCGGTTGCCAACGCCGCACAGGCCACAATCGCCCGAAATCCGTTCCTGAGGGTGTAGGTCATGGTTCCTCCTGTTGATTGGCCGGCCGGACCTTTCCGCCGGCAAGTCGCGCGATTCCGCGCATTGGTGAAATCAGACAGCATTCGGGCGCGTTTGGCACCTGCAATTTGACCCGATGCTCACAACGGGGCCAAGCGCTTGCCCCCGCCCCGCCGCGGCGGGCCCGCACCGGTCGGCCCGGCGCGGTTCGGGGGGTGCGCATCAGAAAGAAGGGGGGCTGCATGCAGACACCAGAATACAGGGTTCGTCCCCGGTGTTGCGAAACCGGTGCGGCAGGCGGCTGTCGAACAGATACCCGTCACCGGGGCCCAGAACGGCAACTGCATCGCCCACGGTAATCTCGATCTGGCCGGAAATAACGATCCCGGCTTCTTCGCTGTCATGGCTGTAGCGTTCGATCCCGGTATCGGCGCCGGGCTCATAGACTTCGTGCAGCATCTGCACCGCGCGATGGGAAACGTCACCCACCTGCCGCAGCGATATCCCGCCCGCTGGCGATGCATTGCGAAAGATCTTCTGCGGGTTCAGTTCGGGAAACTCGCGAGCCCGAAAGAAGATCTTCTCGTGGTCCTCGAAATCGGGCGCGAAGAATTCCGACAGGCTGAGCGGGAAGGCATCGAGAATGCGCTTCAGCGACGCCACCGAGGGCGAGGAACGATTCTGTTCGATCTGTGAAATCAACCCGTTCGTGACGCCGGACTTGCGCGCAAGCTCGCGTTGCGACAGCCGGCGCGACGTTCGTACCGCCTTGAGCCGAGCACCGATGTCGATCTTGGGTTGTCTCGAGTTTTCGGGCACTTGTGCCTTCCCATGGGTCCACGTGCCGGCCGGCCGCGTGAGGAAAATCTTAGCCCCGATTGGAATGATTAAACAAGGTTGATTACGATTTTAAACGCAGTTACCGTACACGGGATGTACAAGTCTGCGTGTTTCCATCGATCCCGTCCGCGAATGCGACAAACGCCGATCGGGCGCAGGCTTCCAGAAACAAGACCGATCCACGGGCATATGGCCCGTCAAACGGGGTGCGGCGCGGGCCGCATCTGAAAGGACGTGCGTTCAGAAGGCCTGCGCGGCCGAACAAGGCGACCAGCCGGGGCGCAAGACCCCGGGCGTCATCGAGCAATACAGATTCAAATCTGACAGGGAGACCAACGATGACATACCTCAAGACCCTATCGCTCGCGGGCGCCATGGCGCTGGCGACCGCAGCCGCCGCCGAAGAGCGGTTCATCACCATCGGAACGGGCGGCCAGACCGGCGTCTACTTCGTCGTCGGCCAGTCGATCTGCCGGCTGGTGAACCGCAACACCGCGGAAACCGGGCTGAAATGCACCGCGCCCTCGACCGGTGGCTCGATTGCCAACATCAACGCCATCGCGGCGGGTGACATGGATATGGGCGTGGCCCAGTCCGACTGGCAGTACCATGCCTATAACGGGTCGTCCGAATTCGAAGGCAAGAAGGTCGACAAGCTGCGCGCCGTCTTCTCGGTTCACGGCGAACCCTTCACCGTGGTGGCCCGCAAGGACAGCGGCGCGGCCAGCTTTGACGATCTCTTCGGCAAGCGCGTGAACGTCGGCAACCCCGGTTCCGGTCAGCGCGCGACGATGGATGTCGTGCTGGGCGCCATGGGCAAATCCACGGCCGATTTCGCGCTTGCTTCCGAACTGAAGCCGGCGGAACAGGCCGCGGCGCTTGGCGACAACAAGGTTGACGCCATCGTCTATACGGTCGGCCATCCCAACGGCTCGATCCAGGAGGCGACCTCGACGGTCGAGGCGGTGCTGCTGCCGGTCACCGGCGAGGCGATCGACAAGCTCGTGGCCGACAATGACTATTACGCCAAGGCGACGATCCCGGGCGGCATGTATGCCGGTACCGACAATGACGTCGAGACTTTTGGCGTGAAAGCGACTTTCGTCACCTCGGCCGACGTGCCCGAAGAGGTTGTCTATGAGGTCGTCAAGGCGGTCTTCGACAATTTCGACCGCTTCAAGGGACTTCACCCGGCCTTCGCCAACCTGCAGGAAGCCGACATGATCGCGGACGGCCTGTCGGCGCCGCTGCATCCGGGTGCCGAGAAATACTACAAGGAACGCGGCTGGATGTAATCCGGTCACGGGCTGCCCCTGCCGGGGCGGCCTCTCCCGCTGGGGGCGGTCCGCCGGCCCACAGCCACTGACGATTTGCACCGATGTGATCGCAACAGCGGACCCGACACGGTCCCAAGGGGGATATCATGGCAGACAAGGACCAGCAGCAGGCCGCCGCGGTCGAAATGGAAGCTTCGGGCCGCGCCGGGTTAAGCCAGAGCGAACTTGACGAACTTGTCGCGTCCTCCGATACAGGCGCGCGCGGTCAGCAGGGCAAGGTCGGGCTGTTCATCGCCATCGTGGCGCTCGCCTGGTCGCTGTTCCAGCTCTGGATCGCCTCGCCCATCCCCTTCATGCTGGGCATCGGCGTCTTCAACGATACCGAAGCGCGTTCGATCCACCTTGCCTTCGCGGTTTTCCTGGCCTTTGCCGCCTTCCCAGCCTCGCGCACCCCGGTGCAGCTGGTCCTTGGCCTGGCCGTGCCGATCATCCTCGGCATCCTGTTCTTCGTGTCCGCCAAGGCCGGCACGGCTGTCTGGTGGATACCGATCATCTCGCTGCTGGTCGTCGCGGCAATCTTGCTGGGGTCCCCGAAAGACCGCATTCCGCCATGGGAATGGGCACTGGCTGTGGTTGGCGCGGTCACCGCGCTTTACCTCTACGTCTTTTACGAGGCCATCTCCTCGCGTGTCGGCGCACCGATCATGCAGGATTTCGTGGTCTCGGTCGCCGGCATCATCCTGCTTCTCGAAGCCACCCGCCGCGCGCTTGGCCCCGCGCTGATGATCGTCGCCTCGGTCTTTCTGGTCTACACCGTGCTCGGGCCGCACATGCCCGAGATCATCGCGCACAAGGGCAACAACCTGTCCGAGATCGTGAACCACCAGTGGATCACGACCGAGGGCGTCTTTGGCATCGCGCTGGGTGTTTCGACTTCCTTCGTCTTCCTCTTCGTCCTCTTCGGCTCGCTTCTCGACAAGGCCGGCGCCGGCAACTACTTCATCCAGGTCGCCTTTTCGCTGATGGGCCACATGCGCGGCGGGCCGGCCAAGGCCGCCGTCGTGTCCTCGGCGATGACCGGGCTGATCTCGGGCTCCTCCATCGCCAACGTGGTCACCACCGGCACCTTCACGATTCCCCTGATGAAGAAGGTGGGCTTTTCGTCGGAAAAGGCCGGCGCGGTCGAGGTCGCCTCCTCCGTCAACGGCCAGATCATGCCGCCGGTGATGGGCGCGGCCGCCTTCCTCATGGTCGAATATGTGGGCATCCCCTATTTCGACGTCGTCCGCCACGCCTTCCTGCCGGCGGTCATCTCCTACATCGCGCTGGTCTACATCGTGCATCTCGAGGCGATGAAGGCCGGGATGGAAGGGCTGCCGCGCGCCTATGAGCCGAAGCCCATCGTGCAGCGGCTGATCGGCATCGCCTTCACCATCGCGGCGATCTGCGCGATCTCGCTGGCCGTCTACTACGGCATGGGCTGGATCCGCCCGGCCTTCCCGGCGACGGCGGGCTACATCATCTTCGCCTTCCTGACGGCGGTCTATGTCGGCCTGCTCTGGATCGCATCGAAGGAGGAGCCGCTTCACCTCGACGATCCGAATGCGCCGGTGACCATGTTGCCGCTGCCCGGGCCCACGATCCGTGCCGGGCTGCACTACATCCTGCCGGTGGTGGTGCTGGTCTGGGCGTTGATGGTCGACCGGCTGAGCCCCGGCCTGTCGGCTTTCTGGGCGACCGCCTACATGGTCTTCATCCTGGTCACGCAGCGCCCGCTTCTGGCGATGATGCGGGGCGACAGCGACCTGGCCGCGGCAATCCGCAACGGCGTCAGTGACCTCTTTGACGGGTTGATCACCGGCGCGCGCAACATGATCGGCATCGGCATCGCCACGGCGACCGCCGGGATCATCGTCGGCGCGGTCAGCCAGACCGGCGTCGGTTCGGCACTGGCCGATGTGGTCGAGGTTCTGTCGGGCGGCAATATCCTTGCCATCCTCGTCCTGACCGCGATCCTCAGCCTGATCCTTGGCATGGGGCTGCCGACCACGGCGAACTACATCGTCGTCTCGGCACTTCTGGCGCCGGTCATCGTCACGCTCGGCCAGCAGAACGGGCTGATCGTGCCCCTGATCGCGGTACACCTCTTCGTCTTCTACTTCGGCATCATGGCCGATGTGACGCCGCCGGTCGGTCTGGCGAGCTTTGCCGCCGCCGCCGTGTCGGGGGGCGATCCGATCAAGACCGGGGTCGTGGCGTTCTTCTATTCGCTCAGAACCGCCGCCCTGCCCTTCCTGTTCATCTTCAACACCGAGCTTTTGCTGATCGACGTCGGATGGTTACAGGGGGTCTTCGTCTTCTGTATCGCGACGGTGGCCATGCTGCTGTTCGCGGCCGCCACGCAGGGCTGGTTCCTGACGCGCAACCGCATCTTCGACACCGTGGCGCTGTTGCTTGTCGCCTTCTCGCTCTTCCGGCCGGGCTTCTGGATGGACATGATCTTTCCGCCCTTTACCGAGGTGGCGCCGGCCGAAATCTCCGCCGCCGCCGCCGATACGCCCCCGGGCGAAGACCTGCGCATCCGCGTTGCCGGCGTGAACGATCTGGGCGACCCGATCGAATTCGTGGCGCTGGTGCCGATGGGTGCGGAAGCCACCGGCGACGAAAAGCTAGCCGCCGCCGGCCTCGCATTCCGGCAGGACGGCGAGAAGATGATCATCGACGACGCCGCCTTCGGTTCCCCCGCGCAGGAAGCCGGGCTGGACTGGGATCAGGAGGTGCTGCGGGTTTTGCAACCTGTTGCGGTGCCGTCGAAATACTGGATGTTCATCCCGGCGCTCGCGTTGCTGGCGCTGGTCGTGATGACGCAACGCGGGCGGGCGCCGGCAACGCGCCGCGCGGAAACCTGAGGAGGCCGCCATGTACAAAACCATCCTCCTGACCATCGATCTGGAACACCGGGCCTCGTGGGAAAGGCGCTGCCAACCGCCATTGCCCTGACCGAATCGTCGGGCGCCACTCTGCATGTCCTGTCGGTGGTCCCCGATTTCGGCTCGCCGCTCGTCGCGGCGGAGTTTCCAGAAGGGTATCAGGAACGCGCGCTGAGCGCTGCCAAGGCGAAACTGGAAACCATGCGCGGCGGCGAAGTGCCCTGGCCGCTGAAGACGGTCAGCCACGTCGGTATCGGCAAGGTGCATGAGGTGATCCTCGATCACGTCCGCTCGACCGGCGCCGATCTGGTGGTGATGGCCAGCCATGCGCCGGACCGGGTGCGCGAATTCCTTGTCGGCTCACAGGCCGACCGGGTGGTGCGCCGCTCACCGGTTTCGGTGCTGGTGGTGCGCTGAATCCCACCCTGCCGGTCCCGCGCCTTGGCGGCAAACCCGGCCCCGGCGGGCCGGGTTTTTTCGCTCCTTGCGGGGCGGATCCGGCGATAGTGTGAACCCGACAACCGAAGTGTAAACCGCAGGAATCACGGCACCGATGACCGACGGCAACGCAACCGAAACCCTGAGCCCCCCGCCACCGGAGAAAACCCCACCGGAACCGCAGGCACCGACCATGCGCGAACGCGTCAAGGCGGCGGTCGATGCGCGCGACGCCGAGTTGCTGAACGGGCTTCTGGAAACGCTGCCACTGTCGGGCGCGCTGCGGCAGCTTCTGTTCCTGTCACCCGAAGACCGCGACACGCTGCTGGAACTGGTGCCCACCGAACTGGCCGCCGCGCTGATCGAAGAGGCGCCGACGGTGGCAGCGACAGAGCTGGTCGAACGGCTCGACAGCGACCGTGCCGCCGAGATCATCGACGAGCTGGATTCCGACGTTCAGGCCGACCTGATCGGCGAACTGGACCGCGAGGACGCCGAGGCGATCCTGGCCGAACTGGAACCCGAGGATGCCGCCGATGTGCGCCGGCTGGCCGCCTATGAGGACGACACCGCCGGCGGCCTGATGGTGGCCGAGGCCTTCGCCTTTGCCGACAATGCCACCGTGGGCGACGTGCTGCGGATGGTCGTCGAGGGTGACGAGGATTTTGAACGCTACCGCGGCCAGCACCCCTATGTCACCGATGCCGAAGGCCGGCCCATCGGCGTGGTTTCGCTGCGCGCGCTACTGACCGCGCGAAAGAACACCAAGCTGACGACGATCATGGTCACACCGATGACCGTGCCCGTCAGCGCGACCCTCGACACGCTCGAGGACATCTTCGACGCCGAGGCTTTTCTGGGCCTTCCCGTGATCGAGGCCGATGGCCGGCTGGTCGGGGTCGTCAGCCGCGACGCGGTGCGCGATGCCGCGCTGGAACGCAGCCAGAGCGACAGCCTGAAACGCCAGCAGGTCGGCGACGAACTGCGCTCGATGCCGCTTTGGCTGCGCTCGCGCCGGCGGCTCATGTGGCTGTCGGCCAATATCGTGCTGAACGTCATCGCCGCCTCGGTCATCTCGGCCTATGAGGAAACGCTGACCGCCGTCATCGCCATCGCCGTTTTCCTGCCGATGGTGTCGGACATGTCGGGCTGTTCGGGCAATCAGGCGGTGGGCGTGACGATGCGCGAACTGTCGCTGGGTGTGGTCGAACCTAAGGACGCTTTCCGTGTCTGGCTGAAAGAGGTCTCGGTCGGTGCGATCAACGGGATGGCACTGGGTCTGCTGATCGCCGTCGTCGCCTGGGCTTGGAAAGGCAACCCCTGGCTTGGCCTGGTGATCGGCGCGGCCCTTGCGCTGAACACGGTGATCGCCGTGTCGATAGGCGGCGTCGTTCCGCTGCTTCTAAAACGGCTGGGCCAGGACCCGGCCGCGGCCTCCGGCCCGCTTTTGACCACGATCACCGACATGGCGGGGTTTTTCCTGGTACTCAACCTTGCCAGCCTGATGATGCCCCTGCTGATCTGACCCCTAACGCGCGTGACCCGATACCCAGGAAGGAACCGCCCCATGTCCCACGTCTTTCCGCGCCACACCAAATCGCAGCCCCCCGTCGCGGTGGCGGGCGAAGGCTGCTATCTGATCGACGCTTCGGGCAAGCGGTACCTTGACGGTTCCGGCGGTGCGGCGGTGTCCTGCCTTGGCCATGGCGATGCCGAGGTGACGGCGGCCATCAAGGCACAGCTTGACCAACTTGCCTTTGCCCATACCGGGTTTTTCACCTCCGAACCCGCCGAGGCGCTGGCCGATCTCCTGATCGCCCATGCACCGAGGGGATCGACCGGGTCTATTTCGTCTCCGGCGGTTCGGAAGCGACCGAAGCGGCCATCAAGCTGGCCCGCCAATACTGGGTGGAAAAGGGCCAGCCGCAGCGTGGCCGGCTGATCGCGCGCAGGCAAAGCTATCATGGCAACACCTTGGGCGCACTGTCGGCCGGCGGCAACGCATGGCGGCGCGCGCAATTTGCCCCGCTCTTGCTGGACGTAAGCCATATCGACCCCTGTTACGACTACCGGCTGCGCCACCGAAGGCGAAAGCGCTGAAGACTACGGGCGCCGTGCCGCAGACGCGCTGGAGGCGGAATTGCAGCGCCTGGGCCCCGAAACCGTCATGGCCTTCATCGCCAGAACCGGTGGTTGGCGCAACCGCCGGTGCGCTGCCACCCGCGCCGGGTTATTTCACGCGCATCCGCGAGATATGCGACCGTCACGGCATCCTGCTGATCCTCGATGAGGTCATGTGCGGCATGGGCCGGACCGGCACGCTTTTCGCCTGCGAACAGGACGGCGTGCGCCCCGATATCCTGTGCATCGCCAAAGGCCTGGGGGCAGGCTATCAGCCGATCGGCGCGATGCTGTGTTCGGCCGATATCTACGCCGCGATCGAGGCTGGATCGGGGTTTTTCCAGCATGGCCATACCTATATCGGCCATCCGGTCGCAACCGCCGCCGGGCTTGCCGTGGTCTCCGCCATCCTGAACCGCGGGCTTCTGCCGCGCGTTGGTGAAAAGGGCGACGCGCTGGCCGCGTCACTGGCCGCACGGCTCGGCCAGCATCCGCATGTGGGCGATCTGCGCGGACGCGGGCTTTTCCGCGGCATCGAACTGGTCGCAGACCGCGACAGCAAGGCGCCCTTTGACCCCGCGCGCGGCATTGCCGGCAAACTCAAGAAAGCGGCCTTCGACGAAGGGCTGGTCTGCTATCCGATGTCCGGCACGATCGACGGACGGTCGGGCGACCATGTCTTGCTGGCCCCGCCCTTCATCATCTCCGACGCGGAAATCGACGAACTGGTCGACAAGATCGCGCGCGCCATCGACCGGGTGATCTGAGAGGGGCCTGTCAACCTCCAACCGCCCCAGGCCCGATGGGTGAAGGCAACCGAAGTGCGCCGCGATAACCGGATAAACATGAGTTATTCTTGTCGATTGCGGAAATACTTCGCGTTTTTGCCGCCCTATCATTCATGCTAGTACGTCTTCCGAACGAATTACCAAGGGATGAAGCCGTGCCCTCCGCCACGCCGAAATCTGCCGGGTTCCGCATGCCCGCCGAATTCTCCCGCCACAGCCGGACGTGGATGATGTGGCCCTGTCGTGACGAGGTCTGGCCCGATATCGCCGCCACGAAGCGCGCCTATGCCGCCGTCGCCCACGCGATCCGCGAATTCGAACCCCTTACCATGGCGGTGCGCCCCGACGACCGCGCCGAAGCCGCCAACCTGCTGGGCAGCGATATCGACCTCGCGCCCATGCCGCTTGACGATTCCTGGGCGCGTGACGCCGGCGCCAATGTGGTGGTGGACGGTGCGGGCAACCACGCGGCGGCGCTTTTCCGGTTCAACGCCTGGGGCGGAAAATACGCGCCTTTCGACAAGGACGCGGCCTTTGGCGCGCGTATGGCCGAGAGCCTGGGCCTGCGCAGCTTTCAAAGCCGGATGATCGCCGAGGGCGGCGGTGTTTCGGTCGATGGCGAGGGCACGATCCTGACGACCGAAACCTGTTTTCCGAATGCCAACCGCAACCCCGACTGGAGCCGCGAGGCGATCACCGAGGAACTGAAGGCGATGCTGGGCGGCGAAAAGGTGATCTGGCTGCCCGGCAACGCCGCCGAGACCGAAACCGACGGCCATGTCGACGGCATAGCCGTTTTCGCCGCGCCGGGCCTTGTACTGGTCGAGGGCGCCGATGACCCCGCCGACCCCTGGCGGGCGATCAAGCAGGCCAATATCGACGCGCTGACCGGCCAGAGCGACGCGAAGGGCCGGCCGATCCGGCTGGTCACGATGCCCGAGGCCGAGGAAAGTTGCGATATCGGTGACCGCTTCTGCCGTTCCTACGTCAATTCCTATTTCTGCAACGGTGGCGTCGTCATGCCGCGATACGGGGTCGCGCGGGACGATCAGGTGCGCGAGATCTTTCAGGATGTCTTCCCCGACCGGCGCGTGGCCATGGTCGACATTGCCGATATCGCGGTGGGCGGCGGCGGAATTCACTGCATAACCCAGCAGGTGCCCGCATGATGACCCGTCGCCAGGTGATGAAAGCCGCCACCGCCCTGGGCGCCGCCGCGTCCCTTCCCCGCGCCGCGCTGGCCGGCACCGCCCGCGCCGCCGGCTTCCGCTATGCCGAGGAAACCGCGCCGCATGAACGCACCTTCATGCAATGGCCGGTCAGCCGCGCCGTCTATGGCGGCGGCAGCTATCTGGATGAGGTTCAGGTCACGATTGCCGAGATCGCCAACACGGTGGCGGAGTTCGAACCGGTCGTGATGCTGATGGCGAAAGAACACGCGCCGAGCGCCCGCAAGCTGCTGGGCAAGGGGATCGAGGTCTGGGACGTGCCGACCGAAGACCTCTGGGCGCGCGATTCCGGCCCTTCCTTCGTCGTCGACGGCAAGGGCGGGCTGGCGATGACGCATTTCAACTTCAACGGCTGGGGCGGCAAGCAACTGCATCGCAATGACAGTCAGGTTGCCCGCCGCGTGGCCGATATCCTGGGCCTGACGCTTTATGATGCCGGGCTGGTGGGCGAGGCGGGCGGCGCGGAGTTCGACGGCCACGCAACGCTCATTGCCCATGAAAGCAGCTGGGTGAACCGCAATCGCAACTCCGGCGACAAGGCGACCGTCACGCGGCAGCTGATGGAGAGCTACGGCGCCGAAAAGGTGATCTGGGCCCCGGGCATCAAGGGCGCCGACATCACCGATTACCATATCGACGCGCTGGCGCGGTTCATCGAACCGGGCACCGTGCTGATCCAGATGGGCGAGGAGATCGACCCCGACGATCCCTGGAGCCGGGCGGCGTTTCAGACCCACGACATCCTCGCCGCAGCGACCGATGCGTCGGGCCGCAAGCTGGAGTTGGTTCGCCTGACCGAACCGCTGGACATTCGCGGCACCGGCAATGATTTCGTCGCCTCTTACGTCAATTACTACGTTTGCAACGGCGCGGTCATCGCCTCGCATTTCGGGGACGACGCGGCGGACGAAGAGGCGTATGCGATCCTCGCAGACCTTTACCCCGGCCGCGAAATCGTGATGCTGAACACCGATCCCGTCGGCGAGGCCGGCGGCGGCATTCACTGCGCGACGCACGAGCAACCGAAAGTGTGACAATGTGGGCATGGCTGAGACGCAACGCCGAACCTCTGGAGGCGGCGGGCGCCCTGGTCACGGCCTTGGCGGCGTTGGCCGCGCTTGTCGTCATCCCCTGGCAGATTGCTGCGGCCGACCGGATTGGCCGCGAACAGACGGCACGCGAGATTTACCGTGAATTCCTCAACCTGACCGCGCAAAAGCCCGAACTGGCCGCCGCCGACTACTGCGACCTGCCCAAAGACCGCGACCGGGTCGCCTATACGGCCTATGTCGAATACCTGCTCTATACGACCGAACAGATGGTCGATACCGATCCGGATTGGCGAGGCCCGATGGAAAGCTATCTGGCCGACCACATGACCTATCTCTGTTCCAACGAAGACTGGGCGTCTTTGTCCGAGGACGTCTACGCGATCGTTCAGGGGCTGAAGGCCGGATGCGGGCAGGTCGCGGCCTGCCCTCAAGGTTGAACCATCACCCCACCACCCGGTTGGCACCGTCCATCGTTGCAATTGCCCCGTACATGTCCGGCCGCCGGTCGCGAAAGACGCCCCATGCACGGCGATACTTCGCGATTGCGTCCAGATCGAAACGCGCGGTCAGGACCGTTTCGTCGCTGCGGTTGGCCTCGGCCACCTTGGCGCCGGTGTGATCGGCAATGAAGGACGAGCCGTAGAACGTCATCTCGGTCGCGCCGTCCCTTTCCGTTCCCACCCGGTTCGAGGCGACAAGCGGCATGATATTGGCCGCCGCATGGCCCTGCATCGTGCGCTGCCAATGCGCGGCGCTGTCCAGTTCGGGGTAATGCGGCTCCGATCCGATGGCGGTCGGAAACATCAGCACTTCGGCCCCCATCAGCGCCAGCGACCGCGCGGTTTCGGGAAACCACTGATCCCAGCAGATGCCGCACCCCAGCCGGGCAAAGCGCGTATCGACCACCTGAAAGCCGGTATCGCCGGGGGTGAAGTAGTATTTCTCCTCATACCCCGCCGCCTGCGGAATATGGGTCTTGCGGTAGTTCGCCAGGATCTCGCCATCGGCGTCGATGATCGCCAGCGCATTGTAATGCGCCAGCCCAGCGCGTTCGAAATACGAAACCGGCAGCACCACGCCCAGCGCCCTGGCCAGCGCCCGAAAATGGCTCACGACGCGGCTATCGGCCAGCGGTTTCGCCAGATCAAGGAACCTTTCGGAGATTTCCAGGCAGAAATACGGGGTCTCGAACAGCTCCTGCAAAAGGATGATCTGCGCGCCTTTCTCGGCGGCATCGGAAACCAGTTTTTCGGCCGTCGCGATATTCTCGTCCAGATCCCAGGAACAGGCCATCTGGGTTGCGGCAAGGGTGACCTCGCGCATGGGGCATCTCCGCTGTTTCCATCGGCCCAGCCTAACGCTAAGCACTGTAAAAACAAGATTTTTCCATGCAAGCGCAGGCTCACATCGCGCGAAAAAACGCTAACACCCTGCAAGGGAAGTATTGGAGGCGGGTACCGGAATCGAACCGGTCTACACGGATTTGCAATCCGCTGCGTAACCTCTCCGCCAACCCGCCGGAGCCTTGCGTTGATTAGGTATTCCACCCGCCGGCGTCAAGCGGATAACACCGGCCGGTGGGTTCAGAGCCGGCCCCAGAGGTCATAATCGCCCGCCTCATCCACGCTCACCGTGACGATATCGCCGGGCTTCAACGCCTCGTGCCCCTCGTCGATAAAGAGGTTGCCGTCGATCTCGGGCGCGTCGGCCATGGTGCGGCAGGTCGCGCCCTCGTCATCGACCGTATCGACGATCACCGGCAGCCGGCGGCCGACCTTGGCGGCCAGTTTCGCCGCCGAGATCGCCTGCGCCTTTTGCATGAACCGATCCCAGCGTTCCTGCTTGACCGGGTCGGGCACGTGGTCGGGCAGCGCGTTCGAGCGGGCGCCGGCGACGTTTTCGTACTGAAAGCAGCCAACCCGGTCCAGTTGCGCCTCATCCAGCCAGTCGAGAAGCGCCTGAAACTCGGCCTCTGTCTCGCCGGGAAAGCCGACGATAAAGGTCGAGCGCAGGGTAATCTCGGGGCAGATCGCCCGCCACGATGCGATCTCATCCAGCGTCTTTGCCGCTGCCGCCGGTCGTGCCATGCGTTTCAACGTGTCGGGATGGGCATGCTGGAAGGGAATGTCGAGATAGGGCAGAACCCGCCCCTCCTCCATCAGCGGTACAAGGTCGCGCACATGGGGATAGGGATAGACGTAATGCATCCGTACCCACACGCCGAGCGAGCCCAGATCGCGCGCCAGATCGGTGATGTGGGCACGGTGGCCCAGGTCTTCGGCATGCCGGATGTCGACGCCATAGGCCGAGGTGTCTTGGCTGATGACCAGAAGCTCTCGCACCCCCGCCGCGACCAGCCTTTCAGCCTCGCGAACCACCGCATGGGCTGGCCGAGACACCAGCCGCCCGCGCATGTCAGGGATAATGCAGAACTTGCACTTGTGGCTGCAACCCTCTGAAATCTTTAGATAACTATAGTGTCGCGGGGTCAGCGAAACGCTGCTGGCCGGCAGCAGGTCCACAAACGGATCGGGCGATGGCGGAACGGCGGCATGCACCGCATCCAGAACCTGTTCGTATTGATGCGGCCCGGTCACCGCCAACACCTGCGGATGCGCGCCGGTGATGTAGTCGGGCTCCGCCCCGAGGCAACCGGTCACGATCACCCGGCCGTTCTCGGCCAGCGCCTCGCCGATCGCCTCAAGGCTTTCGGCCTTGGCGCTGTCGAGAAAGCCGCAGGTGTTCACGATCACCGCGTCGGCGCCCTGATAATCGGGGCTGATCGCATAGCCTTCGGCGCGCAGCCGCGTCAGAATCCGTTCGCTGTCGACCAGCGCCTTGGGACAACCAAGGCTGACCATGCCCACTGTCGGCTGACCCTCTCGGCGGATGTCGGCGATCCGCGCGCGGGGCGCGAGGTCGGGGCGAAGATCGGGCGGGTTTTGCGACATGGCCGGCATATAGCGCAGCTTTCGCGGCGGCGGAAGAGAGCGCGGAATCCGGCCGGCCGCGCCGATGCCTTTGCAGGCGACGGTGGAAATCCGGGACGAAGCAGGATTTACTGATCCTGCACAACCGGATCGGGAGGATCGGATGCGCTGGATCTATCGCGGGGTTCTGGCCCTTGCCGCGCTTGCGGTCACCTTGGTGGTCCTCGCCTTCTTTCTTCCCGCCGAACGGGTAGCCGGGCTGGCCGCACAGCAGTTTCGCGCCGCGACCGGGCGCAGCCTGACGATCGGCGGCGCGGTTCATGCACGGTTCTTTCCCCAACTCGGCGTGCGTGCCGAAGCGGTCGCGGTCGGCAATGCCGACTGGGCCGGCGGCGACCCGTTGTTGCGGGCCGAAAGCCTGGATATCGGGCTCGACCTGCTTTCGCTTCTCAAGGGCGACCTGCGCATCGCCGAGGTCGAGCTTGGGGCCCCGGACATCGTTCTGGAACGCGCCGCCGACGGCCGCGTCAACTGGGATTTCGGCACCGGCCAGCCCGGTGACGGTACCGGTGGCACCACCGCCCGGCCATCCAGCCTCGACAGCGTTGCGGTTCAGGGCGGCCGGCTGCGCCTTGTCGATCATGCAAGCGGTGACACGAGCGAACTGACCGATATCGCCGCGACGCTGACTGCGCCCGATTTCCGCTCTGCCGCCGTGCTTGACCTGTCGGCGGCCGCGCATGGCCAGCCCTTCACCCTGTCCGGCCGGATCGCCGAGGTGGCGCCGTTTCTGGCCGGCCAGGTCGTACCGGTCGACCTGACCCTGACCAGCGGTGCGACGCGCGTGGCGCTTTCGGGGCGCTTCGGTACCGGGCCGCTTGCCGCCGAGGGGCGCGTCGATGCCGAGCTTGGCGATCTTTCTGCGCTGTTTCGCCTTGCCGGGCGGGCGCGCCCTGCCCTGCCGGCTGAACTGGCCGGCGATGTCCGTTTTGCCGGCGACGTGACGCTGACGGCTGAAAACAGCCTGCACCTACGCAGCGGCGTTCTGAAACTTGGCGCCAACACGCTGGGCCTTGCCGCCGACCTGACACCGGGGCCCGAGAGGCCGAAACTGACCGCCAAGGCCACAACGACCGCACTGACCTTGCCGGCAATGGCGGGTGGCGGCGGGGCCGGCGGCGGCGGCGGAAAAGACGGCTGGTCGCGCGACCCCATTGACGTATCGGGGCTTTTCGCGCTCGACGCCGATCTGGCGCTTTCCGCCGACCGGATCGGGCTTGGCACGCTTGTTGCCGGCCCCGCGCAGCTGACCCTGTCGCTGGATAATGGCCGCGCGGTCACAACCTTTCGCGATGTCGCCGCCTATTCCGGCACGCTTTCCGGCAACTATGTCGTGAACGGCCGTGGCGGGCTGTCGACCGGTGGCGCGCTGTCGCTGAAGGGGGTGGCGCTGAAGCCGTTGCTGACCGACGCGACAGGCTTTCAAAGACTGATCGGCACGGGCGACATGACGATCGACTTTCTGGCCTCGGGCAATTCGCAGGCGGCGCTGGTCGAAAGCCTGAAAGGCAGCGGCCAGCTGGCCCTGACAAATGGCCAGATCGAGGGGCTGGACCTTGTCGGGATGCTCAGCCGGCTCGACACCTCCTATGTCGGCGAAGGTGCGAAGACCATTTTCGACAGCATCGCCGCCAGCTTCCGCATCGACCGCGGGCGTGTCACGAATGACGATCTGGCCTTTACCTCGCCGCTCCTGACCGCAAGCGGCGCCGGCACGGTGGACCTGCCGGCCCAAAGCCTCGACTACCGCGTCGTTCCCCGCGCCCTTGCCAAGGCGGACGGTTCCGGCGGCGTTACCGTGCCGCTGCGCATCCATGGCCCGTGGTCGGACCTCGCCTATGCGCTCGACCTCGAAGCCGCCGCCAATGCCCGGCTCGACAAGGAACGCAAGAAGGCCGAGGAAAAGCTGAAAGCGCGCGCCGCCGAAGAACTGGGCATCGCCCCAAAGGACGGCGAAGACCTTGAGGATGCCGCGCGCCGCCGTCTGGAGGAAGAGGCGGCCAAGGCGCTGGGCAAGCTGCTGGGCGGCAACTGAACCTTCACCTTGGCCGAAATACTCATCGGCTGTGCCCGCCACGCAGGCACTGCGGCGCGATCAGACGCCCAGACACCAGCGCATGATTGCCTTCTGCGCATGCAGCCGGTTTTCGGCCTCGTCGAATATCACCGAGTTTGGCCCATCCATCACCGCCGAGGTCGCCTCGTCGTTGCGATGCGCCGGCAGGCAATGCATGAACAGCGCGTCAGGTTTGGCATGGGCCATCAGCGCCTCGTTCACCTGGTAGGGGCGCAACTGGTTGTGGCGGCGTTCCTTGGCGCTTTCGGGGTCATGCATCGACACCCAGGTATCGGTCACCACCAGGTCGGCGCCCGCGACCGCGCGTTCGGGGTTACGGTCGATGGTGATCGGATGGCCGCGCGCGGCGGCAAGCTCGATCCAGGCGGGTTCGGGATCCAGTGTTTCGGGGCCGGCAAAGGTCAGGTCAAAGCCGAATTGCGCGGCGGCATGGGCGAAGCTGGCAAAAGTGTTGTTGCCGTCGCCACACCAGACCACCTTCTTGCCGGCGATCGGGCCGCGATGCTCCTCGAAGGTCATCACATCGGCCATGATCTGGCAGGGATGGCTGCGGTTCGTCAGCCCGTTGATCACCGGAACCGTGGCATATTCCGCCATTTCCTGCAGCGTCGCCTCCTCGAAGGTGCGGATCATGATCAAATCGACGAACCGCGACAGGACCCGTGCGGTGTCGGCAATGGTTTCGCCATGGCCAAGCTGCATCTCCTTGCCCGATAGCACCATGGTCTGGCCGCCCATCTGGCGCACGCCGACGTCGAAGGATACCCGCGTCCGGGTCGAGGGTTTTTCGAAGATCAGCGCCACAATGTGGCCGGCCAGCGGCTGCTCGGCATCCGGCGTGCCGCGCGGCTGGCCGGCGCGGGCCTCTTTCATCGCGCGCGCGTCGTCGATCATCGCCCGCAGATCGGCCGTGTCGGTGGTGTGAATATCCAGGAAATGTCTCATCTCTGTGCCTTTCTGTCGGCAGGCGGCCCCCTTTGGGCCCTTGCCTGCCGGTGTTCCTATTGCGTCGGCGTTGCAGCCTCACCCAGCGCCGTCGCAGCGCGGTCGAGCCGCGCGACGGCTTCGGCGATGTCGTCGTCGCCTATGGTCAGGGCCGGCAGGATGCGTACGACATTATCGGCCGCCGCGACGGTCAGAAGCTTCTGGTCATAGGCTGCCCTGACCAGATCGGTATTCGTCGCGCGGCATCTCAGCCCCAGCATCAGCCCCTGCCCCCGCACGGCCTCGAAGACCTGCGGATGCGCCGCCACCAGACCTTCCAGTTTCTGCCGCAAGAGCCCCGCCTTGCGGTTCACCTCGGCCAGAAACGCCGGTTCGGCGACGATATCGGTCACCGCCTTGCCAACCGCGCAGGCCAGCGGATTGCCGCCATAGGTCGACCCATGCGTGCCCGCCGTCATCGCCGCGGCCGCGGTTTCGGTGGCCAGCACAGCGCCCAGCGGGAAGCCGCCACCGATCCCCTTGGCCACCATCATGATATCCGGGGCGATACCGGCCCATTCATGGGCAAAGAGCCGGCCGGTGCGCCCCATGCCGCATTGCACCTCGTCAAGGATCAGAAGCGCGCCGGTCTCATCGCAAAGCGCCCGCAGCGCCTTCAGATCGGCATCGGCCATCGGCCGGATGCCGCCCTCGCCCTGCACCGGCTCAACGATCACCGCCGCGGTCTGCGGACCGACGGCGGCTTTCAGCGCCGCCATGTCGGCCCACGCCACCTGCCGGAAACCCGGCATCAGCGGCCCGTAACCCTTGACCATCTTTTCCGAACCGGCCGCGGCGATCGCACCGGTCGAACGGCCATGGAACGCGCCCTCGAACGCGACGATTTCAATACGCTCCGGGGCGCCTTTTTCGTACCAGTACCGCCGCGCCATCTTGATGGCGAGTTCGGCAGCCTCGGTTCCCGAATTGGTGAAAAACACGGTATCGGCAAAGGTCAGCGACACCAGCCGGTCTGCCAGCGCCTGCTGCTCGGGGATCTGGTAAAGGTTCGACACGTGCCAGAGCTTGCCCGCCTGTTCGCCCAGCGCGGCGACAAGGGCCGGGTGGGCATGGCCCAGCGCATTGACGGCGATGCCCGCGCCAAGGTCCAGATATCGGCCGCCGTCCTCGGTCATCAGCCAGCTGCCCTCGCCCCTCACGAAGGCCAGGGGTGCGCGGTTGTAGGTCGGCAGAACGCTCGGGATCATCCGGAAAATCCTTGCAAAAGAAGCCTAAGGGGTGCCAAAGGCCGGGATCATAGTCAATCGGGCTTGTCGGGGTGCCGGTCGCTGCCGGCCTTTGCCAAAGGGCATACATGCCCCCCGGGCATGCGGGATCGGGCGCCTAGGCGCGGCGGGCGCGTCGGCGTCGGGGCAGCAGAACTGGGGCCATGGTCACGATCATGCCCGCCGCATAGCGCGGAACCGCGCCCCTGTCCAGCGTCTTGGCGGCCGGGCTGAGCAACGCGAAGCCTCCGCGACGCCGATGCGACCGATCCCGCCCCAGCGATGCCGGTCAGCCGGCTTGAAATCCGCGTCGGCAGCTTGTATCTCACCCTGTCCCCCGAATATGATGGGGTAAACCGATATTGCCCCTCCCCCGCGCATTCCGCGCGCCCGGCGCGAGGTGGCCCAGCCGGAAAGGTAGCCCATGTCCTGGACCGACGAACGCGTCGAGCTGCTGAAGAAGATGTGGACCGAAGGCCAGTCGGCCAGCCAGATCGCCAAGGAGCTTGGCGGCGTCACCCGCAATGCCGTGATCGGCAAGGTGCACAGGCTTGGCCTGTCGAACCGTGTTGGCGGCGCGCCGGTCAAGGACGAAAAGCCCGCACCGAAGGCCGAGGCCGCACCCAAGACGGCGGCGAAAGCCGAAGCCTCCCCGCGCGCCGAGGCCAAGCCGGCCGCGGCGGAAAAGCCCGCACCGGCCACACCGCAGCCCGCGAATGTCGCGCGCCGCCCGATCGTGCCGGCTGGTCAGCCGCTGCCGCCGCAGCCTTCGGCCAACGAAATCAGCCCCGAGGCGCTGGCCTCGGTCCGCGAGGTGGAAAAGAAGGCGCGCAAGCTGACGCTGATGGAATTGACCGAACGCACCTGCAAATGGCCCATCGGCGATCCGGCGACCGAGGATTTCTGGTTCTGCGGTCTGCCCTCGCAAGCCGGCAAGCCCTATTGCGAGGCCCATGTCGGCGTCGCCTTCCAGCCGATGAGCGCGCGCCGCGACCGGCGCCGATAAATAGGCCTTCGGCGCCCGGTTTTCCTCTTGACGCTTCCGGAGCGCTTCATTACCTAGCCCGCACTTGTGTGGCGGAGTAGCTCAGTTGGTTAGAGCAGAGGAATCATAATCCTTGTGTCGGGGGTTCAAATCCCTCCTCCGCTACCACCCGAACCCTGATCCGATGAACGCCCGGCCCGCGCCACCCTTGTGAACGGGTTCAGGCCGGTTTGGCCGCACGTTTCGCCGTATCCGCGCCCGCCAGATCCTGCAGGATCGGACAATCCGGCCGGTCATCGCCCGCGCAGCAGTGCACCAGATGCGCAAGCGTCGCGCGCAGCGATTTCAGATGGGCGATCTTTTCATCGATCGCGCTCAGATGCTCGCTGGCCACCGCCTTGACCTGTGCGCTTTCGCGGCCGGTATCGGCGTAAAGCTCCAGCAGCCTTCGGCAATCCTCTATCGTGAAGCCCAGCGCCCGCGCGCGACCCAGAAACCGCAGCCGGTGCAGATCGCTTTCGCGAAACGCCCGGTAGCCATTGGACGACCGCAGGGGCGTGATCAGCCCGATGTCCTCGTAATAGCGGATGGTCTTGGCCGGCAGGCCCGAACGTTCCGCGACTTCACCGATATTCATGGCAGTCCTCCTGACTCGTACCTAGTGGCTTTTGCCCATGGCCGGCCCTGCCCGCTTGAGGCGCAGCGCGTTCGACAGAACCAGAACCGAAGACAGCGCCATGGCCCCGGCGGCCAGAACCGGCGACAACAGCACACCGAACGCCGGGTACAGGAGCCCCGCGGCAACCGGAATCAGCGCCACGTTGTAGCCGAAGGCCCACACGAGGTTCTGGCGGATATTGGCCATGGTCCGCCGCGACAGGGCAAGCGCATTGACCACGCCGCCAAGGTCACCCGAGACCAGCACGACATCGGCGCTTTCGATGGCCACATCGGTGCCGGTGCCGATGGCGATGCCGATATCGGCATGGGCCAGCGCCGGGGCGTCGTTGATGCCGTCACCGACAAAGGCGACCGGGCCGATCTTGCGCAATTCGTCCAGCGCCGCGACCTTGCCGTCAGGCAAAACCCCTGCAATCACCCGTGAAATCCCGGTTTCGCGGGCGATGGCCTCGGCGGTTTCGCGCCCGTCACCGGTGATCATCGCCACCTCAAGCCCCTCGGCCTTGAGCGCCGCGATGGCGGCACGGCTGGACGGCTTGACAGGATCGGCAACGCCGATCAATGCGGCGACCCGGCCATCAATGGCGGCGTAGAGCACCGTGCGGCCATTTCGGGCCAGTTCGGTTTCGCGTTCTGCCAGCGCGCCAAGCGCCAGGTTTTCTCGGATCATCAGACGTTCGGCACCGACCAGAACCTCGCGCCCATCAACCCGTGCCCGGGCACCGAAGCCGGCGATGGCCGCGAAATCCTCGGCCCCCGGCAGCGAGACATTTTCCGCCTCGGCGGCCCGCAGGATCGCCAGCGCTATCGGGTGTTCCGACCGCGCCTCGACCGCGCCGACAAGCGCCAGAACCTCGCCGCGCCCGAACCCGTCGGCCAGGACGAGATCGGTCAGTTCCGGTCGTCCTTCGGTCACCGTTCCGGTCTTGTCGAGTGCCACGACCCGGACGCCACCCAGCGCCTGCAAGGCGTCGCCGCGGCGAAAAAGAACCCCCAGCTCGGCGGCGCGCCCGGTGCCGACCATGATCGAGGTCGGCGTCGCCAGACCCATCGCACAGGGACAGGCGATGATCAGCACCGAAACCCCGGCAACCAACGCATGGGTCAGCGCCGGTGCGGGCCCGAAGACGAGCCACAGGATCACTGTCAGCGCCGCAAAGCCAAGCACCGCCGGCACGAACCAGAGCGTGATCCTGTCTACCAGCCCCTGGATCGGCAGCTTTGCGCCCTGCGCCTCTTCGACCATGCGAATGATCTGCGACAAGACCGTGTCGGCACCAACGCGCGTGGCGCGAAAGCTCAGGCTTCCCGCGCCGTTGACCGTTCCGCCGGTCACCGTGTCGCCTGCCGCCTTGGCCACCGGCACCGGTTCGCCGGTGATCATGCTTTCATCGACATGGCTTGCGCCTTGGGTTACCTCGCCGTCGGTGGCGATGCGCTCACCCGGCCGCACAACGATCACGTCACCCGGTTGCAACGCCTCGACAGGCAGGTCTTCGGTCGAGCCGCCGCGCTGCACGCGCGCCATTTTCGCGCCAAGATCGAGAAGGGTACGGATCGCGGCGCCGGTACGGCCCTTGGCGCGCGCCTCCAGCCAGCGCCCGACAAGGATCAGCACGATGATGACAGCCGCGGATTCGTAATAGACGTTGCGCTGACCTTCCGGCAGCAGCGCCGGCAGGAAGGTCGCGACCAGTGAATAAAGATAGGCCGCGCCGGTTCCAAGCGCGACAAGGCTGTTCATATCCGGGGCGCCGCGATAAAGCGCCGGCAGCCCCTTGCGGTAAAACACCCGGCCGGGGCCAAGCAACACGGCGGTGGTCAGCACCCACTGGATCAGCCAGCTGGCCTTTAGCCCGATCGTCGCGGCGATGGCATGGTGCAGCGCCGGCACCAGATGGCCGCCCATTTCCATCACCAGGACTGGTAGCGACAGAACCGCCGCCACCAGTGCCGCCCGCGCCATGTCGCGCGCCTCGTCTTCCTTGCGTTGCGCCTGTCCGGCGGTGGCGCCGGTGCCCGCCGCCCGTGCCGGATAGCCGCCCGCCGCCGCGGCGCGCATCAGCGTGGCGACATCGGTCGCGCCTTCCAGATAGCGGATGCGCGCCGTTTCGGATGCAAGATTGACCGCAACCTCCAGCACCCCCGGCACCGCCGCCAGCGCACGGTCCACGCGACCCACACATGAGGCACAGGTCATTCCCTCGATGGCCAGCACAACCTCGGCCCGACGCGCCGGGTAGCCGAGCCTGTCCAGCGTCGCGGCCGCATCCACCAGCCTTTCAGGCCGGTCGACCGTGAATCGCGCGGCTTCCGATGCAAGGTTGACGGCCACATCCGACAACCCCTCGGTCGCGTTCAGCGCACGGTCGACGCGCCCCACACAGGACGCGCAGGTCATACCCTCCACCAAGAGCGTGGTGGCTTTCGGCTCCGGTTGGGCCGTTGTGGCAAAGGCTGGGGCGTTCATGGCAGCGTCCGGATCATTGGTGTTTCTGGTCAGATAGAGGTTCTAGTGACAGGAAGGTCAAGGCCCCGATAACACGAACCGCGCGGAGGTGCCGCTTGCACTTTCCCGGGTGGCGCGCAAAATGGCGGCTGGACGGTCAGGAAAGGCCCCGCCGATGAAATTCCACGTTCCCGATATGAGCTGCGGCCACTGCACGCGCGCCATCGAAACCGCCATCGGTCAGTCCGACGCCGGCGCAAGAACCACCTGCGACCTCGCCAGCCACACAGTCAGTGTCGAAAGCCAGCTGAGCGCCGAAGAGATTGCGGCGGTTCTGACGGCGGCCGGCTATGACAGTATTGCGATGCCCGGCTGAGACCACCCGCCTCAGTCCCGGCCGCCGTCGCCCTCGTCACCGGTTATCGCGCCGCTGATCAACTGGTATGACAGCAGATCGGTGATCGTCGCCGGGTCGCGCAGCAGCGGCATGACCGCCCGGCGCAGCGCCGCGCGCTCGGCCCGGTCGCGCCGTTCGGCCTCGTCAGCCTCGGCCATGGTGACAAAACGGAACCGCAGGCTGGTGCCGGGCGCCGCCTGCGCGACGCGCGGCCGGTCGCAGGGCAGGCAGGTGCCGATCCGTGGATAGCCGCCCGTGGTCTGACATTCGGCCAAAAGCACATAGGGCGTCCCATCGCCGGTGATCTGGATATCGCCGGGCACCACGATTTCGGACAGGATCGACAGGCCGCTGGCGCTTTGAAACCCCTCGCCATCGGGGATCAGGCGCACCCCCATCCGGTTACCGGCCGTGTCGCGGCGAAAGACCGTGGCTTCAAACCGCGCCCGGGCTTCGGGTGAAAACAGCGCGGTCTGCGGGCCGGCCACGATGCGCACCGTGCCGCCATCCAGCCGGTCGTCGGGTCGCAGGCAGGTCCCGGCCCGGTTTGCGGCGGGATCGTCGCCCAGCACCAGATCATCGCCCGGCGCCACGAGCCGGCCAAGACCCGCCGCCAGATGGGCCGAGGCGGAACCGAGAAGCGGCGCGGCGGCGATGCCGCCACCGCAATGCAGATAGCCATACTGACCGCGCCGCACAGGCCCAAGGCGCAGCTGCGCGCCGGCCGGCACGGCATGGCAGGCGTTCCAGGCCAGCGTCACCCCGTCGAGCGTCGCCGCCATCTCGCCCCCGGTCAGGGCAATGCGCATGTCGGCGCCGGCCCGAAAGACGCCACCCGCCATTGCCATCTCGACCGCCGGCAGCGCCTCGGACTGGGCCAACAGCGCCGCGCCTTCGGCCATGGCGCGCCGGTCGACCGCGCCGCCTTGCGACAGCCCAAAGGCATGAAAGCCACGCCGACCGAGGTCCTGAACGCTGGTACCGGGTCCGATCTGTTCCACCCGCAGCACCCGGCTCATGGCAAAAGCTCCGATCTGGCACCGCCATCGCCATCGTCGCCGATCCGTGCGGCGATATCGTCCGCCGCGGCGGGTTCGAACACCACCTCGTCGCCCGGTTTCAGCACAAACGGGGTATCGCTTTCGGGGCGGAAGGCGCGAAAGGCGGTTTGCCCGACATGGCGCCAGCCGGTTGGCGTCGAGGCGGAAAACAGGACCAGTTGCCGGATCGCCACCACCAGCGCCCCGACCGGCACTCGCGGCGTCAGCGCGCTTTGGCGCGGGATGTTCCAGTTGGGCGGCAGTTCGCCCAGATAGGGCTGGCCCGGCGCGAAACCCAGGGTCTGCACACGCACGCGCGTTGTCGAAAGCTCTGCGACCGCCGCCTCGGGCGTCAGACCCGCGGCATCGGCCGCTTCTGCAAGTTGCGGGGCCATCGCGCCGCCATAGGCGGTCGGGATGCGCCAGAGCCGGCGCCCCGGCGGCAACGGCGCGGCAAACCAGTCCTGCCGGCCCGCCATCTCCGACAGCCTCGCTATAAGCCTGTCACGGTCGTGTTCGACCGGGTCAAAGCGCAGATAGACCGACACCAGCGATGTCGCGCTTTCCGAGATTTCCGGCCACATTGCCGCCTCGAGCGCCGCGCGAAACGCCAGCGCGGCGCGGTTCGCCGGCTCGCTCAACCGGTCGGAAAACCGCAGCAGGATACCGTCGACACCGGCGTTGCCAAGCTGCGGCCAGACCGGCGCGCTCTGCCTATCCCGATTGTCCGTGTCTTTGGTCATGGGCGATGTTTAGCCTGCGCGCAGACGGGCGGGAAGGCCCTGCCTGAGAACCCGGAAAGCCATGCCTCTCGGCGACCTCGATTCCGCACAGGTCCGGCTTGCGACGAAATTCGTCCCGATTGGCCCCTTTCACACAGGCTTTGCGTCGCAGTCGTACGAAAAAACAATGCCCATGATCACCGCAAACCGCTAAGACCGTGGCAAAGCCGGATCGTATCATGTCAACCGCCAACCTGCCCCCTCTGGTCGCCCTGCGTCGCGCCTTTCACCGCGACCCCGAACTGGGTTTCGATGAAACCCGCACCAAAGCCCGCGTGGCCAAAAAGCTGCGCGCGCTCGGGATCGAGGTGCATGAAGGTGTGGGTGTTGTCGGCATCCTGCGCGCGGGTTCGGGCAACCGCGCCATCGGTCTTCGCGCCGATATGGACGCGCTTCCGATCGCCGAGAAAAGCGCACATGACTACCCGTCGGAAAACCCCGGCGTGATGCATGCCTGCGGCCATGACGGTCATATGACCATGCTGCTGGGCGCGGCCGAGTTGCTGGCCCGCGACAGGGATTTTGACGGCACGGTCGTGTTCCTCTTCCAGCCGAACGAAGAACACGGGCTGGGCGCGCGGGCGATGATCGACGAGGGCGTGCTGGAACGCTTTCCGGTCGAAGAGGTTTACGCCATCCACAACCTGCCGGGCGCGCCCTTGGGCCACGTCTCCACCCGGTCGGGGCAGATATGCGCCTCCGAAAGCCTCTTTGAGATCGCGATCACCGGCAAGGGCGGCCATGCCTCGATGCCCCAGGTCGGCGTCGACGCGATCACCGTGGGCGCCGAGATGGTGATGGCGCTGCAGACCATCGTCGCGCGCAAGCTGGCGCCGGGCGCCGGTGCGGTGGTTTCGGTGACGGAGTTCCTGACCGACGGGCAGCGTAACGTCCTGCCCGGTAACGCGGTGCTCAAGGGTGACGTGCGGGCCCGGCTGCCGGAAGACCGCCAGGCAGTCGAACGTTTCATGCGCCAGATCGTGGCGGGTGTTGCCGCGACGCATGGCATTACAGCGACGATGAGCTTCAACACCGAGTTCATCGAGACGATCAACGCCCCCGGCCCGGTCGAGGCCGTGATCCGCGCCGCCGGCGCAGCCGGGCTCGAGGCCGATGGCAACCGCCCGCCGATGAGCTTTTCCGAGGACTTCGCCCATTTCGCGGCCGCCGTGCCGGGCTGTTTCCTGCTGATGGGCAACGGCACCGAAGGCCCGCACGGCCAGCCGCTTCATGCCGCCGATTACGATTTCAACGACGCGCTCCTGCCGAAGGGCGCCGCCTTCTGGGCGGAACTGGTGCGCGACCGCCTGCCTGCGCGAAAGGACTGACCGATGACCGATCTTCTGCCCCCCGCCCGCCTTGGCCATGTCGCGGCGACGCGCAAGACAGGTGACGCCGCCCACCGGGTGCTGACGCCCGAGGATTTCGCCACCGCGCAGGCCGAGATCATGGTTTGGGAAGGCTACGCACCGACACCGCTGATATCGCTCGCGGCGCTCGCCGACCGGATCGGCATCGGCGCGGTGCTTTACAAACACGAAGGCCCGCGCTTCGGGCTTGGCAGTTTCAAGGCGCTCGGCGGGTCTTATGCCGCTTTGCGGGTGCTGCAGCGCGAAATCTCGAAGCGGCTGGGCCGGGATGTCGGCCTTGCCGATATCCGCGCGGGCAAGTACCGCGACGAAGCCGCCGATATCACGCTGGTTTCCGCGACCGACGGCAATCATGGCCGCTCGCTCGCCTGGGGGTGCCAGCGCTTCGGGGCGCCCTGCCGCATCTACATTCACGCCGAGGTCAGCGAAGGCCGCGCAGAGGCAATGCGCAATCTGGGCGCCGCGGTGATCCGGATCGATGGCGACTACGACGATTCCGTCGACGTCGCCAAGGCCGAGGCCGAGGCAAATGGCTGGTTCGTCGTCTCCGACACCTCGTGGCCCGGCTATTCCCAGCCGCCGCGGGACGTGATGGCGGGCTACGGCGTCATGACCCGCGAGATCTGCGAGGCGCTGGACGAGGCCCCCACCCATGTCTTCCTGCAGGGCGGCGTTGGCGGCCTTGCCGCCGGTGTCGCGGCCGGTCTTCGCCAGCACTGGGGCGACAAGGCCCCGCGCGTGGTGATCGTTGAGCCGGAGCTTGCGGCCTGCCTTTTTGAAAGCGCCAAGGCCGGGGCCCCCACTTCGGTCGTGATCGAAGAGGAGACATTGATGGCGGGCCTGTCCTGCGGCGAACCCTCCCCCCTCGCGTGGGAAATTCTGGCCGAGGAAGCCTCGGACTTCGTGACCATCCCCGAAACTGTTGTCGGGCCCACGGTGCGACTGCTGGCGCGGCCCCTTGGCAGCGATCCGGCGGTCGAGGCGGGCGAAAGCGCGGTTGCGGGGCTGGCCGCGCTGATCGCGGCGCGCGCCGATGCCGGGCTTTCGGCGAAACTTGGGCTCGATGCCGCGTCGCGCGTGCTGCTGATCGGTTCCGAAGGTGTCACCGACCCGGCGGTCTTCACGATGATCATGGAGGGGCGCGATGCAGCCTGACGCCCCCGAACGCGGGTTCCCCGAGGCCGAGTTCGCCACCCGCACGGCAAAGGCGCAGGCACGGATGGCACAGGCGGGGCTCGCCGGTCTTTTACTGATGACCGAACCGGATGTGCGCTATTTCTCGGGCTTCCAGACCCTGTTCTGGCAAAGCCCGACCCGGCCGTGGTTCCTGTTCGTCCCGGCCTCGGGCAAGCCCGTTGCCCTCATCCCCGAGATCGGCGCGGCGCTGATGCGGCGGTCCTGGCTTGACGATATCCGCACTTGGGCGGCGCCCTGCCCGCAGGATGACGGGATCAGCCTGCTGACAGAGTTGCTGGCACCATTTGCGAAAGCGGGCGAAAGCATCGGCGTGATGAAGGGGCACGAAACCGCGCTCCGCATGCCGCTTGGCGATTGGGAACGCCTTTTGGCCGCCCTGCCGGGGTTGAAGATCGCCGATGCCACGGGCCTTGTGCAGGGCCTGCGCATGGTGAAATCCCCCGCCGAGATCGAGAAGCTGCGTCATATCTGCGCGATCGGGTCGGCCACCTTCGCCCGTGTGCCGCAGATCGTGGGCGCAGGCATGCCGCTGGAAGAGGTGTTTCGCGCCTTCCGCCGCGAGGCTCTGGCACAGGGCGCGGACGATGCGCCCTATGTCGTGGGCGCGGCCGAACCGGGCGGCTATGCCGATGTCATCTCGCCGCCCTCGCGGCGGCCACTGCAGGCGGGCGATGTGCTGATGCTCGATACCGGCTGCACATGGGACGGTTATTTCTGCGACTTCGACCGCAACTGGGCCATTGGCCACGCCGACGACATGGCGCGACGCGCCCATGACACGCTCTGGCGCGCGACCGAGGCGGGGCGGGCGGCGGCGAAGCCGGGCAACACCTGCCGCGACCTCTTTCGCGCCATGTCGGCGGTGATTGCGGAAATGGACCGGTCGGGCGGCGATATCGGGCGGCTCGGCCATGGGCTTGGCACCCAGTTGACCGAACAGCCCTCGCATGCCGCGTTTGACGAAACCGAGCTGCAAGAGGGTATGGCGCTGACGCTGGAACCCTCGCTTTCCTATGGTGACGGGCTGATGATGGTGCATGAGGAAAACATCGTCATCGGCGCAAATGGGGCTGAACTGCTTTCGGCCCGCGCGCCTCGTGACCTGCCTGTGATCGGGTAAATCGCCCGAAATGCGTTGCACCGGATCGGGATTTGCGGCTTTCCTGTCGGCATGGACGACATGGATCTGGAAATTCTCGGGCTGGTGCAGGGCAATGCGCGGCTGACCGCCGAGGCGATCGGCGACACCGTCGGCCTGTCATCGCCGGCGGTACAGAAACGGTTGAAGAAACTGCGCGAAACCGGCGTGATCGAACGGGAAATCGCGGTTCTGTCCCGCGAGAAGCTGGGCCGCGACATGACGGTGATCGTGCAGGTGATGCTGGAACGCGAGAACCGTCTGCACCTTGACGCCTTCAAACGCCGTATGCGCGCGGCGCCAGAGGTTCAGCAATGCTACTACGCCACCGGCGAAGCCGATTTCGTGCTGATCGTCGTGGTTCGCGACATCAAGGAATACGAAGCCTTCACGCAGCGGCATTTCTTCGATGAATCGAATGTCAGCCGGTTCACCACCGCCATTGTGATGGATCGGGTGAAGGCCTCGCTCGATGTCCTCTGAGGCGCCCGTTGTCGCCATCCTGATCGCCGCCGCCGGCGCCTCCAGCCGGATGGGTCGTGACAAGCTGATGCTAAAGGTCGCCGGGCGGCCGATGCTGGCCCATGTCGCGGCCGAGGCCTGCGCAACCGGGCGGCCGGTGATTGCCGTCATTCCACCCGACCGGCCAGAGCGTCGTGCCATCCTGACCGGCCTGCCGCTGACGATCGTTGAAGCCGCCGATGCGCGCAAAGGGCTTTCCGCCTCGATCCGGGCGGGGCTCGCAGCGCTGCCGGGGGATTGCGTGGCGGTGCTGGTGGTTCTCGCCGACATGCCGGCGATTGACCGGGCCGACATGGTGGCGCTAGTCGATGCCTTTCTGGCCGATGCCGGGGCCCCGATCCTGCGCGGCGCCACGGCCACCGGCCGCCCCGGGCATCCGGTATTGCTGCCGCGCCGGCTGTTTTCCGAACTGTCGTCGCTTTCGGGCGATGCCGGCGCCCGCGAGGTTCTGGCAAGAAACGCGGCCAGCCTGCGCCTTGTGCCGCTGCCCGGCAACCGCGCGACAACCGATATCGACACCCCCGAAGACTGGCAGGACTGGCAAGACCGCGAGGCAGAGGTGAACCGGTGACAAACGAAGCAGCCTATCGCTTTGACCACGCCATCACGCGCGCGCCGGCCGATACCGCCGTGCAGGGCCTTCGTGCGGTCGACACCGGCGCCCCCGACCTGACGGCGATGCGCGCCCAGCACATCGCCTATGTGGCGGCCTTGCGCGAGGCCGGGATGACGGTATGCGAGCTGCCGCCCTTGCCCGCCTTTCCCGATGCGCAGTTTGTCGAGGATACCGCCCTTTGCCTGCCCGGGGGCGCGATCGTCCTGCGCCCCGGCGCGCCGTCACGTCTGGGAGAAGCAGCGGAAATGGCGCCGCAACTGGCCAAGTTCTACGACAGGATCGCCCATATCGAAGGCCCCGGCCATGTCGAGGGCGGCGACATTCTGGTCACCGCCCATGAGGTGCTTGTCGGCCGATCGGCGCGGACCGACGCGGCTGGCATCGCCGAATTGCGCGCCATCCTTGATGGCTGGAACTATCGGCTGCGCGAAGTGACGGTCCCGCCCGGGGTCCTGCATTTCAAGACCGACTGTTCGCTGCTCGACAACACCACGGTGCTGGTCACGCCCCGTCTGGCCGCCGCCGGTGTATTTGCGGGCTACCGGCAGGTGCCAACCGCGCCGGGCGAAGAGGCGGCCGCCAATGCGATCCGCGTGAACGATGTGGTTCTGTTCCCCGCCGGTTTTCCGGCGACCGCGCGGCGGCTGCGCGGGCTCGGCTATCGCGTGGTCGAACTCGAGGGGGGCGAATTTGCCAAGCTCGATGGCGGCATGTCCTGCCTGAGCCTGCGCTTTGCCGCGCCGAAAGCGTCGGGCTCGGCTGGCTAGGGCATCAGAACCTGCGCGCGTTCGAAGCTGGCGCTTTCCTCGACCCCGTCGTCATAGATGATGGTCACCGAAAGGCTTTGCACCGATCCCAGCGGCATCGTGAAATAGGGAAAATGCGCCTCCGAACTCAGCGCATTGGGTTGCGCGGTTCCGTCGTGGCAGGGCTCGGCCGGGAAGAACTGCGTCGCCTCCGCGCCGTTCAGGCCGAACTTGATCCCCATCAGGCCACAACGCCAGCTGAGAAGATGGGTGAAATAGACAAGATCCTGACCTTCGTATTCGCGCACCGCCACCCAGTTGGCCCTTGTCGCCTGAAGGATCGGGCGCACCTCGGCCGCAGTGGTGAACTGCTGCGCAAGCGCCGGCGCGGCCAGACCTGCCAGCCCAAGCGCAAGGCATAGATGTTTCAGCATTCTCGGCACCTCCGGTCTTTGCTTCTTGCCCGCCGCCGCCCTATAGTCCGGGCCAAAGGGCGACGGGCAGCAACACCATGGCGGCAAAGGCCGGGGGCCGGCAAGGCTTCAATATCCTGATCATCGGCCAGTCAGGCCGGCTGCAATACGAGGCGATCCTGTTCGCTGCCTCGCTGCGCGCCACCAATCCCGGTTTTGCCGGCCGCCTGTTCGTCGCCGAACCGCGGCCCGGGCCGCTGTGGTCCGCCAATCCCGGCATTACCGATCCGGCGGTGCGCGGGCTGCTGGGCGATCTGGGCGCAACCCTCCTGCCCTTCGACAACCGGGTCTTCGGACAGTCCTACCCCTATGGCAACAAGATCGAGGCGCTGGCCGCACTGCCCGACGAGCCGTTCGTGTTTTTCGACACCGACACGCTGATCACCGGCCCGCTCGGCAGCCTCGACATTGATTTCAACCGCCCCTCCGCCTCGATGCGGCGCGAAGGCACATGGCCGGAAATCACGCTGTACGGCCCCGGATACGGCGCCACATGGAAGGCGCTGTACGACCGCTTCGGGCTCGATTACGAAAGCACGCTCGACCTGTCGCAGCCTGACGAATACTGGGAACGCTATCTCTATTTCAACGCCGGCTGGTTCTTTCACCAAAGCCCAAAGGCTTTCGGCGAATGCTTTCTGGCCATCGCCACCGACATTCGCGACCGCCCGCCCGAAGAGCTGGTTTGCCAGTCGCTCGACCCATGGCTCGATCAGGTCGCGCTGCCGCTGGTCATCCATTCCCTTGGCGGCGGCCGGCCCGGCCCGGGGCTTGCCGGGCTGGATGGCGCGGTCAGCTGTCACTACCGCCTCTTGCCGCTGCTTTACGCCCGCGAGGATGACCGCGTGGTCGAGATCCTCGAAGAGGTGGCGGCCCCGAATGCGGTCAAGAAGATCCTCAAACGCTACGAACCGATGAAGCGGATGATCTATCAGGGCAAGGGGCAGAAGGCGCGCGCGCTTTTCGACCGCGCCGACCTGCCGCGCCGCGAACAGACGATCCGCAACACCCTGAAGCGCGAAAACCTCTGGCTGCGCTAGGCTCAGCCCTCCATCCGCAGAAACGGATAGAGCGATGCGACGAGCGTTGCCGCCATGATCAGGTTGAAAACGCAGCCGGCGCGGATTGGACAGCCAGCGCCGCAGCCGCTGACCGGCAGCGACCCACAGGCTGACCGAGGGCAGATTGATCAGCGCGAAAACCGCCGCAACAACAAATGCGCCGCGCACCGAGGCCTCGGGCGCATAGGCGGTCGTCGCGGTCAGCGCCATCGCCCAGGCCTTGGGGTTGACCCACTGAAACCCCGCCGCCTGGAAAAAGCCAAAGGGCCTGCCCGCCGCCTGCCCCGCCCTGGGTGCCGCCGCATGGGCGATCTTCCAGGCCAGCCACAGCATATAGGCGACGCTGACCGCCGTCAGGACCAGCCGGCTTTGCGGAACCGCCGCGAAGAGGCCGGCAATGCCGATGCCCACCAGAAACACCATCACCCCGAAGCCAAGCGCGACACCCAGCATGTGCGGCAGGGTCCGGCGAAAGCCGAAGTTCACCCCCGAGGTCATCAGCATCAGGTTGTTCGGCCCCGGCGTGACGGAGCTTACGAAGGCAAAGGACACCAGGGCGGGCAACAGGGTGAAGGACACGGCGGCAATCTCCTTTCTGCAAGGATCGGCGAAAACCACGCGCCAGAGATTGCAATTTCGTGAATTTTTGCTGTAGTTTTGCAATTCATGACGAAGATTGACGAAACAAACCGCCGGATATTGCGTGAACTGACCCGCGATGGCCGGATCAGCAATCTGGAACTGGCCGAACGCGCCGGGCTGTCGCCTTCGGCCTGCCTGCGCCGCGTTCAGGAACTGGAACGACAGGGCGTGATCCGCGGCTACCGCGCGGTGCTGGACCCGGCGCGCCTTGGCAAGGGCTTTGTCGCCTATGTCACGGTCGGGCTTTCGGATCACTCCAAGGCCTCGCAGGCCGCCTTCGAACGTGCCGCGACGCGGGCGGAAGAGGTTCGTGAATGCCACAACATCACCGGGACGGTGGAATACCTTTTGCGGGTAGAGGTGGCCGATCTGGCGGCCTACAAGCACTTTCACACCGAAATTCTGGGCCAGTTTCCGCAGGTCAACGCGATCACCACCTTCGTCGTTATGGAATCGCCCAAGGACGAACGCGCCTGAATTGCCGCGCCGCAGCGTCAAACCTTGCGCTAGCGCGGCGAACCGGGTCATAAGCGCCGGAACACGAGGAAACCAAAGCGATTCGTCATGCGCTCTTTCTTTCTTGCCCTTGGCCTTCTTCTTGCCGGATGCACCACCGGAACGCACAGCGCGGTGGTGGCCTCTATCGACCACGACGGCGCAAGCTATCCGATCCGGGCGCTTGAAAACGGTCAATGGGAAGTGATCGTCGAGGGTTCGCCCCAGGCTTGCCGGACACCGACGATGGAAGACTGCGCCTGGGCGCTGCGCCACCGGTTGGGTGCGCAGGACGCGCTGGACGCGCTGGAAAACGGCACAAGCTGAACAGCGTCTTGCCGTAACCGCAAAAGCGACGACAACGTTCCATCCCGCAGCGCCGGGGCAAACCGCTTTCCCGATCGCGGGCCGGCCGTTTGCTGCCCCATTGTTGCGCCGCCTACCGTCCAGTACTGTGCCGCGAGCCAACAACGGAGACCCTCATGACCACTGACCGCAGCCCGGGATTTGACACCCTTCAGGTTCACGCCGGCGCCCGGCCCGATCCGGCAACCGGTGCCCGTCAGGTACCGATCTACCAGACCACGGCCTATGTCTTTCGCGATGCCGAACATGCCGCCGCGCTCTTCAACCTTCAGGAAGTCGGCTACATCTATTCGCGCCTGACCAACCCGACGGTATCGGCGCTGGCCGAACGCATCGCAACGCTGGAAGGCGGCGTGGGCGCGGTTTGCTGTTCGTCGGGCCATGCCGCACAGATCATGGCGCTGTTTCCCCTGATGGGGCCGGGCTGCAACGTGGTCGCCTCTTCGCGGCTTTATGGTGGCACGGTTACGCAGCTCAGTCAGACGATCAAGCGCTTCGGCTGGTCGGCCAAATTCGTGGATTTCGACGACCTCGACGCGGTCGCCAAAGCGGTCGATGACAATACCCGCGCCATCTTCTGCGAATCCATTGCCAACCCGGGCGGCTACGTGACCGACATTCCGGCGATTGCGAAAATCGCCGACAAGGCCGGTTTGCCGCTGATCGTCGACAACACCTCCGCCTCGCCCTACCTCTGCCGCCCGATCGAGATGGGCGCGACGCTGGTCGTGCATTCGACCACGAAATACCTGACCGGCAACGGCACCGTGACCGGCGGCTGCATCGTCGACAGTGGCAAGTTCGACTGGTCGGCCTCGGGCAAGTTCCCCTCGCTCTCGGCGCCGGAGCCCGCCTATCACGGGCTGAAATTCCACGAAACCTTCGGCGGGCTGGCCTTTACCTTCCATTCCATCGCGATCGGCCTGCGCGACCTGGGCATGACGATGAACCCGCAGGCCGCGCATTACACGCTTCTCGGGATCGAGACCCTGTCGCTCAGGATGGACAGGCATGTGGCCAATGCGATCAAGGTCGCCAACTGGCTGGAAAACGACCCCCGGGTGGAGTTCGTGACCTATGCGGGTCTGAAATCCTCGCCCTATGCCGACCGGGCCAGGGCGCTTTATCCCAAAGGCGCCGGCGCACTCTTCACCTTCGCGGTCAAGGGCGGCTATGGCGCCTGCGTGAAGCTCGTCGACAGCCTGGAGCTGTTCAGCCATGTCGCCAACCTCGGCGATGCCCGCTCGCTCATCATCCATTCGGCCTCGACCACGCACCGCCAGCTTTCGCCCGAACAGCAGGCGGCGGCGGGTGCCGCGCCCAATGTCGTACGCGTCTCGATCGGGATCGAGGATGCCGACGACATTATCGCCGATCTCGACCAAGCACTGACCAGGGCGGTCGGCTGAGGTTGCGGCTTTCGGGGCGGGTGGAAACCTCGCCCCGAAGCCTTCACATCACCTTATCGATCACATCCGTCAACCGCTCCACGGTGGCCGGCACGTCGGTCAGCTTGTCGAGCCCGAAAAGCCCAAGCCGGAAGGTCCGGAACCCCTCCGGCTCGTCGCATTGCAGCGGCACGCCGGCGGCGATCTGCATGCCGAGCGCGGCGAATTTCTTGCCGTTCTGAATGTCGGGATCGGTCGTGTAGCTTACGACGACACCGGGGGCGCCAAAGCCTTCGGCGGCGACCGAGGCCACACCACGGGCGCGCAACGCCGCGCGCACCGACTGGCCGAGTTCCCACTGCGCCGCCTTCAGCCTGTCGAAACCAATTGCGCGCATCTCGTCCATCGTATCGCAGAAGGCACGCAAAGCATCGGTCGGCATGGTGGCGTGATAGGCATGACCGCCCGCCTCATAGGCCTGCATGATCGCGCGCCATTTCTTCAGGTCCAGAACGAAGCTCGCGGCCTGGCTTTCGGCCATCCTCGCCTCGGCGCGGGCATTCATCATTACCAGACCGGCCGAGGGCGATGCCGACCAGCCCTTTTGCGGGGCCGAGATCACCACGTCGATGCCCAGCGCCTTCATATCGACCCAGACACAGCCCGAGGCAATGCAGTCCAGCACGAACAGCGCGCCCACCTCATGTGCGGCATCGGCCACGGCCTTGAGGTAGTCGTCGGGCAGGATGATGCCGGCGGCGGTTTCGACATGCGGGGCGAAAACCACGTCGGGCCGGGTTTCGCGGATCTTGGCGGTCACATCCTCGATCGCGGCGGGGGCAAAGGGCGCCTGAGCCTCGTTGCCGCTGCGGCGCGCCTTCATCACGGTGCTTTCGGCGGCAAACCCGCCGGTTTCGAAGATCTGGCTCCAGCGGTAGGAAAACCAGCCGTTGCGAATGACCAGCGTGCGCTTGCCATCGGCGAACTGACGGGCGACCGCCTCCATCGCGTAAGAGCCGCCGCCGGGGATCAGCGCCACCGCATCGGCGTTGTAAACCTCGCGCAGGGTTTGCGAGATGTCGTTCATCACCTTCTGGAACGCCGCGCTCATATGGTTGAGCGAGCGGTCGGTGAAGACCACGGAAAATTCCTGCAATCCATCGGGATCGATATCAGGGCGCAGACCGGGCATGGGCATCTCCTTTTCAAGCCGCGCCAGATTGCACGGGCCGGCCCGCAAGGGCCAGCCCGTTTCCGACATTTCCGGGCGGATCAGGCCGCGCGGGCCTCGCGGATCAGGCGCAGGATGTCCTTTGCCGCCGCCGGAATGTTGGTGCCAGGGCCAAAGATCGCCTTGACGCCGCGCTGGTAGAGATAGTCGTAGTCCTGCTGCGGAATGACCCCGCCGCAGATCACCAGAATATCACCGGCCCCTTCGGCCTTCAGCGCTTCGACCAGTTTCGGCGCCAGCGTCTTGTGGCCGGCCGCCTGGCTGGAAATGCCGATTACGTGCACATCGTTGTCTATGGCGTCCTGCGCGGCCTCTTCCGGCACGTCTGAAAGAGCGGCCCGACATCGACATCAAAGCCGATATCAGCAAAGGCCGTGGCGATCACCTTGGCGCCCCGGTCGTGGCCGTCCTGCCCCATCTTCACGACAAGCATCCGGGGACGACGGCCTTCCTCTTCGGCAAAGGCCTCCACATCCTTCTGGATCGCGGCAAAGCCCTCATCGCCCTCATAGGCCGCACCATAGACCCCGGCAGGCGTCTTCACCTCGGCCCGGTGACGGCCGAACACCTTTTCCATCGCCATGCTGATTTCTCCTACGGATGCCCGTGCCCGCGCAGCGCAGCTGCCGCCTCCAGAAGGTTGCCGCCTTCGCTTGCCCGTCGTGACAGTTCCGCCAAAGCCGCCTCGCGAGCATTCCGGGTCGCGGGTTACACGGATCGTTTCCAGCCGCGCGATCTGGGCGTCGCGCACCTTCATGTTGTCGACATCGAGAATGTCGATCGGGTCCTCGTTGTCCTTGCGGTATTTGTTGACGCCGACGACGACCTCTTCGCCCCGGTCGATCATTGCCTGCCTGCGCGCAGCGCTCTCCTCGATCGAAGCTTTGGCATACCGCTGGCGACGGCCTTGGTCATGCCGCCCATTGCCTCGACCTCTTCGATCAGGGCCCAGGCCTTTTCCGCCAGTTCGGCGGTCAGGCTTTCGACGTAGTAGGACCCCGCCAGCGGGTCGACGACCTTCGTCACCCCGGTTTCTTCCTGCAGGATCAACTGGGTATTGCGCGCAATCCGGGCCGAGAAGTCGGTGGGCAGCGCGATGGCCTCGTCAGCGCATTCGTATGCAGCGACTGGGTGCCGCCCAGAACCGCGCTCATCGCCTCATAAGCCGTGCGGATGACGTTGTTGTAGGGGTCCTGTTCCTGCAACGACACGCCCGAGTCTGGCAATGGGTGCGCAGCATCGACGACGACGGTTTCTTGGGATTGAACTCCGACATGATCCGGTGCCAGAGCATCCGCGCCGCGCGCTTTAGGAAGCCTCCCATGAAATTCATGCCGATGGCGAAGAAGAAGGAAAGCCGCCCGGCGAAGGCATCCACATCCATGCCGCGCGCGATGGCGGCGCGGACATATTCGCGCCCGTCGGCCAAAGTATAGGCCAGTTCCTGCACGAGGTTCGCGCCCGCCTCCTGCATGTGATAGCCGGAGATGGAATGGAGTTGAACTTCGGCATCTCTTTCGCGGTGTATTCGATGATGTCGGCGACGATCCGCATCGAGGTTCGGGCGGATAGACATAGGTGTTCCGCACCATGAATTCCCTTCAGGATGTCGTTCTGGATCGTGCCGGACAGAAGCGCCCGGTCCACACCCTGCTCCTCGCCCGCGACGATGAAGCTCGCAAGGATCAGGATCACTGCGCCGTTCATCGTCATGGACACGCTGATCTTTTCCAGCGGAATGCCGTCGAAGAGGATTTTCATATCCTCGACCGAGTCGATGGCCACACCCGCCTTGCCGACATCGCCCACCACGCGGGGGTGATCGCTGTCATAGCCGCGATGGGTGGCCAGGTCGAAGGCCACCGACACGCCCTGCTGGCCCGCGGCAAGGTTGCGGCGGTAGAAGGCGTTCGATTCCTCGGCCGTGGAAAAACCCGCATATTGCCGGATCGTCCAGGGCCGGCCGGCATACATGGTCGCACGGGGGCCCCGGGTAAAGGGCGCCAATCCCGGGCGGCCGCCCAGATGGTCCAGCTTTTCGCTGTCCGCCTCGGTATAGAGGGGTTTGACAGCGATCCCTTCCAGCGTCTGCCAGATCAGGCTGTCGGGCGACGCACCCCGCAATTCCTTCTCGGCCAGTTGGCGCCAGTTCTGATCCTTCTCGCTCATCGGCATGTCCTTTCGGCTCACGCCCGCTTGCGCCCGTTGGGCCGCACAGGCGGTTTGGTGCTTTGGTTCCGCCCCAAAGCCCCCTATATCAGAGGGCAGGAGGACGCATGAAACGGGTCTTGTCCATTGTTCTGGCGGCATTTCTGTCGTTTCCGCTGGCCGCGCAGGAGGCCGGCGACGATCCCATGGCCGCACTTGGCCCCTTCCCCGCAGCCGAGGTGCAGCTCGAGGATTTGCTATGGCTGAAACGGCCGATCGTCGTCTTTGCCGATAGCCCGGCCGACCCGGCCTTTGAACGGCAACTGCGGCTTCTGGCTGCCGACCCCGAAGCCCTGGTGAAACGCGACGTGGTCATCGTGACCGACACCGATCCCGAAGCGCGCAGCGCGGCGCGGCGCAAGCTGCGACCGCGGGGCTTTTCGCTGGTGCTTCTGGACAAGGACGGCGATGTGAAGCTGCGCAAACCCCTGCCCTGGGACGTGCGCGAGATCACCCACGCGATCGACAAGTTCCCGCTGCGACGGCAGGAAATCCTCGAAGAGTTGCCCTCGGGCCGATAGGCCATCTATTCGAACTCCATGATCACGTCGTCGACCTTCAGGCTGGCGCCGGCGCTGGCCGCGATCTTCTTGACCACGCCCTTCTTTTCGGCGCGCAGGATGTTTTCCATCTTCATCGCCTCGACAGTGGCCAGGGCCTGGCCTTCCTGAACCTCCTGCCCTTCTTCGACGGCAATCTTCACAACCAGTCCCGGCATCGGGCAAAGCAGGAACTTCGACGTGTCGGGCGGCAACTTTTCCGGCATCAGGCGCGCCAGTTCGGCCTGACGCGGGGTGCGAACATTGACCTTCAGGTCGGCGCCGCGCAGGCGGATGCGGTAACCTTGCGGAATGCGCCCGACCTTCAGGACCAGCGGTTCCCCGGCGACGTCGAGCCGCGCCAGCGACTGCCCCGGCACCCAATCCGAGGTGACGCGCATTTCTTCGCCATCCGCGAAACGGACGGTGCTGCCGGCCCGGTCGGCCGTCATCGTCACCGCCAGTTCCTCACCCTGCAGCCCGACCACCCAGTCGGTGCCGACATGGCGTTCGTGGTTGTCCATCCGCCCCGAAATGCGCGCGCGCCGGATTTCGGCCACGCGGTACATGGCCGCCGCCGCCGCCGCGACACGGCGCAGCAGTTCAGCGGGAAGCGTAACACCCTGAAAACCTTCAGGATATTCTTCGGCAATGAAGGCCGTTGTCATTTCGCCCGAAGTGAAGCGGGGATGGTCCATCACCGCCGAAAGGAACGGCAGGTTGTGGCCGATGCCCTCGACCTCGAACGTGTCGAGCGCCAGCCGCATCCCCTCGATCGCCTGCGCCCGGGTCGGCGCCCAGGTGCACAGCTTGGCGATCATTGGGTCGTAATACATGCTGATCTCGCCGCCTTCGTAGACGCCGGTATCGTTGCGCACGATGCCTTCGGCCGTCGCGCTTTCCAGCGGCGGACGGTAACGCGAAAGCCGCCCGATGGAGGGCAGGAAGCCGCGATAGGGGTCTTCGGCATAAAGCCGGTTTTCGATGGCCCAGCCGTTGATCTTCAGGTCCTTCTGCGCGAACGGCAGCGTTTCGCCATCCGCGACGCGGATCATCTGTTCAACCAGATCGACGCCGGTGATCAGTTCCGTTACCGGGTGTTCTACCTGCAACCGGGTATTCATCTCGAGGAAGTAGAAGTTTTTCTGCCCGTCGACGATGAATTCGACCGTTCCGGCACTGGTGTAGCCGACAGCCTTGGCCAGTGCCACGGCCTGTTCGCCCATCGCCTTGCGGGTCGCCTCGTCGAGGAAGGGCGACGGCGCCTCTTCGACCACCTTCTGGTTCCGCCGCTGGATCGAGCATTCGCGTTCGTGCAGATAGACCGCGTTGCCATGCTTGTCGGCCAGAACCTGAATTTCGATGTGGCGCGGCTGGGTCACGAATTTCTCGATGAAGATACGGTCGTCACCGAAGCTGCTGGCGGCCTCGTTCTTCGAGGATTGGAAGCCGTCGCGCGCCTCCTCGTCGTTCCAGGCAATGCGCATACCCTTGCCGCCGCCGCCGGCGGAGGCCTTGATCATCACCGGATAGCCGATTTCCGTCGAAATCTTCACCGCCTCGTCGGCATCCGCGATCAGGCCCATGTAGCCCGGAACCGTCGAAACCCCCGCCTCCATCGCGATCTTCTTCGAAGTGATCTTGTCGCCCATCGCCTCGATCGCCGGTGACGGCGGGCCGACAAAGACCACACCCTCTTTCTCAAGAGCCTCGGCGAACTTCATGTTTTCGCTAAGAAATCCATAACCTGGATGCACCGCCTCGGCGCCGGTCTTGCGGATTGCATCCATGATCTTGTCGATCACGATATAGGATTGGTTGGCTGGCGGCGGACCGATATGCACTGCCTCATCGGCCATCTGCACATGCAGCGCGTTGCGGTCGGCATCGGAATAGACGGCGACCGTGGCAATGCCCATCTTCCGCGCCGTCTTGATCACGCGGCAGGCGATCTCGCCCCGGTTGGCGATCAGGATTTTCTTGAACATCTCGGTCCCTTCCCGTCTGGCGCCGGGGTTTGCCCCGGTCGCGGCAACAAAAAAGCCACCGGGGCCGGAACCCCGATGGCTGTGCAAACTTGCTGACGCGTGGGCGCCGGAGCGCCGCGCGTCACGTCATCAGTAGACCGCCCACGTCGTCGCAGGTCGCGCCGGCAAGACCGCCGAGCGCCGCGCCGGTCGCGACGTTTTCGTCCAGCACGTCGGCAACGACAGCGCCCGCGACGGCGCCGGCAACGGCGCGCTCGCCGTCATTGCGCAGGCAGCCGGACAGCGACGCGACGAGCGCCACGCCAAGAAGAAGTGAACCGCATGAAACCTGACCTCCGATTGTTTGGCCCCACGCGCGGATTATCCCGTGATGCGTAGCCAAGGTCAAAGCGCATGTAGCGCTGGCCAGAAGCTTCGGCAGAGTTTCGCGCAGCGCCAACGGCGCCCGTCGCGGCAAAGAAGGTGCGGCCTGACCTGGGGAAGGTCAGGCCGCGAGATAGAGAGAAGGGTAACGGTCGCGACAAATCAGGGCTTCGGTAGCCTCAGCCACGGCCCCTGCTGGCAGGATGAACGAAGCCCGGCGCCGGTCAAACCACGATTTTACCGCCCCGATTTTTGCGCGGGGTTTTGCCGGAACGCTCTGATCCTGCGCAGAAACATGCCGATCATTCCTCCTCGAACACGTCGGGGAAGGCGGCGCGGGCGCGCGCGACGTCGATCATCAGCAAGGCTTCGTAGCTTTTCGGCGTCAAACGGGTCTTCGGCCAGGATCCTCGCGCCCGAAGAACCAGCTGAGCCGCCCGGCATCGAGGTTGCCACGTTCAAGGGCTCTTCTGCGAAATGATCCCCCAAGCGCGGCCAGAAACGCCGCATCGGCGGCCCGGTCGGCGGGCCGACGGTCGCGGAAACGTTCGCGCGCGATCAGGCGGCTGGCGCCCTCCTTGTTGGCGCGGCGGATGGTGAACTGGAAATCGGTGCCGGGAAGCCGGCCGGGAAGCGCCGCGATGTTTCAGCCTTGGCCACCCCCGCCCCCAAGAGGCCGGCGACAGGTGGCGGGTCAGGCGGAGCTGAACCGCCCCGCCGTCAGTTGTACTTTCCGGTGAAAACCGGTTCGGTCGTGACCGGGTCGGCCGCGACCGGTTCGGCGGCTTCCCGGGGCGCAAGCCGCGACAAGGGCGACGAGGCCGAGGCCGAACACGAGGTTGCGAAGATCCATGACATGCTCCGTTTCGAAGGCGAGAACTTGCGTTGAGCCAGGCGCCATAACATGGCACTGCCGCTGGCGTGCGATCGCGGACGGATTGCGGGCAGGCCTGGCGCGGATCACGCCGATGCCGGTAGCCTGGAACATCAGAACACCTCCCACACACAGCGATCGCCGTCGCGGCTATAGGCCTCGAAGAACTGGGCCACTTCCGGGGCCGCCACGCCGGAACCACCGGCGCCTCGGCCAGCGAGATGATGACCTGCACCACCTGCGGCCCGGTAATGGGCAGGCGCGGCAGGGCATAACTCGCACAGAAAGGCCATGTCCGCCGCGGCGGTCTCAAAGCGACCCCGCCGTCGGCGCGATCGCGGGCGCAACAAAGCGAAAGCGCGCTGTCAGCCCTTCGGGCCCCGGCTCGCCCCAGACCACGTCCTGCAAGACCACGGACTGCCCCGAAGGCACGGCAATCGGCTCTTCGGCAAGAGCGCCGCCGGCGGCCAGCAGCGTGACAAGGCCCGCGCCCTTCATGGCACGCGCACCGACAGAGCCAGCGCGCGGCCATGCAGGCTGTCCGCGGCCAGGCGCGGCGCGACCCAGATCGCGGTTGCCAGAACCACGACCAGCAGCGCAATCATTGCCCAGGTATAGGCGTTCATGGCCTGCATCTCCCTTTGCGCAACGCTCCCCCCGGCGGGCTGGGCGTTGCGATCACGCCACCATCCGATTTCGGTCTTCCGGCGCATCCCGATCTCCGTCACAGCGGAATATTATCGTGCTTTTTCCAGGGGTTGGTCAGCTTCTTGCCGCGCAGGGACGCAAAGGCCCGGCAGACCCGCTTGCGGGTCGAATGCGGCATGATCACCTCGTCGATGAAACCCTTTTCGGCCGCGACGAAGGGGTTGGCAAAACGGTCTTCGTAATCTTTCGTGCGCCGCGCAGTCTTTTCGGGATCGCCCAGTTCGCTGCGATAAAGGATTTCGGTCGCGCCCATAGCGCCATCACCGCGATCTCGGCGGTGGGCCAGGCATAGTTGAAATCGCCCGCAAATGCTTCGACGCCATGACGTCATAGGCACCGCCATAGGCCTTGCGTGTGATGGCCGTGACTTTCAGCACCGTCGCCTCGCCATAGGCAAACAGAAGCTTCGCCCGTGCTTGATGACACCGCCGTACTCGGCTCGTCCCCGGCAGGAAGCCCGGCACGTCGACCAGCGTCAGGATCGGGATTTCGAACGCGTCGCAGAAACGCACGAAACGCGCGGCCTTGCGGCTGCTGTCGATATCCAGACAGCCGGCCAGCACCATCGGCTGGTTCGCCACCACGCCCACCGTCTGCCCTCGAGCCGGATGAAGCCGGTGATGATATTGGCCGCGTAGTCCTTCTGGATTTCGTAGAAATCGCCTTCGTCCGCGACCTTCAGTATCAGTTCCTTCATGTCGTAGGGCTGGTTGGGGTTGTCGGGGATCAGCGTGTTCAGGCTGTCCTCGACCCGCGCCACGTCGTCGAAGAAAGGGCGGACGGGCGGCTTTTCTCGGTTCGAAAGCGGCAGGAAATCGACCAGCCGACGCACCTCGGCCAGAATATCGACATCGTTTTCAAAGGCGCCGTCGGCGACCGAGGATTTCTTTGTATGGGTCGAGGCGCCGCCCGGCTCCTCGGCGGTCACGATTTCGTTCGTCACAGTGTTTCACCACATCGGGGCCGGTCACGAACATGTAGGAGGTCACTGACCATGAAGATGAAGTCGGTCATCGCCGGGGAGTAGACCGCGCCCCCCGCACAAGGCCCCATGATGACGGAAATCTGCGGCACCACTCCGCTTGCCATGATGTTGCGCTGAAAGACCTCGGCATAACCGGCGAGCGAGGCGACGCCTTCCTGGATGCGCGCGCCGCCGCTGTCGTTCAGCCCGATCACCGGCGCGCCGTTCTGCACCGCCATGTCCATGATCTTGCAGATCTTTTGCGCGTGGGTTTCAGAAAGCGGGCGCGAAGCGGTGAAATCCTGCGAAAAGACATACACCATCCGGCCGTTCACCGTGCCCCAGCCGGTGACCACGCCATCGCCCGCCGGGCGGTCGGACTGCATGTCGAAATCGGTGCAGCGATGCGCCACGAACATGTCGAATTCTTCGAACGAGCCTTCGTCGAGCAACAGCTCGATGCGTTCGCGCGCGGTCAGCTTGCCCTTGGCGTGCTGTGCGTCGATGCGGCGCGCGCCGCCGCCCTCGCGGGCGGTCTTGCGGCGTCCGTCAAGCTCGTTCAGGATATCCTTCATGGCGTTTTCCCTCCCTTGCGCCTTCGCGGCAGATTAGGCTTCGTCGCATCGCAGCGAAAGCGGTTTTGCGTAAATTTGCAAATCTTTAGCAGATGCCGCTATGCAAATAGCAAACTTGCTAATCACGTAGCCCAGTCACCCTTTTATTTGCTACTGGCGCAGGCTCATGTAACCCGCTAGCGCTGGGCGGATCAGACCGCATCAGGGGTACCAAATGCCGCTTCCCGTTCCCGTTGTGACCATCGGCCTTCTGGTGGCCTCGAACCTGTTCATGACATTGGCCTGGTACGGCCATCTGCGGTTCAAGACCGCCCCGCTGGTTACCGTCATCCTGATCAGCTGGACGATCGCCTTCTTCGAATACTGCCTGCAGGTCCCGGCAAACCGCATCGGGCACGGCACCTTCAGCGCCGCTGAACTGAAAACCCTGCAAGAGGTGATTACCCTTGTGGTCTTCGCGGGATTTTCCGTTGTCTACCTCAAAGAACCGCTGGGGCTGAACCATCTGGCCGGCTTTGCGCTGATCGCAGCCGGAGCGGCGCTGATCTTCAGGGCCTGAACCGCTTTACTTCGCCGCAGCGCCGGCTTAGCCAAGGTCATGCAAACCGCCCCTGCCCCGCGTTTTCTCGACCCTACAAGCCCGCCGCATATCGTGACGCTGGTCCTGCTGACCGGGCTGGCCGCGCTGGCGATGAACGTCTTTCTGCCCTCGCTGCCCACAATGACCGAGGATTTCGGCACCAAACCCGGCGTTATGCAGCTGACCATCTCGCTTTATCTCGCGGTCAGCGCGCTTTTGCAGGTCGTCATCGGCCCGATATCCGACCGTTTCGGACGCCGGCCGGTGATCCTTGGCGGGTTGGCGATATTCGTTCTGGCCTCGCTGGGCGCCTGCCTTGCGAAGGATGTCACACTTTTTCTGCTTTTTCGGATGGTGCAGGCCGCCATTGCCACGGCGATGGTCCTGAGCCGCGCTATCGTGCGCGACATGGTGACGCCCGATCGCGCGGCCTCGATGATCGGTTACATCACCATGGGCATGTCGCTGGTACCGATGGTCGGCCCCGTGGTCGGCGGGGTGCTGGACGAGGTGTTCGGCTGGCGCGCAAGCTTCGCGCTGCTCGCCATCGCGGGAACGGCAACCCTGGCCCTGGTCTGGCGCGATCTGGGCGAAACGATGCAGCCCGGCGCGCGTCAGGGCTTTGCCGCGCAATTGCGTCAATATCCCGAACTTCTGGGCTCGCCCCGCTTCTGGGGCTATTGCCTGTCGGCGGCGCTGACCTCGGGCGGCTATTTCGCCTTTCTGGGCGGCGCGCCGCATGTCGGCGTCGAAATTCACGGTCTGTCGCCGGCCGAACTGGGCTATTATTTCGGTGCGCCGGCTGTCGGCTACGCCTTCGGCAACTTTCTGTCGGGGCGCTATTCGGTGCGGCTGGGGCTGAACCGCATGGTGCTGATCGGCACGTTGACCGCGGCGGCCGGCATGGGGGCGCTCGCCGTTCTGACCATCGCGGGCTTTCAGACCCCGGCGGTGTTCTTCGGCTTCATCGTCTTTCTGGGCCTTGGCAACGGCCTGGCGCTGCCCAGTGCCAATGCCGGCATCGTGTCGGTTCGCCCGCAACTGGCCGGCACCGCATCCGGCCTTGGTGGCGCGCTGATGATCGGCGGCGGCGCGGCGTTTTCCGTGTTCGCGGTGTGGACGCTGGGCTTTGGCGGCGGCGCGATACCGCTGGTTCTTACGATGTTCGCCTCGACAGCGCTCGCGGTTCTGACCATCGCATTGGTGATACGCAGGGCGCGGCGGCTGGGGCTCTAGCCTTTCGGGTTTGCAAACTGTAGTTTTGCAAATGCAAACCCCAAGGGAGGCAGGGCCATGGCGCAACGCAAGCTCTATGCCGGCGTCAAGCTGCGCGAAACCCGCAGCCGGCTGGGCCTGACCCAGAAGGCTTTCGCCGAAAAGCTGGGGGTTTCGCTGCCCTATCTCAACCAGATGGAAAACAACCACCGCCCGGTGTCTACCGGCGTGGTGCTGGCGCTGGCCCAGGAATTTGGTTTTGACGTCACCGAGCTTTCGACCGGCGATGCCGAACGCATCGTGACCGACATGCGCGAGGCGCTGGCGGACCCGGTCTTTGCCGAAGCCGTGCCGCCGCTTGCCGACATGCGGCTGGTCGCGTCGAACGCGCCGGCCTTTGCCCGCGCCTTTCTCGAACTGCACCGCGCCTACCGGCAAAGCCACGAACGGCTCGCCTCGCTGGACGAGGCCCTGGGCCGCGACGACAGCGCGCAGCGCGCCTCGCCCTGGGAAGAGGTGCGCGACTTCTTCCACTACTGCGACAATTACATCGACGCGGTCGATCACGCTGCCGAACGCTTCGCCGCCCCCGATGGAATCATGCGCGACCCGGTCGACGCAGCCCGCCAGGCGCTGGAGGCGCGAGGCATCACCTTGTCTTTTTCCGATGTTCCGGAGCAGCGTCTTTACGATCCGGCGCAGAAGACTATCACTTTTTCTACAAGATCGGCGCAGCCCACCCAGCGCTTTCAGCTGTTGCTGCAGGTCGCGCTACTGACCCAGAACGATCTCTTGGAGGCGACGCTTGACCTCGCCCGTTTCCAGTCCGAGGCATCGCGCGCCATAGCCAAGATCGGCATGGCCAACTATTTCGCCGGCGCCGCGCTGATGCCCTATCGCGCCTTCCTCGCCGCAGCCCGCGAAACCCGCCACGATCTGGAGCGGCTGGCCGACATCTTCGGCGCGTCGATCGAACAGGTCGCGCACCGGCTGTCAACGCTGCAACGCCCCGGTGCCAAGGGCGTGCCCTTTTTCTTTGTCCGCGTCGATCAGGCCGGCACCATCACCAAGCGCCATTCGGCAACGCGGTTGCAGTTTGCCCGCTTCGGGGGCGCCTGCCCCTTGTGGAACGTCCACCGCGCCTTCGAGACGCCAGGGCGGTTCCTGCGCCAGCTGGCCGAAACGCCCGACGGCGTTCGCTATTTCTGCCTGGCGCGCGACGTCTCGAAACCCGGCGGTTCTTTCGCCGCGCCGGTACGCCGCTACGCCATCGGGCTCGGCTGCGAGATACAGCACGCGTCGGCACTGGTTTATGCCGACGATCTGGACATGGCGCGACGGTTCGAACCGATCGGAATTTCCTGCCGCATCTGCGAACGGCCCGATTGCCATCAGCGTTCGGTCCCGCCGCTGGAACGCCGGCTGACGGTCAACCCCGACCGGCGCGGCCTGCTGCCTTATGATATCGGCTAGACCCCGCCCAGCATCCGCGCGATCTCGTCCTTCAGGAACATGCGCCGCTTGCGCATCTCGGTCTCGTGCAGTTCATCCGTCGGCTCGGTGTTGGTTTCGGCGCGGTGCACATCGCGGTTGACGTTGTGATAATCCTCGACCAGCCGAGCGAAATGCGCATTGGCCAGTTTCAGGTCGTGAATGCGCTGCTGCTGACCGGGGAAATCTTCGGACAAGCTCATGGGGGGTGTTGATGCAGTTCCGCTCCTTCGTTTCGCTTTTCGAACGAAGACTAGGGCGCGGAGGCGGGCCGGCTGACCGGGATCAGCCGGCAGGCAGGGCCGAGCCTGGAGTCTGCGCCGCGCGGCGCGCCAGTCCGGATTGATCCAGGGTTCCTGGCGTTTTCCCGCGGCAAGGGCGCCCGAGAATGTGGTCGCGGCCTTTTCGCCAACCATGATCGAGGGACCGTTCAGATTTGCCGCGTTGGTGATGCGCGGGAAGACCGAACTGTCGGCCAGACGCAGCGCATCGACGCCGATCACCCGGCATTCGGGGTCGACAACCGCCATCGGGTCGTTCGCCCGCCCCATCCTCGCGGTGCCGCAGGGGTGATAGGCGCTTTCGGCAGGCCGCTCGCGGATGAACCTGTCCAGTTCGTCATCGGTTTGCAACCCCGCGCCGGGTTGAATCTCGTGCTTGAAATACGGCGCGAAAGCGGGCTGGGCGAAAATTTCGCGGGTCAGCCGCAGGCAGGCGCGGAAATCGACCCAGTCCGCTTCGGTCGACATGTAATTGAACAGGATCCGCGGCGCCTCGGCCGGGTCGGCCGAACGCAGCGTGACCGCCCCGCGCGATGGCGACCGCATTGGGCCGACGTGGGCCTGAAACCCGTGCCCTTCCGACGCTGCCTTGCCGTCGTAGCGCACCGCCATGGGCAAGAAGTGATACTGGATATCGGGGTATTCCACCCCCCGCGCGCGACCGGATGAAACCGCAGCTTTCGAAATTGTTCGACGCCCCGAGCCCGGTTTTCGTGACCAGCCACTGCGCCCCGATCACGCCCTTCCAGAAGAGGTTCCAGTAGCGATAAAGCGTGATCGGCTGTTTCGAGGCGATCTGGAAATAGACCTCCAGATGGTCCTGCAGGTTCTGTCCGACACCAGGGCGGTCGGCAACCAGCGGGATGCCGTGCTCGGCAGATATTGCGGCCGGTCCGATGCCCGACAGCATCAGAAAGAGCTTGGGCGAATTGATCGACGAGGCGGCAAGGATCACTTCGCGGCGCGCCCGGATGACCTCGACGCGCCCGCCGCGCGAAACCTCGACCCCGGTCGCGCGACCGTCTTCGATCACCACGCGGCGCGCGAAGGCGCGGATCAGCGTGCAGTTCTCGCGCTTCAGCGCGGGGCGCAGATAGGCATTTGCCGCCGACCAGCGCCGGCCACGCCAGACGGTCTGTTCAAACGGCCCGAACCCTTCCTGCTGGCGGCCGTTGTAATCCTCGGTCACCGGGTAGCCCGCCTGCCGGCCGGCCTCGACAAAGGCGTGATATAGCGGGTTTTTCCGTGGCCCGCGGGTGATGTGCAGCGGCCCCGACTGCCCGCGCCAGCCGGCGTCGCCGCCATGGCCGCCATCGTGCCAGTTCTCCATCCGCTTGAAATAGGGCAGCACATCGGCATAGGCCCAGCCGCTGGCGCCCGCCTCTTCCCAATGGTCGAAATCCCGCGCATGGCCACGCACATAGACCATGCCGTTGATCGAGGACGACCCACCCACGACCTTGCCGCGCGGCGTCACCAGCCGCCGCCCCCCCAGATGCGGCTCCGGCTCTGTCGAATAGCCCCAGTCGTAGATGCCCATGTTCATCGGATAGCTGAGCGCCGCAGGCATCTGGATGAAGGGCCGGCATCGGTTCCGCCATGTTCGATGACCAGCACCACGACGCCCGGCCTCTGCCAGGCGGTAAGCCATGGCGCAGCCAGCCGAACCGGCACCGACAATCACGAAATCCGCTTCCATTTCCATTCCTTTCGTCCCGCGCCGCTATTCCCCGCGCGGAAAACGCTGGCTTTCCTCCAGCACGTTCAGATCCATGTGGTTGCGCATGTAGCGCTCCGAAGCTTTCTGCAGCGGCTGGTAGTCCCACGGGAAGTAGTCGCCGTTTCTGAGCGCCTCGTAGACCACCCAGCGCCGCGCCTGGCTTTCGCGCACCTCGGCGTCGAACCGGGCAAGGTCCCAGCGCGCTTCGGATTTCGCGCGCAGCGACGCCAGCGTGCCGGCATGGGCCGGGTCGCCGGCGAGGTTGGTCAGTTCCTGCGGATCGGCCTCCATGTCGAAAAGCTGATCGGGGTCAAGCGTGCAGCGGTTGTACTTCGCACCATCGCGCAGCGGTACCAGCCCCGGCGCATACGAGGCTTCGGCGGCATATTCCATGCAGACCGGCGCGGTGCAGTCGCCGCCACGGGCGGTCGGCAGCAGGCTTTCGCCATCGGTCAGGGCATGACCTCGTCCATGCTGACCCCCGCCAGATCGCACAGCGTCGGCGTTACGTCGATGGTCGAAACCGGTGTGTCGATGCGGCAAGGCTCCAGCCCCGGCGCGCAGACCATCAGCGGCACGGGCCAGACCATCGTAGAAGTTCATCTTGAACCACAGACCACGCTCGCCCAGCATGTCGCCGTGATCGAGACGAAGAGGATCACCGCCTCTTGCCGGGTGGCCTCCCGCGGCGTGGCCCAGATCTCGCCGATCTTGTCGTCGAAGATAGAGATATTGAGAAATAGGCGCGGCGTGAGCGGCGGATGTCATCCTCGGTGATGGTGAAGTTGCGCCAGTCGTTGGCATCGAAGATGCGTTTGGCATGCGCGTCGTGATCGGCATAGTCCATCGCCGGAACTTCGGGCAGCAGATGCGCGCAATCCTCGTAAAGGTCCCAGTATTTCCTGCGCGCGACGTAAGGATCATGCGGATGGGTGAAGCTGACAGTCAGGCACCACGGCCGGCTGTCACGGCCGCGCGCGTGGTCATAGATGCGCCGCACCGCGTGATAGGCGACCTCGTCGTCATATTCCATCTGGTTGGTAATCTCGGCCACGCCCGAACCGGTGACCGAACCCATGTTGTGATGATACCACCAGTCGATCCGCTCGCCGGGTTTGCGGTAATCGGGCGTCCAGCCGAAATCTGCCGGGTAGATATCGGTCGTCAGCCGTTCCTCGAAGCCGTGCAACTGGTCCGGGCCGACGAAATGCATCTTGCCCGACAGGCAGGTCTGATTACCGGCGCGGCGCAGGTGGTGGGCAAAGGTCGGGATGGCGCTGCAAAACTCGGCCGCGTTGTCATAAACCCCCGTGCGGCTTGGCAACTGGCCCGACATGAAGCTGGCGGCCGGGTGCGCAAAGCGGGCTGGCGGTATAGGCATTGGCGAAACGCACCGACCGTTCGGCCAGCCGTTTCAGGTTGGGCGCATGCAGCCATGCGGCCGGCCCGTCGGGAAACAGCGTTCCGTTCAGCTGATCGACCATCAGGATCAGGATGTTTGGCGAGGTCATCACAGCCCCCTTTCCTGAAGCGCGAGCCGGAAGAACCGCAAGACGGGGGCAACGGCGCGTGCCGGCGTCGGTCCGTCGCTGCCCAGCGCATGGCGCAGGTAGACGCCGTCGATCAGCGCCGCGATACCCTCGGTCAGTTCGTCAACGGCATCGGGCGCCAATTGGCGCAGTTCGTGGCGCAGGTTCGAATCAAGCCGGCGCTGGTACACCCGCAAGAGCCGCGCCGCCTCGGGCGAGGTCAGCGCCAGAACGTAAAAGTTGAGCCATGCCGAAATCACGTCGTGGCGAAAGTTGCCGGCGGTAAAGCTGGCGCGGATGATCGCCTCCGCCCGCGCCTTCGGACCTTCGGACACCGCCAGCGCACCGCGCACCTCGGCGCCGAAAATGCTCAGCACATGGCGCATCGCGGCCAGAAATATCTGTTCCTTGCCGCCGAAGTAGTGATGCGCAAGCGCCGTCGACATGCCGGCGCGCCGGGCAATCTGGCTGACCGTGACATCAAGCGTGCCGGCCTGGCCGATTTCGGCAATGGTAGCTTTGACCAGCGCCGCCTTTCGGATAGGCTCCATTCCAAGCTTCGGCATGGCGTACCTCAAAAAACGCTTGCTTTCGACAGCTACAGTGAAGTTAATTGACTCGTCAATCAACAAAAAACAGGGAACCCCGATGACCACTCGCACTCTTCTGCTTGCCACCACCGGCGCTGGCGCTGGCCGGCCAGTTTCCGCCGCCGGCTGCGATTCCGTGACCTTCTCCGATGTCGGCTGGACCGACATCACCGCCACCACCGCCGTGACCACCACGATCCTCGAAGCGCTCGGCTATGAAACCGACGTGAAGGTCCTTTCGGTGCCCGTCACCTACACCGGCCTTGCCGAGGGCGATATCGACGTGTTCCTCGGCAACTGGATGCCGACGATGGAGGCCGACATCGCCCCCTACCGCGACGCCGGAACCGTCGAGACCGTGCGCACCAACCTTGTCGGCGCCAAGTACACGCTGGCCACCAACGAGGCCGGCGCGGCGCTGGGCATCGCCGACTTCGCCGATATCGCCGCCAACAAGGACGCGCTGGAAGGCCAGATCTACGGCATCGAGCCCGGCAATGACGGCAACCGTCTGATCCTTGACATGATCGCCGGCAACGCCTTCGATCTGGACGGTTTCGAGGTTGTCGAAAGCTCCGAACAGGGGATGCTGGCCGAGGTCGAAAAGCACAATGCAGACAACGCGCCGATCATCTTCCTGGGCTGGGAACCCCACCCGATGAACGCCAATTACACCATGACCTACCTGTCGGGTGGCGATGACTGGTTCGGCCCGAATTTCGGCGGCGCCGAAGTGGCGACCAACGTGCGCGCAGGCTATGTGGCGGAATGCCCCAACACCGGCAAGCTGTTGCAGAACCTGGAATTTTCGCTGGCCATGGAAAACGAGATCATGGGCGCGATCCTGAATGACGGCGAAGATCCGGCGGATGCGGCCAAGGCCTGGCTTGCGGCCAATTCCGACGTGCTGGGCCCCTGGCTCGAGGGCGTGACCACCAAGGATGGCGGCGACGCCATGGCCGCCGTTACCGCTGCGCTGCAGTAACTCCCAGTCCGGGCCACGGCCCGACTGACCTGCTGCGGCAGCGCATGACGCTGCCGCAGCTTTTCCATAGCGCTCAGGCGAAATCACCGGGGGGACGGGGCGATGGACTGGCTGAAACAGATCTGGCTGGGGCTTGTCACCGACGACAAGATTCCCGTGGGCAAGCTTTCGAAGGCGATCTTCGACTGGATGAAGGCCAATCTGAAATGGCTCTTCGACGGCATCGCCGAAGTCATGGAAAAGCTGATCGACGCGATCCTGTGGGTTCTTGAGGCCCCGCACCCGCTGATCCTGATCGCGCTCGCCGTGGCGCTGACGTGGTATCTGCAACACAGCTGGAAGATCTGCCTGCTGGTCGGCCTCGGCTTTCTTTTCATCCTCGATCAGGGCTATTGGGACGAAACGATGGAAAGCCTGACGCTGATCCTGTCGTCCTGCGTGGTCTGCATGGGTGTGGGCGTGCCGATCGGCATCGCCGCCGCGCACCGGCCCCGGCTTTACCGGGCGATGCAGCCGATCCTCGACCTGATGCAGACGCTGCCGACCTTCGTCTATCTGATCCCGGCCATCGTCTTCTTTGGCCTCGGCATGGTTCCCGGCCTGATCGCCACGGTGATCTTTGTGGTCCCCGCGCCGATCCGGCTGACCCATCTGGGCGTGTCGAATACCCCCACCGCGCTCGTTGAGGCGCTGACCGCCTTTGGCGCGACCAAGCGGCAGGTGTTGTGGAAAGCCGAACTGCCCTATGCGCTGCCGCAGATCATGGCTGGGCTCAACCAGACCATCATGCTGTCGCTGTCGATGGTGGTCATCGCCGCGCTCGTTGGCGCCGACGGGCTGGGCGTGCCGGTCGTGCGCGCGCTGAACTCGGTCAACACCGCGCTTGGCTTCGAAAGCGGGTTCGTCATCGTGGTCATCGCCATCGTGCTTGACCGGATGCTGCGCAAGGGAGACACGAAATGAGCGCGGCCATGGAAAACCTCAAGGCGACGCCCGCCGAGATCGCGGTCGCGTTCGACAAGGTCAACATCGTCTTCGGCGATCACCCCGAACGCGCCCTGCCGCTGATGGATCAGGGGCAAAGCCGGTCGGAGATTCAGAAGGCCACGGGTCAGATTCTTGGCGTGCACGATTGTTCGCTGACGGTTGCCAAGGGCGAAATCCTCGTCCTCATGGGGCTTTCGGGTTCGGGCAAGTCAACGCTTCTGCGCGCGGTCAACGGGCTGAACCCGGTCTGCCGGGGCGCGGTGACGGTACATGACGGCGACTGGAGCTGTGAAATCGGCAGTGCGTCGCGCGAGGATCTTCTGAAGGTCCGGCGTGAATGCGTGGCCATGGTGTTTCAACAGTTTGGCCTGCTGCCCTGGCGCACGGTGCGCGAAAACGTGGGCCTCGGGCTGGAACTGGCTGGGCTCGACCCGGCGGCCATCCGCGAACGTGTCGACACGCAACTGGCGCTCGTCGGTCTTTCCGAACGCGCCGAGGCCAAGGTGGGCGAACTGTCCGGCGGCATGCAGCAGCGCGTGGGCCTGGCCCGCGCCTTTGTCACCGACGCCCCGATCCTGCTGATGGACGAACCGTTCTCGGCGCTCGACCCGCTGATCCGCACGCGGCTGCAGGACGAACTGCTGGAACTGCAGCAAAAGCTGCACCGAACCATCATCTTCGTCAGCCACGATCTGGACGAAGCCTTCAAGATCGGCAACCGGATCGCGCTGATGGAAGGCGGGCGGATCGTGCAATGCGGCACCGCCCGCGAAATCATCGCCAACCCGGTTTCGGACTACGTGGCCGATTTCGTCAACCACACGAACCCCTCAGCGTACTGACCGCCCGCGACGCGCTGGAGCCGACGCCGAACGCGACGCCGGTGGCGGGAGAGACCGATATCGACACCCCGATCAAGGAGGTGATGGCCAAGCTCAAGGACGAAACCCGCGCGCTGACGGTCCATGACAAGGGCGCCGTTGTCGGGCAGGTTTCGCGCCGCACGGTCATCGCCCGGCTGCTCGACCCGCGCGGCTAGCTCATTTCATCGCCGGCAGCGCCGGCGTCACGGCTTTGCGGCGTACCACCGCCTCGCGCCAGGTGATGAAGCTGACCGCGGCCATGATGACCAGTCCGCCAAGGATCACCCAGCCATCGGCGGGCTCGCCAAAGACCAGCGCACCCAGCAGCACCGACCAGACCAGTTGCAGGAAAGTCACCGGCTGCGTTACCGTCAGCGGCGCGGCGCGAAAGGCCAGTGTCATCGCGTAGTGTCCGGCAGTGGCAAAGACCGCGACGCCGAAATACCAAAGCAGCTGTTGCGCCGTCGGCGTTACCCAGACCGCCGCCGCGAAGGGCGCAAGCCCGATGGTCACGGTTATCGACAGCATGCCCACCACAACCGCCGGGCTCATTTGCCCCGACAGGCGCTTGGCGGCAAGGTAGGAAGCGGCAAAGAGCACCGCGGTGGCCAGCATTGCCAGATGCCCCGGCGCGGTCTCGCGAAACCCCGGCCGCAGGATGACCAACGCGCCAACCAGCGCCGCCGCCACCGCCAGCAACCGGCGCAATGCCAGCCTCTCGCCCAGAAACAGCGCCGCACCCAGCGTCACATAGACCGGCGACAGGTAGTTCATCGCCGTCACCTCCGCCAGCGGGATCTGGGTCATCGCAAAGAACCACAGGATGACCGCGCCGGTATGGACCAGCCCGCGCAGGGCAAAAAGCGCCAGCGCCTCGCGCGTCAGCCGTGCCGCCAGGATCGGCCGGATCATCGGCAACAGAAAGACCAGCCCCAGCAGATAGCGCAGAAACGCCGCCTCGGCCGCCGGCACCGCCGGCCCCACGGCCTTGACGATTGCGGTGACGGCCACGAAACAGCCGCCCGAGACCAGCATCCAGGCGGCCCCCTGAAGCGGGCGGTCGGCGGCGGTGGCGGCGGGCAGGGTCATGAGGCCGACAAGATGCCAGACACGCGCCGAAGGCAAGGGGTGCCGCACAGGCTTGCGGCCCGGCCACGGGCTGCTCTATATCAGGCGCGAAACGAAAAACCGGAACGGAGAAGGTCATGGCCGGCCATTCGAAATGGGCAAACATCCAGCACCGCAAGGGCCGTCAGGACGCGGCCCGCTCCAAGCTCTTTTCCAAGCTTGCCAAGGAAATCACCGTCGCCGCCAAGATGGGCGACCCCGATCCCGAAAAGAACCCCCGCCTGCGGCTTGCCGTGAAGGCCGCCAAGGCGGCATCCTGCCCCAAGGACGTGATCGAACGCGCGATCAAGAAATCATTGGGCGGCGATGCCGAGGACTATACCGAAATCCGCTATGAGGGTTACGGCCCCTCCGGCATCGCCATCATCGTCGAGGCGATGACCGACAACCTCAACCGCACCGCCTCGAACGTGCGCTCGACCTTCGCCAAGCATGGCGGCAACCTGGGCACGACGGGTTCGGTCAGCTTCATGTTCGACCGGGTCGGCGAGGTGACCTATCCCGCCAGTGCCGGTGATGCCGATACGGTGATGCTGGCCGCGATCGAGGCCGGCGCCGACGATGTCGAAAGCGACGCGGACGGCCACTGGATCTATTGCGCGGTCGAAAGCCTCTCCGATGTCAGCGACGCGCTGGAAACCGCGCTGGGCGAAGCCGAAGAGATCAAGCTGATCTGGAAGCCGCAGAACCGCACCGATGTCGATCTGGACACGGCGCAGAAGCTGATGCGCCTCATCGACACGCTCGAAGATGACGATGACGTGCAGACCGTCACCGCCAATTTCGACGTCCCCGAAGAGGTCGCCGCGCAGCTCTAGCGCCCCGCCCTTCATCTTGGCCGAAATACTCCGGGGGTCCGGGGGCGGCGCCCCCGGCGCCTAACCCGCGATCAACATCGCGGCCGCGGCCCGGCGGACCGCGCGCGTCAAGGGCGCCAGCGCTTCGCCCGCCAGCCGGCTGACCTGCCAGTAAAGCGGCACGTCCAGCACATGGGGCGCCACCGTCACCAACGCCCCCGAGGCCAGGTGGTCGCGCACCAGAACCTCGGGGTTCATCGCCCATCCGATCCCGCCAAGCGTCGCCGCCAGAAACGCCTCGGGCGAGGCGATCCGGTGTTCGGGTCCCGTCCTGCTGTTGCCCAGATGGGCGGCCAGCCACCGCTCCAGGAGCCGGTCCTTGGCGTTGAAGGCCATGACCGGCGCGCGCGACACGGCCTCGGGCGTCACGCCGGCGGCGAACCAGCGCGCCATGAAGGCTGGGCTGGCCGTGGCGCAATAGCGCAACACGCCCAGCGCATGGCTGGTGGCGCCCTGTACAGGTTCCGCCCGACTGGTCAGCGCCGCCACCACCACGCCCCGCCGCAACGCCTCGAGCGAATGGTCCTGATCGTCGATCACCAGATCGAAGATCAGCCCCTCGGTTTCGATCAGCGCCGGCACGAACCAGGTGGCGAGGCTGTCGGCATTGACCGCGATGCGCACCGTGGCTGGCCCATCGTCCGCGGGACGCAGCGCTTGGTCCAGATCGCGTTCCAGCAGCGTCACCAGATCGTAGTGGCGCATCAGTCTTGCGCCTGCCTCCGTTGGCCGGACCGGCTGGCTGCGTTCCACCAGCACCGCGCCAAGCCGGTCTTCCAGACCGCGAATGCGCTGGGAGATCGCAGAAGGCGTCAGGGCCAGTTCGGCCGCCGCGCGGTCGAAACTGCCGCGACGGATCACGGCGGCGAGCGCCTGCATCTGGGCATAGTCGAAGGGCATGAATTTTTCTTAATCATATCCAGTTTCTTTAATTTGCCTAATCCGTGGCATCGCATTAGTCAAACCCGCGGCACCAAAACCGGAGCGATCATGACCGATGCCTTTCTTGACGGCTACTTGCTGAGCTTCGGGCTGATCCTGGCGATCGGCGCGCAAAATGCCTTTGTGCTGCGTCAGGGGCTTCGGCGCGAACATGTCTTTGCCGTGGCGCTGACCTGCGGTCTGTCCGACGCGGCGCTGATTGCCGCCGGCGTGGCCGGTTTCGCCGCGCTCACGGCGTCGCTGCCCTGGCTCGGACCCGCCCTGCGCTGGGGCGGGGCGGCATTTCTGGTTGCCTATGGCGCGCGCGCGTTTCTGGCTGCGTGGCGGGGTGGCGAGCACCTTGACCCGGCCGCCGCGGGACCGCAACGTCTGTTGCGGGTGTTGGCCACCTGCCTGGCGCTGACCTGGCTCAACCCGCATGTCTATCTCGACACGCTGATGCTTCTGGGTTCGGTCTCGGCCCAATACGGCGCCGCACGCTGGGCCTTTGGCACCGGCGCCACCGCGGCCTCGATCAGCTTCTTTTTCGCGCTGGCCTATGGCGCCCGCATTCTGGCGCCGCTGTTCGCACGGCCCGGCGCCTGGCGGGTTCTGGACGTGATCATCGGCGCGGTGATGTGGATCATCGCCGCGCAGCTCGCGCTTGGGCTCTGACGGAAGGTCAGAACGGCCAGAAGACCGGAACCAGCAGGCTGATCGTCACCGCCAGCACCGCGCTCAGCGGCAGGCCGAAACGGATATAGTCGGAAAACAGGTACCCGCCCGGGCCATAGACCAGCGTGTTGGTCTGATAGCCGATAGGCGTGGCGAAACTCGCCGACGAGGCGAACATCACGGTGACGACCAGGGGCCGCGGGTCGATGCCGAGATTGGCGGCAAGCCCGATGGCGATCGGCGTCACCACCAGCGCCACGGCGTTGTTGGTGACAAGTTCGGTCAATGCCATGGTCAACAGGAAGACGGCAAAGACCAGAAGTTGCGGCGGCAGATCGGCAAGCCAGGGCGCGGCGGCGCCCACGATCATCTCTGCCGCTCCGGAATGTTCCAGCCCCTCGCCCACGGCGAGCATGGCAAAGATCATCGCCAGAAGCCGGCCCTCGACAAAGCCGAAGGCCTCGTCGGCGTCGATGCAGCGCGTGACCAGCACGATGGCCACCCCGATCATGGCCAGCACGACGATGGGCGCGGCATCAAGCGCCGACAGCCCGACCACGGCGGCAAGAACACCGATGACGATGGGGGCATGCCCGCGCCGATAGGCGCGTTCCGAGGGCTGGCCGATGTCGACCAGATCGACATCAACGGCCAGCCTGCGGATATCGGCCGGATCGCCTTCCAGCAACAGCGTGTCGCCGACCCGGACGATCAGGTCGTCCAGCTGGCGGCCGATATTCTGGTTTCTGCGGTGAACCGCCAGCGGGTAGACCCCGTAACGCCGGCGCAGACGCAGCGAGCCGAGCGAACGCCCGACCATCTGGCAGCCGGGGGTGATCAGCACCTCGACCGTGCTGGTCTGCACCGAACTCAGCTTGTCGACAAGCCGCAGCTCCTTGTTCTGCTGAAGCCCCAGAACCTCTGACATCGGCGTGCGCAGAACCACGCGGTCGCCCGGCTGCAGGGTCACCGCGGCAAGGTCGCGGCGAAGGCTGGCATCACCGCGCAGCACGTCGATGACGCGGGCCGAGCGCTTGAAGATATCGACCTCGTCGATCTTCTTGCCGATCAGCGCCGAACCCTCGGGCAGCGCCACTTCGGTAAAGAATTTCATCTTCGACTTGTCGGACAAGAGGTTCGACATCGAATCGCGGTCAGGCAGCAGGCGGCGGGCGAAAATCGCCAGATAGGCCATCCCGACCGCGGCCACGACCAGACCAAGCGGCGTGATCTCGAAAATCGAAAACGGCGCCAACCCCGCCTTGCGCGCCACACCGTCGACCAGCAGGTTGGTCGAGGTGCCAAGCAAGGTCACGGTGCCGCCAAGGATCGACAGATAACTGAGCGGAATCATCAGCTTGGAAGGCGAAAGCGACAGCTTTTTCGCCAGCTGCATGAAGATCGGGATCATCACCACAACAACCGGCGTGTTGTTGACGAAGGCCGACATGGCGATCACCGTCAGCCCCAGCGCCGCCAATGTCAGGGCGGGCCGGGTTTCAACGCCGACACCCGCGGCATGGGTGATCCAGTCCAGCGCACCGGTCCGCACCAGCCCGCCGACGATGATGAACAGCGCCGCAATGGTCCATGGCGCGGGGTTCGACAGAACCGTGAGCGCGTTTTCGGCCGGCAGGATGCCCACAACCAGCATCAGCATGGCGCCCGCTATGGCGACAACCTCGACCGGGTAGATCTCGCGGATGAAAAGCCCGAGCATGCCGAGAATGATGACGATGGCGGTGATCGCTTCGGCCGACGCGCTCAATTCCAGACCCAGCATGGGCACCCCTCACCAAATCTTGGGTTGATGTTCGGCTTTCGCGGCGCAATCCGCAAGCCTGCCGATCACGGCCAGGGCCGGCTCTCGGCCAGACGGCCGCCAAGCCGGACAGGCGCGATGCGCAGGGCCTTGCCGCTGCGGTCATCGGTCTCCACCAGAACGCCCGCCAGCGTCGCCGCCCCGGCTGCCGGCGTGAAGCGTTCCTTCGCCATGCCGGTGATGAACCGGCGCAGCGGCTCGGCCTTGTCCATGCCGATCACGCTGTCATAGTCGCCGCACATGCCGGCATCGGTCAGATAGCCCGCGCCCCCGGGCAGGATCATGGCATCGGCGGTCGGCACATGAGTGTGGCTTCCGACGACAAGGCTCGCGCGGCCATCGCACCAGTGGCCCATCGCCATCTTCTCGCTCGTCGCCTCGCAGTGCATGTCGACGACGATGGCCTGTGCCAGCCCGCCCAGCGGATATTTCCGCAAGACACCGTCAATCGCCGAAAACGGGTCGTCAAAGGGCCGCTTCATGAAAACCTGGCCCAGAACCTGCGCGACCAGAACCTTGCGCCCGCCGCGCGCCTCGAAAACCCGTGCGCCCTTGCCGGGCGCTTGCCGGGCAAAGTTGAGCGGCCGCAGGATGCGCGGCTCTGTCTCGATATGGGCCAGCATCGCCTTCTGGTCGAAGGCATGGTCGCCCAGCGTCAGGCAATCCGCCCCGGCGTCGAGCAACAGCTTCGCATGCTCCGGCGAGAGGCCCGCGCCCGAGGTCGCGTTCTCGCCATTCACCACCACGAAATCGGCGCCGCAATCCTCGCGCAGTTTCGCCAGCCCGCCGGTGATCGCCGCGCGGCCCGCCCGGCCCATCACATCGCCCAGATAAAGTATCTTCATAGGCCCCCGCTTAGGCTGCGCGCCGCGGTTGGGCAAGCGATTTTGGCCGCCCCGGCTGCGGCGGGTTCAGCCAAGCCTTATCAACTCGGTTTCGGTCACGATCAGATCGAGGGGCTGGTCGGTGGGCTCGATCGGCACCTGTGCCACCTCTTGCGCGGCATAGGCAAAGCCGATGGCGGTCACGGCGTGGCGGGCTCGCAGCCCTTCAAGCGTGCGGTCGTAAAACCCCCCGCCATAGCCCAGCCGGTAGCCACGCCGGTCAAAGGCCAGAAGCGGCACGATCAGTACCTGCGGATCGATCCAGTCGCCGCTTTCGGGGATCGCCGCGCCGAACTCGCCGGGAACCATCCGCGCACCGGGATGCCACCGGCGAAACTTCAGTGCCTGCCCGGCACCAAGGATCACCGGCACGCCGACCGGCCCGTCATGCCCGGCCATCGCCGGCAGACAGTCAATTTCGGTCCGCATCGGCATGTAGCCGGCAAGCGGTTGCCCCGCATGTCCGGCCAGCACATCGGCAAGTCGCGCCGCCGCCGCGCCCTGCCCCGCCGCATGCGCCAGCTTGCGCCGCGCGAAGGCGGCCTTGCGCGCATCGGCCTTCACCTCGGCCAGTGTCATAGAAGAAGCATCCCCGCGAGCCCCAGAAAGACGAAAAAGCCCACCACATCGGTCACGGTCGTCACGAAGGTGCCCGATGCCAGCGCCGGATCGACGCCCGCCTTTTCCATTGCCACCGGTATTAATATGCCCGACAGGCCCGCCACGACCAGATTGACGACCATCGCGGTTGCGATCACGACACCCAGCATCGGCAGGCCGAACCAGAACCAGCCGACCAGCCCCATGACCAGCGCAAAGAAGATGCCGTTGACGAGGCCGACCAGCGCCTCGCGGCGGATCACGCGCCAGAGGTTGGAACTGGTCAGGTCGCGCGTGGCCAGCGCGCGCACCGCCACTGTCAGAGACTGCGTGCCGGCATTGCCCCCCATCGAGGCGACGATCGGCATCAGCACAGCCAGCGCGACCAGCTGCGCGATGGTGTTCTCGAACTGCGCGATCACGCCCGAGGCCAGGATCGCCGTCAGCAGGTTCACGAACAGCCATGGCAGGCGCTGCTTGGTGGTTTCCACCACCCTGTCGGTCAGGCTGCCCTCGCCCACACCGGCCAGACGCAGGATGTCTTCCTCGTGCTCCTCGTCCAGAACGGTCATCGCGTCGTCGATTGTGATCACACCCACCAGCCGCCCGCTTTCATCGACAACCGGCGCTGAAATCAGGTGGTACTGGTTGAAGACATAGGCAACGTCGGATTCCTCGTCGGTCACCTCAACGGTGCGAAAACTGTCTTCGAGGATCGCCTTCAACTTGGTCTTGCGCGCCGAACTCAAAAGCTTGCCCAGCGTCACATAGCCCACCGGCCGCATGCGCGGATCGACGAGGATCACATGATAGAACTGTTCGGGCAGCCATTCGGCGTTGCGCAGGAAATCGATCGCCTCGCCCACGCTCCAATGCTCGGGCGCGATCACGGTTTCGCGCTGCATCAGCCGCCCGGCGGAATTTTCCGGATAGCTCAGCGCGCGTTCAACCGCGATCCGGTCGGCGTCCGTCAGCGCCTCGAGGATCGCGCGCTGCTTTTCCGGCTCTTCGATATCTTCAAGAATATCAACGACATCGTCGGATTCCAGCTCTCGAACGGCCTCGGCCACCACCTCGGAGGGCAGGTATTCGATGACCTCTTCGCGGATCGACTCGTCAATCTCCGACAGGATCTCGCCGTCGATCTCGACCGCGTAAAGCGCCAGAAACGCCTGCCGTTCCCCATGGCCGATCTGTTCGAGAAAGTCGGCGATGTCGGCGGCGTGCAGCGGCGCCATCAACTCGCTCACCCGGGCGGCGTCGCCGGCCTCGACCGCATCGAGAATCGCGTCGACCCGCGCCTGATCCAGCTCGTCGGGATCGGCGTCGGTCGCCGCGCGTTCGATGGGCTCGTCCGTCATCGCCACCCCGGGGTTCCGATTACCCCGTCTTTAGCGGAAGGTGTTTCAAAGAAACAGGGGCATGTCGTAAATTTACCTGCGGGGCCAAGCGCTTTAGATTGCCCGGTGGTGCCCGAGAACCGGAGATGAGAGATGGCGACAATCCTGATCGGCCAGACGCTGAGCTTTACCGCCGACCCCTTCGTCGAGGGGCCAGAGGCGGCACGCCACGCCGGCCGCCAGGCGGTGCTGGTCGAGAGCGGCAGGATCGCGGCGGTTGGCGAGGTCGACGCTATCCGCGCCCGCGCGCCCGACGCGGCGGTGACCGACCATGGTCAGGGCCTGATCACCGCCGGTTTCGTCGATGCCCATGCCCATTATCCCCAGACCGCGATCATCGCGAGCTGGGGCAAGCGCCTGATCGACTGGCTGAACAGCTACACCTTTCCCGAAGAAATGCGCTTTGGCGATGCCGCCTATGCCGCCGAAGTGGCCCGGCGGTATTTCGACCTGACGCTTGCGCATGGCACCACGACCGTCTGTTCCTACGCCACGATCCACCCCGAAAGCGTCGAGGCCTTCTTTGCCGAGGCCGCGGCGCGCGGCGCGCGGGCCTTGGCCGGCAAGACCTGCATGGACAGAAACGCCCCCGACGGGCTGCGCGACACGCCGCAATCGGCCTATGACGACAGCAAGCGGCTGTTGCAGCGCTGGCACGGAAAGGACCGGCTGAATTATGTGATCACACCGCGCTTTTCGCCCACCTCGACGCCAGAGCAGCTGACCGCCATGGGCGCGCTCTGGGCCGAATACCCCGATTGCCTGATGCAGACCCACCTGAGCGAACAGACCGACGAAATCGCCTGGGTCAAATCGCTCTTTCCCGACGCGCGCGACTATCTCGACACCTACGAAGCCTTCGGACTTTTGGGCAAGGGCGGGCTTTATGGCCACGCGATCCACCTGGAACCACGCGAACGCGACCGGCTGAAAGAGGTCGATGCCAGCCTCATCCATTGCCCGACCTCGAATACCTTCATCGGCTCAGGCCTTTTCGACATGGGTGGGCTCAAGGCCGCCGGCCATCGCGTCGGGCTGGCGACCGATACCGGGGGCGGGTCATCCTTTTCGATGCTGCGCACCATGGCCGCGGCCTATGAGGTTGGCCAGCTGCGCGGCCGCGCGCTGCACCCGGCCGAGCTTTACTGGCTGGCCACCCAGGGTTCGGCCCGCGCGCTGCACCTGGACGACCGTATCGGCAACCTCGCGCCGGGGATGGAGGCCGATCTTGTGGTGCTCGACCTCGCCTCGACCCCGGCGATCGCGCAGGCCAGCGTCCGGGCAGACGACATCTGGCAGGCGCTTTTCCCGACGATCATGATGGGCGACGACCGCGCCGTTGCAGCGACCTACCTCGCCGGAAAGCGCAGCTGAGGCCGCTATCCGGGGCGCTGCCCCGGACCCCGGGATACTTTGCCCAAAGCAATACCGCCGCAGGGGATCGGCCATGATGGCCGCTCCCCTTTTTGAGCCTGCGGTCAGGCCATAAGCCGCGACAGGCAGCCGCGCGCTTCGGCCAGCGCCGCGTCGAGATCGAGACTGACGAGCTGCCCGTCCCGCACGATGTCGCGGCCTTCGACAAAGAGGTCGCGCACACGCATCGGCCCGGCCAGCAACAGCGCCGCCGGATCCCAGCTTCCGGCCGCCTCCACACCCGAGGCATCCCAGACCGCGATATCGGCCCGCTTGCCCAGTTCCAGCGCGCCCAGATCGTCGCGCCCCAGAACCCGCGCACCGCCCAGCGTGGCCAATTCCAGCGCCTCGCGCGCGCTCATCGCGTCGGCACCGCGCGCGACCCTTTGCAACAGCATCGCCTGGCGCGCCTCTGCCACCAGGCTGGCGCTGTCATTCGAGGCCGAACCGTCGACACCGAGGCCGACCGCGACCCCGGCATCGCGCATGGCGCGAACCGGGGCGATGCCGGACCCCAGCCGGCAGTTCGAACAGGGACAATGCGCCACTCCGGTGCGGCTTTTAGCAAAAAGCCCGATCTCGCCGGCGTCGAGCTTTACGCAATGGGCGTGCCAGACATCGGGGCCGGTCCAGCCCAGGTCTTCGGCATATTGCCCCGGCCGGCAGCCGAACCGGGCCAGCGAATAGGCAATGTCTTCGTCGTTTTCGGCCAGATGGGTGTGCAGCATCACGCCTTTTTCGCGGGCCAGAAGCGCGGCGTCGCGCATCAGTTCGCGGCTGACCGAAAATGGCGAACAGGGCGCAAGCCCGACCCTCAGCATGGCGCCGGGGTGCGGGTCGTGGAAGGCGTCGACGGTGCGGATCATGTCGTTCAGGATCGCCGCCTCGGTCTCGACAAGGCTGTCGGGCGGCAGCCCCCCGGCGCTTTCGCCGATCGACATCGCGCCGCGCGTCGGGTGAAAGCGAAGGCCGATCATGCGGGCCGCATCCACCGTATCGTCCAGCCGCGCGCCATTGGGGTAAAGATAAAGGTGATCGGCGCTGAGTGTGCAGCCCGACAGCGCCAGTTCGGCCAGCCCGACCAGCGCCGAAACCCGCATCTCCTCCGGCCCAAAGCGCGACCAGATCGGGTAAAGCGTTTTCAGCCACCCGAAGAGCAGCGCATCCTGCGCCGCCGGGACCGCCCGCGTCAGCGTCTGAAAGAGGTGGTGGTGGATGTTGACGAGGCCCGGCGTGACGACGCATCCCGCCGCAGAAACGACCGTGCCGGTCGTCGTCAGCCCCGGCCCCACGGCCGCGATCACCCCGTCGCGGATCAGCACATCGCCACCGGCGATTTCCGCCCGCTCCGCATTCATTGTCACAACGCAATCGGCGCCGCGGATCAGTATCTCTGCCATGATAAGCTCCACACCTTCTGGCTCTCTTCGGGGTGTGGAACCGGGGCCGCCAGAAGAAAGCGAAAGGACGCGGACCCGCGCCCTTTTACCCGCAAAAAGGGGAGAAAATCAAGTCAGCCGCGGGCGCGCACGGTTTGCAGAAGCGTCATTACATCGGCCATTTCGGGCCCGTGGGTCTGCCCCGTCAGCGCCAGGCGCAGCGGCATGAACAGCGCCTTGCCCTTGCGGCCCGTCGCCTCCTTCACTGCGGCGGTCCAGTTGGCCCAGCTGTCCGGCCCGTAGGGCGGCGGCGGCAAAAGCGCCATGGCCGCGGCGACATAATCGGCATCCTCGGGCGCGATCATCGGTTCGGCCCCGTCGCGAAAGAGCGTCCACCAGTCGGCCAGGTCGTCGAGCACAGTGATGTTTTCGCGCACCACGCGCCAGAAGGTTTCCGCCAGCGCCTCGGGCACGCCAAGCGCGCGGATCCGGCTGGCGACCGCCGAAAAGTCCAGCCCGTGCAGATATTTCTGGGTCAGCGGGAACAGGTCTTCGGCGTCAAACTTCGTGGGCGCGGCGCCGAAATGCGACAGGTCGAACCCCTCGGCCAGTTCGTCGAGCGAGGTCATCAGTTCAACGGGCTGCGACGAGCCGAGCCGGGCCATGAGGCTGAGCAATGCGGCCGGTTCCACCCCCCGCGCGCGCAGATCGCGCAGACTGAGCGTGCCCAGCCGCTTCGACAGCGCCTCGCCCTGCGCGCCGGTCAGCAGGCTGTGGTGGGCAAAGGCCGGCGGCGTGCCGCCCAGCGCCTTGATGATCTGGATCTGGGTCGCGGTATTGGTCACGTGATCGGAACCACGCACGATATGGGTGACGCCCATGTCGATGTCGTCGACGACCGAGGCCAGGGTATAAAGCACCTGACCGTCGGCGCGGATCAGGACCGGATCGGAGACCGAGGCCGCGTCGATCGAGATATCGCCGAGGATGCCGTCGGCCCATTCGATCCGCTCCTGATCGAGCAGGAAACGCCAGTAGCCGTCGCGGGTTTCGCGCAGCTTGGCCTTTTCATCGGCCGACAGCTTGAGCGCCGCGCGGTCATAGACCGGTGGCTTGCCCATGTTCAGCTGTTTCTTGCGCTTCAGATCCAGCTCGGTCGGGCTTTCGAAACATTCGTAAAACCGGCCCTTGGCACGCAACTCGTCCGCGGCCGCGGCATAGCGGTCCAGCCGGTCCGACTGCCGTTCCAGCCGGTCCCAGGAAAGCCCCAGCCATTCCAGATCGCGCTGGATGCCATCGGCATATTCCTGTTTCGAACGTTCCTGGTCGGTATCGTCCAGCCGCAGGATGAACTGGCCGCCGGTCTTGCGGGCGATCAGATAGTTCATCAGCGCGGTGCGCAGGTTGCCTACATGGATATAGCCGGTGGGCGACGGGGCGAAACGGGTGGTGACCATGATCAACTCCTCAGGTGCCGGTCCTCTTTCATAAAGGCGGGCTTTTGTCCATATCGGGAGGGTAAGGAGCACCCATGACCGACCCTGCCGAAAGCCCCAGGACCGCCCCCGATCTGGAGATGATCGAAAGGCTGGCCCGCGCCGCCATGGCCGCCCTGCCCGGCCCCTTTGCCAAGGCCGCCGCGGCAATCAGCCTGCGTGTCGAGGATTTCGCGCCCGAAGACATATTGGCCGAGTTGGGCATCGACGACCCGTTCGAACTGACCGGTCTTTACGACGGCATACCGCTGACCGAACGGTCCGTGACCGATCAGCCGGTGCGGCCCGAGGCGATCTGGCTCTTTCGCCGGCCGATCCTGGACGAATGGGCCGAACGGGGCGATGTGGAACTGGACGCGCTTGTCGCGCATGTGCTGGTTCACGAACTGGCGCACCACTTCGGCTGGTCGGATGCCGATATCGCGGCCATCGACCGGTGGTGGGAATAGCGCGTGCCAAGACCGGCGCGCCCCGGGGGCGCTGCCCCCGGACCCCCGGAAGTATTTGCGCCAAGATGAAGAGGGCCTGAGACGCGCCGTCTAGCTTTCGTCGCGCCAGCGGTTGACGATCGGATAGCGGCGGTCGAGCCAGAAGGCCCGGCGCGACACGCGCGCCCCGGGCGCAGACTGGAAGCGTTTGTATTCGCTTATATAAAGCAGCTTTTCGACCCGCTTGACCGTGGCCCGGTCGTGGCCTTCCGCCACCAGTTCGGCGACCGATTTGTCGAAGTCCATCAGCCCTTCGAGGATTGCGTCGAGCACCGCATAGGGTGGCAGGCTGTCTTCGTCCTTCTGGTTGTCGCGCAATTCGGCCGAGGGTGGCTTGTCGATCACCCGTGGCGGGATCACTACGCCGACCGGTCCCTTCATCCAGGGCCGGTGGTTGGCGTTGCGCCAGCGGCAGGTTTCGAAAACCCGCATCTTGTAGAGATCCTTGATCGGGTTGTAGCCGCCGGCCATGTCGCCGTAGATCGTCGCATAGCCGACGGCGACTTCGGACTTGTTGCCTGTGGTCAGCAGCATCTCGCCAAACTTGTTCGACAGCGCCATGAGGATGAGTCCGCGCAGGCGCGACTGGATGTTTTCCTCGGCCACGCCGGGGGGCGTGCCGTCGAAGAACGGCGCCAGCACCGCCTCGACCGCGTCGCGCGGGCCTTCGATCGGGATCGTGTCGAGCTGGCAGCCAAGGTTTTTCGCCACGGCCGCGGCGTCTTCCAGAGAATGGGCCGAGGTGTATTCCGACGGCAGCATCACGCAACGGACATGTTCGGGGCCAAGCGCATCGGCGGCGATCGTGGCGACGATCGCGCTGTCGATCCCGCCCGAGAGGCCCAGAAGCACCTTCCGGAACCCGGTCTTGGCCATGTAGTCGCGCAGCGCCATGACCATGGCGGCATAATCCTGTTCCCATTCGTCGGGATGAAGCGCGCGCGGGCCTGTTTGCGCGCGCCACCCGTCCGCCGTGTGAACAAAGTCGACATGCGCGATGGCCTCTTCGAAGACCGGAAGCTGCGCGGCCAGACCGCCACCGGGGTTCAGCACGAAGGAGCCGCCGTCGAAAACCTGATCGTCCTGCCCGCCGACGAAGTTCAGATAGACCATCGGCAGCCCGGTTTCGACGGTGCGCGTGACCATCAGGTTCATCCGGCGTTCGAACTTTTGCCGGTAATAGGGCGAACCGTTGGGCACGACGAGGATCTCGGCCCCGGTTTCGGCCAGCGTCTCACAGACATCGGGGTACCAGGCATCCTCGCAGATCGGCGTGCCGATACGCACGGGACCGACGCGATAGGGGCCGGTGACCGGGCCGGTATCGAAGATCCGCACTTCGTCGAAGACGCCGTAATTGGGCAGGTGATGCTTCAGCACCCGGTTCACGATCTGCCCGCCGGACAGGATGTACCAGCAGTTGTAAAGCTTGCCGTCCTGGCTGAAGGGGCCGCCGATTCCCATCACCGGCCCATCGGCGCACCGCCTTGCGAGCGCGGCGATCGCGGCCTCGGCATCGGCGGCAAAGACCGCTTTGCGCACCAGATCCTGGGTCTGGTACCCGGTGATGAACATTTCCGGCAGGGCGACCATGTCGGCCCCTGCCGCACGCGCCTTTTGCCATGCCGCAAAGGCCAGTTCGGCGTTTTCGGCCAGCGCCCCCACGGTAGGGTTCAGCTGCGCCAGTGTCAGTCGGAACGTTTCGGCCATGGCACTCTCCACCCCCCGGGCTCTCCCCGTTCTAGCAGATCGGCGGGCGGGGAAAAGCCCGCCGGAACGCTTGCGCCCGAGTGGCTTGTCGCCCTGCCCCAACGTCGCTAGGCTGGCCGCGCTCTGACGGGACGAAGGGGGCTGGCATGGGCAGGACCGTGACGCAGGCGGCGGCCGTAATAACGCTTTCGCTGGCTTTGGCCGGCGCCGTCGCCGGGCAGGACACCGGCGAGGTGGTGACCAAGCAGTTCGACAATGGCGGCATCTACGAGGGCACCTTTGTCAACGGGCTGCCCGATGGACAGGGCACATACCGGTTGCCGGATGGATACGAATATTCCGGCACCTGGGTCGGCGGCGAGATTCAGGGCAAGGGCACCGCGCGGTTTTCCAACGGTTCCGTCTATGAGGGTGACTTCGTCGCCGGCAAGCCGCAGGGCAAGGGCAAGATCACCTTTGCCGATGGCGGCACCTACGAGGGCGACTGGGTCGAGGGCAAGATGACCGGCCAGGGGCTGGCCCGCTATGCCAATGGCGTCAGTTACGAAGGCGGATTTCTGGACGGGGTTCACCACGGCAAGGGCGTGATGACCGGCCCCGATGGCTATGTCTACGACGGCGACTGGGTGAACGGCGTCAAGATGGGCCAGGCGAAGGTGACCTATGCCGACGGGCAGGTCTATGAGGGCGAGCTGGTTCATGGCCAGCGCCAGGGCAAGGGCAAGCTGACCACACCCGACGGGCTGACCTATGAAGGCGACTGGGTCGACGGCCAGATCGGCGGGGCGGGCACGCTGACGCAGGCGGGCGGCGACGTCTACGAAGGCCCGCTGGTCGATGGCAAGCGTCAGGGCCGCGGCAGCGTTCGCTACGCCAATGGCGATGTCTACGAGGGCGAATTCGCGGGCGATCTGCGGCAGGGCAAGGGCACCTTCCGCACCGCCAAGGGCTATGTCTATGAAGGCGACTGGAATCAGGGCCGGATCGAGGGACAGGGCCGCATCACCTATCCCGACGGGTCGGTCTTTCAGGGCAGCCTGCGCGGCGACCTGCCCGATGGCGAGGGCACGATTACCTATGCCGATGGCACGACCTACGAGGGGGGCTGGAAGGCCGGCGTCGCCTCGGGGCGCGGTATCGCGCGCTATGCCAATGGCGTGACCTATGACGGTGAATTTGCCGACGGCGCGATCAACGGCACCGGGACCATGAGCTATCCGGACGGCTACCGCTATGAAGGCGGTTTCCGCAACGGCGAACGTCATGGCCGCGGCATTGCAACCTATGCCGACGGCACCGTCTATACCGGCGATTTCGTGGCCGGCCGCCGCGAAGGCCAGGGCGAGATCACCATGCCGGACGGCTTTCGCTATACCGGGCAGTGGCGGGCGGGAGAGATGGATGGGCAAGGTCTGGCCACCTATCCCGGCGGCGATGTGTACGAAGGCAACTTTCAGGCCGGCAAGCGCCAGGGTCAGGGCGAGGTACGCCATGCCTCGGGCGAGACATCGGCCGGCATCTGGGAAAACAACATCCTGAAAACACCGGTGCCGGTCGGCACGGACGCGACCGGGGCCGACGGCAACTGAGGCCGGCCGGGGCGGGCGCCGGCCGCATGCCGCGCGCCTGCGTTTCGGGGCTTTTCTTTTGCGAAACGGCCCCTATAGTCGCGCCCCATGACACGGGAAACCAGAAACCTTGCCTGCCTGCGCGCCGCCGCGCGCGCCATGCCCGTGGCCTGCTTCTTCTTAGCCGCCTCTGAGCGTGCCCCCGGGCGCGCCGCTCAGAGGTGGGACGCGCCCGAAAGAAGACGAAGCAACAGACGAACCGAGAGACAGCAATGACCAAGAACACCGATCAGGACCGCGTGGTGATTTTCGACACCACGCTGCGTGACGGCGAACAATCGCCCGGCGCCACCATGACCCATGACGAAAAGCTGGAAATCGCCGAAATGCTCGACGAGATGGGCGTCGATATTATCGAGGCGGGCTTTCCCATCGCTTCCGAAGGCGACTTTGCCGCGGTCAGCGCCATCGCCCGCCAGGCGAAGAACGCCGTCATCTGCGGGTTGGCGCGCGCCAATTTCAAGGATATCGACCGCTGCTGGGAGGCGGTGAAACACGCGCGCAGGCCGCGCATTCACACCTTTATCGGCACCTCGCCGCTGCATCGCGCCATCCCCAATCTGGACATGGACCAGATGGCCGAGCGCATCCACGACACGGTGACCCATGCCCGCAACCTTTGCGACAATGTGCAATGGTCGCCCATGGATGCCACGCGGACCGAACATGACTATCTGTGCCGGGTCGTCGAGATCGCCATCAAGGCCGGCGCCACGACGATCAACATCCCCGACACGGTGGGCTATACCGCCCCGCGCGAGTCGGCCGCGCTGATCCGCATGCTCATCGAACGCGTACCCGGCGCCGATGCGGTCATCTTTGCAACCCATTGCCACAACGACCTTGGTATGGCGACGGCCAATTCGCTGGCCGCGGTCGAGGCTGGCGCGCGTCAGATCGAATGCACGATCAACGGGCTGGGCGAACGTGCCGGCAATACCGCGCTTGAAGAGGTGGTGATGGCGCTGAAGGTGCGCAACGACATCATGCCATTCCACACCGGCATCGACACGACGAAGATCATGGGCATCTCGCGCCGCGTCGCCGCCGTGTCCGGCTTTCCCGTGCAGTTCAACAAGGCCATCGTCGGCAAGAACGCCTTTGCGCACGAAAGCGGCATCCATCAGGACGGGATGCTGAAAAACGCCGAAACGTTTGAGATCATGCGGCCGGAGGATATCGGGCTTGCCGGCACCTCGCTGCCCTTGGGCAAGCATTCCGGCCGCGCCGCGCTGCGCGCCAAGCTGAAAGATCTCGGCTATGATCTGGCCGACAACCAGCTCAACGATGTCTTCGTGCGGTTCAAGGCGCTCGCCGACCGCAAGAAGGAGGTCTATGACGACGACCTCATCGCGCTGATGACCGACCAGGCCTCGGAAGCGGCGGGCGATCACATGCAGGTCAAGTTCCTGCGAGTGATCTGCGGCACCGAGGCGCCGCAATCGGCCGATCTGATCCTGACCATGGCCGGCACGGATCATCAGGTGACCGCGCAGGGCGATGGCCCTGTGGACGCCACCTTCAACGCCATCAAGAAACTCGTTCCCCATGACGCTCGGCTGGCGCTGTACCAGGTGCAGGCGGTGACCGAGGGCACCGACGCGCAGGCCACGGTTTCGGTGCGTCTGGAAGAGGATGGCAAGATCGTCACCGGCCAGTCTTCTGATACCGACACGGTCGTGGCCAGCGCCAAGGCCTATGTCAGCGCGCTGAACAATCTGGTGGTTCGGCGGGCCAAGACCAAGCCGGTCGATGAGGTCAGGTTGGGATAATGCAATTTCGCCGCGCGGCGGGTGCAGGCCCGCCGCGTAAAATGTAGGAAATTGTAAAGCCTGCGAAATCCCGCCAGCCGCCGCTCCACGCCCCCTTCCGAAATCCCGCCCCCGAGCCTATAAGAAACGCCAGCCGGCAACATCCGAGTCGCCGGCGCAAGGCATGTGGAGCATCAGGATATGGTGGGATTTGGCGGGCTGTTTTCGTCCGACATGGCGATTGACCTCGGGACAGCGAACACGCTCGTCTACGTGAAGGGGCGCGGGATCATCCTGAACGAACCCTCGGTCGTGGCCTACCATGTCAAGGACGGCAAGAAACAGGTTCTGGCGGTGGGCGAGGACGCCAAGCTGATGCTGGGGCGTACCCCCGGTTCGATCGAGGCGATCCGGCCGATGCGCGAAGGCGTGATCGCCGATTTCGACGTCGCCGAAGAGATGATCAAGCATTTCATCCGCAAGGTTCACCGCCGCACCACCTTTTCCAAGCCCAAGGTCATCGTCTGCGTGCCGCATGGCGCGACGCCTGTCGAAAAACGCGCGATCCGCCAGTCGGTCCTGTCGGCCGGCGCCCGGCGCGCGGGGCTGATCGCCGAACCGATCGCCGCCGCCATCGGCGCCGGCATGCCGATCACCGATCCGACCGGCTCGATGGTCGTCGACATCGGCGGCGGCACGACCGAGGTTGCGGTGCTCAGCCTTGGCGATATCGTCTATGCCCGCTCGGTCCGCGTTGGCGGCGACCGGATGGACGAGGCGATCATTTCCTACCTGCGCCGCCAGCAGAACCTGCTGATCGGCGAAAGCACGGCCGAGCGCATCAAGACCTCCATAGGCACCGCGCGGATGCCTGATGACGGGCGTGGCGCCTCGATGCAGATCCGTGGCCGTGACCTTCTGAACGGCGTGCCCAAGGAAACCGAGATCAATCAGGCGCAGGTCGCCGAGGCGCTGGCCGAACCGGTGCAGCAGATCTGCGAAGCGGTGATGATCGCGCTGGAAGCGACCCCGCCCGACCTCGCCGCCGATATCGTCGACCGCGGCGTCATGCTGACCGGCGGCGGCGCGCTTCTGGGTGAACTGGACCTGGCGCTGCGCGAACAGACCGGGCTGTCGATTTCGGTCGCCGATGAATCGCTCAACTGCGTGGCGCTCGGAACCGGCAAGGCACTGGAATACGAAAAGCAGCTGCGCCACGTGATAGACTACGACAGCTAAGCGTCGCCGCCCGCGGCGCCCTGACTGCCGAAACCGAGGCCGCCCGTGGCACGAGACCGAAACGGACAGACCGATTACGTAGGCCCGATCCGGCGGATCGTGGTCGGCGGAATGGTGTTCGTCCTGCTCGCCCTGTTCCTGCTCTGGCGAATCGACAGCCCGCGCGTCGAACGGTTTCGTGCCGCGCTGGTCGACCGGTTGGTGCCCAGCATGGAATGGGCGCTGGTGCCGGTTACGAAATTCGCCGGCATGGTCGAGGACTTCCAGTCTTACGCAAAGATATACGAACAAAATCAGGAACTTCGCCGCGAACTTCAGCAAATGAAAGCCTGGAAGGAAGCGGCCCTGCAGCTGGAGCAGAAGAACGCCCGCCTGCTTGACCTGAACCATGTGCCGCTGGATCCGAAGCTGACCCATGTCACCGGCGTGGTTCTGGCCGACAGTGGCTCGCCGTTTCGCCAGTCGGTGCTGCTGAACGTCGGCGAACGTGACGGCATCCGCGATGGCTGGGCAGTGATGGACGGGCTGGGTCTGGTGGGCCGGATTTCCGGGGTCGGGCAATCGACCGCCCGGGTGATTCTGCTGACCGACAGCAACAGCCGCATCCCGGTCACCATCCAGCCCTCGGGCCAGCGGGCCATTCTTTCCGGTGACAACAGCGCCATTCCGCCGCTCGATTTCCTTGAAGCCGCCGATCAGGTGCGCCCGGGCGACCGGGTCGTGTCCTCGGGCGATGGCGGCGTGTTCCCCGCCGGGCTTCTGGTTGGCCAGATCACCCAAGGCCCCGACCGGCGCTTTCGCGTCTGGCTTTCGGCCGACTATGAACGGCTGGAATTCCTGCGCGTTCTGCGCAGCCACGAAACCCCGCCTGTCACCGACTCCGGCGGCTTGATCGCACCGGATGACCGGCTGGGCCCACCGCCGCCACCGGCCGAGCCCGCCGCCGATGCGCCCGCAACGACGGTTCCCGCCGATGGCTGATCCGATCCAGACCGCGAGGCTCGCCTACCGGCTGATCTACCTTCTGCTGGCGGTACTGGTGATCTTTCTGCGCCTTCTGCCGCTCGACACCACCCCGACAAGCTGGCCGGGGCCCAACCTGCTGCTTTGCCTCTGCTTCGCCTGGGTTCTGCGGCGGCCCGAATATGTGCCCGCGCCACTGGTTGCCCTGGTCTTTCTGGCCGACGACATCCTCAGTCAGCGCCCGCCCGGGCTGTTCGCCGCCATCGCGCTTCTGGGCAGCGAATTTCTGCGCCGGCGCGAGGCCATGTCGCGCGAACTGACCTTTCTGATCGAATGGCTGATGGTCGCCGGCGTGATGACGGCGGTGTTTCTGGCTTACCGGCTGGGGCTTGCCATCACCTTCGTTGCGCAGTCCAATCTGAGCATGGAAACGCTTCAACTGGTCAGCACGGTCGTGGCCTACCCGCTGGTCGTCGGGCTGACCCGCGTCGGGTTCGGCCTGCGCAAGGCTGCGACCGGCGAGGTGGATGCCATGGGGCGACGCCTGTGAGACGCTCGGCCCGCGATACCGAGGAAAGCGCGCGCGGCATCAGCCGCCGGGCGCTGTTTGTCGGCGGGTCGATCCTGGCCATGGCCGCGGGGCTTGGGCTGCGCATGCGCTACATGCAGGTCGATCAGGCCGACCAGTACCGCCTGCTGGCCGAGGAAAACCGTATCAACCTGCGACTTCTGCCACCGGCACGCGGGTTGATCTTCGACCGCAACGGCGTGGCGCTGGCCGAAAACGAACAGAATTACCGCATCGTTGTCGTGCGCGAGGATGCCGGCGATGTCGAGGCGGTACTGAACCGGCTGGCAGAATTGATCCCGCTTGGCAGCGAAGACATTGAAAAGACGCTGAAAGAGGTCAAGCGGCGAAGCCCGTTCGTACCGATCATCGTGGCCGACCGGCTGAGCTGGAACGATCTTTCGCGCGTCGCCGTCAACGCCCCCGCCCTGCCCGGTGTCGTGCCCGAGGTCGGGCTGTCACGTCACTATCCGCGCATCGGCGACTTCGCCCATATCGTGGGCTATGTCGGCCCGGTCAGCGACCACGACCTGGAGGGGCTCGAAAACCCCGACCCGCTTCTGCAGATCCCGAAGTTCCAGATCGGCAAGGTCGGCGTCGAGGCGCGGATGGAAAGCCTCCTGCGCGGCAGCGCCGGCACCCGGCGGATCGAGGTGAACGCCGTCGGCCGCGTCATGCGCGAACTTGACCGCAAGGAAGGCGAGGCCGGGGCCGACATCCGGCTGACGATCGACGCGAACCTGCAAAACTACGTGCAGGCCCGGCTTGGCGATGAAAGCGCCTCGGCCGTGCTGATGGATGTCCAGAACGGCGATCTTCTGGCCATCGCTTCGGCGCCGACCTTCGACCCCAACCTTTTTGTGCGCGGCATTTCGGTGGCCGACTATGCCATGCTGACCGAAAACGATCACCGGCCGCTGGCCAACAAAAGCGTGCAGGGCGCCTATCCGCCGGGCTCAACCTTCAAGATGGTTACCGCACTGGCAGGCCTCGAGGCCGGGCTGATCACCCCGGAAACCACCGCCTATTGCCCCGGCTATATCGAAGCCGGCGGACGGCGCTTTCACTGCTGGAAACGCGGCGGCCACGGCTATGTCGACCTGGAACGCAGCCTTTCCGAAAGCTGTGACGTTTACTATTACGAACTGGCGCAGAAGGTCGGGATCGAGGCGATCAGCGCCATGGCCGCGCGCCTGGGGCTTGGCCAGCGCCACGACCTGCCGATGTCGGCCATTTCCGAGGGCCTCAATCCCACCAAGGCCTGGAAGCTGGCAAAGCGCGGCTCCGAATGGCTGATCGGCGACACGATCAACGCCTCCATCGGCCAGGGCTATGTTCTGTCGTCGCCCCTGCAACTGGCGGTCATGGCGGCGCGGATCGCGACGGGCCGCGCGGTTTCGCCGCGTCTGGTCAAATCCGTGGACAATGAAGAGACCGCGCCACCGCCCGCGCCGCCGCTCGGTCTGTCGCCCGCCGCGCTGGCGGCGGTTCAGAACGGCATGTACCAGGTCATCAACAACCGTCGCGGCACCGCCTACGGCTCGCGCATTGCCGATGACACGATGCAGCTGGCCGGCAAGACCGGCACCAGCCAGGTGCGCAACATCACCGCCGCCGAACGCGAACGCGGCGTGACCAGCAACGACGATCTGCCATGGAACCGGCGCGACCACGCGCTGTTTGTCAGTTTTGCGCCCTTCGACGCGCCGAAATACGCGGTGTCGATCGTGGTCGAACACGGCGGCGGCGGTTCGGCCGCCGCGGCCCCCATCGCCCGCGACATCATGCTTCAGGCACTTCACGGGGGCTTTCCGCCGCTGTCGGCCTATCCGGCCGATCAGCGCACGCGGATCGAAAACCAGCGCAAGAACCTGAACCTGACACCGGCCGAGCCCGCGCAGGCGGGCCGCAAGCGGGCATGAGGGGACGGCGGCGATGAGTTATCTGGAATATTCCGTCAAAAGCGTCCCGACAGGGCTTCGCAAGGTCTTCTACATCAACTGGGCGCTGGCGCTTTTGCTGACCGCGGTCGCCGCAATCGGCTTCGTGATGCTGTTTTCCGTCGCCGGCGGTTCGCTTGAACCCTGGGCCGATCCGCAGATGAAACGCTTTGGCGTAGGCATGGCGGCGATGTTCGTCGCCGCCTTCGTGCCGATCTGGTTCTGGCGCAACATGGCCGGTGTCGCCTATGGGCTGTCGCTGATGCTTCTCGTGGCCGTGGAGTTTTTTGGCGCGGTGGGCATGGGCGCGCAGCGCTGGATCGATCTGGGCTTCATGCGCCTGCAACCTTCCGAACTCATGAAGGTGGCGCTGGTGATGATGCTGGCGGCCTATTACGACTGGCTCGACATTCGCAAGACCTCGCACCCCCTCTGGGTCGCGGTGCCGGTACTTCTGATCATGCTGCCGACCTTTCTGGTGCTCAAACAGCCCGATCTGGGCACCGCGATCCTGCTGATGTCGGCCGGTGGCGTGGTGATGTTTCTGGCCGGCGTCAGCCTTTGGTATTTCGCCGCCGTCACCACCGCCGGCATCGGGCTGGTCACCACGGTCTTTTTGTCGCGCGGCACCTCTTGGCAGCTATTGAAGGACTACCAGTTCCGCCGCATCGATACCTTCCTCGATCCCGCCTCGGACCCGCTGGGTGCGGGCTATCACATCAGCCAGGCCAAGATCGCGCTGGGCTCCGGCGGCTGGGCCGGGCGCGGCTTCATGCAGGGCACGCAATCGCGGCTGAACTTCCTGCCCGAAAAGCACACCGATTTCATCTTCACCACCCTGGCCGAGGAGTTCGGCTTTCTCGGCGCCTTCTCGCTCTTGCTCCTCTACTCGCTCATCATCGTCTTCGCATCGTCTCTGCCATGCAGAACTGCGATCGCTTTGCGGTCGCCTGACGCTCTCCGATCGCGGCGAACTTCTTCTTCTATTTCGCGGTCAACATGTCGATGGTGATGGGGCTTGCGCCGGTCGTGGAGCGTTCCGCTGCCGCTGGTCTCTTATGGCGGTTCGGCGATGCTGGTGCTGCTGGGCTTCGGGCTGGTGCAAAGTGCCCATGTCCACCGACCGAGGTAACCCATGCCCGTCACCGTCTTCTTCGCCGCCGGGCGATGCGCTCTGGCCAGAATTTTGCGACCACCTTTCGGCGGCCTTCACCGAGGCGCGGCTGGATGTCAGCCTTTCGAACCGCGCCGAAAACCCCGAAACGGTCGATTACATCATCTATGCGCCGGGCGGCATCATCACCGATTTCACCCCCTACACGCGCTGCAAGATGGTGCAAAGCCTTTGGGCCGGCGTGGAGCGCTATGTCAGCAGCTGACCGCTGGCCAAACCCTGTGCCGCATGGTCGACACCGGCCTGACCAGGGCATGGTCAGTGGTCATGCGCACCGCGCCATCACCTGGGGATGGATGCGCATATCCATGGCCAGGACGGGGTCTGGCGCAATGCGGTGCTGCCGCCGATCGCGCGCGAACAGGTCACGATTCTGGGTCTGCGGTGGAACTTGGCGGCGCCTGCGCCCGCGCGCTGGCCGCGTTGAACTTCAACGTCACGGGCTGGAGCCGCACGCCAAAGTCGGTGCCGGGCGTCGCCTGCCTTGCGGGGCCCGAAACGCTGGACACGGCCGTGACCGGTGCGGAAATCGTGGTTCTGCTGCTGCCCCGCACAGCGGCCACCGAGAACACGCTCGACCGAGCGCGCCTGGCCCTCCTGGCCCCCGGGGCGGCGGTGATCAACCCCGGGCGCGGCCCGCTGATCGACGACGACGCGTTGCTCAGCGCTGGACAGCGGGCAGGTCGGGCACGCGACGCTCGATGTTTTCCGGGTCGAGCCTCTGCCCCCCGATCACCCCTATTGGGCGCATCCGGCGGTGACCGTCACGCCGCATATCGCTGCTGACACGCGACCCGTGACCGCGGCCCGCGTCGTCGCCGAAAACATCCGCCGGGGCAGAGAGCGTGCGAACCGTTCCTGCACCCGGTGGATCGCGCTCGGCTACTGAAAACGACATCTCCGGCCGTCGCCAACGGACGTGCAGGGCCACCTTGCCCGACGCCAGACTGGCGCCAAAGGGGAAGGTCATGCCTGTCACACGCTACCGCACCGGGGTAATCCTGGTTCTGGCCGCCGGCCTTTTGTGGTCGGTCATGGGGCTGGCGCTGCGCCATATCCACACGGCAGATACCTGGCAGATCCTGTTTTATCGTTCGCTCGGCATGGTACCGGTCCTTTTGGCCTTCATCGCCTGGCGTTCGGGCGGCTCGCCCTGGCCGCGGCTGCGCCGGGCCGGATGGGCGGGCGTGATCGGCGGGCTTGGGCTGGTATTGGCGTTTGCGGGGGCGATCTATGCCATTCAGACGACGACCGTGGCCAATGCGGTGTTCCTCTTTGCCGCATCGCCCTTCTTCACCGCCGTGCTGAGCCGGCTGGTTCTGGGTGAAACCGTTCGCCGGGCCACCTGGATGTCCATCGCCATAGCGGCGGTCGGCATGCTGATCATGGTGCGCGAAGGTCTGGCGGCGGGCGAACTGGCGGGAAATCTTGCTGCATTGGCCTCGGCCATGGGCTTTACCGGCTTCACCCTTGCCCTGCGCTGGAGCACGCTGGAAGAAACCACGCCCGCCGTCGCCCTTGGCGGCATCTTTGCCGTCCTTGTCGCCGCAGCGGTCTGCCTGTTTCGCGGCACGGGGCTGGTGGTACCGCTGCCCGACGCCGGCATCGCCTTTGGCATGGGCGCGATGGTCCTGTCCGGCGGGATGATCTGCTACACGCCCGGCGGCCGCGTGGATCCCCGGCCTTGGAGCTGACGCTTCTGAGCATGATCGAGGTTCTGATGGCGCCGGTCTGGGTCTTTGTCTTTCTCAACGAAACCGCCAGCCCGGGCACCTTTGTGGGCGGGCTGATCGTGATGGCGGCGATCGCCATCAACGCGCTGACCGGGATCAGCGCAAGCCCGCCGCCGTTCCCCACAGTCTGACCTACCCCCGCGGCCCTAGCGGTTGCGGCGGAAAAGCGGGTGCGCGTAAAGCTCCTCCAGCCGTTTCATGCGCGATTGCGTTTCATCCCATGTCAGGCTCTGCACCCCGGCAAGCAGCGTTTCGACCAGCACCAGGATCGAGACGGTGCTGTCCCAAGCCGACAGCACCTCGATATGCGCGCTGAGGCGATAGCGTGCAGCCTGCGCGGCGGCGAAATCCACTGATCGGTGATCAGCACGACCTCGGCACCCTGTTCCACCGCCACCTCGGCCACCTGCAATACGGCGTTTTCGTAACGCCGGATGTCAAAGACCAGAAGCACATCGCCCGGCTTGATATCCATCAGCGCCGGCGGCCAGGTGTTCGACATGTCCGAAATCAGGGTCACGTTCTGGCGGATCACCTTCATATGGGTGACGAAATAATCGGCCATCACATGCGTGATCCGCCCGCCCATCGCATAGACATGCCGCTCTTTCGCGGCCAGCAAGAGGCAGATCGCGTCGAAATCGGCATGATCGATCTGACCCAGCGTGGCCTGAAGGTTGCCATGCACCGCATCGGCGAAGCGGTTCAGAATATGGGTATCGGGCGCCCCGCCTGCCCAGCCCGGTCATGCTTGGCCAGCGGCGACGACGGCATATCCTCGACCTCGGACCGCACGCTCGACTGAAAGTCCGGATAGCCGCGAAACCCGAGCTTCTGCACCAGCCGCACCACCGTTGGCGTCGGCCACCTCGGCCGCGCGTGCCAGCGCAGGCTGATCGAACCGAGCGCCGCCACCGGATAGTTGCGCGACGAATGCGTCGCAAGCTGCCGTTCAGTCCGCGTCATGCCGGTGATCGCGGCGCGCAGCTGTTCTTCGATGGTCGGGCTGGCTTGATTCATCAGGGCCTCGCACTGCGGCGGTGGCTTTAGGCTTTGGCGTTATTGACCGGCTTTCGTCAAGCGTCGATTGTTTCGGTAAATTTTGTAACAGGAATTTTTCTTCAGAAACTTTCTTGACAGACCGGCCTCCATGTCAGAGCCTTTCGGTATTCGCAAAGAGGTGTCCCGATTCCATGTCAGGCGAAGAACACTCCGCGCTTTTTCCCGGTATCGTCGAAAACGCCGACGCACAGGGCCGTGTGCTTCTGGTATGCGAACACGCCTCGAACTACTTCCCGCCGGTCTTCGGACTTCTGGGCCTCGACGCGGCCGCGCGCGAGGCGCATATCGCCTGGGATCCCGGCGCGCTGGGGCTGGCGCGCGGACTTGCGGCGCGGCTTGATGCCACGTTGGTGCGCGCGCAGGTGTCCCGCCTCGTCTACGACTGCAACCGCGCGCCCGACGCTGCCGGCGCCGTTGCGGAACGCAGCGAAACCTGGGGGGTTCCGGGCAACCGCGGGCTGAGCGAAGCCGACCGCCTGGCCCGGACCCAGGCGGTCTACCTGCCCTTCCACGCCACCTTGCACGACCAGATCGCACGGCGCATGGCGCGCGGTCTACGCCCGGTCGTGGTGACGGTGCACAGCTTCACGCCGGTCTGGCACGGCGCGCCGCGCGCCGTAGAATTCGGCGTGATCCACGACGCCGACACGGCGCTGGCGCTGGCAGTGGTCGAGGCCGCGCACAAGGGTACGACGCTGCAGACGCGGCTGAACGAACCCTATTCGGCCGCCGATGACGTGACCCACACACTGCGGCTTCAGGCAACCCCCTACGGGTTGACCAATGTGATGCTGGAACTGCGCAATGACCTGATTGCCACCGACGCCCAGCAGGACGCGATGGCCGAAACGCTTGCCGGCGTGCTGAAGTCGGCGCTGGCGAAGACCGACGTAACCACAGCAAGAAAGGCGAGCGCCTGACATGCCGACCTGGACACGCAACTTCGTGCGCGCCGTCGACGCTTTGAACTACCGCGTCGGCCGATTTGCCATGTACCTGTTATTCGTGCTGATGGGCGTGATGCTTTTCGCCTCCTTCTCGCGTGCGTTTCTCGCCCCCGCGATCTGGACCGACGAGACGGGCCAGTTCCTCCTTCTGGGCTATTTCATGCTCGGCGGCGCCTATTCGCTCCAGCTTGGCAGCGCGGTCAGGATGGACCTTTTCTACAGCCGCTGGAGCGACCGCACCAAGGCACTGGTCGATGTCGTCACCATCCTCGCGCTGATCTTCTACCTTGGCGTCCTTCTTTACGGCGCGGTCGAAAGCACAGCCTATGCCATCGAATACGGCGAAAAGCGCCGGGGCCTCTGGCAGCCCTACATGTGGCCGGTCAAGACGGTCATGTGCGTGGGCATCGTGCTGATGATCCTGCAATCCCTTTCGATCTTCTTCAAGGATCTGGCCAAGCTCCGCGGTGAGGACCTGTAATGACTCCGAATATGATCGCGATTTCGATGTTCGGCGCCATGCTGGTGCTGCTGTTCAGCGGCCAGCGGATGTTCGGGATGATCGGCTTCGTCGCCGCGGTGGCGGCGCTCTGGCTCTGGGGCGACCGGGGCGGCTACGACATCGCCTTTGCCCAGTCGATCAAGCTGATGAGCTGGTTTCCCCTGATGACGCTGCCGATGTTCATCTTCATGGGCTATGTCCTGTCCGAAAGCCGGCTGGCCGATGACCTCTACCGGATGTTCCATGTCTGGTTCGGCCCGGTGCCCGGGGGCCTCGCCATCGGCACGATCTTCCTGATGGTCCTTATTTCAGCGATGAACGGCCTTTCGGTCGCAGGCATGGCCATCGGTGCCACCATCGCACTGCCCGAACTGCTGCGGCGCAACTACGACAAGCTGATGGTGACCGGCGTCATCCAGGCCGGGTCGTCGCTGGGCATCCTGATCCCGCCCTCGGTAGTGCTCGTCCTCTACGCGATGATCGCCCGCCAGCCCGTGGGCAAGCTCTGGCTCGCCGGCGTCCTGCCGGGGCTGATGATGGCGGGGCTTTTCATCGTCTACATCTGGGTCCGTTGCAAGATCACGCCGTCGCTCGGCCCGGTCCTGTCGAAGGAAGAGCGAGCGCAGGTGACACGGGCCGAAAAGATCCGCCTTCTCGGCGCCGGCCTCATGCCGCTGGGCATCTTCCTTGCGATGATGGTGCCCTTCGTGACCGGCTATGTACGCCTTGTCGAAAGCTCGGTGATCGGTGCGCTGGCCGCGGTGCTGGCGGCCGTGGTGAAGGGCCGCATGAGCTGGACGGTACTCGAAACCTCGGCTCGTCACACGCTCGCCATTTCCTGCATGTTCCTCTGGATCATCCTCGCAGCCCTCGCCTTCGGGGCGATCTTCGACGGGCTCCGCGCTGTCGATGCGCTCAAGGGGCTGTTCCTCGAAGATCTGCACCTGAACCGCTGGACGGTGCTGATCATCATGCAGCTGACCTTCCTGCTGATGGGCACCTTCCTTGACGACACCGCGATGCTGGTGATCGTGGCGCCGCTCTACGTGCCGCTTGTCGATGCGCTCGGCTTCGACCTGATCTGGTACGGTGTCCTTTACACCATCACCACGCAGGTCGCCTACATGACCCCGCCCTTCGGCTACAACCTGTTCTTGATGCGCGCTATGGCGCCCCCGGAGATTTCGCTGGCAGACATCTACCGCTCGATCGTTCCCTTCGTCGCGGTGATGATCCTGGCGCTCGCGCTTGTCATCATATTCCCGCAGATCGCGCTGTGGCTGCCCGAAACCCTTTACAAACAATAAGGCGGGCCAACCGTCGTCAACCCGAACCGCAACACGGAGGAAAGACCGATGACCACAAGACGGAAGTTTCTGACAGCCGGCGCTGGTGCCGCGGCGGCAACGCTCGCAGCCCCGGCCGTCCATGGCCAATCGCCGATCAAATGGAGGCTTCAGACCTATGCCGGCGCGGCGCTGGGCGAACATGTGATCAAGCCCGCGATCGACAGCTTCAACAAGATCGCCGAAGGCCAGATGGAGATCGAGCTTTACTTCGCCGACCAGCTGGTGCCGACGGGCGAGCTTTTTCAGGCGATGCAGCGCGGCACGATCGACGCCGTGCAGTCGGATGACGACAGCATGGCCTCGCCGACCGAGGTGACCGTCTTCGGCGGCTACTTCCCCTTCGGCTCCCGCTATTCGCTCGACGTGCCGGCGCTATTCCACAACTGGGGCCTGAACGAAATCTGGGCTTCGGAATACGAAAAGGTCGGCGTCAAGCATATCTCGGCCGGGTCCTGGGACCCCTGCAACTTCGCCACGAAGGACCCGATCAACAGCCTCGCCGATCTGAATGGCAAGCGGGTCTTCACCTTCCCCACCGCCGGCCGCTTCCTTTCGAAGTTCGGCGTGGTGCCGGTGACACTGCCGTGGGAAGACATCGAAGTTGCCGTGCAGACGGGCGAACTGGATGGCGTGGCCTGGTCGGGCATCACCGAGGACTACACGGTGGGCTGGGCCGATGTGACCAACTACTTCCTGACCAACAACATCTCGGGCGCCTGGGTAGGCCATTTCTTCTCGAACATGGACCGCTGGAACGAACTGCCCGCGCATCTGCAGGAATTGGTCCGCGTCTGCTTCGACAGCTCGCACTACTACCGCCAGCATTGGTACTGGGCCGGCGAGGCGCGCCTGCGGGTCGAAGGCACCAAGATGCAGCTGACCTCGATCCCCGACGAGGAATGGGCGCAGGTCGAATCCGCCGCCCGCGAGTTCTGGGAAGAGATCGCGGCCGAAAGCGAGACCAAGGCCAAGATCGTCGGCATCTTCAAGGCCTACAACGAAGCGATGGACAAGGCCGGCCGGCCCTATCGCTACGGCTAAGCGCAACGACGGGCGGCGGTTCTGCCGCCGCCCGCCCTTCTGGAATTCTCGGCGCAGGCCTTTGCAAACAGGCTTCCGTCGATTTGATCAAATGCTAAGGTCGCAGAACCGGCGGAAATCGAATCCGCATGAATGGACGTGAGCAAGGGAGAGGCTGCATGCCTGCCAATCTGACTTTCGAAGCGCTGAAGAAGGCCGTTTCCGCGGGCGCGATCGACACCGTGCTTGCCTGCTTCCCCGACATGCAGGGGCGGCTGATGGGCAAACGCTTTGTCGCAAAGCATTTCATCGACGGCGCCTGGGAAGAAACGCATTGCTGCAACTACCTGCTGGCCGTCGATGTCGAGATGTACACGGTTCCGGGCTACAAGTCGGCAAGCTGGGAAAAGGGCTATGGCGATTATGTGCTGAAACCCGACCTTTCGACCCTGCGCCACGTGCCATGGCTTGAAGGCACCGCGATGGTGCTGTGCGACCTTCTGGACCATCACACGTATGAGGAAATCGCTGTCTCCCCCCGGGCGATCCTGAAGCGGCAGGTGGCGCGCGCGAAGGAGATGGGCTTTGACGCGATGATGGCGACGGAGCTGGAGTTCTTCCTGTTTCAGGACAGCTATGACGATCTGAACGACCGCGGCTACCGCGACCTGCAACCGCTTGGCCGCCACAATATCGATTACTCGATCTTTGGCACGACCAAGGAAGAAAGCGTGATGCGGGCGATCCGCAACGGGCTTTGGGGTGCGGGCATCCCGATCGAAAATTCCAAGGGCGAGGCCGAGGTCGGGCAGGAAGAAGTCAACGCGAAGTATTCCGACGCGATGGATACCTGCGACATGCACGCCATCATCAAGAACGGCGTGAAGGAAATCGCTTTTCAGCAGGGCCGCGCCGCGACTTTCATGGCGAAGTACGACCATCGCCGCGCCGGCTCGTCGAGCCATGTCCACCAGTCGCTGTGGAAGAACGGCAAGCCCGCCTTCCGCGATGACAAGGACCCGCATGGCATGTCCGACCTGATGCGCCATTACGTTGCCGGGCAACTGACCTATGCGCGGGAATTCACCCTTTGCCTTGCGCCCTATGTCAACAGCTACAAACGGTTCGTCGTCGGCATGTTCGCGCCCACGAAGGCGGTCTGGTCCTTCGACAACCGCACCGCGGGCTTCCGCGTCTGCGGCGAGAATACCAAGGCGATCCGCGTGGAATGCCGGATCGGCGGGGCCGACCTCAACCCTTACATCGCCTGCGCGGGCCTTCTGGCGGCCGGGCTTGCCGGCATCGAGCAGAAACTGGAACTGGAACCCGCGATCACCGGCGATATCTACCACGCCCGCCGCGTGCGCGAGATCCCGCACACGCTGGGCGAAGCGGCGGCACTGATGAACAAGTCGAAAATGCTGCGCGCGGCCTTCGGCGACGACGTCGTCGACCACTATGTCCGCGCCGCGCATTGGGAAATCGAGGAACAGAACCGGGTCGTGACCGACTGGGAAGTGAAACGCGGCTTTGAGCGGCTCTGACAGGAAAAGGCGCGAGACCGCGCCAAGCGAGGACCAATGACCAAGACGATCCAGTGCATTTCCCCGTCGATGGACGGGTCTATGCCGAACGCGCGCCGCTTTCGCCCGAGGCCGCGGCCGCCTGCGTGGCCTGAGCCCGCGCGGCGCAAGGCGCGGGCTTCCCGGCCCCTTGAGGACCGCATCAGGCTGGTGCAGACCGGCGTCGCCAACCTGAATGCCGACAAGGACCGGATTGTCGAGGAACTGGCCTGGCAGATGGGTCGCCCGACCCGTTTCGGCGGCGAATTCGGCGGCATGAACGAGCGTTCGAACTTCATGGCCGGAATCGCGGCCGAGGCGCTGGCGCCGATGGTGGTCGAGGACAGCGCCGGCTTTTCGCGCCGCATCGAATTCGCCCCCATGGCGTCGTCTTCGTCGTGGCGCCCTGGAACTACCCCTACATGACCGCGATGAACACCATCGTTCCCGCGCTGATCGCCGGCAATGCAGTGATCCTGAAACATGCCAGCCAGACACTGGTCGTCGGCGACCGTATTGCCGAGGCGCTGCATGCCGCCGGCATTCCTGAGGATGTGTTCCAGAACATCGTCCTTGACCATTCGGGCACTGAAAAGCTGATCGCCGACCGGTCATTTGGTTTCGTGAACTTCACCGGCTCGGTCGGCGGCGGACAGGCCATCGAACGGGCGGCGGCGGGCACCTTCACCGCGCTTGGCCTTGAACTCGGCGGCAAGGACCCCGGCTATGTGATGGAGGATGCCGACCTCGACTGGGCCGTCGACACGCTGATGGATGGGGCCATGTACAATGCCGGCCAGTGCTGCTGCGGGATCGAGCGCATCTACGTCGACCACAGGCTCTACGACGATTTCGTCGACAAGGCCGTCAAATGGGTCAACACGCTGAAGCTGGGCAATCCCTTCGATGCCGAAACCACGCTTGGCCCGATGGCCAACGCGCGATTTGCCAAAGCCGTACGCGCCCAGACCGAAGAGGCCGTTGCCGAGGGCGCCAAACCCCTGATCGAACGGCAGAACTTTCCGGCCGACGATGGCGGCGCCTATTTGATGCCGCAGGTTCTGGTGAACGTCGACCATTCGATGCGGGTGATGACCGAAGAAAGCTTCGGCCCGGTCGTCGGCATCATGCCGGTGAAGTCAGACGAAGAGGCACTGGGTCTGATGAACGACAGCCCCTATGGCCTGACCGCGAGCCTCTGGACCCAGGACCAGGACCGCGCCTGGGCCATCGCCCGGCAGATCGACACCGGCACCGTCTTCATGAACCGCGCCGATTACCTTGACCCGGCGATCTGCTGGACCGGCTGCAAGGATACCGGCCGCGGTGTCGGGCTATCCAAGCTTGGCTACCAATCCGTCACCCGTCCCCGTTCCTACCACTTCCGCAAGGTGAAAGCATGACCGCGCCCAAAGCCAACTGGTCTTACCCGACAACCATCAAATTCGGACCCGGCCGTATCGGCGAACTGGCCGATCACTGCAAGGCGGTCGGCATGAAGCGCCCGCTTCTGGTCACCGACAAGGCGCTGGCCAGCCTGCCGATCACCGCGCAGGCGCTCGATATTCTGGACGCCGCCGGCCTTGGCCGCGCGGTTTTTTCCGAGGTCGATCCGAACCCGAACGAGCTGAACATGGCCGCCGGGATCGAGGTTTACCGCAAGGGCGGGCATGATGGCGTCATCTGCTTTGGCGGCGGCTCGGCGCTCGACCTTGGCAAGATGATCGCGCTGATGGTCGGTCAAAAGGTCAGCGTCTGGGATCTGGAGGATATCGGCGACTGGTGGACCCGCGCCGATGCCGATGCCATTGCCCTGATCATCGCCGTGCCGACCACGGCCGGCACCGGATCGGAAGTGGGGTGCCGGGGTTCTGACCAATTCGGTAACCCATGTGAAGAAGATCATCTTTCACCCCAAGCTCATGCCTTCGGTCACGATCTGCGACCCGGAGCTGACGGTGGGCATGCCTGCCTTCATCACCGCCGGAACCGGGATGGACGCGCTGGCCCATTGTCTGGAGGCCTATTCGACCACCTATTACCACCCGTTCAGCCAGGGCATCGCGCTGGAAGGCATGCGGCTGGTCTTTGAAAACCTGCCCAAGGCCTTTGCCAACCCGACCGATCTGGAGGCACGCGCCCATATGATGAGCGCCGCGGCCATGGGTGCCATCGCCTTCCAGAAGGGCCTCGGCGCGATCCACGCGCTGAGCCATCCGATCGGCGCGCTTTACAACACCCATCACGGCACCACCAATGCCGTGGTGATGCCGATGGTGCTGGATTTCAACCGCTCCGCGATCGAGGAAAAGATCGGGCGCGCCGCCGATTACCTGGGCATTTCCGGTGGCTTCGACGGCTTCCGGGCCGCGGTGATGGACCTGCGCGAAACGCTCAACATCCCTGAAAACCTGGCGGCACTCGGCGTTGGCCGCGATCGTCTGGACCTTCTGGTCGAGATGGCGCTGGAAGACCCGACCAGCGGCGCCAACCCGGTGACGATGACGGCGGAAAACACCCGCGCGCTTTTCGAGGCTTGCTTCTGAGGTCAGGACCCGGGGGCTCTGCCCCCGGAACCCCCGGAGTATTGAGGCCAAGCTGAAGGGGCGGATCTCGCCCCGGACTAGCGGCCGACGCCGATATAGGCGGTGAATCCGGCCTTTTTCGCGTCGCGCGGCGTGTAGATGTTGCGCAGGTCAGCCATGCAGGGACTTTCCATCTTGCGGGCCAGCCGGTCGAGGTCGAGCGCGCGAAATTCGTTCCATTCGGTCAGGATCACCAGCGCATGCGCGCCCTGCGCGGCCTGATAGGCATCGTCACACCATTTGACCCCGGGCAGCAGCGCGGCACCTTCCTTGAAACCTTGCGGATCGACGACCCTGACCTTCGCCCCGCCGCCCACCAGCGCCGGCACGATGGTGAGCGAGGGCGCCTCGCGCATGTCGTCGGTATTGGGCTTGAAGGTCACCCCCAGAACCGCCACCGTCTTGCCATTGACCGACCCGCCGCAAAGATCGACGATCCGTTCGATCATCCGCCGCTTGACCTCTTCATTGACCTGGATGACGGTTTCGGTGATCAGCATCGGCACGGCATTGTCCTGGCCGATCCGTGCGAGCGCACGGGTATCCTTGGGGAAACACGACCCCCCATAGCCCGGACCGGCATGCAGGAACTTGTTGCCGATCCGGCCGTCGAGCCCCATGCCCTGCGATACCGATTTGACATCGGCACCGACCTTTTCGCACAGGGCCGCGATTTCGTTGATGAAGGTGATCTTGGTCGCCAGAAACGCGTTGGCGGCGTATTTGATCATCTCGGCGCTTTCCAGATCGGTATAGACGATCGGAAATTCGCGAAGGAAGAGGGGCCGGTAGATCTCGCCCATCACCTCGCGCGCGCGATCGGCCTGAACGCCGACTACGACCCGGTCCGGCCGCATGAAATCGTCGATCGCCGCGCCTTCGCGTAGAAATTCGGGGTTCGAGGCGACGTCGAACTCGGCCTCGGGCCGGGCCTTTCGGATCACGTGGCGCACCTGGCGGTTGGTGCCGACAGGCACTGTCGATTTCACCACAACGACCGCATAGCCGGTAAGAGCGGCGGCAATTTCCTCGGCCGCGGCAAAGACATAGCTCAGATCGGCATGGCCGTCGCCGCGCCGGGTCGGCGTGCCGACAGCGATGAAGATCGCTTCGGCCCCGTCAACGGCCTTGGCAAGATCGGTGGTGAAGGACAACCGCCCGGCCTCGACGTTGCGTGCCATCAGCACATCGAGGCCCGGCTCGTAGATCGGCACTTCGCCGCGGGTCAGCATGGCGATCTTGTCGGGGTTCTTGTCGACACAGACGACCTCGTGCCCGAAATCGGAAAAGCACACGCCCGAGACAAGCCCGACATAGCCGGTTCCGATCATCGCAATCTTCATCTGAAACGCCTTTCTGCTGTTGCGCCTGCCTCGCCTGCCTGTGCCGCGCTGTCAAGCGTCTGCGCCGCGACCGCGCGGGGGTTCAAACGTCGTGATAATCGCGATACCAGTCCACGAAACGCTGCACGCCGGTGCGGATGTCGGTGCGCGGAAGCCTACCCACCAGTGTCTCGATCAGCCCGGCATCGGCCCAGGTCGCGGGCACGTCACCGGGCTGCATCGGCAAAAAGGTCTTTTGCGCCTGCCGCCCGATCGCGACCTCCACCGCCTCGACGAAATCCATCAGCCGGACCGGGCTGCCGTTGCCGATATTGACCACGCGCCAGGGCGCAACGGGCGACAGGCTGTCGCCCTCGGGCACCGGACCCTCGGGCCGGGCCGGTGGCACGGCCGACAGCCGCACGATGCCTTCGACCAGATCGTCGACATAGGTAAAATCGCGCATCATGTCGCCGTGATTGTAGATCTCGATGGCTTCGCCGGCGAGGATCGCGCGGGTGAACTTGAAGAGGGCCATGTCGGGCCGCCCCCAGGGCCCGTAGACGGTGAAGAACCTGAACATCGTGACCGGCAGGTCGAAGAGATGCGCATAGGAATGCGCCATCGCCTCGTTCGCCTTCTTGGTCGCAGCGTAAAAGGACATCGGATGATCGGCCTTGTCGGTCTCGCCATAGGGCATCGCGGTATTGGCGCCATAGACCGAAGAGGTGGAGGCCATCATCAGATGCGCGGGCGGATGCGCGCGCGCCGCCTCCAGCACTTCGAACGTGCCGATCAGGTTGGCCTCGACATAGGATCGCGGTGCCTCGATCGAATAGCGGACGCCGGCCTGTGCGGCGAGGTGAATGACGATCTCGGGCCGGGTTTCGGCCATCAGCGCGCCCAGTCGCCCCGGTTCCTCCAGCATCGCCTCGACAGCACGAAATCCTTGCGATTGCAGCAAGATAGCGTGACGGCGCGCCTTCAGCGCCGGGTCATAATAGGCGGTCATACCGTCAAAGCCGGTCACCTCGTGGCCCTCGGCCAGAAGCCGCCGGCACAGGTGAAACCCGATGAAGCCCGCCGAACCGGTAACCAGAATCCTGCTCATCCCGCCTGTTCCTTCCGGATTTTCCGCAACAATAGGCATGGCCTGATCCGGGTCAACCGGGTCGCAGGTACAAAGCTGGCCATTTGCCAACCCGGCGGGCCGGACGCAGGTGTGGCGGGGCGCCCGGCCCGCCTGCCCGCCCTTGACGGATCGTGCCAAGCCTTTCAGAACATGTGTGCGCTGCCACCTCGCGCGAAGGAACCGGGAAACAGGATGCGATTTGCAAGGGCCATCGTTCTGGGCCTGCTGGCCGTGATCGGGCTGGCCAGCGGCGGGCGGGCGGAGCCCCCGCGGGTGATTGCCGATCTGGCGCCTGTGCAGGCGCTGGTGGCCGATGTCATGGAAGGCCTTGCGGTGCCGCTTTTGCTGATGCCGCCCGGAACCGACCCCTATTCCGCGCGGCTCGACGCCGCCTCGGCAGAGCGGCTTGCCTCGGCCGAGCTGATCTTCTGGGTTGGACCCGACCCTTCGCCCTGGACCGATCCGACGATGCAGGCCCTGGCAAGCGACCCGCGCGCCTTCGCATTGTCCTCGGTGCCACATCTGGTCAGGCGCCAGCCGGCCGAGGGCGGCACCGGTGACGCCAATCTCTGGCTGAGCCCCGCCAACGCGCGGCTTTGGCTTGAGGCGATCGCGGCGGAACTGTCGCGCCGAGACCCCGAAAACGCCGAGGTCTATGCCGTCAACGCCACCCGCGCACGGGCCGAAATCGATGGGGTCGAGGCGGCTATCCGCGCCCAGATCGCCGGCGCGCGGGATCGCAAGATCTATCTTTACCGCGATGGCTACGGCTATTTCACCGATCATTACATGCTGTATGTCGACGGCTGGGTCGTGGCCGGCGACGACCGTGCACCCGATAGCGCGCGATTTGCCGACATGCGCCGGGTGCTGGCCAGTGCCGGACCGGCCTGCTTCTTTCCCGAGTTCACCCAGCCCCCCGGCGTTGCCGAGGCGCTGACCGAGGGCAGCAACGCCTGGATCGGCGGCCCGCTTGACGCTTTTGGAGAGAAGTTGCAGCCTGGGCCGGCACTTTACGGGGCGCTTCTGACCCGGATCGCCCGTACCATCACCATCTGCCTCGACTAGGACACGACCGGCAGCACGGCAAAGGCCGGGCTAAAGCAGGTCTGCCTTGTTCAGGTATTCGGCAAAAGCGGCCAGTTCGGCGGCGCGGGGCTGGATTCCGGTGAAGGCAAACAGGTAGCCGCCAAGATTGGCCAGCCGTTCCTCCTGCGTCTCGGCCAGATCAAGCGCGTAGTAGCCGATCTGCATGTAGTAAAGCACCCGCGCACGGATTTCCGCCTCGGTCGGGCGATAGCCGTGGCGTTCGAACAGGCCGGCGATGGCCGCCGTCCGCTTGGCATCGTCGCGGTCGATCACGCGGCGTACGGAGCCGTCGCGCCGTGCCCATTCGCGCACCGCAAAATCCAGCCGGTGGTTGAAGCCCAAAGGATGAACGAAGGCGCGAAACAGATTGGCCACCGCCTCGGTAATGGTTTCGGCCGGCATCGCGCAGTAGCGCAGCACGATATCGGTATTGGTGCGCCGCCACGCCGCCAGAAGCTGGTCCAGCAGGTCCTGCCGGCTTTTGAAATACCAGTAGAAACTCGATCGTGAGACACCGAGCCGCGTACCGATGGTCAGCACCTTCACCTCGGACACGCCCTCGCTGATCAGCAGGTCCATGGCGACGTTCAGCCAATCCTCCCGCGTAACCTTGATATTGCCGACCAGCGCCTCGGGATCGGGCGCCGGAAACGGCTTGTTCGGCAGGGGCTGCGGCATTGTCTGGCGATCTCGACTGACGAGGGAATCAGGCCATGATGGCGACAAATCCCGCTTTCGGCAATTCGCCGCGAGCGCTCTGGCCCTGCGCGATCAGCTTTCCGGCGCGGCGCCTCCTTCGGCCTCGCGCCGGGCGATGAATGCGTCAAGCGCGGCGATACGATCCTCGGCGACGCTTTCGGGCCGGCGGTGGCCTTCGACGATCCTCTGCCAAAGGCCGGTCGCTCGCTGGCTGGCGTCCAGACCGCCACGTTCCGTCCAGGTGCCGAAGTTCGACCAGTCGGCGACAAGCGGCGGGTAAAACGCGGAGGCATAGCGTTCCAGCGTATGCGCCGCGCCAAAGAAATGCCCGCCCGGCGCCACCTCGGCCAGCGCATCGAAGGCGATGTCGGCATCGTCCGCCGGGGTTGGACGGCAAAGCTCGGCCAGCGTCTGCACCATCTCCATATCGGTGATGAACTTTTCATAGGACACCGCCAGACCGCCCTCGATCCAGCCGGCGGCGTGAATGATGACGGTGGCGCCGGCCAGCATTGCGCCCCAGGTGCTCATCTGGGTTTCATGCGCCGCCTGCGCATCGTCGATATTGGCCGCGCAACCGGCCGCGCTGCGCCACGGCAGGCCCAGATGCCGCGCCAGCTGCCCCGCCCCGAGGCTCGCCTTGACCTGTTCGGGCGTGCCGAAGGCCGGCGCGCCGCTTTTCATGTCGACATTCGAGGCAAAGGCCCCGTAAAGCACCGGCGCGCCAGGCCGCGCCATCTGGTTCAGCACGATGCCGGCCAGCGCCTCGGCATGGCTGAGCGTCAGCGCGCCGGCCACCGTCACCGGTGCCATCGCGCCCATCAGGCAAAAGGGTGTGACAATGGCCAATTGCCCGGCACGGGCGAAGTCGATCAGCCCCTGGGCCATCGGGATATCGACCTGGCGCGGCGAATTGGTGTTGATGATCGTGTAGCAATGCGGCGCGGCGGCAAAGGCATCCGCGTCAAGACCGCGAAAGAGCCGCAGCATGGCGAAACTGTCCGCAACCTGGGGGCTGCCGCGCGAGAAGACGAAGGGGATCTTGTCCGACAGCGTGAGTTGCGCGCGCGTGAAGGCATAGTGGCGACGCGCCGGGTCGATATCTTGCGGTTCGACGCCCGGGCTCAGCATCTGGATGGCATCGAAATGCTGCACCATCTTGGTCAGTTCGATCACGTCGCGCAGCGTGCCGGGCCGGCGCCCGCGCAGACGGTCGGTCACATTGGGCGCCCCGGCGCCGGACTGAAACGACAGAGTTCCAAGTTCCATCGCCAGATCGCGCGCCGGCACCGCGCCTTTCAGCGTAAAGGATTTCGGGGCGCTCTGCACCGCCGCCGCGACCAGATCGCGGCCGATACGCACCATCTGGCTGTCGTCATCCACGATCGCACCGGCTCGAGCGAGGATTGCCCGCGCTTCGGGCAAGAGCACGCGGATGCCCAGTTCCTCCAGCACCTGAAGTGACGCGGCATGGATCGCGGCCACGCGGTCTTCGGAAAAGACCGCAACCGGTGGGAACGGATTGCGCAGGCGGTGGTAATCGACCGAACGCACGGGCTGGCCGGCCGGCGCGCCGCGCCGGCGCCGTTTTTCACCGCCTTCTGGAAGGGTTTCGCGCATGTTGCATCCTCATGCCGCTTCCGGAACTGCGCCATCTGGCGCGTCACGTTGTCGAAATTGGCATTCACGGTCAGTTCGGCCGGTCCCAGAAGCTCCACCGCCGCCGTCCGGCGCAAAATCTGCGCGGCCGCCAGCCGGGTTTCCATCCGCGCCAGCGCCATGCCAAGGCAGATATAGCCCATGGCCGAAGGCCAGATGCGGGTTGGGGTGGCGTTCGGGGCGAAAATCGTCGGGCGCGTCGAAAACCTCGGGGTCGCGATTGGCCGCTGACAGCCAGACCACCACCAGCCCGCCGGCCGGAATGGTAACGCCATGCATCGCCACGTCGCGGGTCGCGAAGCGGTCGATGTTGCGGATCGAACTGCGCATCCGCAGAAGTTCCTCGACCGCGTTATCGGCCCGTTCGGGGTTTTGCCGCAGTCGCGCCGCCGCATCGGGATGGGCATCGAGCATCCGCACGAAATTGGTGATCAGGTTTGTGGTGGTTTCGTTGCCGGCCAGAAGCAGCAGCATCGCCATCGACAGAACCTCGTCAGGGTCCAGACGCTGGCCATCCACCTCGACAGCCTGCAGCGCAGCCAGAATGCTGCCCTCTGGCAGCGGGCGGGCCAGAAAATCGCGGAAGTAGCCGGTCATTTCCAGCCCCGTTGCCCGGCCGCGCTCAGCCATCGCCGGATCGGGCGCATCAAGCCAGGTCGAAGCCCCGGAATTGTCGCCCAGTACCGCCGTCCAGCGCCGGATCATCGGCATGTCGGAACGCGGAAGGCCCAGGATGCCGGCAATCATCGCGACCGTGATCGGTGCGGCGAACTCCTCGACCATGTCGAAGGGCTGCCCGCCAAGCGCCATCGCCATGCGATCCTCCACCACCGCCTCAAGCGCGGGGCGCAGCGCCTCGACGAAACGCGGCAGAAAGGCCCGGTTGCCGATCATCCGCAACCGGCGGTGCTTGTCGCCGCTGGCCGAGATCAGGTTGTTGAACAGAAACCCCAGGTTGGCATCGGCGACCGAAGCGGATTGCAGGGCGCGGTTCGACGAAAAGGTTTCGGTGTCGTTCAGCACCGCCATGACATCGCCCTGGCGGAAGATATGCCAGCTTTCGACCAGCCCCGGCGCCAGATGGGCGACCGGGTGGTGTTCGCGCATATGGGCCAGGACCGGCCAGGGATCTTCGCGAAACCGCGCCGATGTCATCGCGTTGAAATCGGGATGCATGGCGTCAGCCCCGCATGGCGCGCCCGTCCGGATCGTAGGGCGACGGCGCGACAATCCGGGCTGGGCGTTCGACACCCACGACATGCACCGAAAGGGCGGTGCCGGGCCGGGCGTGTTCACGGTCGACAAGCGCCATGGCCAGCGATGTGCCGGTGTGGTGGCCGTAGCCGCCCGAGGTCACAAAGCCCACGCGTTCACCCCCGGCCCAGACCGGCTCGTAACCGCTGGCATCGGCATCGAGCGCGTCGATCTCCAGCGTCACCTGTACCCGCGCCGGTCCGTTGCCGTCGCGTTCGGCCAAGGCCGCCGCGCGGCCTATGAAATCGCCCTTGTCCCAGTCGATCCAGCGGTCCATCGCCGTCATCGCCGGCGTGCGGTCCTGTGTGAATTCGGCCGACCAGATGCCAAAGCTCTTTTCCAGTCGCGTCGACAGCATGGCGTTGAAACCGACTTCGCGGATACCCTCATCCGCGCCGGCCGCAAGCAGCAGGCGGCGCAGCGCGATGTGATCGCCCATCCGGCAGTTGATCTCGTATCCCAGTTCCCCCGTCACCGACATGCGCGCCACACGGGAACGGACCAGACCGATATCGAATTCGCCGCAGCCCATGAATTTCAGGCCCGCGATGTCCTGTTCGGCGACCTTCTCGATCACCGCGCGCGATTTCGGGCCGACAAGCGCGAAACCGCAAATCTCTTCGCCCAGATCGCGGATCGTGACGTCGGCTTGCCCGTGGTCGTTGAACCAGCGCATGTGCCAGGCCCGCAGATAGTAGGACCCCATGATCCACCATGTCCCGTCGCCCCAGTTCAGAAGCGTCAGATCGCCCTTCAACCGACCGTTCGGCGCCAGCATCACGGCAAGCCGCGCACGCCCCGGCCCCGGCAGCTTGGTGGCGAATATCCGGTTGAGCCAGGCTTCCGCGCCCGCGCCCGAGACCTCGAAGCGCGAAAACCCGGTGATATCGAGGAGACCCACGCCCTCGCGGATCGCGCGGCATTCCTCGGCCACGATCGCATGGGCGTTCGAACGCTTGAGCGTCGGCGTTTCGACAAAGCCTTCGGGCGCGAAGTAAAGCGGCACTTCCAGATCCCAGCTCACGCCCCAGCGGCAGCCCGCCGCGGTCATCGCGTCATGGGCCGGCGCCATTTTCAGCGGCCGGCCGGCGGGGAGCTGTTCATTGGGATAGGTCATCACGAAGCGGCGCGAATAGAACTGGCCGGTGGTTTCGCGGATATAGCGCTTGTTCTGCGCATAGTCGCCGTAGCGCGCCACATCCATCGACCAGGCGTCGGCCTCCGGCTCGCCATGGATCATCCATTCGGCCAGCGTCTTGCCGACGCCGCCGCCTTGCAGGAAACCCGCCATGACCGCGCAGGCCGACCAGTAGCCGCGCTTGCCCGGCACCGGGCCAACCAGCGGGTTGCCATCGGGCGAGAAGGTGAAGGCGCCGTTGACCCAGGTCTTGATACCGACATTCTGGATCGCCGGATAGCGGGCGAATCCCAGCGTCAGTTCGTTCTCGATCCGGTCCAGCTGTTCCTGAAACAGCTCCTCGCCATAGTTCCATGGCGCGCCATCCATCGCCCAGTGTTCGTGATCGACCTCGTATATGCCAACCAAGATCCCCTTCTGGTCCTGCCGCATGTATGTGAAACCTTCCAGATCGACGACCATCGGCATCTCGAAACCGGCCGCGGCCACTTCCGGAACCGTATCGGTGATCAGGTAGTGGTGCTTCAGTGGCGAAACCGGCAGTTCGATGCCGGCCATGCGCCCCACCCGCTTGGCCCAGAGCCCGGCGGCATTGACCACATGTTCGCAGGTAATCGTGCCCTTGTCGGTCACCACCTGCCAGCCATCGGCGGTCTGGATCAGCGCCTCGACCTTGGTCTCTTCATAGTATTCCGCGCCACGCTTGCGGGCGGCGGTAGCATAGGCCTGAACCGTTCCGGTCGTGTCGATATAGCCTTCGCGATCGGCCCACATGGCACCGAGAATACCCTCGGTCGCCATGATCGGGCACCGCTTCTGTGCTTCGGCCGGGCTGAGCAGTTCGCAATCGTCAATCCCGATCGACTGGAAGGTCCGATAGTTGGACTGCAGCCATTCCCAGCGTTCGGGGGTGCCGGCCAGCGTCAGCCCGCCGGTCATGTGCAGCCCGATGTTCTGGCCCGATTCCGCCTCGATCCGGGACAGAAGGTCGATCGTATAGGCCTGCAGCGCGGCCATGTTCGGATCGGCGTTCAGCGCGTGAATGCCACCGGCGGCATGCCATGACGACCCGGACGCCAATCGGCGCCGTTCCAGCATCACTACATCGCTCCAGCCGAACTTGGCCAGGTGATAAAGCACCGACGCCCCCACGACGCCACCGCCGATGACCACGACACGATAGTGCGACTTCATCCAACCCTCCCAGGTGTTTTCGCCACGATAACCAAGCCTTCGGCACCAGTCTAGACATTTGTGTACAGATGCCGATCCGGACTTTGGCGCCAAAGTTCAGGGCGAGATATTTTATACTTGAAATAAATTTCCGCGCCGCCTACCATTCCCCTGCGCAGCCGTTGGGCCTAGGCCCATGCGCCCTGTCCGATGGGAGGTGACGATGCGGGTTGCATGTCTGGGCGGCGGACCGGCCGGCCTCTACTTCGCGATTTCGATGAAACTCCGCGACCCGTCGCATGAGGTGGTGGTGATCGAACGCAACCGCGCCAATGACACCTTCGGCTGGGGTGTCGTGCTGTCGGATGACGCGCTGGAGCGGATGCAGGCCAACGACCCGAAATCGACCGAGGCGATCCGCAGCCACTTTGCCTATTGGGACGATATCGCAGTGGTCCATGCCGGCCGGCGCACGGTTTCGGGCGGGCATGGCTTTGCCGGGATCGGACGGCGGCAGATGCTGATCCTGCTTCAGGAACGCGCGCGCGAACTGGGCGTCGAGATGCGGTTCGAAACCGAATTCGCCAGCGCCGAAGACTACCGCGGGGATTATGACCTCGTGGTCGGCTGCGACGGGATCAATTCACGGGTCCGCGCCGAATATGCCGACCATTTCCACCCCGATATCGACCTGCGCGAATGCAAGTTCGTCTGGCTTGGCACGCATCAGAAATTCGACGACGCCTTTACCTTCATCTTCGAAAAGACCGAACACGGATGGGTCTGGGCCCATGTCTACCAGTTCGACGACCGGACCGCGACCTTCATCGTCGAGTGCCAGCAGGCGACCTGGGACGCCTGGGGTTTCGAGGCGATGAGCAAGGAGGAAACCGTCGAAACCTGCCGGGCGATTTTTGCCGCGCATCTGGACGGACATCCGTTGATGTCGAACGCGGCGCATCTGCGCGGCTCGGCGGTCTGGATGAACTTCCCCCGCGTGATCTGCGAAACCTGGCACCACGAAAACGTGGTGCTGATGGGCGATGCGGCGGCCACCGGGCATTTCTCCATCGGCTCGGGTTCGCGCCTGGCCTTTGACAGCGCCATATCGCTGGCCGATTTCCTGCACAGCGAACCGACGATGCAGCGCGCTTTCGAACGCTATCAGGACGAACGGCGGCTGGAGGTCCTGCGCCTGCAATCGGCGGCGCGAAACTCGCTGGAATGGTTCGAGAGGGTTGAGCGTTATCTCGATCTCGACCCGGTGCAGTTTGCCTATTCGCTCCTGACCCGATCGCAGCGGATCAGCCACGAAAACCTGCGCCTGCGCGACCCCGACTGGCTGCAAAGCGCCGAACGCTGGTTCCAGACACAGGCCGGCGTCAGCCGGGACGCGCCGGTTCGCGCGCCAATGTTCGCGCCCTTCCGGCTGCGCGACATGGCGCTGAAAAACCGCATCGTGGTCAGCCCGATGGCCCAGTACAAGGCCGTGGATGGCTGCCCGGGCGACTGGCACCTGATCCATTACGGCGAGCGCGCCAAGGGCGGCGCCGGGCTGGTCTATACCGAAATGACCTGCGTCAGCCCCGAAGGCCGCATCACCCTCGGCTGCCCCGGCCTGTATTCGCCCGAACATGAAGCGGCCTGGGCCCGGCTGACCCGCTTTGTCCACGCCGAAACGGATGCGAAGATCTGTTGCCAGATCGGCCACGCCGGCCGAAAGGCGTCGGTTCAGGTGCCGTGGGAGAACAACGAAATGCCGCTGACGACGGGCGGCTGGGAAACGCTTGCCCCCTCGCCCCTGCCCTGGTCGCCCGACCACGCCTGCCCGCGCGAAATGACGCGCGCCGACATGGACCGGGTACGCGACGAGTTCGTCGCCGCCACCGAAATGGCCCTGCGCGCGGGTTTTGACATGGTCGAGCTTCACGCCGCGCATGGCTACCTGATCTCGTCCTTCATCTCGCCGTTGTCGAACCGGCGCACCGACGACTATGGCGGCAGCCTGGAAAACCGGCTGCGCTTCCCGCTCGAGGTCTTTTCCGCCATGCGCGCCGCCTGGCCCGCGGACAAGCCCATGTCGGTGCGCATATCGGCCAGCGACTGGGTCGGCGAACGCGGGGTGACCCCGGAAGAAGCCGTGGCCATCGCCCGCGCCTTTCACGAAGCCGGCGCCGATATCATCGACGTTTCCGCCGGCCAGACCTCGACCGAGGCGCAGCCGGTCTACGGCCGCATGTTCCAGACCCCGTTTTCCGACCGCATCCGCAACGAGGCCGGCATTGCGACCATGGCGGTGGGCAATATCACCGAGGCCGATCACGCCAATTCGATTCTGATGGCCGGCCGCGCCGATCTGGTCTGTCTTGCCCGGCCGCATCTGGCCGATCCCTACTGGACGCTGCACGAAGCCGCCCGCATCGGTGACCGGACCGAGGCAGACTGGCCTGCGCCCTACCGCGCGGGGCGTGATCAGCTGTGGCGGCTGACGGACCGGGCCGCAGAGATGGAGATCAAGGTATGAGGCGGGTCCTGGTCACAGGCGGCGGGTCGGGCATCGGCCGGGCGGTGGCGCGGGATTTCGCGGCCGCGGGCGATCATGTGGTGATAACCGGACGCCGCGAAAGCGAACTGGCGGAAACCGCGCGCGGCACCGGTATCGAAATCCGCGCCGCCGACGTGACCGACGAGGCCGCGATCACCGCGCTTTTCGACCTGCCCTTCGACGTGGTGGTGGCCAACGCCGGCAAGGCCCATGTCGGCAAGCTGCGCGACATGGCGCTGAAGGATTTCCAGAGCGTTATCGGCGTGAACCTGACGGCCACGTTCCTGACCTTTCGCGCCGCGCTGCAGGCCGGGATGGGCCCGGGCGGCCGGCTGATCGCCATGGCCTCCACCGCAAGCCTTCAGGGCGGCTCGAACCTGTCTGCCTATGTCGCCTCCAAACACGGGGTGCTGGGGCTTGTCCGGTCGCTGGCCATCGAGGTGGCGCGCGACGCGATCACCTGCAACGCGGTCTGCCCCGGATTTGTCGATACTGACATGGCCGATCTGGCCGCCCGCAACGTGATGGCGAAATTCGGCATCGACCGCGACAAGGCCATCGCCCAGATAACCGCCGGCAATCCCATGCGGCGGCTGATCGACCCCGAAGAAGTGGCGGCGGCGGTGCGATTTCTTGCCTCGCCCGCGGCCTCTTCGGTCAACGGCCACGCGCTGACCGTATCGGGGGGCGAGATATGACAAACCCGCGCAGCATCCCCGAACCCGGCCCGATCTCCAAAAAGCGTCTCCGGCTCTGGCTCAAGCTTCTGAAGACCAGCCGGCTGATCGAGGATGAACTGCGCCGCCGCCTGCGCAGCGATCTTGGCTCCACGCTCCCCCGCTTCGACGTGATGTCGGCACTGGCCCGCGCGCCCGAGGGACTGAAGATGAGCGAGATTTCGCGAAAACTGCGCGTCTCGAACGGCAACGTGACCGGCATCGTCGACACGCTTGCCGCCGAAGGGCTGGCGCTGCGCGTTCCGGTGCCGGAAGACCGCCGCGCCAGCCTGGTCTGCCTGACCGCGCGCGGACGCGCCGTCTTTGCCGAACAGGCCGCAACGCACGAGGCCTGGATCGACGCGATGCTGGGTGGGCTTGATGCCGAGGATATCGACGGCATGGCGCGCCGGCTCGACCATCTGGTGCAGACCCTGAAGGAGCGTGGCCACGATGCGTAGCGATACACGCCATTTCCGTTGCCGGATTGACGGCGCCATCGCCACCGTCACGCTCGACCGGCCCGACCGCAAGAACCCGCTGACCTTCGAAAGCTATGCCGAACTGCGCGACTGGTTTCGCGACCTGCATTACGACGACAGCGTGCATGCGGTCGTCTTTGGCCCGAACGGCGGCAACTTCAGCTCTGGCGGGGACGTGCATGACATCATCGGCCCGCTGACCAAGATGAGCATGAAGGAGCTTCTGGCCTTTACCCGTATGACCGGCGATCTGGTCAAGGCGATGATTGGTTGCGGCAAGCCGGTGATCGCGGCGGTCGAGGGTGTCTGTGCCGGCGCCGGGGCGATCATCGCCATGGCAGCCGATCTGCGTATCGCGGCGCCCGACGCCAAGGTGGCCTTCCTGTTCAATCGCGTGGGTCTTGCCGGCTGCGACATGGGCGCCTGCGCCATCCTGCCGCGCATCATCGGCCAGGGCCGCGCGGCGGAGCTTTTGTACCTTGGCCGGTCGATGAACGCCGAGGAAGGCGAACGCTGGGGCTTTTTCAACCGCGTCGTCGCGCAGGACGCGCTGATGGACGAAGCGCGCGCGCTGGCCGGGCACATCGCCGAAGGCCCCGGCTTTGCCAATATGATGACCAAGACGATGCTGGCGCAGGAATGGGCGATGAGCCTTGATCAGGCCATCGAGGCCGAGGCCCAGGCCCAGGCGATCTGCATGCAGGGGCAGGATTTTCACCGCGCCTATGCCGCCTTCGTGGCCCGCGAAAAACCCGTGTTCAGGGGCGACTGATGGCCGACCGCAGCTTTCTGGACTGGCCGTTTCTCGAACCCCGCCACCGGGAACTGGCGCAACGGGCGGAACGCTGGGCCAACGACGCGCTTGCCGGCATCGATCACAGCGATACCGATGCCGCCTGCCGTGCCCTGGTGGCCGCGCTGGGCAAGGCCGGGTTACTCGATCATACCGGTTCGCAGACCGGGGCGCTCGATGTTCGCGCGCTGTGTCTCTTGCGTGAAACGCTGGCGCGTCATGACGGGCTGGCCGACTTCGCCTTGGCCATGCAAGGCCTGGGTACCGGGGCGATCAGCCTTTTCGGCACGGATGACCAGAAGGCGCGCTGGCTGCCGCAAACCCGGGCCGGCCGCGCCATTGCCGCCTTCGCATTGACCGAACCGCAATCGGGATCGGACGTTGCCGCCTCGACGATGAGCGCGGCACGCGACGGCGACGGCTATGTGCTGAACGGCGAAAAGACCTGGATCTCGAACGGTGGTATCGCCGATCTCTACACGGTCTTCGCACGCACCGGCGAAGCGCCCGGGGCACGCGGGCTTTCGGCCTTTCTGGTCACGCCCGACATGCCCGGCTTTGCGGTTGTGGAGCGGCTCGAAACCATCGCGCCGCACCCCTTGGCGCGGCTGCGCTTCGACGGTGTCCGGGTTCCCGCCAGCGCCATGCTGGGCGAACCGGGCCGCGGCTTTGCGATCGCCATGGCGGTGCTCGACGTTTTCCGTTCGACCGTTGCCGCGGCCGCTCTGGGCTTTGCCCGCCGGGCGCTGGACGAGGCGCTGCAACGGGTTGGCGAGCGCCGGATACAGGGTGCGCCGCTGGCCGATCTGCAGATGGTCCAGGGCCATATCGCCGACATGGCCACGCGGATCGATGCCAGCGCGCTTCTGGTCTATCGCGCCGCATGGGCCAAGGACACCGGCGCCCCCCGCGTGACCCGCGAGGCGGCCATGGCCAAGCTCTACGCCACCGAAGCCGCGCAACGGGTGATCGACACAGCCGTGCAGCTTTTTGGCGGCGATGGCGTGCGATCGGGCCAGACCGTCGAACGGCTTTACCGCGAGATTCGCGCCCTGCGGATCTATGAAGGCGCCTCGGACGTGCAGCGCGTGGTGATCGCGCGGCAGGTTCTGGGCGCGATGAAGGGAGACTGACGATGCTGGGCACCTCCGCGCATGTCGACAGCTTCGCGCGCGACAACCTGCCGCCCCGGGCCGAATGGCCCGATCTGCTGCTTGATGGTTTTTCCTACCCCGACCGGCTGAACGCCGCGGTGGAACTGACCGATGCCATGGTGGCGCGCGGCTTTGGCGACCATACGGCGCTGATCGGCAATGGCCGCCGGCGCACTTACAAGGAACTGGCCGACTGGACCAACAGGCTGGCTCATGTTCTGGTCGAAGATCTTGGCGTAAAGGCCGGAAATCGTGTTCTTATCCGTTCGGCCAACAACCCCGCGATGGTTGCCTGCTGGCTGGCCGCGACCAAGGCGGGCGCGGTGGTGGTGAACACGATGCCGATGCTGCGCGCGGCGGAACTGCGCAAATACGTGGACAAGGCCGAAATCAGCCACGCGCTCTGCGACACCCGGCTGATGGACGAAATGGCGGCCTGCGCCAAGGGCAGCGCCTTTCTGAAGACCGTGGTGGGCTTCGACGGCACCTCGAACCACGATGCCGATCTGGACCGTCTGGCGCTGGAAAAGCCGGTCACATTCGACGCCGTCGCCACCGCGCAGGACGATGTCGCGCTGATCGGCTTCACCTCGGGCTCGACCGGCGAACCCAAGGGCACGATGCATTTTCACCGCGATCTTCTGATCATCGCCGATGGCTATGCGCGTGAAGTGCTGGGCGTTGTGCCGCAGGATGTCTTCGTTGGCTCGCCGCCGCTGGCCTTTACCTTCGGGCTGGGCGGCCTGGCGATCTTCCCGCTGCGCTTCGGTGCCGCGGCCACGCTTCTGGAAAGCGCCACGCCGCCCAACATGGTCGAGATTATCCAGAAATACCGCGCCACGGTCTGTTTCACCGCGCCCACGGCCTATCGCGCGATGCTGCGCGCGATGGAGGAAGGCGCCGACCTCTCGTCGCTTCGCGCCGCCGTCTCGGCCGGCGAAACCCTGCCCGGCCCGGTCTATGACGACTGGATCGCCAAGACCGGCAAGCCGATGCTGGACGGGATCGGCGCGACCGAAATGCTGCACATCTTCCTGACCAATCGCTTTGACGACCATCGCCCCGCCTGTACCGGCAAGCCGGTCGGCGGCTATGAGGCGCGGGTCATTGGCCCCGACGGGCGCGATGCCGCGCCGGGCGAAGTCGGCCGGCTGGCGGTGCGCGGCCCGACCGGCTGCCGCTACCTGCGCGGCGAACGGCAAAAGGAATACGTTCAGGACGGCTGGAACATCACCGGCGATGCCTTCCGTGTCGACGCCGACGGCTATTTTCACTTTGCGGCCCGCAATGACGACATGATCGTCTCTGCCGGTTACAACATCGCCGGACCAGAGGTGGAGGCGGCGCTGCTGTCACATCCGGCTGTCGCCGAATACGCGGTGATCGGCATCGCCGATGACGAACGCGGCGCCATCGTGCAGGCCCATGTGGTTCTTGGGGCCGGCGAAGAACCCGGCGATGCGCTGGCCAAGGCCTTGCAAGACCATGTCAAGGCAACCATCGCACCCTACAAATACCCCCGCTCGATCGTGTTTACCAAGGCGCTTCCGAAAACCGAAAGCGGCAAGATCCAGCGGTTCCGTCTGAAGGATGCACCATGACAAGCCAAGCCTATGACCCCGGTCGCGACGGCGCGCGGATGGGTTATGCCGATACAATGAACTATGGCGACTACCTGCACCTGACCGCCCTGCTTGGCCAGCAGCATCCGAAATCGGATGCACATGACGAAATGCTGTTCATCATCCAGCACCAGACCAGCGAATTGTGGATGAAGCTGGCGATTCACGAACTGTCTGCCGCGCGCGAGGCACTGAAGGCCCGCGATGTGGCCCCGATGTTCAAGATGCTGGCGCGGCTCAGCCGGATATTCGAGCAGCTGAACAACGCCTGGGACGTTCTGCGCACGATGACGCCGGCCGACTACACCCGGTTTCGCAAGTCGTTGGGCGCCTCATCGGGGTTCCAGTCCTACCAGTATCGGCTGATCGAATTCGTTCTGGGCAATCGCAACCCCAACATGCTGAAACCGCATGACCACGACGCCGGCGTGCACGCCCGGCTTGCCGCCGAACTGGCCCGGCCCAGCTTTATGACGAGGTCGTGACGCTTCTGTTCGAAACACTCGACGGCACCACCGCCGATAGGCCCGCCCTACACCTCGACACTCCGCATCAGGCCGATGCCGCGATTCAGGCCCGCTGGAAACGGGTTTACGAAGATACCGCCCGCTACTGGGAGCTTTACGAACTGGGCGAGAAGCTTGTCGACCTCGAAGACTACTTTCGCCGCTGGCGTTTCAACCATGTCACCACGGTCGAACGGGTCATCGGGTTCAAACGCGGAACCGGCGGAACATCGGGCGTCGCCTATCTGAAACGCATGCTGGAGGTGGAGCTATTCCCCGAGCTTTGGCATGTCCGGGGCGAGCTATAGACCGATGACAGAATGCGCCATGCCCTTTGTCATGACCCAGAAGGTGCTTTTCAAGCATTGCGACCCGGCTGGTATCGGGTTTTTTCCGCGCCTCTTTGAAATGGTCAACGATTGTGTCGAGGCGTTTTTTGACGAGGCACTCGGCTGGCCGTTCGAAGAGTTCGTCGGACGCGAGGGCGTACCCACGGCCGAGATACACACGCGTTTTGCGGCTCCCGTGCGCCACGGCGAGATCCTGCAATTGTCGCTGGCGGTCCTGCGCGTCGGGCGCAGCTCGCTCGGCTACCGGCTTGACGCCCGTTGCGAAACCGCGCTTCGCTTTCAGACCGAGGCGCGGCTGGTGCATGTCAATGGTGCGGGCCGGCCCGCCCCATGGCCCGATGCGGTGGCACAAAGGCTGGCAGAACTGACGGAGACAGCAGCATGACCCACACGACCGTTCACCCCGAAGGCTGGCTGCCGGCGAAGGGCTATGCCAACGGCATGCTGACCCGCGACGGCACATTGCATATCGGCGGCCAGATCGGCTGGGACGCGAACAAGCGCTTTGTCGCCCACGATTTTGTCGGCCAGATGCGTCAGGCGCTGAACAACATCGCCGCCATCGTCGAGGCGGCCGGCGGCACCGTGGCCGATGTGACGCGGCTGACGTGGTTCGTCACCGACAAGGCCGAATACCTTGCGCGTCAGGCCGAGGTCGGCGCCGCCTATCGCGACGTGTTCGGCCGGCATTTTCCGGCCATGTCGATGGTTGTCGTCGCCGGGCTGATCGAGGATCAGGCGCTGGTCGAGATCGAGGCGACGGCGCATCTTTGCGGCGCGCCGGCCCCGGGCGGTTGAACTGTGCCCTGACCTGCCCATACCACCCCGAAGGGTCAGACCGGCCAAGGAACAACCGGAACGCACAGCATGACGCCAGAGATGGCGATCCCCGGCGTTGCCGCGCGGATCGCGCGGTTGCTCGACCGGGGCAAGCGGGTTCTGGTGGTGACCAATGCCGCCGGTTATCCAAGCCACGCTGATGGCGCGCTACGACGCGCTTGGCTTTCGTTTCGACGCGGCCGTGTCATTTCCAGCCGCGCAACCTGTCTGGCGGCCATCGCCGGGCGTGACCTGGGCTGCCTTGGCGTCGTCGCCCCCGGCGGCAGCGGCCTGTCCGGCCTCGCCGGGCGCGACCTTGTCGAACTGGCCGACGATCCGGGCAGCTATGTACGTGCGGACAACATCCTGTTTCTGGGCAGCGGTGATTGGACCGAGGCGCGGCAGGCCTTGCTGGTGACCGCACTGCGCGACCGCCCGCGCCCGGTTCTGGTTGCCAATCCCGATATCGTCGCCACGCGCGAAACCGGCTTTTCCATCGAACCGGGAAGCTATGCGCACCGGCTGGCCGACGACACCGGTGTCGTGCCGGAATTCTTCGGCAAGCCCTTCGCCAATATCTACGACCTCTCCTTTCAGCGGCTCGGCCCCGGCACCGACCGCACCCGCGTCCTGATGGTGGGCGACAGCCTGCACACCGATATTCTGGGCGCGCAGGCGGCCAGAACAGGCTCTGCCCTGGTGACAAGCCACGGCTTTTTCGGGGGCTTCGCGCCCGCCCCATGGGTCCGCAAATCCGGCATCCGCCCCGACTATGTGCTGGACCATCCCTGAAACGCCGCCGCGCCGCTGCCGGGCAAGCCATCCAAAAGCGTCGCGAAGGGGTCGAAAAACACCACGTATCATGTTACCTTTGCCCGATTTTTTCAAAGTCGGAGCTTTTGTGCGGTGCGGTTTCTTCTGATCCTTTCGCTTGGGCTTTGGCCCCTGTTCGCCGGCCCAGCCGCGGCCCAGCATGTCGCAAACCCCGGCGATGACCTGACCGCCGCCTTGGGCGCGGCCGGTGACGGCGGGACGGTCACGCTTGCCGCCGGCGACTACAGCGCGCCGCTGGAAGTGATCGGCCAGTCGGTGACCGTGGCCGGAGGCGGCGCGCGGTTTGATGCCGTGGCGGGTCAATCGATCGTCTATCTCGACGCGGCCGCATCGCTGACCCTTACCGATGCCACATTGCAGACCGGCGATGGCGAACAGGCCGGCATTTTCCTTGACGGCGGGTCGCTGACGCTGCGCGATGTGCGCCTGTCGGGCCCCTTTCGTTTTGCCATCTATGCAACCGCGGGTTCGCGGCTGGTGCTTGAACGCGTCGCGGTCGAAGGCGCGGCAAACGGGCTTTACCTGCTCGACGATGTGCAGTTTTCGCTGACCGAGGGCGAATTCATCGACCTTGGCGAACTGGCCATTGGCGCATTCGGCGCCAAGGTCATCGGCAAGGCAGAGGGCGTCGCGGTGACCGGCGCGACCGAAAGCGGGCTGATGGTGCGCGACGGCGCTACGATGGATCTGCGGCGCGCGTCCTTTTCCGGCATGACCGGTCGCGCGCTTTATCTCGACAACGGCGGCACGCTCGACGCTGCGGAGATCACGATCACCGATGCCGCGGCCGGGCTGGCCGCCTTCGGCGCCGGCGCGATCACGCTGGACCGGACCGCCATCGACGGCTTTGGCAGCGCCGGAATTACCGTGGATGGCGCGGCGCGGCTGACGCTCAGCAACCTTTCGGCAAAGGGCGAAGGCAACGCGCTGGCAACCGGCGGGGCGATCGCCGAGGTCAGCATGGTGGACGCCAGCCTTGCCAATACCGGGGCCGACCGGGCCACGGTATTTCTGGGCCATTCCGGCGCGACCGCGCTGCGTCAGGTGGCCGCGAGCGGGCCCTATGTGGCGGTTTATCTGCAAGGCACGCGCGGCGCGATCACCGATATCAGCTATTCGGAGTTTTCCGCTTCGGGCTTTGCGGCGGCGGTCTTGCAGGCGATGCCGGCCGAAGACCCGGCCAACAGCGCACTGTTCGACACGGTGCGGCTGGACGGTTCGGGTGATGCCGTGGCGCTGGCCCTTGACAGCGTGTCGCTGGCGCGGGTGGTCAATTCCGAACTGGTCGCGCGCGGCTCTGCGCCGCTCTCCTTCTACGAATCAGGCCGGCTGGAGGCGTCCGGTTCGATCCTTCTGGGCGCGGCCGACCACTGGGCATTGGGCAGCGCGGAAACCGATCTGGAAGAGCCAAGCAAGGCCAATGTCATCCGGACCGGCATCGATTTCGCCAGCGCCGATTTCGCCGCCCTTCTGGGCGAAGCGCAGGACGCGCGCGAGGCGGCAGAGATCGCCGCGCTGGAACTTGGTCAGGTCCGCGTCGTCAACGAAACCGGCGTTCCGGCTTTTGGCGAGGCCGCCGAACTGGAACTGGAAAACGCCGAAGGCGAGGTGTTCGCGCTGTCCCTTGCCAGCCCGGTCGAGGTTCCCGGCGGGCAGTACCGGTTTCGCGTGGACGGTGTGGAACAGGGCGAGGTTTCGGTATCGGCCGATGCCCCCCTGCAACTGGAACTGCCCGATCCGCAGCATCCCTGGTTTGCCTTCTGGGATGGCGAACGTTACCTGCGCGGCCCGGCCATGCGCCTGCGCCCGCGCGCGGAACTGGCGCGCAACTGGGCGGCACGCGGCGTTCTGGTGCATTCCTATCGGGCATGGCTGCAAACCGGTTTCGCCGAACGGCGAACCGGCCTTGCGCCCGAGGACAGTGCCGCGATCCTCGCCGAGGCCCGCGCGGCCTACTTCGCCAATTTCGCCACCGCGCATCAGGGTTATCTGAACCAGAACGCCTCCGAAGAGGACCGGATGGGGCAAGCCACGCAATACGCGCTCGCGCCGGTTCTGGCCGCCCTTGGCACGGCCGAGGATGTGCCGGCACTTCTGGATCTGCTGCCTGCCGATTATTCCTTCCCCGCCAACAGGCGGTGGATGCCGCCGCAATGATCGCCGCCCGCAGCGGGCTTCTGGGCGAGGCGCCGCTTTTGACCCGGCGCGCGCGGTCGCGGCCGAAAGCCCCGGCCTTGCGGTGGAACTGGCGGTGGCTTCGGGCCTGATGGGCAACCGCGAGGCCATCGACTTTCTGATCGAAACCTTCAGCGCCCCGAACCTCGACGCGGAACGGCTCAGCTACCCCTCGGCGGCGTTCGAGCTGATGGCGCGGGTGGACGACCCCCGGGTTCTGGCGATCTTCCGCACCGCGCTGGTCGAATACGGCGAGGCGATGCATGCCCTTATGATGAGCGGTGAACAGCACCCCCAGCGCAGTTCGCATGGCCTGTTGTTTCATCACATCCCGCTGGCCATGGAATATGTGGCCGTCTTCGGCGATGAAGGTGATCAGGCCTTGCTGGCGGTTCCGGTGGGCGGTTCGCGCCTTGTCGACAGCACCATCGCCGGCCTGCTGGCCGATCCGGTCGCGGTCTATCTCGACATGGTCGGCGTAACGCCGCGACCGCAACCGGTCAGCGATTACGGCGCCTACCAGATGGTGAATTACGGCGTCTTGATGTGCCGCGCGCTGGAACGTCGCGACGCCACCACGCGCGAAGCCTTTCTGGAGGATTTCCGCTATCTGGCCGGCGAGGTGCTGAACACTGCCTATTTCGGCATGACCAACGACCGCGCGCCGGGCATCGTCGGCCGTGCGGTCACCAACATCACCACCGCCTATTGCAACCCCAACGACCGCGCCGCCTCCGCCCGCCGCAGCGATCCGCGAAATCTGGAGGTTTTCGCTGACCCGATCACCAACTTCGTTTGGGACGACCGCCCGGTGCGGGCGGAAATGGCGCTGGAGGGTTTCGACCCGACCGGTCGGCTCTGGCCGAACATGGCGATGCTGTCGCAGATGCCGCCGGCCGATGTGCTGGCGCGAATGGATGCCGACGCACGCTTCAACAGCCCGCTCGGCGCGGCGCTTCGGCTGAACGTCCGCGCACTCGACTACCGCTATGTCGAACCGGCGGCCGATATCTATCCCGGCGGCGCCAACCGGCGCGTGTTTCTGACCGCGCTCGCCGCCTCGGACGAAGAGGCGGTGGTCTCGGGCCGCGTCGATCTGAGCCCGATCCTGGCCGATGGCGAACTGCAGCTGGGCCTGCGACTGCGCGTGGTCTATGACGAAAAGGGCTTTCTCTCCCCGCAGATGAGCGGGCGGGACGTGGCCATGAAGGCGGCGCTGAGCGACGCCGCGCGCGGACTTGTCCGCGAAGTGCGGCTGGAAGGCCCGGATGGCGACAGGCCGGTGCCCTTCCGTCAGACCACTGAGGGCGGCGTGCATGTCTTTGCGCTGCCATTTGCCGCCGATGACCCCGCCGGTTTCAGCGTGATTGTCGAACTGGAAGTGTTCGAACAGCGCTGGACCCTGCGCTTTCCCCTTTCCTACGGCGATTTCGCCTTCCGCCACCGGAGCAAGCTGCCATGACCCCGCACCGCCAGAAACAGACCTTCCTTGCCGCGCTCGGTTGCGTGCTGGCCCTTGCCACCCCTGGTGCCGCGCAGGACGAAACCTGCACGCTGGCCGGCAAGTACATCCAGCTGGACGATACCGAGCTGGTCTATGCGCTGAACGACGAGGCGGTGAAACGCGACGCGAAATTCGACGCCGCGAGCGTGTTCTTCGACGACGGCGTCGAGGGCAGCGGCGGCGCGGGCGCCTGCGAGGGCGGCAGTATCGTGGGCGAACTGAACTGCGCGCTGATCGAACCGATGACCGGAAACGGCGACAGCACCGGCACCGGCAGCGCCGGCGGCGGTGGCAAGGCAGCGCCGCCAGAGCCCCGGTTCGATCAGGCCGCACGCGATCTGGCGGGCAGCAACGCCCGCGTCACGGTGCCGGTGCGCCGCTATCTTGCGCCGGGCGATCCGCCCCGGGTCATCACCGTGCCCTCGGGCCGCCCGCGCCTGTCAAGCCGGGGCGATATCGGCAAGGCGGGCATGGAACGGCTGCAAAAGACGGTGAACGACAATCTGGCACGCCTTGGCAGCGCCGCCACCGCCCTGAACCCGGCCGCCTATCAGCAGCTTCTGGACGGCGGCACGGGCTATGTGGTGAATGTACCGGCCAAGGGCGAGGATGACATTCTGCTGACCGCGCCGGCTACCCCGGGCGCAAGGCTGCCTTCGGAATGCGTTTCGCTGGTCAAGCAAGAGGCCGAAATGGCGCGGCTGGCCAAGGCCATTGCCGACAAGACGCGCGAATGCAACACGGTGATGGCCAATATCAAGGCCCGCAAGCGCGACAATGACAAGGGCGGCGCGATCGACTGGCTGGCCCAGCGGCTGGGTCAGGACGAACGGCTGGAGCGGCTGACCAAGCGCCACGACGCCTGCACCAAGGCGGCCGGTGAACTGCGCAAGCAGCATGCCGAACTGAAAAACCGCGCGTTGAAAAACCGCAAGCGGCTGTTGCGCGACCAGCACGAACGCGAGATTGCCGCGATCAAGGCCGACCCCAAGCTGCTGGCGGCCGAAGAAAAATCGCGCATGGCCAATGCCATCGCCGAGCGGGCGCAGCTTGAAGGCCATCTGGCCAAGATGCAGGACGGGATGAACGCCTACATGGCCAACATAAGGTCGATGGACAAGGCCATCGCCGATCTGCGCGCCAGCGACGACCCCGAAAAGGAGGCCAAGATCGCCACGCTGGAAACCGAACGCGACCGCTATGAAAGCGCCTATGGGTCCTGGCTGGAGCGGATGGAGGCGATCCGCGTTCGGCGCGAAAAGGATTTCAACCGGATGATGGGCGAAAACGCGAAAGACGGTATCGGGCCGGCGTCGAACCGCGAGCTGCGCAAGCGTCTGGTGGATCGCGGGCTGAACCCGACCGAGGTGATTTCGGCCAAGTTCGGCGACGGTGTTAAATACGCCGGCCAGCAGGCGGAACTGGACCGCGAAACGCTGGGCGGCGCGACCACATTGGGGCAGTCGACGGCCGAGCTTCTGGGCGAGGTCGCGGTAGACTACTACACGATGTCGCCGGCCGAACGGCTACGCCGGCTGCGCGATTATGGCCCATCGGCGCTGGAGGGCATCGGCGAAGGCACGGTCGAGGGGCTGGAGGGGCTCTACAAACTGGGAAAGGGCGCGATCGACCTGATCCCCGAAGCGGCCGGATATGAGGGTTTCGAAGGTTCGACCACAGGTACGCTGGTCGATCTCGGCTCCAAGATCGCCGACGCCGGGCGGCGCGGCACCGACGGGCGCACCAACAACGACAGTATATTCGAGAACTATTCCGACAACATCTCGAAGCTCTGGGGAAATGCCGACAAGGCCTTCAACCGCAAGTTCGAACAGCTGGCCGGGCAAGGCGAAAAGGGCATCAAGGAGGGCGTGAAGACCGCCACCAAGGTCGGAACCATGGCCGTAGGCGGCGAAACCGCCGCGCTTCAATCGCTGTCGAAGGTCAATCAGGTGCTGCGCGGGTTGCGCGGGCTGGACAAGGCCGAAGACCTGGCCAAGGTCGGTGACAAGGCCGCCGATCTGGCCCGTACCGGCGACGCAGTCGGCGATCTGTCGCGCGGCGGCAATGCCGCGTCGGATGTGACGCGCACGCTTGAGGCTGGCGGTGACGCGGCCGGCGACCTGACCCGCACGCTTGACCCCGCGGGCGACCTGACCCGCACGGTCGAACCGGCGGGCGATGCCGGAAACGCCCTGTCGCGCACCGAACGGATGACCGATGCCGGCCGCACCGCCGGCAATTCGGCCAGCGACCTGACCAAGACCTCGCCCATCGACCCGGCCGAAGCCGCGCGCATGGCCGATGCCGTGCCGCATGATCTGGGTCGCGCACGGCGCTTCAAGCAGGGCTCCGAAGCCCGCGTCGCGCAGGAAGCGCTGGAGGCTGCCGGGGTCGAACCGGCCTTTGCCCGCGTCTTTGCCGCCAAGGCGGTGGAAGGCTCGGCCGAGGCCGCGATCGGCGCCGCGGCGCTGGAAAAGGGGCTGCCACCCGGTCCCTTGCTGAAATCCGGCAAGATCACCGAAGAGGGCCTGCGGCGCGGCATGCGCCAGTATCTCGACGAGTTGGGCAAAACCCCCGACGAGGCCAAGGCCATCATCGACCGAGCGATGAGCCGCAAGCCACCGGAGGCGCCGACGCCGCCTGTAACGCCGAAGGCACCGGAACCCGTCGCCAACCTGCCCGAGGCCGCGCCGGCAAGGCCCGCCGCCAATCCCGCGCCCGACGCCGCGCCGGCAAGCGCCCCGAAAGCGCCCGAAGCGCCTGCCCCCTCTGGCGCCGAGGCCGCGCGTGAAACGCTTGAAACCGTCAACAATGCGCTTCTCGATGCCCCGCCCGACCCGCTTTTGCGCCCGGCCGGTCGGTTCAGCCGAGAGGAACTTGCCCGCCGTCTGGCCACAACCGCAGAAGAAGCGGCGGCAACCAAACGCCTGTCGCCCGCCGAGGGCGCGGGGCTGAAGGCACCGACGACAAGGCTCGACCCCGCCGATGCCGCGGGGCTGCGGTCGGAAACCGCGCGGCTCTCGCCCGGGGAGGCCGCCGGCACCACGACCCCCACCGCACGCCTGTCGCCCGCCGAGGGTGCGGGGCTGAAGGCACCGACCACGCGCCTTGACCCGCCCGCCCCGGCGGCGGCGCCGGACGGGCCGGCAACAGCGCGTTTGCAGGCACCGGACCAACCCTTCGCCAGCGGTCCGATCGACCCCGACCCGGTCTTCGTTCAGCCAAATGCCCAGGGCGGTGTCGACCTGACCCATCGTGGCCGGCAGATCAGCCTGAAGGGCGATCAGCGGATCGGCGAAGGCATGACCAGCGCCGCCTATGGCAGCGATCAGGGCATCAACATCCTTAAAGTCGGGCGCAACAACCCGGTGTCCGAAGGTCTCGACAATCTGGGGCGTTCGGCGATGGAAGGGCGGTTGGCCATCCCCGAACTGCGTGGTCGTTACCGCCTTGGACAGGGGTCGCGTTTGCCCGATGGTGAAGGCGCGGCCGGCGGCCTTTTGTCGGTCGTCGAACGCGGGCCGGAACCGTTTTCGAGTATCGCCGACGACCTTGCTCGCGCCGGCGATATCGGCGATGCCCGCAAGCTGGCCCTGAAGGAGGCGGCCGATACCATGGCCCGCGACGGCTATGTGCTGGCCGATCTCAAGGCCGACAACTTCGGCTTTGCCCCCTCGGCCCGCTCGAATCTGGACCGCGCGCTCGATTTCGTTCCTCTCGACGATGGCATGGTGATCAAGTTCAAGCCGGAGTTTCCCGACATGGCGGTGGCCGCGCAGAAGTTCCTGCTCGACCCCGGTGACGCGATCCGCGCGCTGCCCGAGAACCTCGCCCTGGCGGCGATGCGCGATCAGATGTCGCTGTTCGACCCCTTCGTCGACTGGGCGGCGATGAACGCGGGTCGGCTGGATGGGCCGTTGTCGACGCTGGGTAACGGCGGCGCGGCCGGCGTGCCCTACACGCCAACGCTCGGCCTGCGGTTCAAGGGGCTGGGGCGTTAACCGCCCCGGCCTTCGGGCAAGGCATCCGCGGGAAAGCCCGACAACCCATAGCCCGGCGCCATGGGTGATCGCGCCCGGCAGTAAAAGCCACGGGGCAATTGCGCGGCAAGCGCCGCCCGGTCTTCGCACAGGATGATCCGGTCGTCGGGCGGGATCAGCTGGCGCAGGCTGATCGCCTCGCCAGGGCTTTCGATGGCGCGCAACAGGAAGAAATCGTCGATCACCGGGCGCAGCCAGTATTCCACCACCTGCCCGGTATGAACCCACGCCCCCTCGAGCTGCGCCCGGGGGCGCAACGGCCCGGTGATGTGGCGCCACCCGGCCGCCACCAGCTCTGCGGTCGAACCCGGCGGCCGGCCACCGGGCCAGTCGAGCGCGTCGATCACCTGTTTGCCATTCACAAGATGCTGCACGAAGACCAGGCCGGTTTCGCTGGCGGCATCGCACCACAGGCTGATTTCGTCGATGCTGTCGCCCGGCGGATCGAAGATTTCGGCCAGTTCGCCCGGATCGGACAGGCCATGCGGCGCGCGCGGCGGCGCATCCGCCCAGGACAGGTGCAAAAGGTAGTAGGGCGGCGAAAGCGCCGGCGCATGCACGACCACGCTGTCTTCGGCCTCATGCACCGCGACCGGCGAAAATTCGGCCCCCGCCAGCGGATGGTCGGGCGCAAGCTCCTTGCGAAACTGGCGTTTCAGGGCCAAAACGCGCCCGGGCTCGATGGCCTGCCAACCATCGGGAAACCGCGTTTCAGTCATCCCAGACCCCCAGGCCGTCCAGAAGATTGACCGTAATCGCCGGGCGCGCGGGTATCGCCGCCGCGCTGTCGGCCAGGCGGTAGCGGTACCATTCGCGCAATGCGGCCAGTGTCGGCGCATCGAGCCGCCCGGTTGCGCTTGGCGCGGCAAATTTCAAATCGGCCAGGGCCGCCTGAAGCCGGATGACCTCGCCCGGGCGCATTGGGCGTTCGAAAATCGCATGAAGCGTGTCATTGGCAAGCGTCACCACCACCACGCGCGGATCGGCGTGAAAGACACCGGCCACCCCCTGCCCCTCGCAAGAAAGCCGGTAACTGGCCCCGATCCGCGCATCGCCGCCGCTGGCGGGCCCTTCGACCGGCGGAAGCAGCACGTCGGCCAGGTTCGGATCGCGGCCGGGGGTGGTGTTGGCTTCGTCCCCTTCCAACCCCCAGTCGGCGCAACCCAGCCCTTCGGCGTCAAGGGTGTCGGCGCCCACCGTCACCCGTGCGCCAAGCGCGACTGCCGGGTCAAGCGGCGCCGGCGCCGGCGCGGCGACCGTCTGGTTGGTACGCAGATCGACCAGAACCCAATCGCCCTCGAAGCCGGCAAAGACCGGCTCGGCCTCCGCACTCATGGCCAGGCAAAGACCGGTCGCAAGGGCAAGGGCAGGCAAAACACCGGTGTCAGTCATGGCCGTCTCCGCAAGGCTCGGGCACCAGTCTAGGTGCAAGTCGCCGGTCGCGAAACCCGGCTCGTGCCGGCGGGGTCAGCCACGCCCGGTCAGGGCGGTGCCGATTACCGGCAGCGATCCGCTTTGCACCGCCGCGCTCACGTGGCCGGCAAAGGCCCGCACCGCGTTCGATTTCTCGGCATCCTGCGCCATCAGAAGCCCCATGCGCATCGGCCGGACCTTGCCCTCGATCGGCACGAAAACCAATGGCTTGCCATCCGGCGCGACCCGGCTGAGCGGCAGCACATTGGCAATGGAATAGCCATATCCGTTGGCCACAAGACTGCGCATCACCGCCATGTCGCGGGTCCGTTCGGCAATCTCGGGGCGCAGACCGGCCGCGGCGAAATGCGACAGGAAGTAATCGGCGCTGTGCGGCAGGTCCAGCAGCACCATCGGAAAAGGCGCAAGTTCCTCGATCCGCACCCTCGCGCGCCCGGCCAGCGGATGCATTGCCGGCAACACCGCATGGGGCGGCAGCGCCACGAGCGGCACAAACCGCAGGTCCGCCGGTACATCCAGATCGTAGGTCAGCGCCATATCGATCTCCGACCGGCGCAGGCCGCTCAGGATCTCCATCTGGTTCAACTCGCGCTGGCTCACGCGCACGTCAGGATGGGCCTCTTCGAACCCGCGCCGCAAGGCCGGCAGCAGGATCTGCGCAAAGGTCACCAGACAGCCAAGCGCCAGCGGCCCCCGTACCTGCCCCGAAATCTCGCCCGCCATGTCGCGCAGGGCGCCCGCCTCGCGCAGCGCCCGGCGCGCCTGTTCCAGCATCCGGCGCCCGGCACTGGTCAAAGACAGGCCCTGCGCGTGGTGGCGCACGAAAAGCGGAAGGCCCAGTTCCTGTTCAAGCTGCGCGATCGCCGCCGAAATCGAGGGCGAAGAGACATTCAGCCGCTCGGCAGCACGCGCGATGCTGCCGGTTTCACCGACGGCGACGAAATACTCGATCTGCCGCAAGGTATAGCGAAGCATCGGCCCCTGTTCCCCACGCGCCGGGCGCCCCTTGGCTTGGGGCCGGCGCTATTCGTCGCCCGGAACACCATAGGAAGGGGCGGCCCCGGGGTCGAGTGCCCGCTGAACATAGGCCGCGGCCTGCGGCTTGTAGAGCGCCCAGAGTCCGGCCAGCGCTGCGATCGGGTCGTCGTCCGACCAGTCACAACGCAGATCGGCCAGCGGCCAGGCCTCGGTATCGACCAGCAGCATCCCCGCCGAGTGCACAGGCCCCGCTTCGCCGCCAGCCGCCAACCCGGCCTGAAGTGTCGCGATCAGCCGGTCGCCCAGATGACCTTCGGCGCGCGCGAAGGCCGCGACCATGGCCGCCGGCACCCCGTCATGGGCCAATAGGTTGCCGCCAGCCGCCACATCCTCGCCCCTCGCCTCTGCCCAGATACCCAGCGCACGCGGACCGGAGTGAATCGCGGTCTCGCCGTTGCGGTCAACCGCCAGAACCTGCCGGAACGCCATATGCTCGCCCGTCTGCACGAGTTCGGCCACCGCCTGCCCGCCCCCGCCCGCCGCCAGATCCAGCGCGCGGGCCCAGCCGCGGATCGGTCACGCCCGTGAGGCCACCGCCCCCACCCCGGCTCGCGCATAGGCGCAGCGCGCCGCCACCGCTGGCGACGAGGACGACACCGCCAGCCCGAACATGCCCGTGCGCCGGCATCGCGCCACTACCGTGAATGTCATCGCGCCCGTCCTTTCATCTTGGTGGAAATACTCACGACGCGCCGGCCCCGGTCAATCCGGGATCACCGCCGTCGCGTCGATCTCGACCAGCCATTCCGGCCGCGCCAGCGCCGAAACCACCAGGCCGGTCGACACCGGGTGCACGCCGCGAATGTATTCGCCCATGGTGCGATAGACCGCCTCGCGGTGGCGCACGTCGGTGATATAGACCACGACCTTCACCAGATGCTCCATCCCGCCGCCGGCTTCCTCGATCAGCTGGCGGATGTTCTGCATCACCTTGTGGGTCTGTTCGGCCGGGTCATGGCTGTCGAGATTGCGCGCGTCGTCAAGGTTCTGCGGGCATTGCCCGCGCATCCAGACGGTGCGTCCGCCGCGCGTCACCACCGCCTGGCACAGATCGTTGTCAAGCTTCTGCTCGGGATAGGTGTCGCGCGTGTTGAACGGCCGGATGCGCTGGTGCGCCATGAAATCCTCCTGCATTTGCCTGTCGCGGCAACCTCGCGTTGCCCACGCGCGAAAGAAAGAACCCTGTGCCTCACCGCCGGTTAGTCCGGGGCTAAGCCTGCTTAGCCTATGCAAAAGCCGCGCTTTGCCAAATCATCTTTTCGCAGGCACCGGCTCTGGCCTAGTCTCGGGGCAGGAAACGCGAAACCGCGAAGGCACCGGATCATGCCCGGGCCGGTTCGCGGCGCCGCGCCAGCGCGGGAACCGACGATCATGGAAGAGATAGATACCCTTGTCATCGGCGCCGGTCAGGCCGGCATCGCGATGAGCGAACATCTTGGCCGGCAGGGCGTGGCCCATCTGGTTCTCGAACGCGCGCGCATCGCCGAACGCTGGCGCTCGGAGCGCTGGGATTCGCTCGTTGCCAATGGCCCGGCCTGGCACGACCGCTTCCCCGGCCTCGACTTCGATTGCGGGCCTGAGGCCTTCGCCGGCAAGGAGGCGATCGCCGACTATTTCGAAGCCTATGCGGCGATGATCGGCGCGCCGGTACGCACCGGTGTCGCGGTGAGCGCGCTGGCCCGGCGCCAGGGCCATTCGGGATGGCTTGCAAGCACGGGCGCCGGCGACATCGCGGCCGAAAACGTCGTGGTGGCCACCGGGCCGTTCCAGACCCCGGTGATCCCGCCCCTTGTGCCCGATACCCTGTCGATCCGGCAGCTGCATTCGCGCGACTACCGCAATCCCGGCCAGCTGCCGCCCGGCGCGGTGCTGGTCGTCGGTGCCGGTTCCTCGGGCGCGCAGATTGCCGAGGAACTGATGCTGGCGGGTCGGCAGGTCTTTCTGGCCGTGGGGCCACATGACCGACCGCCGCGCCGCTACCGGGGGCGCGACTTTGTCTGGTGGCTGGGCGTGCTGGGCAAATGGGATGCCGCAAGCCCCGGGCCCGGAACCGAACATGTCACCATCGCCGTCAGCGGCGCCGATGGCGGCAAGACGGTGGATTTCCGGCGGCTGGCGCATCAGGGCATGGTGCTCGTCGGTCGCGCCGAACGCTTTGACGGCCGGGCAATGCACTTTTCCACCGATCTGGCGGCCAGCATCGCGCATGGCGATGCCAACTACCTCTCGGTTCTGGACGAGGCCGATGCCTATGCCGAGCGCATGGGGCTCGACCTGCCCGAAGAGCCGCAGGCGCGCGACCTGCCGCCCGACCCCGATTGCCTGCGCCGGCCGCGGGCCACGCTCGATCTTTCCGGCGAAGGTATCGGCACCATCATCTGGGCCACGGGCTTCCGGCTCGACTATGGCTGGATCGACGCCGACACTTTCGACGACCGGGGCCGGCCGATCCACCAGCGCGGGGTCTCGCGCGAACCGGGGCTCTATTTCCTGGGCCTGCCCTGGCTCAGCCGGCGCGGATCCTCGTTCATCTGGGGCGTCTGGCACGATGCGCGCCACATCGCCGACCAGATCGCCATTCAACGCGGCTATCGCGCCTATCATGGCGAAGCGCCAGCACTCGCTTCGCCCGGCGGCGACGGCCGGTTGCCGCGGCAAGGGGGCTGACGGCAATGCGCGATCCTCGCTACGACATCCTGTTCGAACCCGTGGCGATCGGCCCGGTGGTGGCGAAGAACCGCTTTTACCAGGTGCCGCATTGCAATGGCGGGGGTTACCGCGACCCGTCAGCGGCGGCAGAGATGCGCGGCGTGAAGGCCGAAGGCGGCTGGGGCGTGATCTTTACCGAACAGACCGAGATGCACCATTCCTCGGAAATCACGCCCTTCATCGAACTGCGGCTCTGGGAGGATGCCGACATTCCCGCCATTGCCCGGATGGCCGAACGGATGAAGACGCATGGCGCGCTGGCCGGCATCCAGCTGGCCTATTCCGGCATCAACGGACCGAACCTTTACACCAAGGAGGTGCCGCTGGCCCCGACCGCGCTGCCGATCCGCACCTTCACCAACGACCCGGTGCAGGCCCGCGCCATGGACAAGGCCGATATCCGCGACCTGCGCCGCTGGTTCGTGAACGCCGCCAAGCGCAGCCAGAGCGCCGGGTTCGACCTGATCTGCCTTTACGGCGCGCATGGCTTCGGCATTTTTCAGCATTTCCTGTCGCGCGCCACGAACCAGCGCAGCGACGAATATGGCGGCAGCCTTGAAAACAGGTCGCGTTTCGTGCGCGAGGTGGTAGCCGACCTGCGCCACGCGGTGGGCGACCGGATGGCGCTGACGCTGCGGGTGTCGCTGGACGAAACCATTGGTTCACTTGGGTTTTCCAACGCCGAACTGCGCGATTTCATCGCCATGAATGCCGATCTTCCCGACCTGTGGGACCTGGCCCATGGCACATGGGAAGACTGTTCGGGGCCTTCGCGTTTCAAGGAGGAAGCCGCGCAGGAAGCGCTGGTTCGCGGCCTCCGCGATCTGACAACGAAGCCGGTGGTCGGCGTCGGCCGGTTTACTTCGCCCGACGTCATGGTCCGGATGGTTCGCTCGGGCACGCTCGACTTCATCGGCTGTGCGCGCCCCTCGATCGCCGATCCGTTCCTGCCCCGCAAGATCGAGGAAGGCCGGATCGAGGACATCCGCGAATGCATCGGCTGCAACATCTGCATTTCCTCCTGGCACGACGGTGTCTGGGTACGCTGCACGCAAAACCCCACTGCGGGCGAAGAATGGCGGCGCGGCTGGCATCCCGAAATCCTGCGCCGCGACGATGAAGACAGCGCGCTTGTCGTCGGCGGCGGACCCGCCGGGCTGGAAGCCGCGCTGACACTGGCACGTCGTGGCTTTCAGGTGACCCTCGCCGAAAGGGCGCGCGACTTTGGCGGGCGGCTGTTGTGGGAAAGCCGGCTTCCGGGCCTTCGTCAATGGTTCCGCGTCATCGACTATCGCCTTGGCCAGCTTCGGAAGATGGCCAATGTCTCGCTTCACGCCGAAAGCCCGATGACGGCGTCCGACATCCGCGACTTTGGCGCGGAACACACGGTGATCGCTACCGGCGCGCGTTGGACGACGGCCCTGTGTGGCGCCAATGAAATCCCCGCCGGACGGCTGGACGGGCCACGCACCTTCACACCCGATGAGATTGCCGCCGGGGCAGAGGTTGAAGGACCGGTCGCGGTTTTCGATTTCGACAACTACTACATGGGTTCGGCCATTGCCGAGGCGCTGGCGCTTGGCGGGTATGATGTGACCTATGTCACCAGCGCTGGTGGCGCCCAGGCCTGGGGCATCATGACCAACGAACAGCCCCTGGTGCATCAGGCCTTCGCCCGTGCCGGCATCGCCTGCCGGACAATGGAAATCGTCACCGGATTCGACGGCAAAACGCTTGAACTTGCGCAGATCTTTTCGGGAGAGCGTCGCCAGATCGCCGCGCGCTCGCTGGTGATCGTCGGCCAGCGCGCCGGCGGCTCCACGCTCTATGACGAGCTTGTGGCGGATGGGCCTGCATCGGTCGTGCTGACCGGCGACGCGCGCGCGCCGGGCGCCATTGCCCACGCGGTTTATCAGGCGCACCGCACGGCGCGCGAACTCGCCGCCGGCAGCGACGCCCTGCGGGTTCGCCGCGACGCCCCGTTCGCGATGCGCGATATCGAGCCCTTCGGGCGGGCCGCCGAATGACCGCCCGGGCGCGCCGCAGATCACGCGACGGCGCACCAAGCGCCCAGCCACCCTTTGCCCAGCGCCCGCGACCCTACGCCCCGGTCGCCGTGCTGAGCGATGATCAGGTCGCCGCGATCCATCACGCCGGGCTCGACATCCTGTCGCGTTTCGGCATCCGGGTGCTCGACGCGACCGCCCGCAGCCTAGAAAACAGGTTGATCGCCACCGCACCGGCGACGAAGGGCCACAGGATCGTGCGCCAAGGCGCCACAGGCTTTCAGTGGCTGGTGCCTTCTTCGAAGGTGATCTTGTTCCAGACATTGTATTTCCCGAGGGCTTGCGCATCGGTAGCCGCATCAGTTCGGCATGGCTGACTGGCGTCGAACACGACCACCGCGCCGTCGTCTTCCAGATCGACACCGCGCGCGCGGCTGCCGTCCCGGGTAAATTCGGTATGCGCAACGGTTTTTCCCGGCTCGGGTTCCAGCACCGCCACCACGTCGAGGCTTTGCTTGTCGATCAGGTGCATCTTGCCCTTGTTCGGCCCTGCGAAGACATCGGCCCAGATTTCCGGCGCGTTCGCGTGGCTGCGCAGGAAAAAACCGGGGCCGGCGGTTTCAATAACCTTCAGCAGCGACCAGTCGGTCATGTCGATGATGCTGATACGGCCCTCGTTCAGATGCGGCACCGCCATCAGCCGGTGCCCGTCACGCAGCCAGCTGATGCCGGAACCCAGATGCGGCATGCCCGGCAACGGCAGGCTCGCAATCTCGCGCCCGACGACAAGGTTGACGACGACCCCGGTTTCGCCGGCACGGTTGGCGCCGATCAGGTTGCGATAGCCGGGATCGAAGAAGAAATCGTCCAGCGGCGCGGAAAGCGCGATACGCCGGCGGGCGAAAAGCCCGTGTTCGGCGGCCAGCGATTCCTCCATCCCGGCTTCGTGGCTGTGAACGAAACCGTCGTGAAACGGGCCGGCATCGGGGCTGGTGGCAATTTCCCAGATTTCCGGCAGGTCCTTCAGCGCCAGAACGAAGCTCTTGCGATCGGGCGCCTGGTAGACGGCGGACACCCGGCTTGGCGTGCCGTCGCGGCCGCGCACCTCGCGCAGCGCCGCGACCGTCAGGTCGTCGGTCGACAGGATGGTCAGCGTCGCCGGCAGGTAGTTGGCGACCGCCAGCCATTTGCCGTCATGGCTGATCGCGATGTTGCGGCTGTTCAGACCCGCCCGCACCCGACCGACCTCGGCCAGCGACCAAAGATCGTATTTCTGCACCCAGCCATCGCGCGACATGATGAAGACGAAGCGGCCATCGGGCGAGAACTTGGGGCCGCCATGCACCGCAAAGGGTGTCTCGAACCGGTCCAGCGTTTCGAACGTATCGCCATCAAGCACCGAAATGTGGCTGTCCCCGGTTTCGACAACCAGCGTGACGTTCATCGGATCGGCGGAAAAGACCGGAGCGGCGGCGGCGCTGTAGTCGGGGTTCATCGTCCGCGTGGCGGCGATGTCGGCCGTGCCCCAGACCGGGGCCACCGCCAGCGGCGTCGTCAGATAGTCGGCAACCGCCGCGATCTCTTCGGATGAAAGCCGGTCGGCGAAGGCGGGCATCTGGGTCATCGGCCGCCCGTCGGCAATCACCGCAGTCAGCGGCGCGCCTTTCAGACGCCCGAGGCTTTCGGGGATCAGCGCCGGCCCGGTCCCGCCCAGCCGCGTTTCGGCATGGCACGACGCGCACAGATCGCCAAAGATCGCCGCGCCATCGGGCGCCGCAAGGCCCGGCAGGCCGGCCATGGCCAGACCAAGCCCGGCGGCCAGACGCCTAAAGAAAGCGATGCGCCGGGTCATGGCTTTTGCCCCGGAACGGCGTGACGGTCAGGCGTTCGGCCTCGTCGATGCCAATCTCGGCGTTGGAAAGATAACAGGCCGGGTCTTCGGCCCAGGGGTCGCCGGTTACCTGCAGGGCGCGGATCCGGGTGTTGCCGCCGCAGATGTCGCGCATCGTGCAGGCGCCGCAGCGGCCCTTCAGCGGGCGCGGGCGCCGGCGCAGGCTGGCGAGCATCGGGTCGGGGCCGGTCCAAAGCTGCGAAAACGGCGCATCGCGGACCGAGCCCACCGAATAGTCCGACCAGTAGGTATCGGGATGCACGCGGCCCTGTGGATCGATGTTCGCAACGCCAAGCCCGCTGGAATTTCCACCCCAGGCGCGCAGATGCGCGGCGACATGTTCGGTCTGTTCGGCGCTGAAATTGCGCCCGACCCAGCGCAGGAACCAGACCGCGTCGGCATCGTTGGTGCCGGTCACAATCTCCAGCGGTTGATCCTCGGCCACCGCGACCCAGGCACGGTCGATCAACAGGTCCATCGCGTGGCGGGTGCGCCGGTGGGCGGTATCTTCTCCGCGATGCTTGTCGCCGCGCCCGGCATAGACCAGATGCGACAGATAGAACTTGTCGACCCCCTCGCCGTCGCACAGGTCCAGCATCGCCGGCAGCATCGCGGCGTTGTCTTCGGTGATGGTGAAACGCAGCCCGACCTTAACGCCGCGCGCCTTGCAGGCGCGCACACCCTGCAACGCCGCATCGAAAGCGCCATCGACGCCGCGGAACCAGTCATTCCTGGCGCCGATACCGTCAAGCGAGATGCCGACATAGTCAAAGCCAAGTTCGGCGATACGGTCGGCATGTTCGGCGATCCGCGTGCCATTCGTCGACAGGCTGAGGTGGCGGAAATTCAGGGCACGGGCGCGTTCGGCCAGCGTGAAGAAATCGAAGCGGGACAGCGGCTCGCCACCCGACAGGATCAGCGCCGGAATTCCGAACCCGGCCAGATCGTCCAGCACCGCCATGGCCTCGTCATGGCTCAACTCACCCGGAAAGGCGACATCGGCGCTGGTCGTGTAGCAGTGCCGGCAGCGCAGATTGCAGCGTCGCGTCAGGTTCCAGATCACCACCGGCCTGACCGTGCCGGTGCGGCGACGCACCGGTGTCGGGCACACCAGTTCCTGCATGTATTGGGTCAGCCGGAACATCGGCTCAGCCTCCGTTGGCAAGGCGCATCCCGGTCTTTTTCAGGATACGCGTGGAATAGAGGATGTCATGGGCGCGACAGGCGGCACCCAGCATCGCGGAAATCGTTTCGCGCTGCGTCTCGACCGCCTCGCGGCTTGTACCGTGGATCATCGCGAAAAGGTTATAGGGCCAGTCCGGCAGGCTGCGCGGACGCAGGTAGCAATGGCTGACGAAGGGCAAGGCCCCCACCGCTTCGCCCAACTCGGCGGCACGCGCGTCGTCGACATCCCACACGCTCATGCCGTTGGCGCCGAGGCCCAGCGCGAAATGATTGGGTGCCAGCGCCACGCGGCGGATGATGCCGGCGCGCTGCATCGCCTCGATCCGGGCGATCACCTCGTCTTCGGGCAGTTCCAGCCAGCGGCCGACCTCGGCAAAGGGGTGCGGGGTCAGTGGCAGGCCCGGTGCGGTGGCCTTCAGGATTTTCCTGTCGGTCGCGTCGATGTTCATAGCGTCACCCGGAAGCCCACGAAAAACTCCTTCAGTTTCGGGAAGAGATGGACCTTCAGCCCGGTCTCCGCCTCGATCCGCGCCGCTGTCCTGCGGATATCCTCGGGCCGCTCGCAGGCCAGGACGAACCACATGTTCAGCCGGTGCTGGCGTTCATAATTATGCGCGACCTCGTCATGGGCATTGACCAAAGTCACGACGGTTTCGAACCGCTCATGCGGCACCGCCATCGCACACAGGCAAAAGGCCCCGCCCAGCGCGGCGGCGTCGATGAAGGGGCCAAACCGGGTGATCGCGCCACGCTCGCGCAACGATGCCACCCGGCGCGCCAGTTCCGCCTCGCTCAACCCCGCCTCGCGCGCCACGTCCGCGAAGGGGGCGTGAACGATGGGCAGCCCGTCCTGCAGGCGGTTCACGAGGAACCGGTCAGTGGCATCCAGGGGTTCGTCAAGCCGCTGGGTGCGCATCACGCGACCTCCGCCAGGCGTGCGCCGGTCTGCTTGAAACACTGGGTGGAAAACAGCACCCGGTGGTCGCGGCCCGCAAGTTCCGGCAGGCGCCGCGCGGTATCGAGAACCGCCAGCGCCGCGGGCCGGCTTCTGCCGTGGATCATGCAGTAAAGCCGCCATGGCCAGACCCCGGCGACCGGCCGGCGTTCGTAACAGAGCGTCACGCCCGGCACCGCCGCCAGCGCCTGACCCGCCGCCTCGACACGGTCGGGCGGCACATCCCAGACCACCATCGCATTGGCCGTCCAGCCCAGCGCGCGGTGCCGCACGATCACGCCGAACCGGCTGATGATGCCGGCCGCGCCCAGGCGCGCGATACGGTTGCAAAGATCGCCGGTTTCGCCGCCCAGCCGCGCCGCCAGCTCCGCATAGGGTTCGGGCACCAGCGCCAGCCCTTCGCAAAGCGCCTGCAAGAGCGCGCGATCTTGTGCGTCGACAGGGCCGGGCCTGACCGCGCGCGCCGGGGTCATGGGCCTGGTGCTGCCCGAAAGCGAAAACCCAGATCGATGTTGAAGGCGCGCAACAGCCGCAGGTCAAGCACGCGCAGCCCGCTGACGGCCGCGATACTGTCCAGCGATGCGGCCAGTTGCCCTTCGTCCGGCGCCGTCGCCACGAACCAGAGGTTCCAGTCGTTTTCGCGCAGGTAGGAATGGTTGACGCCCGGTTCTGCGCCAACGATCCGGGCGACCGCATCGACCTGATCGGCCGGCACCGCCATCGCCGCCAGTGTCGAGGCGCCGACGGTATTCGGCCGCACCGTCGCCCCGACCCGCGCCACCCGGCCGGCGTCGCGCAGCCGCGCAAGCCGCGACAGAACCGCCGCCTCGTCCAGCCCCAGTGCCTCGCCGATCACGGCAAAGGGGCGGTCCCGCAGGGGGAAATCCCGCTGGAACTCGTCCAGGAGCCTCAGATCCAGGGGGGCAAGTCCGGTCATGGCCTAAAGCCCCGGCCGGTGGGCGCGGGCCGAAAAGAAGATGCCCGAGGGCGCCCGCGCCGCAATCTCGGCCCGCTTGCTGCGGCTTTTGGTGTCGTAGATCACGACCTTGTCGTCGTCGCGCGCGCTGATCCAGACCTCGGCCCCGCGCGGGGCGAATTCCATGTGCAGAACCGCCTTTCCGGGCTCCAGCGTGGCCACCACCGCATGGCTGCGGCTGTCGATCACCTGAACGGTGTCGTTAAGCGGCGTGGCGAAATTGACCCAGACATAGGGTGAGGCGGGCTGCGCGATGATGAAGACCGGCTGGCCATGCACCGGCGTGCTCGCCACGGTTTCAAGGCTGTCGCGGTCGACCCAGAGGATTTCGTGCCGGCCAACGGCGGGCAAAGCGTACTGACCCTCGGTAAAGGCCCAGCCCTGCAGATGCGGCATCTTGTAGACGGGCATGTCCGTGCCGGTCTTGCCGTAGTCGGACAGGAAGCGCCGCGGCTGCGGGTCGTCGGACCACAGGTCGAACGCGGTCACGCCTTTTTCACCGAAGAGCCCGACAAGATAGGTATGGGCATCGTCGGTCAGCACCGCGTCAAAGGGGTTCTTGCCGGCAATACCGATCATGCGCACCTGCGGTTCGGGGCCGGAAAAATCGCCCAGGAACACCTCGCCCGTGTCCCAGACCGACCAGGCAAAGCGCCGGCCCGGCACATCGACAAGGCCGATGGTCTTGCCCGATGCCGGGATATCGGCGACCAGCGCCAGTGTTCCGGCATCGAACACTTTCACGCCGCCGGGTTCGTAGTTCGACACCGCCACCAGCGCGCCATCGTCCGATATGGCCCCGCCGATGGAGTTGCCCGCCTGGATGGTGCGGGCGACGATCTTGCGCGCGAGCAGATCGACCTTGGATAGCCCGCCATCGCGGCCGAAGACGAAGGCGAAGCGTTCATCGGGCGAATAGGTGAGCGAGGCGTGGGAAAGATCGCCCAGGCCATCGATGCGCGCCAGCGCGGCGCGATCGGAGCGATCGACCAGGAGGAGCGAGCCGCTGGCGCGTTCGACGACGAGGCCGAGATCGCCGGTGGCACAGCAGGGGGTTTCGGCGAAAGCGGGCGCGGCGATCAGCGCGCAGGCGGCAAGGATCAGGGCGCGGATACCGGAGTGAACCCGCCCCGGACCCCGATCCGGGGCCTCTTGCCTGCCTGCCAGAGGCCCCGGGTCAAGCCCGGGGCGGGGTTGGCACAGAAGACCGGAAACCGTGTGCAGGATCATGGGGTCACCTTCAGGAGATATTCGGCGATCCAGACGGCCTCTTCCTCGCTCAAGAGCGGTCGCCATGGCGGCATCGCCGTTTGCGGCACGCCGTCGAGGATGATCAGCGCCAGCGCTTCGGGTTCGGCGTTGGCCAGCGCCTCGGCGGTCAGCGGACGGCCAAGGCCGCCACGCCGGGTCAGCCCGTGGCACGACCCGCAATCCTGAACCACCATGTGTTCCAGTTCCGACGCGCGGGCCGGCGCGATCTCGGCCGTTGCGGGGCCGATGGCGCCGATCAGGGCCAACGTGGCGAAAAGCGCAGGTATCAAGCCACGCGCCTCAGGCATAGGCACGAATCCGGCTGACCACACCGGGAAGAAGCGCACCGGCGACCTCGGGGTATAGCCCGGCCACCCGGCCAATCACGAACAGAACCGGCGCGGCCAGTTCCAGCGCGGCGACATCGGCGCCGATCCGACCAAGATTCGACAGATGGCGCGCCTCGTTTGGGGTTGTCGCCGATGCCACGGCCAGAACCGGCAGATCGGGCGGAAGCCCGTGGCGCATCAGTTGCAAGGCGATTTCGGCGATATTGGCCACACCCATGTAGACGACCAGTGTGGTATCCGGACAGGCCAGCGACGCCCAGTCGAGGTTCAGCGCCGCGTCACGGGCGCGGTGACCGGTGACATAGCGCACGCCGGTCGCGAGTCCGCGATGGGTCAAGGGCACGCCCGTCGCGCTGGCCGCGCCCTGCGCGGCGGTGATACCGGGGACGTAAGAGACCGCGACGGCGGCGGCGCGAAGCGCCTCGGCCTCTTCGCTGCCGCGCCCGAAGATCAGCGGGTCGCCGCCCTTCAACCGGACAACGTTCAGCCCGTTCAGCGCCAGATCGACCAGCAGTTGGTTGATCGCATCCTGCGGAACGCGGTGGCACCGGGGCAGCTTGCCCACGTCGATACGGCGGGTAGCCGCCGGAACAAGGGCCATGATCGCGTCGCTGACCAGCCGGTCATGGACGACCACATCGGCATCATGGATCAGTCGAAGCGCCTTGAGCGTGAGCAGTTCGGGGTCGCCGGGCCCAGCGCCGACCAGCCAGACCTGGCCAGCGGGCTTGGCATCGTATCGGTCTTTCATGGCGTTCCCCTGGGCTGGCGTTGAGGGACCGGCAGAGGCCATGTGGGCAGCCCCTGCCGGCAACCGCTTGGCGTCAGTAGACGTCGTTGCGGGTGTTGTAGACGTTGAACTTGCCGGTCGGCGTGACCAGGCGCGGGTCCTTGATCACGGTCTTCAGTTCAAGGGTCTTGTCGTCCACCACGACGATGGCGGATTCCTTGTCCTTGGCGTTCCAGACCGAAAACCAGATCTCGGTTCCCTCCTTGTTGAACTCGCCCTGCACCACGCGAGGCTGACCCTCGGCGATACCGGCCCATTCGCCGATCGGCAGCGTCGTGAACTCCGGCTCGCCATCGGCGGGTAGCGCCGAGATCGTGAAGACCGCGACCGAAGACGAGATTTCGGCGTCCGGGTTCAGCGGCGCATCGACATAAAGATGGTCGCTTTCCGGATGCGTCTTGATGAAGAGCGAACCGCCACCGAGCGCGGGGAAGGTCTGCACCATCTTCCAGGCGTTGTCGGCATGGCCTTCCGGGTCGGTCCCGATCAGCGCCACGCTTTCGTCGCCAAGGTGCGAGGTCGCCCAGACCGGCCCGTAGACGGGGTGGGTGAAGTTCGCGCCGCGACCCGGGTGGGGCGTGGCACCGCCGGTTTCGATCAGCGCCGTCAGCTTGTCTTCCTTGGTGTCGACGACCGCGACCTTGCCGCGGGCGTTGGCCGCCACGAGGAAGTAGCGCTTGGTCGAATCGAACCCGCCGTCATGCAGGAAGCGCTCGGCCTCGATCTCCACCGTCTTGAGGTTCTTCAGGTCGGTGTAGTCGACCAGAAGGATCTTGCCCGTTTCCTTCACGTTGATGATGAACTCGGGGTTGTAGTGCGAGGCGACGATGGAAGCGACGCGCGGTTCGGGGTGGTAGGTCTGTTCGTCATAGATGTTGCCGCGGGTCGAGACGATTTTCAGCGGCTCCAGCGTCTCGCCATCCATGATCACGTATTGCGGCGGCCAGTACGATCCGGCGACCACGTACTTGTCTTCCCAGCCCTTGAACTTGGAGGTCTCGACCGAACGCGCCTCGGACCCGATCTTGAGCTGGGCGACGGTGGCGGGGGTTTCCATCCAGAGGTCGATCATGTTGATCAGGGCATCGCGGCCGATCACGAAGAGATAACGACCAGAGGCCGACAGGCGGCTGATATGGACCGCATAGCCGGTGTCGATGATGGCGTGGATTTCATAGGTACCGCCGTCGATCAGCGCCACCTGGCCGGAATCGCGCAGCGTCACCGACATCAGGTTGTCGATATCGATGTCGTTCATCTTTTCGGTCGGGCGATCCGCCGGCGCGACGGTAACCTTCCAGCTGTTCATCATCTCGGGCATGCCGAATTCCGGCGGCGCCGGCGGTTCCAGCAGCAGGTAGCGGGCCATCAGGTCCACATCTTCTTCGGACATCTCGCCGGAGGTACCCCAGTTGGGCATGCCTGCGGGCGAGCCGTAGGTGATGAAGCTGTGAAGGTAGTCATAGCCGTTTTCGCGCGTGATATCGGTGGTCAACGGCTTGCCGGTGGCCCCCTTGCGCAGCACGCCGTGGCAGCCGGCGCAGCGTTCGAAATAGATCTGTGTGCCGCGCTGGAACTCTTCCTGCGTCATGACCGGATCGTCCGGCTTGCGGCCGGGGATCTCGACCTGAAGCTGACCCAATGTGGTCATCGAAGGCTCATAGGCGGCGGCCGGGCCGTCGGCGTGATCCTTTGGTTTGTCCTGCGCCAGCACGGGCGCGGCTATCAGCGCAATGGCGAGCGCGGCGCTGCCCAGTAGCGCGCTCCTTGCATTCAAGGCTCGGCGGTTCATCGGTTGTCTCCGTTCAGCTGGTGAGGCTGGCACGAAGATGGCGCGCCGGCCCGCCTGCGACCTTGACTTTGGTTAAGGCCCGAAGTCGCCCGGCCACCCAGTCTGCGCGGATCACCGCAAGGGCTGTGATCATGGCGTTTCTGCACAGGCTTCCGGGCCGAATTCTTCTGACCGTGGCGCTGGCCGCGTCGTTGGCGGCCGCATGGCCGTTGCGCGCCGAGGAACCCGCGCCGGGACGCACACCGACACCGGCCGAGGCGGCCCGGCTTCTGGGTCTCGAGCCGCCGGTCGACATACTGCGGGTCGACAGCGGCGTTCCGGGGTGGGATATCCGCGCAGATAGCCGGGTCGTGGGTCACCTCGGCTCCACATGGGAGATTGCCGGCTCGGTAGGGTATTCCGGCCGGCCGCTGGACGTGCTTGTGGCGGTCGACAGCCAGGCGCGGATCGCCGGCGGCCTGCTGGTTGCACATAACGAACCGGTGCTGACGCTGGGCCTGTCCGACGACGATATCGCCGCCTTCGTGGCGGGGTTCGCCGGCTATGACCTGACCGGGGCCGGCGGCACCTCTGCCCCCGATGCGCCCGATATCATCAGCCGCGCCACCGTGTCCTCCGGCGTGATCCGCGATGGCATCTTGCGCACGGCGCGCACGCTGGCGATCGGCCGGGGGCTTCTGGCTGGCGGCGGCATCGACCGGCTGAGCTATTCGGCGCGCGATTGGGCGGCGCTTCTGGCCGAGGGGGCGCTGGCCGAAACCCGCGTGTCTATGACGTCAGCCGCCGAGGCGCTGGCCGGTGCCAAGGTGCCGGTTCCGGCGGGCGACGGCGATTTTTTGCATCTCTGGGCCGGCGTTATCGACCCCCCGACCATCGGCCAGAACCTGCTGGGACAGGCGGAGTTCACTCGCGCCATCGGCAGCCTTGGACAAGGCGAGGCGGCGCTTCTGGTCATGAGTTCGGGCCTGCAGTCGCATCGTGGCACCGACTGGCGCAAAACCGGCGTGTTCGACCGGCTGAGCATCGTGCAGGGCGACACGCGCTGGCAGCCGACCGCCGAGCATTACCGGATGATCAAGCGGCTGGCGCCGGACGACGCGGCCGCGATGAAGGAGATCAGCCTTTTCGCGTTGCCGCCGGCGATCGACGCGACGCGCCCCTTCCGGCTGGAGGTTCTGGCCAGCCGGCCCACGGCTACGGGCAGCACCGTCAGCCTGACCATCCCGCTCGACATCGCACTGCCTGCCGCCTACCGGCTGTCGCCACCCGAACCCGAATCGCTCTGGCGTTCGATCTGGCAACGCAAGCGCGTGGCGGCGGTGTCGGTCGGGCTGTTGCTGGCGACGCTGACGGTGGCGCTGTTCGCGCAGGAATGGATCACCCGTCGCCCGTCCCTGTGGCGTGCCGGCCGGCTTGTCTTTCTGGCCGTGACATTCGTGGGTCTGGGGCTGGGGCTGAACGGCCAGCTTTCGGTGGTGCAGGTCGTGGCCTTCGTGCACGCGCTGCTGAACGGGTTTCACTGGGAAACCTTTCTGGTCGAACCGGTGATCTTTCTGCTTTGGGCTTTCGTGGCGCTGGGGCTTCTGTTCTGGGGGCGCGGCGTCTATTGCGGCTGGCTGTGCCCGTTCGGCGCGCTTCAGGAACTCACCAACGCACTGGCCCAGCGGCTGGGCGTCAGGCAACTGGCGGTGCCGCAGGCGTTGCACGAACGGCTTTGGGCTATCAAGTACACGCTGTTCGTCGCGATCCTCGCACTGTCGTTCTATTCGATGCATGACGCGCTGGTGCTGGCCGAGGTCGAACCGTTCAAGACCGCAATCTCGCTGCGTTTCATGCGTGCCTGGCCATTTCTGGCCTTTGTCGTCGCAATCCTCGTCGCCGGGCTTTTCATCGAACGTTTCTATTGCCGCTATCTGTGCCCGCTTGGCGCAGGGCTGGCGATTCCGGCCAAGCTGAAGATATTCGACTGGCTGAAGCGGCGCCCGCAATGCGGCCGTGAATGCCGGATGTGCGAAACCCGCTGCACCGTCGGCGCGATCGACGCGATCGGCCGGATCAATCCCAACGAATGCGTTCTTTGCCTGCGCTGTCAGGTGATCATGAATGATGCCGCGCAATGCCCGGTCCTGAAACGCCGGGCCCGCGCCGCGGAAGGAGGCGGGGCATGAAACGCCGGCGATTCCTGACGATCTGGGCCGCGGCCACGGCGGCGGCGGCAACACTGCCCGGGCGCGCCCTACCCGCACCGGTCCTCTGGAACGGGCGCGGTCTGGGCGCGGCGCTGTCGCTGCGCCTCGATGGCGCAGACCCGGCGCGCGCCGCGCTGACCTTTGCCCGGATCGAGGCCGAGATCGCGCGACTAGAGGCGCTCTTCAGCCTGCACCGCGATTCTGCCCTGACCCGGCTGAACCGCGACGGCCGGCTGGCATGGCCGTCGCCGGACATGCTGGACATTCTGGCGCTCGGCGTGCGCGTGCACCGCGCGACCGACGGCGCGTTCGACCCGACGGTTCAGCCGCTGTGGCAGGCACTGGTCACCGGCGGCGACCCCGCGCCAGCCCGCGCCGCCATAGGCTTTGGCCGGGTGGTATTCGCGCCGCAGGGCATCCGGCTGGATCGTGGTCAGGCGCTGACCCTGAACGGAATCGCCCAGGGCTGGGCGGCCGACCGCATCGCAACGCTGTTGCGCGCCGAAGGCTATGCCAGCGCGCTGATCGACATGGGCGAGATTGCCGCCGTCGGCGCCCCGCAGGGCCGGCCGGCGTGGCAGGTAGGCCTGGCCGACACCGGGGCGCAGGTGGCGCTGTGCGACCGTGCGCTGGCCACCTCGGCCCCCGGCGCGACGCGGATCGGCGCCGGGCTGGGCCATATCCTCGGCCCGCAGGGGCAGCCGCCGCTCTGGCGCCTTGTCTCGGTGTCGGCGCCGGCGGCTGGACTGGCCGACGCGCTGTCGACCGCGTTCTGCCTGATGCCGCGCGAAGCCATCGACGCCACGCTCTCGGCCTTCCCCGAAGCGCGCCTGCACGCGCTGGAACCCTTGCCGCGGCACGGGATTGACTTTGGTTAAGGCCCGACTCCCGGCGCTCGTTCACAGAAGGGTTACCGAAACGCTCAGGGAAGGACCATCGCCATGCGCGAAGTCATGACCAAGAGCATGGCCCGCAACATCTTCTATGGCGGGTCATTGTTCTTCATCGCCATCTTCGTGGGCCTCGCGGTCCACTCGCACAACTACATCGTCAACACTTCGACCGACAAGGCGGCGCTGACCGACAGTGTCGCGGCCGGCAAGCACCTTTGGGAAAAGCACGCCTGCATCAACTGCCACACGCTTTTGGGCGAAGGTGCCTATTACGCGCCGGAACTGGCCAATGTGATGACCCGCTGGGGTGTGGAACCCGGCGACCACGAAGGGGCCTTTACCGCCCTGAAGGGCTGGATGGACGCGATGCCGACCGGCATCGAAGGCCGCCGCCAGATGCCGAATTTCGGCCTGAACGACGACGAGTACGGACAGATCGCCGACTTCCTTCTGTGGGTGAACACCATCCGCGCGCAGAACTGGCCGCCGAATAACGCCGGCTGAGGAGTGAACACCATGAAATACCAATCGCAAAAGATCGCGCTGGCCTACTTTGCGGTGGCCATGGCGCTGTTCGCCGTCCAGGTCACGATGGGGCTGGTGCTGGGCTATGTCTACATCGCCCCGAACTTCCTGTCCGAGCTTATCCCATTCAACATCGGCCGGATGCTGCACACCAACAGCCTGATCGTCTGGCTGCTTCTGGGCTTTTTCGGCGCGGCCTATTACCTCGTGCCCGAAGAGGCCGAGCGCGAGATCCATTCGACCAAGCTGGCCTATCTGCAGCTGGCCATCTTCGTGCTGGGCACCGCCGGGGTCGTGGTGACCTATCTCTTCAACCTCTTCGACGGAAACTGGCTACTGGGCAACGAGGGCCGCGAGTTCATCGAACAGCCGAAATGGGTCAAGGCCGGCATTGTCGTCGCCGCGCTGATCTTCCTTTACAACGTCTCGATGACGGTGCTGGCCGGCAAGAAGACAGCCATCACCAACATCCTGCTGCTGGGCCTCTGGGGGCTGGCGCTGCTGTTCCTCTTCGCCTTCTACAACCCCTCGAACCTCAGCCTCGACAAGCAGTACTGGTGGTTCATCGTCCATCTCTGGGTTGAAGGCACGTGGGAGCTTGTCATGGCCTCGATCCTGGCCTTCCTGATGCTGAAGCTCACCGGCGTCGACCGCGAGGTTGTCGAGAAGTGGCTTTACGTGATGGTCGCGCTGGCGCTCTTTCCGGCATCCTCGGGACCGGGCACCACTACTACTGGATCGGCACACCGGGCTACTGGCAGTGGATCGGCTCGATCTTCTCCTCGCTCGAGGTGGTGCCATTCTTCGCGATGATGTCCTTTGCCTTCGTGATGGTGTGGAAGGGCCGGCGCGATCATCCCAACAAGGCCGCTTTGCTGTGGTCGCTGGGCTGCGCAACGCTGGCCTTCTTCGGCGCCGGGGTCTGGGGCTTTCTGCACACGCTGCACGGGGTCAACTATTACACCCACGGAACGCAGATCACCGCCGCGCACGGCCACCTGGCCTTCTACGGCGCCTATGTGGCGCTGAACCTGGCGATCATCAGCTATGCGATGCCGCTGTTGCGTGGCCGCGATCCATACAACCAGGTACTGAACATGGCCTCGTTTTGGCTGATGTCGGGCGGCGTGGTGTTCATGACCTTCACGCTGACCTTTGCCGGAACCGTACAGACCCATCTGCAACGGGTGATGGGCGAGGGGTTCATGGATGTGCAGGACCAGCTTTGGATCTTCTACGCGATGCGCTTCTTCTCGGGCATTGCGGTGGTTCTGGGCGCGCTCCTGTTCATCTACGCGGTCGCCATGCCGCGCCGCGAGGTCATCGAACCCGGCGCGACGAGCCCGGCGGAGTGATGCGCATGGATGGCTCGATCGATCTGAAGGGGGCGGCCGACGCCCCCTTCTACCTCCCCCAGGGCGACGAATGCGACGTCTTCGCCGCCGCTGCGGCCCATGACCTGCCGATCTTGCTGAAGGGGCCCACGGGCTGTGGCAAGACCCGCTTCGTCACCCATATGGCCGCACGCATGGCCCGCCCGCTTTACACCGTGGCCTGCCATGACGATCTTTCGGCGGCCGACCTGATCGGGCGCTACCTCTTGAAAGGCGGCGAAACGGTCTGGGTCGATGGCCCCCTGACCCGCGCGGTGCGCGAAGGGGCGATCTGCTATCTCGACGAGGTGGTGGAGGCGCGAAAGGATGTCAGCGTCGTACTGCACCCCTTGACCGACGATCGGCGCATTTTGCCGATCGACCGCACCGGCGAGGAACTGCAGGCGGCGCCGGGGTTCCTCTTGGTCGTGTCCTACAACCCCGGCTACCAGAACATCCTGAAAACCCTCAAGCCATCGACCCGCCAGCGGTTCATCGCGCTGGAATTCGATTTTCCGCGGCCCGAACACGAGATCCCCGTGGTGGCCCGCGAAAGCGGCCTTGCGGCGGAACGCGTGCAGCCGCTGGTCCGGCTTGCCGGCAAGTTGCGCGCGCTGAAGGGGCAGGACCTCGAAGAAGGGGTGTCGACCCGCCTGGTCGTCTACGCCGCCAGCCTTGTTGCCGGCGGGATGCCGGTCGCGCGCGCCGTCGAGGTGGCGATGATCGAACCCCTCACCGACGACGCGGATGTCAAAGCGGGGCTCCGCGATCTCGTGACCGCCGTTTTCGGGTGAGGCCGGCATGTCGCGGATCGGCTTTGAGCCATGGGAACCCGAAGAAACCGTCGGGAAGCTGTGGCACGCCTTTGCCAGCCGTCTGGACGCCGATCCTGTCCACGACGGAGCCCGCGTTCACCTGTCGCAGGTGGGCGGACGGCTGGCAGTTCTCTTTCGTGGCCTTGGCGGCGATCCGGCCGTGGAAATCCGCGGCGCGGATGACGAAACGAGCCACCATCGCCTGTCGCTGATCCGCCGGCTTGGAACCTGGGCGGAGACCGTGCCACGCACCAGTTTCGACGGTGCGGTTCTGCGTCTGCCGCAGTCGCTTGCCGTCTTCCCCGCGGCCGAGGCCAATGCCGCGCTTTATGTCTGGCTGGCCGCCGCCGCCGCACATGCCGGCACCGCTGACCTCGCGGGCGACCCGTTGCAGGCCGATCTGGCCGCAATTGCCGCGGCGCGCAGGGTGACCGCGGCGACGCTGGCCGGGGCGCCGGGCTTTGCCGGCCTGCAGGCCGACCTGGCGGCAGCGACGCTGGCGTGCCGGCGCCGCGCCCGCCTGCCCCGCGCCGAGGCCGCCATGGAAGCGCTGGTGCGTCATGACCTGGGCGACCCGGCGCCGCTGCCTGCCGAGGCGTTGCGGATGTTGCAGGCGCTGCAAAGCGGCGATCTGGCCCGGGCAGGCCGCGCACCGCGTGGCTATCGCCGGTTCCGCCCGGTGGCGATGTGGCCCGAATGCCGCGAAACCGGCCTTTCCGAAACAAGCGCCGTGGAAACCCGCAGCGCCGAGGCCAGCGCCGAGGCCAGCGATGGCCGGGTTCGGCGCGCGCGCCGGCGCAAGGCCGAACAGGCCGACCGTGACGACAGCTTCATCCTGCACAAGTTCGAAGCGATCCTGAGCTGGGCCGAATTCGTAAACCTGAACCGCCGGGTCGAGGATGACGACGAGGACGAAGCGAAGAAGGCGCTCGACGACCAGGAGGAAATCGGGCTTGGCCAACTCGCCCGGGCCCCGGCGACGCGATTGAAGCTTCACCTTGACCTTGCCCCTGAAGACATTGATCGTGAACGGTTATCCGGAAGCGCCACCTATCCCGAATGGGATGCGCATTCGGCCCGCTACCTGCCCGACCACGCGCGCGTTCTGTTCAGCCGGATAGAGCCCGCTGAGCCGTCGCTGGACGTTGCGCCGGATGCCCGCGCCCAGGCCCGAATCCGCGCCGTGCGCCGCCAGTTCGAAGCGCTCAGGCCGCGCCGCGTTTCGACCCCCGGCCATCCCGACGGCGATGAACTGGATACCGACCGCGCCGTGCGCGCGCATGCCGATTTCCTGGCCAGCGGCGAAGCCTGCGACCGGGTCTGGCGGCAAAGCCGGCCCGAACGGCGTGACCTGGGCGTTTCGATCCTGCTTGACGTATCGCGCTCGACCGAAAGCGCCCTGCCCGGTCACGGCCATGACGGGCGCAGCGTGATCGACGTGGAACGCGAGGCGCTGACGGCTCTGGCCTGGGGGCTGGATGCGGTAGGCGACAGTTTTGCCATCCACGCCTTTTCTTCGCTGCGCCGCAATCGCGTTTTCGTGCAGTGCGCCAAGGCGTTCGGCGAACCGATGACGGCACATGTCGAGGCGCGCATCGCTGCCCTTCGCCCCGGTCACTACACAAGGCTGGGTGCCGCGATCCGCCATGTGACAAGGGGGCTTTCGGCCGAACAGCGGCAGCGCCGGCTGTTGCTGGTCATCACCGACGGCAAGCCGAACGATCTTGACCATTACGAGGGCCGCCACGGGATCGAGGACAGCATGATGGCGGTGCGCGAGGCGCGCCGCGCCGGCCACAGCGTGTTCGGCATCACGGTGGACCGCGACGGCAAAAGCTGGTTCTCGCGCATCTTCGGGCAAGGCGGCTATGCGCTGGTGTCCGACCCCGATCGGCTGACCCACGCGCTGCCCCGGATATACCGCCAACTGGTTTCGGGCTGATCGTGCCGATGCCCCGCCCCCCGACTGACCCCGACGCCGAGCCGCACGCACAGGGGCTGGAGGCGCTGCCCGGCGATCTGATGATGTGGGTTCTGATCCTGTCGGAACTGGCGGTGTTCGGCGCCGGTCTGGCGGCATTTCTGGCGGTGCGCGTCGGCGATCCGGACGGGTTTGCCGCGGCGCAGGCGCATCTGCACCGCACCGGCGCGGGCATCAACACCATCGTGCTGGTCACATCGGGCTGGCTGGCGGCGCTGGCGCTTGATGCCGCGGAACGCGGGCGACGTACCCGGCTTCGGCTGCTGCTGGCCGGCGCGGCGGCGCTGGGCGTGGTCTTTCTGGTGCTGAAGGCGCGCGAATACGTCGATCTTCTCGCCCTGGGCCTCGGCTTTGACAGCCATCCATTCTTCACCTTCCACCTGCTGCTGACCGGCTTTCACGCCGCCCATGTTGCCGCCGGAATCGTTCTTCTGGCACTGGTTGGCGCCCTGGCCCGGCCCCGCCCGGTCGAGGCCGGCGCGGCCTTCTGGCACATGGTCGATCTTGTCTGGGTGTTGCTTTTTCCTGTGGTCTATCTGCTATGACCGGGCCGCGCGGATCGCTGACGCGGGCCTGGGCCGCGCTGGTGGTACTGTCAGCGCTGTCGACGCTGGCATCCTTGCCCGGTGTCGGCGGCGGCGCGGCCGTTCTGGCGGTTCTCGTCCTGGCCTGGGCCAAGGCGCGGATCATCCTGAACCGCTACCTGCGGCTGGCACAGGCCCCGGCGATCGCGCGCGGCTTCGCGCTGAGTCTGGCACTGTTCATGGCATTGCTGGCCGGCCTTGCGCTCTGGCCTCTTACCTAACCGCGCACGGCGCTGGCCAGATCGTCGGGCAGGTCGAATTCGTCGAGCGCCCGCGCGCGCGCATCGGCGGACATCTTGCGCGCCGTCTTGGCCACGATGTCGCGCAATTCCTCGGGCTTGCGACCTTCGGCGAAGGGGCCGAAATACCAGCGCAGAAAGACGAAGCAGATCACATCCTCCAGCATCTGGACGTCGCCGTCGCGTTTGATCCCTTCCTTGCGCAACAGCGTGCCGACCCGCGCCGCAGCCTCTGCGCCATAGCCGGCCTCGCGCATGATCGCGCCCACACGTTCACCGTGGCGGCGCCCCTGTTCCCGGCGCCAGGCGTGGTAGCCTTCGCGACCCTCGGGATAGGCGTTGCGCGGCAAAAGCCAGCGTTCGATATGCTGGCCACGTGCCGCGATCTGCAGGATGTCTGATGCCGCGGGGCAGAGCCGCGCCAGTTCCGCGCTCATCCGTTCGCCGTAAAGCAGCGCCGCCGGTCGGCCATCTTCGGATTTGGGGTCGGCCCCGTTTGCCGCGTCGATCAGCGCCAGGGTCCGCGCCAGCCTGTCATTCGTGCCGTTCATCGTGACCATGCCAGGGCAGGATCGATTTCAACGTAGTCGCGCAGACGCGCGATATCGTCGATATGGGCGATGTTCTGTCGGATCTTCACACCCTGTTCCTTCAGCCGCGAAAAGGCCCGGCTCAGGCTTTCGGGCTTCATCCCGAGGCGGCCGGCGATCAGCACCTTGTCATAAGGCAGCGTGACCTTGCAGGCGCCGCCCGGGCAGGGCGCGAGGTCCAGAAGGAATTCGGCCACCCGCTGGGCCCCGGTCTGCGCCTTGAGCTGTTCGACCTGCGACACCAGATCGTGCAGGTGGCTGTAGGTGGCCGCGATGATCGCGATCGCCACTTCGGGGTTTTCACGGATCTCGCGCAGCAGGATATCGGCGTCAAGCCGCAGCAGGCGGCAATCGGTGACCGCCTCGGCGGCGACAGGGTAATCGGCATGGCGCAGCGCGACCGCTTCGCCAAAGCTCGACCCCTTGGTAAAGACGCCGACAACCGCTTCGGAGCCGTTCGGCGATATCCGAAACAGTTTCACCCAGCCGTCCAGAACGATGTAGATCGCGTTGGCCGGCTCTCCTTGCAAAAAGATCGTGGCGTTGCGCTCAAAGCTGCGCAGACGGGCACTGGCCAGAAGGCTGTGCATGACCGTTTCGGGCGTGCTGGCCAATAGCAGTGATCGGCGCGCGGTTTGCAGGTCTTCGGCGTTCATCGTCCTTTCGCTCCGCTTGGCAAGGCCGGTCGCGCCCGGCACGCTGACCCCTGGCACCCGGCGTCGCGCTGTCAGCCCGTGGTTGCCAGCAGAACACGGTTTTGGCCCGAGCCGCAATGGCCCGTCACGGTTTCGCGCCGGTGCCTACACGAAAAGGTAATTCGACGTGTCGTACATGTCGGTCCAGCTGACATCCTCGGCCACATCGACAAGGATCGCCTCGCCGCTGCCGCGCACCAGAACGAGGTAATGCAGATCGCCATCGATCGCCAGCCGATGCAGGTAGAGATCGGCGAGACTGTCGACGTTGCCGAAGCCGTCAAATTCGATCCGGTCGCGCCCCGGCGTGAAATCGGTGATCACGTCGATCCGGTTCAGCCTGTCCTCGAGGCTGCCGTCAAGCGCCTTCCATGACACCAGATCGCCGTCGCGAAACTCGAAATGGTCGGCGCCGCCGCCGCCGGTGGCGATATCGCGACCGGCGCCGCCGTTGATATGGTCACGGCCGGAACCGCCGCGCAGGACGTCGTTGCCATCACCACCCGAAAGCCGGTCGTGCCCGCTGCCGCCGTTCAGCACATCTTTGCCGCTGTGGCCGTAAAGGCGATCGTTGCCACCGGCGCCGAACATCACATCATTGCCGCTATGCCCGCCGAGCGTGTCCGAACCGCCCTGCCCCCAGACCCGGTCATCGCCCGAACCGCCGATCAGACGGTCGCGCCCGGTGCCACCGAAAATCGTGTCGTCACCCGATCCCCCATAGACCAGATCGTGGCCGCTGCCGCCCCAGACCACATCATTACCGCCACCGGACCGGACGCGGTCGTTGTTCAGGCCCGCCGCAATCAGATCGCCAGCGTCGCTGCCGACAATGGCCGCCATTACATCGGCGCGCGTCATGTCGGTATCGTTGATGGTGACGCCGCCCTGCGCCTCTAAACCCTCGGGAACAACGTTGACCGGATCGACAAAACGGACATCGCGAAGGTGGCGGAAATCCGGCACCGCATCGGCCAGAATGAAGTGGCGTTCATGCATGCCGTGATGGCCCATCATGTCGTCCACCATGTCCACGCGCGCGCCTTCCAGCGCGTAAAAGACATACCCTTTTCCGGTATCGATAAGCAGCCATTGCTGCGCATAGCTTCCGGGATCGTGGAATTGGCCATTATACTCAACAATACGCACGTTATTGGGCAGATTGTTGAAATCGAGCGCCCGGCCATTGATTTGGATCGTGTCGCGCGACGAATCGAAATCCTCGAACCGGCCGACAACCGTACCCCTGACCTGATCGAGGTTGACGAAATTGAAAACATCATGCCCATTGCCCGCCCGGACGTGGTGGCCGTGTGAGAACCGGTTGATGTTGTTGAAGCTCAAGTACAGGAAATCATTGCCATTCGGGTCGTAGGAATGGATCTGCCCCAGCCCGATCTGTGCGGTCAGGAAGAACGTGTCATCGCCGGCCGTACCGGTAATCTTGCCACGCGTCGAATATCGATAAGCCAATTAACCAATCCCCCCAGATCGAATTAATGACCGGCCCGGCCCTAAAATCGCGCCGGGCGGCTCCCCTTTAACAAGGTTACCAGCCGGCAAGGCGCGTTCAACGCATTCGTTCGCAACATGGCTGGTCACAAAGGCCCCGGCAACGGCGGGTCAGCCGCAGCCAAGCGACTGAAAGCGTGGCCTTGGCCATCACCGGCCGTTCCGTTGCGGCCACCGCCCGGCAGGAGCTGCAACACCGCATCGTCCATGGCCCCGGAGGCCTTGGTTGAAGCCCCGAGGGTCGTCGGCGGTATTTGGGGATGGTACCGCCTCCCCGGCTCGAACGGGGGACCCCCAGATCCACAATCTGGTGCTCTAACCAACTGAGCTAAGGCGGCACTTGGGGGGCATTTAGCGCCCTGACCTCGTGAATGCAAGGGCGAGTTTGGTACCGGGTCGCGGTTGCGGGCAGGCCGCGCGGCCCCTGCCCCGGCTTGTCTCCGCAGCGCTTTCGCGATAGCGGAGGAAACCAGACAGGGAGCCGCCGCGATGAGCATCAACCGCCAAAGCGATATTTCCGCCAACCTTCAAATCGGCCCGACGAGTGAAGGCATGGTTCGCATCTATGTCGAGGGCGACGGGATCGACCTGCCGATGGACTTCGACCCCGACGAGGCGCTTGAGATCGCCGAGGAATTGACGGCGGCGGCCGAACGCGCACGTGTTATGGGCGGCGCTAAGGGCGGGTCGAAGCCACCACGGCGCTGACCCCGGGGTCGCGCAACCCTTGAAGGCGCAGCGCGGCGTTGCGGGCAAAGCTTTGCACCATCGCCTTGCGCCGCGCCCCGGCCAGCCGCGTTTCCGGTCCGATCCGCAGAATCTCGGCGCCATAGCCGTCGGCGATGATCAGCCCGGTGTCATCGGGCAGTATCTCGGTCGGGAAATCGGCATCGACGGCCCAGAAGAACCGGTCACACCATTCCAGATAGCCCTGCCACTTCCTGTCCGAGGTGAAATCTGCGCGGCTGGACTTGCATTCCACCACCCAGATTTCGCCCTTCGGCCCCAGCGCCATGACATCGACGCGCAGCCCCGGCGCCGGCACCAGTTCCTCGACCGCGACGAATCCATGGCCCAACAGGTGCCGGCAGACGCCGCGTGCCAGCAACTGGCCGGGCATCAGCGTCGAGGAAAGCGACAGGTCATCCATCGCCCGACTATGAACGAAAGGGGAACATCTGTCCAGCCCGGGCTGTTGCGCGGGCCGGCACCCCGGCGTGGCATCGCCCCGGTGCCTCTTGCGCGCGGCGCCGTTCGGGCCTACCTCTCGGTCTGGCGGTTACTGCGCCTCGCGTGACGGGCCCTTTTCCAGTGGCCGATAAGCAAGTCCGAGGGAGCCGGCTCTGACAGGATCCTGGTCCTGCTACCTGGCGCCCACCTGGTTGAACCAGGCTCTCGGGAAAATCACGCCCGCACGGTTGCCACGGTTTCCGCCGCTTCAGCCCCGGCGTGGTTCGACGCCAACGCGAATGGCGAGCGTGGCGGGTTGCGCATGGGCAACCGACGGGGCCTTTCGCCCGCCACCGCCCGGCCCCCGATCCTCTGCCATCCGCATCACCGCGATGGCGAACTGAACGCCGGCAAAGACCAGCCCGTTGAACACCAGAAGCATCACCACGGCGATCGTGCCGCCTTGGGTGGCGCGCACCAGATGCCAGAGATTGGCAACGTTCAGCCAAAAAAGCAGCCCGGTAAAGACCCCCGACAGGGCAAAACCGATCAGCACGTGGCGGATGTACAGGCGGACAAGAGCGGGCATGGCGGCACCTCCTTCAGCCAAGGCTAGCGCAGCGCCGAGCCGGTGGCGAGACGCGATAGGGTCGCAGCCGACAAAGCCGGCGAAAACGCACCTCAAAACGCCTCGGGCCGTGCCTCGTGGGCCATGTGATCGAGCACCGCGTTCACGAATTTCGGTTCCCGCCCGTCGGGGAAGAACGCCTTGGCGATATCGACGAATTCGGTGATCACCACCTTGGCGGGCGTGTCGGAATGCGTCAGTTCCGCGCCCGCGGCCCGAAACAGAGCCCGAAGCGTCGGGTCGATCCGTGCGATCGGCCATTTCGCCACCAGCGCCCGGTCGGTCAGCTGATCGACGCCGGATTGCCAGTTCACCGCGTCATCCATCAGCTTGCGGAAAAGCGCCACGTCGCCCTCGGCCATTTCCTCGTCATCATAGACCGCGCCGAAACGGTGCGCTTCGAACTCGCGCATCACGGCGTCGACCGTCTGACCCGAGGCTTCCATCTGGAACAGCGCCTGAACCGCATATAGCCGCGCGGCCGATTTCATCTGCCGTTTGTCAGGTCGTACGCTCATGCCGGTTTGCTGTCCTTGGCGGTTCCGGCAATCCGGATCTCCTCGCCCGCGGGACGAAAGCCGATGCCCTTCGTTGCCCCGGACCAGCGTCGCGCCAGCGCGACCAGATGCAGCGCCGCCGCCGCCGCGCCACCGCCCTTGTTCATTTTCGCCGGGTTGGCCCGCGCCTCGGCCTGATCGCGGTTTTCCACGGTCAGGATGCCGTTGCCGATGCAGGCGCCCTGCAGGCCCAGAAGCGACAGCGCCCGGCTGGAATCGTTGCAGACCGTGTCGTAATGCGTGGTCTCGCCCCGGATCACGCAGCCCAGCGCGACATAGCCGTCGTAATTGGCCATCCGTTCGGCCATGGCGATGGCGCTGGGAATTTCCAGCGCGCCCGGTACCTCGATGACCTCGCAGGAAGCGCCGCAATCTTCGGCCACGGCGCGGGCGCCGGCCACCAGATGGTCGGCGATATCCTTGTAATAGGGGGCCACAACGATCAGCAGCTTCACCGGCCGCTCAAACTCCGGCAGGGGCAGGATGTGGTGGGTCTCGTTCGCGGCCATGGCCTACTCCGTCGTGATCGGGCGCGTGCCGACGATCCGCAGCCCATAAGCATCGAGCCCGACATATCGGGTCAGCGGCGATCGGTCAGCAGAACCAGTTCATGCAGACCAAGCGTCGAGAGGATCTGTGCGCCAAGCCCGGTGTGTTTGACCGTGCGCGGCCCTTCGTCTTCGGTCAGCGCCAGCTTGGCGCGCGGGTCGCGGAAAAGACAGACCGCGCCGCGGCCTTCTTCGGCGATGATCTGCATCGCGCGGGGCAGCACGCCCGGCGCTTCGCCGATGCCCAGCAGGTCTTCCATCGCGTTCAGCGCATGGGTGCGCACCAGCACCGGTTCCGGCGTGGTGATGTCGCCCTTGGTCAGCACGACATGATCGGTGCCTGCCGGCTGATCGGTGAAGATCCGCATCAGCCACTCGCCGCCAAAGGTCGAGGTGACCGGCCGCCGGTCGGTTTCGCGCACCAGATTGTCGTGCCGCCGGCGATAGGCGATCAGATCGGAAATCGTGCCGATCTTCAGCCCGTGCTTCCTGGCAAAACCGATGAGGTCGGGCAGCCGCGCCATGGTGCCGTCTTCGTTCATGATCTCGCAGATCACGCCCGAGGGGTTCAACCCCGCCAGCCGGCTGATATCGACCGCCGCCTCGGTATGGCCGGCGCGCACCAGCACGCCGCCGTCGCGGGCGCGCAAGGGAAAGACATGGCCGGGCGTCGCGATATCCGCCGCGGTCTTGCTGGCATCGATGGCCACCGACACCGTATGGGCGCGGTCATGGGCGGAAATGCCCGTCGACACGCCCTCGCGCGCCTCGATCGAGATGGTAAAGGCGGTTTCGTGGCGCGAGGAATTGTACGAGGCCATCAGCGGCAGCCCCAGTTGGTCAACCCGCTTGCCGGTCAGCGTCAGGCAGATCAGGCCACGGCCATGCATGGCCATGAAGTTGATCGCCTGTGGCGTAGCCATCTGCGCCGGGATCACCAGATCGCCTTCGTTCTCGCGGTCCTCGTGGTCGACGAGAATGAACATGCGCCCGTTGCGCGCATCCTCGATGATCGCCTCTATCGGCGCAATGGCATTCGCGGTGGTGCTGTCGTCGGCCATGAGTCCCATCCTTGATCTGCGCCAGATAACGCAGCCGGCCGGTGAAGGCCAGAGCCGAGGGGTCAGCCGGCAAGCGGCGCGAAATAGCGTTCCGCCGCAAGGTAACCGGCAAGACCCGCGGCTTCGGCCCATTCCCGTTCGGCCATTGTTTCGCCAATGACCAGAACGGTATCGGGCGCATGCCGGCCAGGAGCCAGAAGGCCGCGAATGTCGCGCCGCACCCGGCCCCAGCCCGCAAAGGCCGCAGGTGCCGGCGCAACAATATCGGGCGTCACCCCCTGCCCGGTCAACGCCTGTGCAACGGCACCAACCGACAGCGGCGGTTGCACCGCGATCAGGCGCGCCGCGCCTTGAAGCGCGGCCAGTTTCCGCACCCGTTCGCCCGGCAACGGCTGGCCTTCGCGCAACAGCCGCAGAGCGTTGGTGGAAAACAGGAAGGCCACGACGTCATGCCCGCTTGACGCGCGCACCGAGGCATAGGTGCGATAGTCGAGCCCGATTTCGGCGGCGCGTTTCACCCGAAGCCTGACAACCTCGATTGGCAAACTGGGCAACAGATCGGCCCGCGCGCGGCGCCAGCAATGCCGCCGCCAGCCGGCACCGGGCTCGCTGACGAAACCGCTGTTGTGGCCGATACCGGCGCTCATTGCGCGGCCCAGTCGCGCAGGCGCGCCACGTAACGCGCCATCGTGTCGACCTCGAGATTGACGAGATGACCCACCGCCGCCGCGCCCCATGTCGTGACCTTTTGCGTATGGGGAATGATGTTGATGCCGAAATCGCAGCCATCGACGGCATTCACCGTCAGCGACGTGCCGTTCAGCGCGACCGAACCCTTGGGCGCGATGAACCCCGCCAGATGCTCCGGCGCGCGGAATGTCAGGCGCTGGCTGTCGCCTTCGGGGCGCATCGCGACAATTTCGGCCACACCATCGACATGGCCCGACACGATATGCCCACCCAGTTCGTCGCCCACCTTCAGTGCGCGCTCGAGGTTCAGCCGCCGCCCCGCAACCCAGGCCCCGGCCGTGGTCTTGACAGGGCTCGCGGAAGATCCACATCGAACCAGTTTTGGCCGGTCAGACCGGTCGCCAGACCGTCAGGCAGACGCCGTCGCAGGCGATGGAAGCGCCCAGATCGATCCCTTCGATATCGTATGCGGTGGCGATGCGCGCGCGCAGGTCGCCCTTCTGCTCGATCGTCAGAATCTCGCCGATATCGGTGACAATGCCGGTAAACATCTGTGCATCCTTTTCTTCGATGCCTAGCGGGCAAAACCGGCCCGCGCAAGCGTCGGCCCCGTCCCCGGCACCCTTCAGGCCGCCTGCCCGCGCATTCAGCAGATGTTAACCCTGTCTGCCACCATTCTGGACGCGCCGCCAAAACGCCCCCTCCCCCGTGACAATGGCGCCCGTGCGCGGCAAGGTGCGAAAGACAACGGATGCGTGCGATGACAGGATCACTGGCCAACCTTTCCGACCCGTCCCGGCGCGACCGGCGTGTCTTTCTGTTCCTGCAAGGACCGCACGGGCCGTTCTTCAACGCCCTTGGCCGGATGCTGCAGGCCACCGGCGCCGAGGTCTGGCGCGTGGGCTTCAACGCCGGCGATGCGCTTTTCTGGCGCGACAGGGCACATTACATCGCCTTTCGCCGCCCGCTGGCGGAATGGCCGGCCCGGCTTTCCGGGCTTCTCGACGAAAAGGGCGTGACCGATATCGTTCTTTATGGCGATACCCGCCCGATCCATGCCCAGGCCACGGCCATCGCGCGCGCGCGTGGGCTTTGCCTGCATGTCTTCGAAGAGGGCTATCTTCGCCCTTTCTGGGTCACCTACGAACGCGGCGGATCGAACGGCCATTCGCGCCTGATGCGCCTGTCGCTTGACGACATGCGCGCCGCCTTGCCGAAGACCGACCGCGAACTGAAACCCGCGCCGGACCGCTGGGGCGACATGCGCCAGCATGTTTTCTATGGCGCAACCTATCATTTCGCCGTTCTCGCCGGCGCGCGCGCCTATCCGGGGTTTCGCAGCCATCGCGCCATTTCCATCGCGCAGGAATTCCGGCTGTACCTGCGCCGCCTTCTGCTGATGCCATGGCATGCCATCGAACGACGGCTGGCGACGGCGCGGGTCATGGCCGGCGGCTTTCCCTACCATCTGGCGCTGCTACAGTTGGAACATGACGCATCGTTTCGCGCGCACGGCCCCTTTGCCACGCTGGGCGAGTTTGCCGAAACCTGCATCCGTGGCTTCGCCGAGGGCGCGCCGGTCCATCATCACCTGGTCTTCAAGGCGCATCCGCTGGAAGACGGGCGCAGCCCGATTGCGCGCGACATCAGGCGCCTTGCCGCCCGCCACGGCCTGAAAGGACGGGTGCATTTCCTGCGCGGCGGCAAACTGGCGCGGCTTCTGGATCAGGCAAAGAGCGCGGTCACCGTCAATTCGACCGCCGGCCAGCAGGTCTTGTGGCGGGGCCTGCCGCTGCGCGCCTTCGGTCAGGCGGTCTATGCCAAGCCCGAATTTGTCTCCACCCAGCCTTTGGCAGAGTTTTTCTCCACCCCCGCCAAACCGGACCGGGACGCCTATAACGCCTATCGCCGGTTTCTTCTTCAAACCTCGCAAGTCAGCGGCGGATTCTATTCGGCAACCGGCCGCCGGCGCCTGTTGCGACGCGTCGTCGACATGATCGTTGACCCGCGCGAACCCTATGAAACCCGCCCCGAAGCGGACGCGGCGCCTGCGCAACAGTCGCGCCCCTTGTCGGCAGAGGGTAGCTAAAGTCTGGTTTTCGCCCGGTTTTCGATAAGCTCACCGCAAAATAACCAGCGTTTCCACGCACGAGGAAAACGAGCAGTGAACAATCGGATGTCCCCAGGGGTCAAATATGTGACCCTGGCCTTCATCGCTGTGGCGGTCGCATCCTGCGGCCTGCCGCGCAGTGGCCCCAACAAGCGCGAAATCTTTGCCGGATCGGTTGAAAAACAGGGTGACGCCTTTATCGTCACCGTGAACCAGCATGTGACCCGCGCCACGGCAGTGGTGCCGGGGCTTGGCTTTTCTTCGGCCTTCAGCGGCGCCGGCCTAGTCGGATCGGATACCATCAGCCCGGGCGACACGCTGGCCTTTTCGATCTACGAAAATGTCAATGACGGGCTTCTGGCGGCGACGCCGGGGCAGAAGGTTTCGGTTCTGGAAGAGGTGCAGGTCGACGGCGCGGGCTTCATCTATGTGCCCTATGCCGGCCGGATCAAGGCGGCGGGCAACACGCCGGAATCGCTGCGTCAGGCGATTACCCGCAAGCTCGACAGCCAGACGCCCGACCCGCAGGTTTCCATCACCCGCGTTGCCGGCGACGGTTCGGCCGTGACCGTGTCCGGCTCGGTGGGCTCGCAGGGTGTATACCCGATCGAACGGCCGACACGCACGCTGGCATCGATGCTGGCGCGTGCCGGCGGCGCCACGATCGACCCCGAAGCGGCGCAGGTCACCGTTATGCGCCAGGGCCGCAGCGGCAAGATCTGGCTACAGGACCTTTACGACAACCCCGCGCTCGACATCGCGCTGCGTCCCGGCGACCGGATCGTCGTGCAGAATGACACCCGGTCCTTCACGGTTCTGGGCGCGACCGGTGCGCAAAGCGTGGTACCCTTCGAGACGCAGACGATCTCGGCGATCGAGGCGATTGCCCAGGTCGGCGGTCTGAACACCAACCTCGCCGACCCGACCGGTGTTTTCGTCTTCCGCAACGAACCCGAAGACATCGCCCGCACGGTGCTGGCACGCAACGACATCTATGGCGAACAGCGCATGGTCTATGTGCTGGACCTGACCGAACCGACCGGCATGTTCGAAGCGCGCGATTTCGTCATCCGCGACGGCGACACGCTCTATGTCACCGAAGCGCCCTATGTGCAGTGGCAAAAGACGCTGGCGGCGCTGACCGGTTCGGTCGGCGCGGCGGACAGCCTGAGCCGCGTCGGCAGCGGCAGCTAGACGATGGGGCCCGGGGCCCGTGCCTCGGGCGCCGACGCGCCCGCAACGCGACGCCGCCTTTATGCTTATAACGGCGGGCTTTTGTGGCCCGGTCGCCTGCGCAGGATCCTGACGCTTGCCGGCTATGACCTGCGTCTGGGCCGGCCCGGCGGCGATGACTGGGTCGCTGTCTGGGGCAAGGGACCGCGTGCCTGGCGTGGCGAGGCGATGGTCGAACGGACCGGCGCCAGCCTTCTCAGGATCGAGGATGCCTTTCTGCGATCGCTCCGGCCGGGCCGCGCCGGCGACGCCCCCCTGGGTATCCTGATCGACGGTTCCGGCGTCCATTACGACGCCAGCCAGCCCAGCGACCTGGAAACGCTCCTGGCCACTGACCCGCTGGACGACGCAGCACTGCTGTCGCGCGCCCGCGACGGGATAGCTCGCCTTCAAGCCTCTGATATTTCGAAATACTCCAACCACGATGCCACTGCCGAAGCCCCCCCGCCAGGCTATGTTCTGGTGGTCGACCAGCTTCGCGGCGACGCCTCGGTGCGCCATTCTGGCGTGGGCGAGAACGCCTTTCGCGAGATGCTGGTCTTTGCACAAGAGGAACACCCCGGCGCCCGCATCCTGATCAAGACCCACCCGGAAACCGCGCAGGGGCTGCGGCCGGGCTATTACGGCCCCGAACATGCCGGTGACCGCGTGTCTCTGCTAAGCGCCCGGGTTTCGCCGTGGAAGCTTCTGGATGGCGCGGTCGGGGTTTACACCGTTTCCTCGCAACTGGGTTTCGAGGCGATCTTGGCCGGCCACCGCCCCCGCGTCTTCGGCCGGCCCTTCTATGCCGGATGGGGCCTGAGCGCTGACGAAAACCCACCGCCCCACCGCCGACGGTCACTGACCCGCAATCAGCTTTTTGCCGCGGCGATGATCCTTGCACCGGTCTGGTATGACCCCTGCCGCGACCGGCTGTGCCGGTTCGAGGAGGTTCTCGACCAGCTCGAGGCCGAGGTTTCAGCCTACCGCATCGATCACAAGGGCCATGTTGCCGCTAGCATGCGGATGTGGAAGCGGCCGTTTCTACGGCGGTTTTTCGGCCAGACGAAACCCTTGCGGTTTTCCGCCCCCGCCAGGGCGCCGGCCCGGGCACGCGCACACGGCGCCGATCTGCTTCTTTGGGGTTCTGAAACCGCGCCGGAAAACAAGGACCTGACCATTCGCCGTACCGAGGACGGTTTCTTGCGGTCGCGCGGGCTGGGCGCGGCGCTGGTGGCGCCGCTGTCGCTGGTCATCGACGATCTGGGCAATCATTACGACCCGTCTCGGGAAAGCCGGCTGGAACGGCTGATCGCCGCGCCTGCCCGACCCGACCAACTGGCGCGCGCCGAGGCGCTGGTCCGGCGGCTGGTCCGCGACGGGTTGAGCAAATACAACGCCGGCGGCGCGCTGCCCGACCTGCCGCGAGGGCATCGCATACTTGTTGTCGGTCAGGTCGAGGATGACGCTTCGGTCCGGCTGGGCGGTTTCGGCACCGACAACCTCGCGCTTCTGGAACGCGCGCGCGCCGAAAACCCCGGCGCGGTCATCCTGTACAAACCCCATCCCGATGTCGTGGCAGGGTTCAGGCCGGGCGCAATTGACAGCGAACGCGCCGCGACGCTGGCCGAGATGGTCCTGCCCGACGCCGATCCCGCCGCCCTGATCGCCGCGGTGGACGAGGTCTGGACCGTCACCTCGCTAATGGGGTTCGAGGCGCTATTGCGCGGCAAGCCTGTGACCTGCCTGGGCACGCCCTTCTATGCCGGCTGGGGGTTGACCCGCGATCTCGGCCCCGTCTGCCCGCGCCGGCGCGCACGGCCGGAACTGGCGGCGCTGGCCCATGCCGCGCTGATTGCCTACCCCCGTTACCTCGACCCGGTCAGCGGGCGCCTGTGCCCGCCCGAAGTTGTCGTCGAACGGCTGGCCAGCGGTCAGGGCCTTCCACGTGGCCGGCTGAACCGAACAATGTCGAAAATTCAAGGTTTCTGGCCGGGATACCGGTTTTTCTTAAAGCGCTAGATCAACTCGAAGCCGACCGCCAGCGAAGCATCGCATCGCCACCGATCCGTTCGACCGCGACAAGTTCGAACCGCGCCGCATCCGCCAACTGGCCGGGGCCGAGCGCACCGGTCATGGCTCGCCCGTCGGCTCCGATCGCGACGCCGGCCACATACTGCACCAGCTCATCGACCAGCCCTTCGGCGATCAGCGCCGCGGCAAGCTGAGCGCCGCCTTCGCAAAGCACACGGGTCAGCCCCGCCCCGGCCAGTTCGCGCATCACCGCGCCCAGCTCCAGCCCACCGCCGGACGCAGCGGCGCAGGCGATCAGCCGCGCGCCGCGCGCCAGCCACGCCTGCTGCGCACCCTGTGGCGCATCGGCGCCATGACAGACCCAGACCGGGGCGTCCTTAGCCGAACGCCCCAGCCGGCTGTCGGGCGCATGCGAAAGCCGGCTGTCAAGCACGATCCGTACCGGTTGCGCCGGCGCGCCCATATCGCGCACCGTCAATTCGGGATCGTCGGCGCGGGCGGTACCGGCGCCGACCATCACTGCGTCATGGCGCATCCGCAACGCGTGAACCGCCCGGCGCGCCTGCGCGCCGGTGATCCAGCGGCTTTCACCCGAAGCCATGGCAATCCGGCCATCGAGCGAGCTGGCAAGCTTCAAGGTCACGAAGGGCCGGCCCCGCGTCTTGGCCGACAGGAAACCAGCCTGGGCCACGCGCGCCTCAGCCTCCATCACACCCGGATCGACAGTGATGCCGGCGGCGCGCAGCCGCCGCAAACCCTCGCCGTCGACCCGCGGATCGGGGTCGCGCAGCGCCACGACAACGCGCGCCAGGCCGGCGTCGATCAATGCGTCACAGCAGGGTGGCGTCCGGCCGTGATGGGCACACGGTTCCAGCGTGACATAGGCGGTTGCGCCACGCGCGGCCTCGCCAGCCTGCGCCAAGGCCACGGTTTCGGCATGCGGCCGCCCGCCCGGCTGCGTCCAGCCACGCCCGACGATGCGACCATCACGAACGATCACGCAACCGACTGCGGGATTGGGCCAGACCTGCCCCAGCCCGCGCGCACCCAACCGCAGGGCGAGCGCCATGAAGCGGGCATCGGCTGGCGCGCTCACTCTTCGTTTGCGGTGGGCCGCAGTTCCGAGACAAACTTGTCGAAATCGTCCGCCGCCTGGAAGTTCTTGTAAACGCTGGCAAACCGCACGTAGCCAACGGTGTCGATCCGGGCCAGGGTTTCCATGACGATCTCGCCGATCACCCGGCTCGGGATGTCGGTTTCGCCCATGCTTTCCAGCCGCCGAACGATTCCCGAGATCATCTGGTCGATCCGCTCGGGTTCGATCGGGCGTTTCTGCATGGCGATCCGGATGGAGCGTTCCAGCTTGTCGCGGTCGAAATCCTCGCGCTTGCCCGAAGACTTGATCACCACCAGATCGCGCAGTTGCACCCGCTCGTAGGTGGTGAAACGCCCGCCGCAGGCCGGGCAGAACCGCCGCCGCCGGATGGCGACATGGTCTTCGGCCGGCCGCGAGTCTTTCACCTGAGTATCGATATTTCCGCAAAACGGGCAGCGCATCGTCCGTCCCCACTCCCCTTTGGGTGTGTCATCCACATATCCACAGGCACTATAGGGGCTGCGCCAGGTCTTGTAGTGTTTCGGCCATAGGCCCAAAATCGACGCTCGCCTGTGTTTTCGGCGGAACGCCCAGCCACCGCGCTTATCCGCATTTCGCCTGCTAGATGGGCGGCGACGGTGCGGCGGTGATTTGGCGTGGCGATGTTCGAAAAGGTATATCCCTTGCCAAGACTAACGCTGCCCTGAAATGACAGGAATGGACAAGCTGACAGGCATCATCGCGGCCTTGATATGGGCCGGCATATCGTTCGGCCCGTAGGTATGGCGCAGATAGGCCATCGAAGGGTGATCCGAAGGCGGCACCAGCCGGTCGAAAAACGCGCGGAGGTCGCCCTGCACTTCCGGGTCGGCATTTTCCTGATGAGCAGCGAACAGGAAGTATGGCGAACAAAAGCGTCAAGAGCGCCGCCTCAACCCGCTTGCCGCAACGAAGTGCCGCACGGGTTTCACTGAATTCGTAAAGCCCCTGAGCCACGCGTTTTGGGATCGTGAATCAGCCTGCTTTCAAGAAAACCGCCACTGTACCGGCCGTCACCGCCGCGTTCGCCTGCTGCCGGGGTTTTCGCATAGCGACTGGGCGAACCCCGCACTGACCGCCGCCCGGTCCGGCGCGCCAAGGATGAAGAGCCTGGTCTTGCTGGCCGCACCCTCGCCCGAGGTGGAAAACCGGACGGCTTCGCCCGCGCGGCGCGGCGGTTCGGAAAGCCGCCAGAGCGGGGTTGCGGGGGGCAGGTGCAGAACCCGCACGGCAAAATCGCCCGCTGCGCACCAGAAATCAGCCGGCCCGGTCGCTCCCCGGGCCGAAACGGCAAAACCGCCGGCATCCCCTTCGACCTGCATGCCGTTCAGGGCGGAAAAGGCGGCGGCGGGGCCTGTCACGGCCAGGGCAAGGCCGGCGGCAAGGGCAAATTGGCGCATGGCAAGGCTCCCTTCAGGGTTGCGGAAAAGACATAATCGTCGACAGCCCTCCTGCCAAGCCACGCCAGTTCCCGCTTGAGAAAAACATGCGCCGGCCGCATCGTAAAAAAAACGGGGGCTTTCAATGACGGTATTTACCTTTCTTCTGGCATTTGCATTGGCGTGCGGCGATGTCCATCTACCTGCCGATGATTTCTGCAATCGGCTCCGCATTCTGCGCGCTGATTCTGGCAATGTGCCGTTCTTCGGCATTGCCTTCATCACCCGGTCGCGCTGGCGCTTGGCACCGGCCACTGGCTGCCCGCCCGGCGAAATCTGGCTGAGGTGCCGGCCTGGCTTTTCCTGGCCGGCGTGGTCAGCGCGCTGATGATCGTGGTCGTCCGCGTTGGTGCCGGGCGATCGGCACCGGTGCAGTTGTGTTGTTGGTCGCCGGGCAGATCATTATCGGCGCGGTGATCAACCAATACGGCCTTCTGGGTGTTCCGGCGCAGGCAATCTCGACCGTCAAGCTGACGGGAACCCTTCTGGTTCTGGCAGGTGCTGTTCTGGTCAGCTTCGGTGATCGGATGTTCGGCAGCTAACGCATCCGGACCCGGCGGGGAACCGCTCAGGGGGAAAGTCGTGAAGTTTTCCCGCGCACCTGGCCCCGGCTTGCGCGCTGCTGCAGCGGCAGGAGCTCGACCTGCGCGGCCCTCTTCCCTGCAGGGCGACGGGCGTGCATAAACCATGAAGATTGCAATGAGTATTGCCCGCGTAACCGAAATTTCGGCCACGTCCAGCACAAGCTTCGAGGACGCGGTGAACAGCGGCATCGCCCGCGCCACGAAAACCCTGCGCGGCGTATCGGGCGCCTGGGTGAAGGAACACAAGGTCAGCGTCAAGAAGGACAAGATCGTCAGCTATCAGGTCAACATGATGGTGACCTTCGTGCTATGATTGAGCGGCGCGCAGAACACGGCGCCCCGAGGGGCGCCCTGTCTTCACTGATCCAGGAAACTCCTGAGCTTCCTCGACCGCGACGGGTGCTTCAGCTTCCGAAGCGCCTTCGCCTCGATCTGGCGGATGCGTTCGCGCGTGACGCTGAACTGCTGGCCCACTTCCCTCAAGCGTGTGGTCGGTGTTCATGCCGATGCCGAAGCGCATGCGCAGCACGCGTTCCTCGCGCGGGGTCAGACTGGCCAGAACCCGCGTCGTCGTATCTTTCAGGTTCTCCTGAATGGCGCTGTCGAGCGGCAGGATCGCGTTCTTGTCCTCGATGAAATCGCCAAGCTGGCTGTCTTCTTCGTCACCGATGGCGTCCGGAGGCTGATCGGTTCCCTGGCGATCTTCATCACTGCGGGACCTTTCCAGCGGTGACCGAGCTTCTCTGCCAGTTCCTGGGCGTCGGTTCGCGGCCGATCTCGTGCAGCATCTGGCGGCCGGTGCGAACCAGCTTGTTGATCGTCCTCGATCATAAAACCGATGCGGATCGTGCGGGCCTGATCGGCGATGGAGTGGGTGATCGCCTGCTTGATCCACCATGTCGCATAAGTGGAAAACTTGTAGCCGCGCCGGTATCTGAACTTGTCGACCGCCTTCATCAGGCCGATGTTGCCTTCCTGAATGAGATCAAGGGAATTGCAGGCCCCGGTTGGTGTATTTCTTGGCAATCGAGATGACCAGACGCAGGTTCGCCTCGACCATTTCCTTCTTGGCCTGACGCGCTTCCTTTTCGCCCTTCTGGACCTGATTGACGATGCGGCGAAACTCGGAAATGTCGACGCCGACATACTGGCCGACCTGCGCCATCTCGGCGCGCAGTGCCTCCACCTTGTCTTCGGATTTCTCGATCAGCGCCTGCCAGCCCCGCCCCGATTTCTCGGCCATGCGTTCCAGCCAGGTCGGGTCAAGCTCGTAGCCGCGGTATTCGTCGATGAATTCACGTCGGTTGATGCGGGCCAGATCGGCCAGTTTGACCATGTTGCTGTCGATCGACATGATCTTGCGGTTGATGCCGTAAAGCTGGTCGATCAGCGCCTCGATCCGGTTGTTGTGCAGGTGCAACTCGTTCACCAGCACCACGATTTCCGAGCGCAGCTTCTGATAGGCGGTTTCGTCGGCGATGGAAAAGCTGTCATCCTCGTTCAGCGTCGCCGACATGCGCAGATCCTGCATCTCCGACGAGTTGGCATAGTCACGCGCGATCAGGTCCAGCGTCTCCAGATTGCGGCTGGCGCCGCCTCCATCGCGGCCAGAGACATGTTCGACGCATCGTCATCGTCGTCGTCGTCATCATCGGCCTTGGCAATCGGGTTACCGTCTGCGTCCAGCTCTTCCTCGGCGTCCTTGGTCGTGCCGGACGACGCCGCATTCAGATCGACAGTGCCGGCTTCCGACGCGTCGTCATCGTCATCCATCGACCGGCCAAAAGTGGTTTCAAGGTCGATCACGTCGCGCAGAAGGATGTCTTCGTTCAGAAGTTCGTCGCGCCAGATGGTGATAGCCTGAAAAGTCAGCGGGCTTTCGCAAAGCCCGAGGATCATCGTGTTGCGCCCGGCTTCGATCCGCTTGGCGATGGCGATTTCGCCCTCGCGGCTCAAAAGCTCCACCGAACCCATCTCGCACCCAGGTACATGCGCCGGGTCGATCGGTCAGTCCGTTTCCGGGTGGTCGTGGTCAGCGCCACTTCGCGCGACGTCGAGGTTTCGACCAGTTCGCCCGCGCTGGTGTTGTCGCCCTCTTCGGCCTCGTCATCCTCGATGACGTTGATGCCCATCTCCGACAGCATCGACATCACGTCCTCGATCTGCTCCGAAGACACCTGATCGGACGGCAGGACAGCGTTCAGCTGTTCATAGGTGATATAGCCACGCTCGCGCGCATCGGCGATCATCTTCTTGACCGCCGCCTGGCTCATGTCGAGAGAGACTTCGGCTTCCTGGTCGTCGGTCTTGGCGTCGTCGGTGTCTTTGGCTGCCATGGATGCTCCTCGGGGGGACGGGCCGAATCGGTGATCCCCGGTTTATCGAATCATTGCGGCGAATCACAGGTGCCGCGCGCAATTACCTGTGTTTCTTGACCCAGATCTGTCCATCGATCAGGCTTTGCAGGTGACGCGACAGGGCAGCCTGATCTTCGCCCAGGTCACGCGAATCCTCCAGATTGGACCTTTCGGCACGGTGGCGCGCCTCGGCTGCCTGGGCCAGCCGCCAGGTCGTGCCCTCGTCCGCAAGGCCTTGCAGGTCCTCCTCGGCATCTTCGGTTTCGCGCCGCGCGCCACGCCTTGCTTCCAGCTTTGCCAGTTCCTCGGCGACACACATCAGCGCCATCTGGCCATCGGCGGTGTTGCACGGGTGGCGCGATCTGGACATGGCGCGCCGCCGAGGTTTTCAAGAGGACCGCGCGCCCCGTCAAGGATGGCGTCATGAAACGCCGCGGCATCGGTTTCGCCGGCGTGGCGCAGGATCGCGGCGCGCAAGCGGTCATGCTCCGGACCACGCAGTTCGACCGTTTCCAACTGGCCCAGAAAGCGCTCGACAAGCGCGGGGTGGCGGATGAGCGTCGCCAGGATGACCGCCTCGCGCAGGGTTTCCTCGACCGCGGTTTCGGCGCTGGCGCTGGCCAGCAGGCTTTCGCGGGTCGCCGGCAGCGCCGAAGGCGGCGGGCCCACCGGGGCGGGCGGCGCCGTCGCGGCCACGTCGTGCGGCGTTGCGGGTTTCCGCCCGGCGTCGCGTGCCGAACAGATCCCACCGCAGGGCCTTGATTTCCTGCGTGTAGTGGTCGCGGATCGAGGCGTCGCGGATGGTGGCCAGTATCGCGCGCAAACCCTTGTCGAGCGCGGCCTTGCGTTCGGGGCTGTCAAAGACGCGGCCTTCGGTTCACGCCACAGCAGCGCCACCATCGGCATCGCCTGATCCAGAAGCTTCTGCATCGCACCGGCGCCCTGCGCCTTGATCAGATCGTCGGGGTCCTGACCTTCGGGCAGGATACAGAACCGCAGCCCCTGCCCGGCTTCCAGCACCGGCAACGCCAGATCGATCACCAGCATCGCTGTGCGCGCAGACCTGCCTGGTCAGCACCGGCGCGGCGGTGATGATGGTTCGGGATGAATGCGCCACATCAGGCGCAGCTGTTCCTCGGTGATCGCCGTTCCGGGCGGCGCGACGGCGGCTTCGAAACCCGCCTCGACCAGCGCGATCACATCCATGGTTACCTTCGGCGACGATCAGCATTATTCCTTGTCTGCCGCTTCGCGCGCCGGGCCGTGGCTGTAAAAGGCTGCGCCCCTTGTCGAAAAGCGCGCGGTTTCGTTGCTGTTGAGGTACTGGCCCGGCAGAATTCGGGTCCATCGCGCGGCCGCCAGCGCAATGGCCCGGCCGCGCATCGCGTGATCGGAACATGATCTGGCCGCGAAACCGGTCAGAAGTGCCGCCGTCAGTCAGGCTTTGATGGCAAGGCCTGGCTCCGACGATCGATTCCGGCCACACTTGCCGGTCAGGTTGTTGAGCGCGTGGCGGTTGTCGGGTGCAAAGCCGATTTCGAAGCGGTCGCGCGCCCGGGCGGCCAGCCGGCGGCGGTCCAGATAGTCGCGCGCCGACGAACCCGCCGCGGTTGACAGCTGCAACCGGAAAAACTGCACCGCCTGTTCCATGACGCCGGCCAGATCGCGGTTGCGGTCGGCCCTTTCGGCCGCGCGCGGATCGCGTTCGGGCATCGCCAGCCCGGCGTCGCGGGCGAGGATCTCGATCGCCTCCATGAAACCCACGTTCTCGGTCTCGCGCACGAAGCTGACGGCATCGCCCTTCGCGTGGCAGCCAAAGCAGTAATAGAACCCCTTGCGGTCATCGACGTGAAAGCTGGCCGTCTTTTCCTGGTGGAACGGGCACGGCGCCCACATGTCGCCCTTGCCCTGGTTCGACTTGCGCGCATCCCACATCACCTTGCGGCCGACCACCTGGGCCAGCGGTGCGGTTGCGCAGTTCGTCGAGAAATCCGAGGGCGAGACTCATGGGTACAATATCCGGGCCTTGGCACGGCCAAGTCCAGCGGGCGGAACCACCTAACGCGCGCCCAGCACGGTCGCCCGTTCCAGTGCGGGATAGCGTGCGGCCAGTGTCAGCGCACGAACCACGAACGACAGGAGAAAGGCCCACCAGAGCCCGTGGTTCGCATAACCCGGCACCAGCGCCGCGGCCGCCGCGCCATAGACCAGCGTCGACAGGATCGACATGTTGCGCATGTCGACGGTCCGCGTCGCGCCGATGAAGATGCCGTCGAACATCCAGCTGGCGATGCCCAGGATCGGAACGGCCAGCATGTAGTGCAGATAGTTGCCCGCCTCGGCACACTTCGGGCGCGGTGGTCATCCCGTCGACGATGGCCCCACCCACAGATAAGAAGGCCAGCGTCATCATTAGGCTGCCGATACCCGACCAGAGACTGGTCAGCCAGATCGCGCGGCGCAGCCGGGCCACGCTGGCTGCGCCGACCGCCTGCGCCACCAGCGCCTCGGCAGCAAAGGCGAAACCGTCCAGCGCGAAGGCGGCGATCTCGATGAACTGCACAAGGATATGGTTGGCCGCCAGCGTGGTGTCGCCAAACCCCGAGCCGACGAACAGAAACGACACGAAAATCGCCATCAGAAACAGCGAACGCACCAGAATGTCGGCATTGACCGCCAGCATCCGCCGAAGCCTGCCGCGGTCGAAAATGCGCGGCCAGTCCCGCCAGGCGGGGTTGGCAAAGGCATCGCGGCATAGCCAGAGCCCCAGCGCCAGCCCGGTCCATTCCGACAGGAACGTGGCAAAGGCCACGCCCGTCACGCCCCAACCGAGCCCCAGCACGAACCACAGATCCAGAACGATGTTCAGCCCGTTCATCCAGAGCTGGATGACCAGAACACTTCGCGTGCGTTCCAGCCCGATGAGCCAGCCGTTGATGCCGAAAAGCGCAATGGCCGCCGGCGCCGACCAGATGCGGATCACCATGTAATCGCGCGCCAGCGCCTCGACCTCGGCCGATGCGGGTGCCAGCCGGAACGACGCCCAGAAAAGCGGTGCCTGTAGCAGGATGACCAGAAGCCCGCCGGCAAGGCCAGCAAGGACCGCGCGGGTCAGCATGGCCGTGACCTCGCCCATGCGGCCCGCGCCCTGTGCCTGCCCGGTCAGCCCGGTCGTGCCCATCCGCAGAAAGCCGAAGATCCAGTAAAGCGACGTGACGATGATCGCGCCCAGCCCGACGGCCCCGATCGGTGCGGCCAGCCCCATCTGGCCAACCACGCCGGTATCGACCGCGCCGAGGATCGGCACCGTGGCGTTCGACAGAACGATCGGCAGCGCGATCTTCAGCACCCGCGAATGGGTAAGGTCAGACGGTTGCGTCATCGCGCGCCGGCATCAGGAAATGGCCCGTTGCCTGGGCAAAGAGCCGGCTGCGATTGTCCTGCCAGGCTTCGACATGGACACTGGCATAACGCCGGCCGGAGCGGTTGACGCGGGCCCGAGCATAGGCATCGCGAGGCAGGCCGGAGCGCAAGTAATCAACGGTGAAATCGATGGTCTTCGGCAGGCGCGGCAGGTGCCCCGGTTCGAGCGCGCGCGGGTCCAGCCGGCCGCTTTCCATCTCTTCCCAGAGCGTCGACCAGCTCAGTTCGATGATCGCGGTAATTTCCAGAAAGGCCGCCGTGACACCGCCATGGATGGCCGGCAGGAAAGGGTTGCCGATCAGCTTGTCGTCAAAGGGCAGCAGCGCGGTCAACTCGTCACCGCGCCGGTCGAAACGGACGCCAAGAAACTGCACATAGGGTACGCCCTCCACCAGCGCGGCAAGGGCGGCGTCGCGGCGCTGCTTGACGACCTGAACGGGTTCGGGGCGCTTGCGGCTCATGTTCCCGCCTTCGTCTGGCTGGCGCGTTCGACCGTGAAGGCGCCGGTTGCGGTGGCCACCGGGCGGCCATCGTCGTCGTCCATCGCCACTGCGCGCACGAAGGCGACCGAGCGGGTGACGTTGTAGCATTCGGCCCGGGCCCGGATGCGCTGCCCCGGCGTGGCGGGCCGCATGTAGTCGATCCGCAGGTCGATCGTGGCGGTTCCGGCCGGCGCCGCGGGATGGCACATCACCGCCGCCCCCCCGCAGGTATCCATCAACGCCGAAACCGCGCCGCCGTGAATGACCCCGGAGGTCGGGTCGCCGACAAAGCGGCGGTCATAGGCCATCGATATTTCGGCAACGCCGTTTTCGATCAGGTCCAGCTGCATTCCCAGCGCCTTGGCATGGGGGATCGCCTGGATGAAGGCGCGCGCAACCTGCGCCTTTCTCTCGTTCATGTCCGGGCTCCGCCTGAAGGTTCCCCGCCAATCTGCCAGTTGACGCGCCGGCTGCAAGCCCTCATATCGGATAGAGTTATTCTTGAACGCGCCAGGCAGACGACGAACACATGCATCCAACCGAGGCACCGGCCGAACAATCCGTGGCGCTGACAGGAGGGTTTGGCCCCTTTCGTCCCAAGCGTCTTGCCTTCGCTGCGGTGCTCTTTGCGCTGGCATTCGCACCGGGAGAACTGGGCACGCTGACGCGCGGCCTGATGACCGATGCCTTCGTTCAGGTCTCGGCCTTTGTCGCGGCGACGCTGCTGCTGTTTTACGGGCTGGAAAGGCTGTTTCGTTTCGATCTGGGTCTGGCCATGGGGGCCGCGCGCGGCTTTCAGGTGCCCATCGCCGCCCTTCTGGGCGCCACGCCGGGTTGTGGCGGTGCCGTGGTGGTCGTCGCCGCCTATGCCTCGGGCAAGGTGAGCTTTGGCGCGGTTGTCGCGACGCTGACCGCCACCATGGGCGACGCCGCCTTTCTGCTGATCGCGACACGGCCCGATGCGGCGCTGGTCCTTTTACCGCTGCAACTGGCGGTCGGTATCCTGACCGGCTGGATCGTCGACCGTTTCGTGCACACCGATTATCGCCCGCAGGGCCGCGGATGCGAGGTTGCGCCGCGGATCGGCACCACGCGGCTGCGCGACTATGGCCTGCTGCTGCTTGTCGCGCCGGGCCTTGTCGTCGGCATAGGGCAGATCGTTTCGGTCGAACTGACCCATGTACTGGGCCTACCGGTCTCGCTCATCGGCCTGTCCGGCGCGCTTCTGGGTCTGGCGATCTGGGCGGTTTCGCCGGTCACCGCCATGACCCATTCCGCCGATGCCCCGGTTACCCGCATGGCCGAGGAAACCGCCTTCATCTCGGTCTGGGTCATCCTGGCCTACCTCGCCTACGACTATGCCGAGGCCTATGCCGGCCTTGACCTCAAGGCCGCCTTCACAACCATCGCGCCGATCCTTCCGATTGTCGGCGCCGCCATCGGCTTCGTGCCGGGATGCGGGCCGCAGGTTCTGGTCACCACGCTTTACGTGAACGGCGCCATCCCGTTTTCGGCCCTGGCGGCCAATGCCATTTCCAACGATGGCGACGCGCTCTTTCCCGCCATAGCGCTGGCCCCGCGCGCGGCGGTCATGGCCACCGCCTATTCGGTGATCCCGGCGCTTGTCGTGGCCTATTCGCTCTATTTCTTCGCGCCCAACCTGCTGAACTGAACAGGCAAGGCCAACGCGACGCGAACAAGAACGTTGTGCGCCCCCCGCGCCGCCGCTACGCTTCCACCCGGGAGGATTGCGATGGCCGACGAGTTGCTCAGCTTCAAGGACATGTGCGCGAAATTCGACGTCACGCCGCGAACCCTGCGCTACTATGAATATATCGAACTCTTGCAGCCAAAGAAGGAAGGCCGCTCGCGCTTCTATTCGCCGCGTGAGGTGGCGCGAATGACCTTGATCCTCCGCGGCCGGCGCTTCGGCTTCAGCCTCGAGGAAATCCGCCAGTGGTTGCTTCTTTACGCCCACAAGGGCACGCGCGAACAGCTGCAGGCCTGGATCGCGCTGGCCGACCGGCAATTGGGCGTGCTGAACGACCAGAAGGCCGAGCTTGCGGCGACCATCGCCGAGTTGCAGGACCTTCGCGACCGCACCGCCGAAAGCCTCTAGCAGCCGCGCTGGCCGCGGTTGACGCGACGGAAAATTACCCGCAGGGGGCGAATTCTTGCCGCAGATTGCGCCCGGGCCAAAGTGACGTGACGTTTCATTTACGTAAACGTCAGCTTGCTTGTATGGTGGCACCGGATCGCCCATTTTTCCTCATATCCGCGATGTGAGACCCAGAACCATGACCGATGATTTGATGACCATCCGCGCCATGTGCGACGCCTTCGAGGTAACGCCGCGCACGCTGCGCTTTTACGAATCGAAAGAGCTTTTGTTCCCGATCCGCCAGGGCCAGAAGCGCCTGTTCACCCGGCGTGACCGCGCGCGTCTGAAACTGATCCTGCGCGGCAAGCGTTTCGGCTTCAGCCTTGAAGACATTCGCCAGCTTCTGGACCTTTACAACCAGGACGGCACCCAGATGGTACAGCTGAACGCGACCTACCGCGTGGCCCGCGAACGGCTGGCCGCGATGGAAAGCCAGCGCGCCGAGCTGGATGAGGCGATTGCCGATCTGAAGGCGCAGATGGCCTGGGCGGAAGAAATCCTTGCCACGGCCCAGCCCCGCGCGGCCGCACAATAAACCAACGGAGACGACGATGCCGAGCTATGACGCCCCGATCAAGGATATGCAGTTTCTGCTGCATGAAGTGCTGAAGGTGACCGAGGCCGGGGTGCCCGGCTATGACGAGATGGATGAAAGCTTTACTGGCGCGGTTCTAGACGAAGCCGGCAAGATCGCCCGCGACGTTCTGGCGCCGCTGAACCCGGTCGGCGATGCCGAGGGCTGCCGGCTGGAAAACGGCGTGGTAAGCACGCCCAAAGGCTTCAAGGAGGCCTTCGAGGCCGTGAAAGAAGGCGGCTGGACGGCACTCGACTGCGACCCCGAATATGGCGGCCAGGGCCTGCCCTATCTGATGGGAACCGCGGTGGGCGAAATCTTCGTGTCCGCCAACATGGCCTTCAACATGTACCAGGGCCTGACCCATGGCGCCTATTCGGCGATCCACGCCCACGGCACCGCCCAGCAAAAGGCGACCTACCTGCCGAAGATGGTCAGCTGCGACTGGACCGGCACGATGAACCTGACCGAACCGCATTGCGGCACCGACCTGGGCCTGATGCGGACCAAGGCAGAGCCGCAGGGCGACGGCAGCTATGCCATCACTGGCCAGAAGATCTTCATTTCCGCCGGCGACCACGACCTTTCCGAAAACGTCATTCACCTTGTTCTGGCAAAGATCCCCGGCGGGCCCGAGGGCATCAAGGGCGTGAGCCTGTTCATCGTGCCGAAGTTTCTGGTGAAGGATGACGGCAGCCTCGGCGCGCGCAACGCCGTTTCGGTCGGCAAGATCGAGGAAAAGATGGGGATCCACGGCAACGCCACCTGCGTGATGAACTACGATGGCGCCACCGGTTTCCTGCTGGGCGAGCAACACAAGGGCATGCGCGCCATGTTCACCATGATGAACGAGGCGCGCCTCGGCGTCGGGCTGCAAGGCTACGCGGTCGCTGAAGCCGCCTATCAGAACGCGGTTGCCTATGCCCGCGACCGGCTTCAGGGCCGTGCGGTGACCGGCGCCGAAAATCCCGACGGTCCGGCAGACCCGCTGATCGTGCATCCCGATATCCGCCGCAACCTGATGGACCAGAAATGCTTCGTCGAGGGCGCGCGCGCCTTCACCTTCTGGGGCGCCAGCCTGATCGACCGCGCCCACAAGCTCGACGATGACGCGGCCGAAGGGCTGATTTCGCTGCTCACCCCGGTGATCAAGGGCTTTCAGACCGACAAGGGTTTCGAAGCCGCGGTCGCGGCCCAGCAGGTCTATGGCGGGCACGGCTATATCGAGGAATGGGGGATGAGCCAGTTCGCCCGCGACGCCCGGATCGCGATGATCTACGAAGGCGCAAACGGCGTGCAGGCGCTCGATCTCGTCGGCCGCAAACTCGCCGCCGATGGCGGCAAGCCCGTGATGGCCTTTTTCGACCTGGTCAAGCGCTTCATCAAGGAAAACGAGGGACAATGCCGACCTGAAGGCGGGTTTTTCCCTCGACCCGCTCAAGAAGGCTTCGAAAGACCTGCAGGCCGCAGGCATTTCTTCATGCAGAACGGCATGAAGAACCCCAATGCCGCTCTCTCGGGCTCATACGACTTCATGCACATGATGGGCCATGTCTGCCTGGGCCTGATGTGGGCACAAATGGGCAAGGCAGCGATGGATGCCATCGCGGCCGGCACCGGCGACCGCACCTTCTATGAGACCAAGATCGCCACCGGTCGCTATTACATGGCGCGCCAGCTTCCGGCGACCGCCATGCACCTTGCCCGTATCGAAAGCGGCGCCGAGCCGGTCATGGCGCTGCCCGCCGAAGCGCTGATCGCCCGGAGGGCAGAACACCCGATGCCGAAATAGCTTTCGCCTGACCCGCCGTTTCCCCGCCGCCGCATGACCGAAGGGGGCTACCGGCGCCTGAAGGCCTTTGCCGCGGAGGCAGAGCTCGACGAGGCGAGGCGCTGTCGTTTCTGTTCGAGAACTTCAGCAGCGTCATCGACCACGAAGCCTCACCCACCGGCTGCGGCTGTTCAATTCAGACTGGAGGCGCGGAAACGGTGATCGATCGCGCTCTGCGGCGGCCGGGCCATGGTATTTGGGCCAAGATGAAGGCGAGGTCGCCCACCCCTGGGCTCGCCTGGCGGCCAGGAGCGGAGCTTCACCAGCGGACGGCCATCAGCTCTCCAGCCTGTACCGCATGCACAGTAATCCGCCGTTAACCTTAAGTCGGTAAGCCGCCCCTTCATCTTGGAAAAGCACTCTCCGGGGTGCAGGGGTGGAAAGCCGCCGGCCCGGCCCATCGCAGGGCTGCCGCATGACGATGAAACTCACTGCTTCGGCGAAAGCGGCAATGCCTACAGGCGCTCACGCTGACGCTGGCCGGCTGCGAGCTGGCGCCCGGTCTATGTCGATTTCTTCAACGGCGGCACCCGAACCCCGGAATTCCGGGCGCTGAATGTCATGGGCGAGGTCCCGGTCCTGCAAGACGGCGAGCAGGTTCTGAGCCAGTCGGGCGCCATCCAGTTCCACGTGGCGCGCAAGACCGGGCGACTGCTGGGCGCCGATGAGGGCGAGGCCGAAGGTGTTGCGCTGGGTGCTGTGGGATAACCACAAGCTTTCCAGCCAGGCCGGCATGACGCGTTTCCTGATGAATTTCCTTGCGCCCGAAAAGCGGCCCGCCGAGGTCATCGCCTTCATGCAGGGCCGGCTGAAGGCGGCCTATGCGACGCTGAACGCCCATCTTGCCGGGCGCGACTGGATCGTGGGTAACGCCCCGACGCTCGCTGACTGCGCCTGCGGCTTCACCTCTATTACCCACGAGCCCTTCGGTTTCGACCACATGGATTGGCCCGAAATCGACCGCTGGCTGGCTGGCATCGCCGCCCTGCCCGGCTGGAAACACCTATGACCTTATGCCCGGCAATCCCTCTGACCGGGCGCCGAGGCGGCAGGAGGATGCCATGTTGACCGAAGCCTATATCTATGACGCCGTGCGCTCGCCCCGCGGCTTGAGGCCGCGCCGATGGCGCGCTGCACGGTGACCTCCGTCGCGCTTTCCGCGAAGATCGCAGACGCGGTGAAGGAACGCAACAACCTTGAGGGCCACGCGGTCGAGGACGTGATCTGGGGCAACGTGACAGGTCGGCGAGCAAGGCGGCTGCCTTGCGCGCTCGGCCGTGCTTCTGTCCGGTCGACGAACGCATCCCGGCCGCTGCATCAACCGCTTCTGCGCCTCCGGCATGGAGGCCGTGAACCTGCCAATCAGGTGAAGGGCGGCGCGGGGCAAGCCTATATCGCGGGCGGGGTCGAGATGATGGGCCGTGTCGCCATGGGCTCGGACGGGGCGGCCATTGCCATTGATCCGACCTTGGCGATGAAGACCTATTTTGTGCCGCAGGGCATTTCGGCAGACATCATCGCCACCGAATACGGCTTTCCGCGATGACGCCGACGCGCTGGCCGTCGAGTCGCAAAACCGCGCCGCCGCTGCCTGGGCGGATAAACGGTTCGCGAAGTCCATCATCACGATCCGCGACCAGAACGGCCTGCCGATCCTCGACCATGACGAGTATATGCGCCCCGGCACCGACATGCAGGCTTTGGGCAGCCTCAGGCCAGCTTCAAGGACATGGGCAGGGTCATGCCGGGCTTCGACAAGGTCGCGCTGATGAAATACCCGCATCTGGAGCGGATCAACCACATCCACCATACGGGCAATTCTCAGGCATCGTCGACGGCGCCGCCGCCGTCCTCATAGGCAACAAGGAATTCGGCGAGGCCGGGCTGAAACCCCGCCCGCATCCGCGCGACGGCGAAGATCGGCACCGATCCGACGATCATGCTGACCGGTCCGGTGCCGGTGACCGAGAAGATCACCAGAAGGACAGCGGCATGTCGATCGGCGACATCGACCTTTTCGAAGTCAATGAGGCCTTCGCCTCGGTCGTTCTTCTTCATGCAGGCTTTTCGACGTGGACGCATCGAAGGTCAACGTCAACGGCAGCTCCATCTCCTGGGTCATACGCCAGCGCCACAGGTGCTATCATTATCGGCACGCTGCTGGACGAGCTGGAGTGCAGCGGCAAAGGCACCGGCCTTGCCACGCTCTGCATTGCGAGCGGAATGGGTGCGGCCACGATCATCGAGCGGGTGTGAACGATGCCTGTCATCGACAAAGGCAAGGTGCCGGTCAAAACCGGCTCGATCTATCCCGAACCCTATGCCCGAGCCAGATGGCGGGGCGCTCCAGCCTGCGCCTCGGCGACGCGGGCGGGCTGACCCAGTTCGGCGCGAATGAGGTGATCCTGTCACCCGGCGCGAAGTCGTCCTTGCGCCATTGGCACCACCGTGAGGATGAGTTCGTCATGGTGACGGCGGGCGAATGCGTGCTGGTTCAGGATGAGGGCGAGACCCTCATGCGCCCGGGCGATTGCGCCGCCTTTCCGGCCGGCGATCCGAACGGCCATCATTTCATCAGTACAAGGCCTTTGCCACGTCAAGCGCGCACGTCGCGCCATGACGCCGAAAAAGCCACCTATTCCGATGTCGATCTGGAAGTGGAGTTGAAGGACGGCAAGGCCACCTTCACCCACAAGGACGGCACCCCCTATCAGGGAGACAGAACATGACCGATTTCACCTATGCCGTGGACGCAGACGGCGTTGCCACCATCACCTGGGACGTTCCGAACAAGTCGATGAACGTCCTGAACCTCGACAGCATGGTCACGCTGGACGAATGCATCGACAAGGCACTTGCCGACGACAAGGTGAAGGGCGTGATCCTGACCTCTGGCAAGAAGGATTTCGCTGGAGGCATGGACCTGAATGTCATCGCGAAGATGAAGGAAAGTGCCGGTGATGACCCGGCGCGGGGCCTTTTTGACGGGATCATGAAGTTCCACGGGCTGGAGCGGAAGATCGAGCTTGCGGGCATGGACTTCAAGACCAAGAAGGGCGGCAAGCCCATTGTCGCCGCCCTGCCCGGCACGGCGCTTGGCATCGGGCTGGAAATACCGCTCTCTTGTCACTGGATGTCGCCATAGAACAACCTGAGGCCGAATCGGCCTGCCGGAAATCATGAACGGCATCTTCCCCGGCGCGGGCGGCACGATGCGCCTGACGCGCGCAAGCTGGGCGCGATGGCCCGCGGCGCCGTTCCTGCTGGAAGGCAAGCTGTCCGATCCGAAAAGGCCAAGGCGGCGGGCATCATCGGTGATGAGGTCGTGGCCCCGGAAGACCTGATGACCCGCGCCAAGGAATGGGTGCTGTCGGCAACCGACGCCGACATCGTCAAACCCTGGGTTGCCGAGGCTACAAGATGCCCGGCGGCGCGCCTTATCACCCGGCGGGCTTCATGACCTTTGTGAAGTTGCCTCGGCCTTAGTCCATAGCAAGACCCAAGGCAGCGTCTATCCGGCGTGAGCACTTCTGGCGGCGGTCTATGAAGGGGCCGTTGGTGCCTTTCGATACCGCGCTGAAGATCGAGGCGCTGGTTCCTGTGTGCGCTGATGAACCCGTCTTCGGCGGCGATGATCCGCGGCCTCTTCATCAACAAGGAGGCGCTGGAGAAGGGGCGCCAACCGGCCCAGGTCGCCGATCAGTCGGTGAAGAAGGTGGGCGTCCTCGGCGCCGTGCATGATGGGGGCGGGCATCGCCTATGTTTCGGCCAATGCGGGCATCGAGGTTGTGCTGATCGACGAAGCAGGAGGCCATAGACAGGGCAAGTCCTATTCCGAGGTATTCTGAGCAAGGGTATGAAACGCGGCAAGGTGACGGCCGAGAAGAAGGCCGAGGTTCTGGGCCGGATGCGTACGACGACCGACTATGCGGCCCTTGAAGGCTGCGACCTGATCATGAGGCGGTGTTCGAGGACATGGGCGTCAGGCCGGCAATGACCGCGAAGACCGGGCCGTCATCCCCGATACGGCGATCTTTGCCTGCTTACCTCGACCCTGCCGATCTCGGACCTTGCCAAGGCGTCGAAACGGCCCGGAACGTTCGTCCGGCATCTTCTTCTCGCCATCGACAAGATGATGCTGGTCGAGATCATCAAGGGCAAGGAGACCGGCGACGTGGCCGTGGCCAAGGCGCTCGACTTCGTGCGCCAGATCCGAAAGACCCCGATCGTGGTCAACGATGCGCGGTTTTTCTACGCCAACCGCTGCATCATCCCCTACATCAACGAAGGCATCCGCATGGTGGCCGAGGGCGTGAACCGGCGCTGGTCGAAAACGCGGCAAAAGCTCTTGGGCTTCCCGCTCGGGCCGCTGCAACTGGTGGATGAGACTCCATCGACCTCGGCGTGAAGATCGCCAGGCGACGAAGGCGGCGATGGGCGATGCCTATCCGGACAGTACGGTGGATGCGGTTCTGTTCGCCATGGCCGACAAGGGCCGCCTGGGGCGCAAATCCAATGCGGGCTTTTACGCCTATGACGACAAGGGCGGGCGTCTCGGGCTCTGGGACGAACTTGGAGCGGTCTGGCCTGTGGCCGATGCGCAGCCCGACCTGCACGAGGTCCAGCACCGGCTGATGATGGCGCAGGTGCTGGAGGCGGTCAGGGCACTCAGCGAGAGCATTGCTGGAGGACATCCGCGAAGGCGATGTCGGCGCGATCCTTGGTTGGGCTTCGCGCCCTGGTCGGGCGGAGCCGTTTCCTGGCTCGACATCCTTGGCGCCGAACAGGCTGTGGCGATCTGCGGCGGGCTGGAAAACCAGTATGGCGCACGCTGCGGCACCGAAGCTCCTGCGCGACCTCGCGGCGAAGGCGAGGGCTTCTACAGCCGGTTCGGCGCAACGGCGAGCCGCCTGACGGGCAAAGGCGCGGGCCCGGGGTGGCATCCCGCGCCTTCGTGCTGGCAGCGTCAGCGTGACCGAGCTTCGGCGGCATCCGCCTCGCCCGGCTCAAAGCTCTTGATCGCCCAGACCGGGGATAAGTGCGCCTCGATCGCGGCTGCGGTTCGCAGCCAGGCCATCGCAGATGACGGCGCATTGTCGAACACCGCCGGGGCCGAACAGTTTGCGACCGCGAAAGCCTCGACCCCGAGGCCGCCATTGTCGGCATCGCGAAGTCTTCGATCCGGTAGACAATACGGCCATGTTCCATGCCTTCGGACTTCGCGATCAGATCGTCAGGCCCTGGCGCATGGCATCGGCGTCAATGCGCCCTTCAGCCTGATGTCGAGCCGGCCGGGCGATGGTTTGGTGATGGTGAGCATCGCGAAACCTCCTTCCGCTAACGGCAGTAGTATCGCCGCATGCGGTGCCTCTGTCACTTGATCCCTGTCATGCAACGCCGGTTCAATCGGCCGCAACGCCATCGAAACAGTAGCCAAAGCGCGCGATGTCTTCGGCGCAGATTTCGGCAACCACGCCGGCATCGGCATCGCTGTAATAGCCGCGCCAGTCGCGTGTGCGGTCAGAGGTATTGGCCACCGGCAGGGGTGCAAGCCGAAACCCCAGATGCGCCTCGAACGGGGCGACATCGTCATCAAAGCGTTCCAGCCGGATGAAAAGGTCGCAGCGCTCCTGCCCTCCGGCATTTGTCATGTACCGCCCATAGGGATGGGCGCCGATGCCGGCGCGGGTTTCCGGGGCATTCAGGAAGGCGCTGAAATCGGTCCGTTTGGCCAGCGTCACGGCCGGGTGGGCAAAACCCTGCACCCGAAGCCAGTGGTAATAGCTGACCATCCGGTCCCAGGGGTTGCGCACAAGTGTCATGGTGAAGAGGCTCGCGATCTCCTCATCTGTTGCAAGACCGCGAATATCGGCCAGCGTCGAGTGTTTCCAGAGCCGCCCGGCGGTCGCCACCCCTTTCAACCGCCCCTTGCGCGCCATCGCCTTGGGCGTGTCGCCGACGAAGATGTCATCCTTCATCGCGCGCGCCTCCAGCGCCAGTGTCAGCGCTGTGCCCCCGGTCTTGGGGATGTGGATGAAGATGTAGCGGCGCCCGCGCGACAGGATCATGGGGGCAAGGCTAGTCGAGAAACCTGTTTTCGGCCATCACGAACGCAACGCGATGACGGCACCCGCCCCGATGATCAGCGCGATGCCCGCGAAGGCCGCACCGTTCAGCACCTGCCCCCAAATCAGCCAGCCCCAGAAGGCGGCGAAGATCAGCAGCGAATATTCGAAAACCGCAACCTGGCTGGCCTCGGCCAGCTGATAGGCCCGGAGCATGAAGCTGACCGCGACCAGCGAGCCCAGCGCCTGAATGGCCGTTACCGAATAAAAAGCCGCGTCCGCCCGCACCAGACCGCGCAGCACGAACCCGTCGGCACCGTCCGGCGCGACGACCCCGGAAAGGCCGATGACGGCAAGGCCGATCAGCCCGAACACCAGGAGCATCACGAAAAACCCCGCCGTCAGCGTCGCGGCGGTTTCGCCATCGCACCATTCGCGCGTGGCGATATTGCCGATCGCATAAAGCACCGCCGCCGCCAGCGGGAAGAGCGTGACAGGGCGCAACCCGCCGACGCCGGGCTGCAAAACCAGCATGACCCCTGCAAAACCCACCAGCACCGCCGCCGCCCGTATCCAGCCGAACCGGATACCGAAGGCGAACCGGGTGATCAGCAGAACGAAGATCGGAGCGGAAAACAGGCCCGCCCCGACCTCGGCCACCGGCATGAAGGCCAGGCAACCGAAATAGATCATCATCGCGCCGGCCTGAAACAGGCTGCGCAGGGCAACGCGGCCAAATCGGCGCGGCCAGAAGCGAAGCCCGAAGGCGCGCGCGCCGATCCACATCAACGGCAGCGCCATCAGCGTTCGTGTTATGTGAAACTGCCAAAGCCCGACCGTGTCGGCAAAGATCGGCACCAGATTGTCGGTGAAACCGATGGTCAGCATGCCCAAAGCCATCAGTCCCGCCGCCAGAACGGGCTGAGAGGTCGGATTTGTTGTGCTGATCGCCATTTGGCCCCCGCATATTCGCGGCTAGATTGTTGCCTGCCCCGGCCCGCGGGCAGATTCGCCGTACCGGGCCGAAGCCAGCTACAGACAAAAGACCGGGGAGGACAAGATGGGATGGATGGCCGATGAAAGCGGGCTGCAACGGCGGGCCGCCAATTTCGTGGCGCTGACGCCTTTGTCGCACCTGAACCGCGCCGCCGATGTCTTCCCCGACCGCGAGGCATTGCGTTACGGGTCGCGCAGCTTCAGCTACCGCGAATACCACGGCCGCGTGACCCGGCTGGCGTCGGCGCTGGCCGCGCGCGGCATCGCGCCCGGCGATGTGGTCGCCACGCTGCTGCCGAACGTCATCGCCCAGGCCGAGGCGCATTTCGCCGTGCCGGCCTGTGGTGCGGTTCTGAACACCATCAACACCCGGCTGGAAACCGATACCGTGGCCTATATCTTTGCCCATGGCGGCGCGAAGGCGGTACTGGTGGATACCGCGCTTTTGCCGCTGGCCGAGGCGGCGATCGGCGAAATGGAGGGCAAGGGCCCCGAGATCATCGAGGTGGCGGACCCCGTGGCCGGCCTCGCCGCGACCGGGCGCTACCCCGAATACGAAGATGTGCTGGCTGGGGGCGATGCCGATTTCGCCTGGATCATGCCGGAAGACGAATGGGAAAGCCTCGCGCTCAACTACACGTCGGGCACAACGGGCCGGCCCAAGGGCGTCGTCTATCACCACCGCGGCGCCTATCTGATGACCATGGGCACCGTGGTCAGCTGGCGCATGGTTCTTTACCCGCGCCTTCTGACCATCGTGCCGCTCTTCCACTGCAACGGATGGAACCATACGTGGATGATGCCGCTGCTGGGCGGCACTGTGGTCTGCTGCCGCGATGTCACCGCCAAGGCGATCTACGACGCTATCGCCGACAATGGCGTGACCCATATGGGTGGCGCACCGATCGTCTTGAACATGATCGTCAATGCCGCGCCCGACCAGCGCCGCGACTTCGACCATGTGGTCGAGGTCTTTACCGCGGGCGCCCCGCCGCCGGCTGCCACACTGGCCGCCGTCGAACCGCTGGGCTTCAACGTCACGCAGGTCTACGGGTTGACCGAAACCTATGGCCACGTGACCGAATGCCTCTGGCACGGCGAATTGTGGGACGGGCTGGAACAGGGCGAACGCGCCGCGATCAAGGCGCGTACCGGCGTTCTGATGCCGATGATGGAAGACATCACGGTGATGGACGACACCATGAGTCGCGTGCCACGTGACGGCGCCAGCCTTGGCGAGATCATGATCCGCGGCAATTCGGTGATGAAGGGCTACTACCGCAACCCAGAAGCCACCGAAGAGGCCTTTGCCGGCGGCTATTTCCATTCCGGCGACATCGCCTACATGCACGAGGACGGCTATATCAAGATTGCCGACCGCGCCAAGGACATCATCATCTCGGGCGGCGAAAACATCAGCTCGGTCGAGGTCGAGGGCGCGCTGATGCATCACCCGGCCGTCAGCCTGTGCGCCGTGGTCGCCAAGCCCGACGACAAATGGGGCGAGGTGCCCTGCGCCTTTGTCGAACTGAAGCCCGGTGCCAGCACGGACGAGGCGGAACTGATCGCCTTCGCGCGGGGCCGGCTTGCCGGTTTCAAGACGCCGAAGCGGGTGGTATTCTGCGAATTGCCGAAAACCTCGACCGGCAAGATCCAGAAATTCGAACTGCGCAAGCTGGCCGCTGGGTCCTGACCCCGCATTCGGAGAGGCGGACGGATCACCAGACCACACCTGTCACCGGCGGCTGCCTGTGCGGCCGCGTCCGGTATGAGGCCTAGGTATTCTTGCAAAACGGCTATGTCTGCCACTGCACGGTCTGCCAGCGCAGTACGGGCCAACCTGTGGAAATCACCGTGCTGATCCCGGCCGGGGCGCTGACATACACCGGTGATCAGCCAAGATACTATCAATCCTCGGCATCGGGAAAACGCGGCTTCTGCGGTCATTGCGGGTCGCGCATCGTATGGCAGGCGCTTGAGGCAAAGGATGACTGGCTGACCAATGTAACCGTCGGCAGCCTCGATCACCCCGAACTGGCGCGGGTTACCCGGCACATCTATGCCGATACCCAGCTGCCCTGGTACCTGCTTTGCGACGACCTGCCGAAACTGACCGAAGCCGACGCCGACCACCTGATCGCCATGCTGCGCGAGGAACTGCAACCCGATCCCTGAGAAGGTGAGAAAGGCGCTCAGCGATTGTGGCGCGCGCTTCGTTGCGCTAACCTTTGCACCAAGAACGAGGAACCGAGCAGCCCCTCGCATGACAGCACTGACCAAATACCAACGGCTGGAAAGCTCCGGCCTCTGGCGAGAAACGCCGGGGGCGCAGCGGCGCGAGGTGGTCGTTTCGGTGGGCGACGCCTCGCTCGTCTTCACCGACGGCCGGTCGCTTGCCGCGCTCAGCCACTGGTCGCTGCCGGCGATCGAACGGGTGAACCCTGGGGAACTGCCGGCAATCTACTGCCCCGGCCCCGACAGCGCCGAGGCACTGGAGCTTGACGACCCGATGATGATCGAGGCGATCGAGACGGTGCGCGGCGCCCTTGCTGCGCGGCAACCGCATCCCGGCCGATTGCGAAATACGCTGCTTTACGTTGGGCTGGCGGCGGTGGTGCTCTTTGCCACGCTCTGGATGCCCGGCGCGCTGACCGAACACACCGCCAGCGTATTGCCCGCCAGCAAGCGCGCCGAACTGGGTCATCTGGCACTGGCCGATCTTGCGCGCATCACCGGTACACCCTGTTCGGGTGCGGCGGCGGAACCCGCCCTGCAGCGTCTGGCAAGCCGGCTTCTTGGTGAGGGTGGTGAAATTGCCGTGGTACGCGATGGCGTCGCCCGGGCGACCCACCTGCCCGGCCCGCTTGTGGTCCTGAACCGCGCCCTGATCGAACAAAGCGACAGCCCCGAGAAGGCAGCCGGCTATGTCTTGGCCGAGGCTGTGCGGCTTTCTGCCTTCGACCCGGTCCGCGACATCCTGCGCTATGCCGGGCTGGGCGCCACGCTGCGTCTTTTGACAACCGGCGATATCGACGCGGGCGCCTTGACGGGCTATGGCGAAACCCTTGTTGCCGCGCCGGTAGCGCCGGTAACCTCCGCGGCCCTTCTGCCGCGTTTCGAGGCGGCCGGTGTTGCCGCTTCGCCCTATGCCTTCACGCTTGACCCGACCTCGGAACTGGCCACTGCGCTGGCCGCCTCCGACCCTTACCGCGATGCGCGCCCCGCCGAACCGCCCCTGAGCGATGGCGAATGGGTGGCGTTGCAGGGAATTTGCGCGGACTAGTAGCGAACGAAGGCGTCAGGGTAACCGGCGCGGCGTAGCTGAGCCAATGCCGCCGACAAGGATGCAGCATCGCCAAAGGGCCCGGCCATGACGGCCTGCAGAGAACGGCCACGCGACACCAGCGTCTGGCTCGCTACCGGCAGGCCCAGCGAGCGCAAGCGCGCCACCGCGCGGGCGGCGTTGTCCGGCTCCCCGAAGGCGCCAGCCTGAACGAAGCGCCCGCCGGCGGCGGCTCTGACCCCGGAAGCCGGCGCAACGACGACCTTTGGCGCCTTGTCCGCGGCCAGTTCGCTGGCCCGTTCTGGCGTGGTTTTCAGCCGCGCCGGCGTGCCATCGGTCCAGACCCGGCTCATTTCCTTCTTGCCCCTCAGGGTTCCCTGCCCGCGTTGCGGATTGAAACGCCCGTCGTCAAATGCAGGTTTGTAGCCCTGCGCCCGAACCGGCGCCTCGGCGATCACCACATGGATGCTTCCCGCCTCGTCGCAGGGTGCCGCCAGCCGTCCGTCCGGCAGGCGAATGGCGCGGTTCTCGCGCACTTCGCCGGGGCATCCGGCCAGCGGACGAAGAAAGATCACGCGCACCTTTCGCGGCGCCTTGCGGGCCTTGCGGCTGGCCTTGACCGGTGTCGCGAGGATGATGGCCGGCGACGCGGCAACGACCGGCGCGGTTTCCGGCACCGACACCGCGATGGCCGGCGCGCTGGCCTCGGCCTGTGGCGTGGGCTGTGACGTGGCCTGGGGTTCTGCGCTCTGTGTCACGCCCGAGGTTTCAGCGGCGGCAACCGGCGCGGTCGCCGTGCCCGGCTCGGTTGCGAGCACCTCGGCCTCGGGCGCGGGCTGACCCGCCCGAGCCAGCGACGGCGCCTGGCCGCAAAGCGGTTTTCGCGACCGGTCAAGCCGCGGAACCCAGCGCGTGCGGCCGCCATACCCGGCCCGCAAGAACACGCAGCCCTTGCTGTCAACATATTGACGATCAAGGAAGTTATCCGGCGGCAATTCGGCCGGCCCGTCAACCACCGGCGCGTCATTGGCAAGCGCGGCAGAGGTCGGAACCGCCACCGCAAGAAGCGAGGCCACAATCAGGCTGCGCAGCATGTCATTCCCCAAGGTCGCTTGCCAAACCATGCCGGATCGCCCCCGGTGAGGCAAGCCCGATATCGGCCGGCCGCGCCCTTACTTGGTGCCGAACATCCGATCGCCGGCATCGCCAAGACCAGGCACGATATAGCCGTTTTCGTTCAGCCTCTCGTCGACAGATGCGGTAACAATGGGCACGTCCGGATGCGCCTCTTTCATCCGCGCAACGCCTTCCGGAGCGGCCAGAAGGCAGAGAAACCGGATGTTCGTGGCGCCGGATTTCTTCAAGAGATCGACCGCCGCGGCCGAGGAATTTCCCGTGGCCAACATCGGATCGACGGCGATCACCAGACGGTCGTCCAGCCCTTCGGGCACCTTGTAGTAATACTGCACCGGTTTCAGCGTCTTTTCATCGCGGTAAAGCCCCACGAACCCGACCCGCGCCGATGGCACAAGCTCCAGTATCCCGTCCAGAAGCCCGTTGCCCGCCCGCAGGATCGAAATGAGCGCCAGCTTCTTTCCGTCCAGAACCGGTGCATCCATCTCGCACAGCGGGGTTTCGATGCGCCGGGTGGTCATCGGCAGTTCGCGCGTCACCTCATAGGCCAGAAGCTGGCTGATTTCGCGCAGAAGCTGGCGAAACCCGGCGGTCGAGGTCGCCTTGTCGCGCATCAACGTCAGCTTGTGCTGTACCAGCGGGTGGGAAACGACGGTCAGGTGGTCAAGCATCGCGGGGCTCCAATGACGTTTCAATGCGCTTTCGCGTCTCGTCATCGCAAAAGGCGGCGTTCAGGGCAACCGCGTTCAGTTCGCCGAAGACGCCCTCGTCCCAGTCGAAGGCATCGGCAAGCCGGTCGAACTCCCGCGTCATCGTCGTGTGGAAAAACGGCGGATCGTCGGTGGAAACGGTGACCTTGACGCCGCGGCGGTACAATTCGGCGATCGGATGGCGCCGCCATTGCGGATAGATGCCCAGTGCTACGTTCGAGCCCGGGCAAACCTCCAGCACCACCCCGCGCTCGGCCAGTTCATCGACCAGCGCCAGATCCTCGATCGCGCGCACCCCGTGGCCTATGCGTTCGACGCGCAGGTCGTATAAAGCATCTCGCACGCTTTGCGGGCCGCCCCATTCGCCGGCATGCGCGGTGAGCCGCAACCCCGCCTCGCGCGCCATGTCGAAAGACCAGGCGAAATCCCTGGGTTTGCCAACCTTTTCGTCGCCGGCAATGCCAAAGCCGACAATCCAGTCACCTGCCGTTTCGGCGGCGCAGCGCGCGGTTTCGCGGGCCTTGTCCGGGCCGAAATGGCGAATGCAGGTAACCACGCCGCGTAAGGTAATGCCGTCGCGCGCCTCGGCCTCGTCTGCCGCTTCGCGGATCGCGTGCAGGTATTCGCGCCACGCGCCCAGATCGCGACCACCGCAAAAATCGGGGCTCAGAAAGGTTTCGCTGTAAACCACGCCGTTTGCCGCGCTTTCCTCCAGCACTGCTCGGGTCAGCCGGGAATAGTCGCGCGGGGTCTGAAGGGTTTGCGTCGCCGCCTCGTAGACCTTCAGGAAATGCCAGAAGTCGCGATAGCTATAGTTGCCCCGCTCATCGAATATGCCACTGATATCCATATGCTTTTCGTGCGCAAGGCCGCGAATGAACGCCGGTGGCGCGGCACCTTCGAGATGCAGGTGCAGTTCGACCTTGGGCTCCTGCGCCCGGCTCATAGAAAGCTTTTCCCGGCGCCGCGTTCGGCAAGGCCCAGATGCGCCGCGACCGAGGCACCGACATCGGCAAAGGCGCAAAGCCCGATCTCTCCGCGCCCCGCGCCCCAGACCAGCACAGGCACCCGTTCGCGGGTGTGATCGGTACCCGTCCAGGTCGGGTCGTTGCCGTGGTCGGCGGTAAAGACGGCCAGATCGCCGGGGCGCAGGCGATTCAGAAAGACGCCGACCTCGCCGTCGAACCGTTCCAGCGCCCGGGCATAGCCCGAAACATCGCGGGGATGACCCCAAAGGCTGTCGAACTCGACAAAGTTGGCAAAGGTCAAACTTCCGGCCTCCGCCTCGGCGCCAAGCCGGTGCAGATGTTCGAAAAGTGCAGCGTCACCGGCGCCTTTATGCAGTTTCTGGATGCCACGATGCGAGAAAATGTCGCCTATCTTGCCGATGGCATGGGTCATGCGCCCGGCATTGTGCGCCCAGTCCAGCAGCGTCGGCGCCGGCGGTTCGATGGCAAAATCGCGCCGGTTCGCGGTGCGCCGGAAATCCCCGCAGCCGCCGGTGAAGGGCCGCGCGATGACCCTGCCGACCTTCATCGCATGCAGCCGTGGCGCCAGATCCGCACAAAGCTTCAAAAGCCGTTCAAGTCCAAAGGCTTCCTCATGCGCGGCAATCTGAAAGACGCTGTCGGCCGAGGTATAGACGATGGGCCAGCCGGTGCGCAGATGCGCCTCGCAATGCTCCTCGATGATCGGCACGCCCGAGGCATGGCAATTGCCAAGCGTGCCCTCGGTTCCGGCCAGCCGCGCAACCTCGCCTAGCAGTTCCGGGGAAAAGGCCGGCTGGGTATCGGGAAAGAAATGCCAGTCCCATCGTACGGGAACCCCGGCCAGTTCCCAATGCCCCGAGGGCGTGTCCTTGCCCTTTGACACTTCCGTCGCCGCACCCCAGCGCCCTTCCGGTTCCGCCCCAAGGCCGGGTGCCGCTTCGCCCGAAGCCAGCGCAACGGCACGGCCCAGCCCCAGCCGGTCGAGATTCGGCAGGTGCAGGAGGCCGCTACGCCCCTCCTCCGCCCGCCCCGCTGCGCAGGCCTGCGCGATATGGGCCAGCGTGTTGGCGCCGGTGTCAGGCACCGTGCCGTTGAAGAACCGCTCGGCATCCGGCGCACCGCCGCAGCCGACACTGTCCATCACCACCAGAAACGCACGCGCCATCAGGCAATCCTTTCCTGAACCAGGGGCGGCTCCTCGCACGGATCGGGGCCTATCGCATAGGCCGCGCGAACCGCCCGCGCCGCCGCTTCGGCATCGTCGCGGCTGGCCGCATGGATCAGGGCCAGCGGCATGTCGGCATCCACAGCCTCGCCAAGGCCGGCCAGATCGGACAGCCCCACCGAGGGGTTCACCTTGTCGCCTTCGCGCTGCCGGCCGCCGCCCAGGCCGACGACGGCAAGGCCCAGCGCCTGCCCGTCGATCGCGCTCACGTAGCCGGCGCTGTCGGCCACTACCTCCAACACCACCGGCGCCGCCGGCAGCCGGTCCGGCCAGCGGTCGACGAAATCCGTAGGCCCGCCCTGCGCGGCAACCATTGCGCCAAACCGTTCGGCGGCGCGCCCGTCCTCCAGCGACAGCGATATGCGCGCCGCGCCATCATCGGCATCCGAGGCCAGCCCGCCAAGCGCCAGCAACTCGCCGCCGAGCGCCGCCGTCAGGTCCCAAAGCGCGGCGTTGACGGATGTTCCCGTCAGCGTCTCCATCACTTCGATCACTTCCAACGCATTGCCGGCCGCCGTGGCCAGTGGCTGGCTCATGTCGGTGATCAGCGCGGTAGTCATGCAGCCCGCGCCCTGCGCGGTCGACACCAGCGCCTGCGCCAGCCGCCGCGCATCCTCGGCCGATTTCATGAAGGCGCCGGACCCGGCCTTGACGTCTAGGACCAGACCTTCCAGCCCTGCCGCAAGCTTCTTCGACAGGATCGAGGCAGTGATCAGATCGACGCTTTCGACCGTACCGGTCACATCGCGCACCGCGTAAAGCCGCCGATCAGCCGGCGCGATTTCGGCCGTGGCCCCGACGATCGCGCATCCGATATCGCGGGTCAGGGCCTTCAGCCGGTCGATGCCGGCATCGGTGCGGTATCCCGGGATCGCTTCCAGCTTGTCGAGCGTGCCGCCGGTATGGCCCAGCCCCCGGCCCGAAATCATCGGAACATAAGCGCCACAGGCCGCCAGCGCCGGCGCCAGGAGAAGCGAAACACAATCGCCGATGCCGCCTGTCGAATGCTTGTCCAGAACCGGGCCGGGCAGGTCCCATTCCAGAACCTGGCCACTGTCGCGCATCGCGCGCGTCAATGCCACGCGTCCACCCTCGCCCAAACCGTTCAGCAACACCGCCATGGCAAAGGCGCCGGCCTGCGCATCGGTCACATGGCCGTTGGCCAACCCCTTGGCAAACCAGCGCAGGTCATCCTCGCCAGGGGTCTTGCCGTCACGCAGGGCGACGATGATGGCGCGGGCGTCCATCAGACCCCGTCCATGTGGTCTGCGGTAAACCGGCCGGGCAAGAGCTCGGCCACCGTCATGGTCAGCCGCTGACCGCGCGTTGTGCACAGCGTGACCGGCACATCCGGCGCGGCAAATTCCGCGATCTTCTGACGGCAGCCGCCGCAGGGCGGAACCGGTGCCGGGCTGTCGGCGATGACAAAAACCTCGGCAATCGCGCTGTCGCCGGCGGCAATCATCGCCGCAATCGCCCCGGCCTCGGCGCAGGTGCCTTCGGGGTAAGCCACGTTTTCGACGTTGCAGCCGACATGGACGCGGCCTTCGGTGCTGCGAAGGGCCGCGCCGACCTTGAATTGCGAATAGGGCGCATAGGCGCGTTCGCGCACGTCACTGGCGGCCTGGAATAGGGGCATCACGCTCTCCGGAATTTTCGCCGACTCTGCGGCGGGACCGGCGACGATGCAAGTGCCGCTAGTCGTCGCCGCGCAGCGGATGCGGTACCGGGTCTTTTGCACGCAAGAAATGGCGCCGGAAAATATCGGCGTAAGAGCGATAGACGTAACCGTCGTTCTTGCGCAGAAAATCCTCGCGCCGCGCAGTATAAAGACCGGGAAGCCGGTACCAGGCCACCGCTGGATGGCTGTGATGAACGGCGTGCAAGTTGTTGTTCAAAAACAGAAATGCCAAAATCCCGCGATCCTCGACAACGACCGAACGCGCGCGCATGCTGGTGCGCGCGGTGTTCCAGATAGGTCCGGATCTTCAGGATGCCAAAGCCGGCATAGGCCGCAAGAAGGTAGGCCCAACCCGGCATCTGCCCCACCTGCCGCAGCCACAACACGACCAGCGCAACTCCGCCGGCATGAAGGAGCCAATCGCGCCGCACCGCCCGATCACCCGCCGCAATGGCGCGCAAATCGCCCAAGGTGAAGGACCAGATCGACAGCGCCGGCCCAATCAGGATACGGCCCAGGAGCGTGTTGTTGAACCGCAGCAGCGCCCGACGCACCGCGCCGCACCGCGCCCAGTCGCGCGGATGCAGGAAATTGCTTTCCGGATCGTCATAGGGGTCGGTCAGGATCGGATCGACGTGATGGGCAAGATGCGTGTCGCGAAACCGGCCATAGGGAATGAACAGCGTCAGGCCGGCGAAGACCAGCGCTTCGTTCACCCGGCGCGACCGGAAGGGGTGGCCGTGCAGCACCTCATGCTGAAGCGATGAAAACAGCGCGATGGCAAGTGTCGTGACCACAATGCCGAGCGGCAACCATTGTTCTGCCAGCACCGTGGTTCCGAGGCCCCAGGCCGTGTAGCACGCACCGATCAGCGCCAGGGTCGGCCATTCGACAGCGCCCCTAACCATTGCCGCGCCCCCAGCCGATCCGAGCCCAGACCCGTTCGTAAATCAGATAGGCAATGAAACCGATGGCTGTGTTCAGGACCGCGATGCTGCCGCCCAGCGTGGCCGACCCGGTCATCGCCAGACCGACAAGCGCCATCGAGACAAGCCCCAGCGCATTCCACAAAAGTGCTTTCAGTAGAGTGCGTTGCCGACTTTCCATGAACCCTCACATTGCTGTGATCGTGGTAACGCGGCGGGGTCCTGCGGGGTATTTCGTCTTTGGTTAACATTCGCAGCGTAACGTGATAAAATTAAACACATGGTGGAAATACACGACAAACGCGACCGCGCACGGCTGTTCCGCGACCGTCTGGCCCAGGCGATGGAGGATGCCGGCAGCAACCAAAGCGCTCTGGCGCGCCGCGCCGGTGTCGACCGTTCGACCATTTCACAGCTTCTGGGCGGCGACGGTGCGCGCCTGCCGAACGCACAGGTGGTGGCCGAATGCGCCACGGCGCTGGGGGTCAGCGCCGACTGGCTGCTGGGCCTTTCGGACCGGCCCGAACGGCTGGCCGAGCTTCTGGCCGCGTCGATGACCATCGCCGAGGCGCCCCGCGCGCTGATCGACGAAACCATCTTTGCCTGGCACCGCGAAGCGGCGGGCTACAAGATCCGCCATGTGCCGGCTACCCTGCCCGACATGCTGAAAACCCCGGCCATGCTGCGCTGGGAATACGAACCGCAACTGGGGCGCACCGCCGAACAGGCGATCGGCGCCTCGAACGACCGGCTGCAATGGATGCGCGGCGCGGGGTCGGATTATGAGATCGCGCTGCCGCTTCACGAGATCACCGCCTTCGCCCGGGCCGAAGGCTATTATGACGGGCTGCCCGATGCGGTTCGGCTGGGCCAGCTTGATCGTCTGATCGACCTTTGCGAACAGCTTTATCCCGCGCTTCGGCTTTATCTTTTCGACGCGCGCCGGGTGTTTTCGGCCCCCGTCACGGTGTTCGGCCCGCGCCTTGCGGTGGTTTACCTTGGCCGCAACTACCTGGCCTTCCGTGACAGCACGCGGGTTGGCGCGATTGCCCAGCACTTCGACTGGCTGGTGCGCGAGGCGGCGCTGGGCGCGCGCGACGTGGCGGGGTTTCTGCGCGACCTGCGCACCAACCCGCCCCGTTCAGGGCTGTGAGGGCCGCAGCCGCGTCAGATCGTAGCCGTTAAAGGCCAAAACCTCGCGCGCAGCCTGCATCCGGTCAGGTGGTATCGCCGCGCCTTCACGGTCCAGGATCGCGCCGAAATCGCCGGACGGTGTGCCGACGACCAGAGTGCGCGCGCCGCTGTCCAGCCACAACACCCACCAGCTTTGCCCCGCCACGCCGCCCAACGCGGGTCGGAACCGGCCTGGCGCCTCGATGCGCGCCAGCGCGGTCTTCGCCGTTCCGGCGCAACCGCTCAGCGTCAGCCGAAGCATCCCCTCGCCCGCCGGTTCGACCCGCGCAAGGCCCAGCGCACAGGTCCGGCCGGCCCGCGTCGTAAAAGCCGGCTACCTCCTGCCAGCCACCGCTCAGGCTTGCCGTGTCAAGTACCGCGTTGGAATAGATCGGCGCTCTGGCGGCGCGAAACCCCGCCGGCTGGCAGCCCGCCACGGCCGCCGCGGTGGCCAGTGCCGCGATCACTGCACGCATTCGGTGATCCTCGTGCCATCGTCCTGAAAGATTTCCTGACAACCGAAAAGCGGCGTGATCGGCGCGCAGGTTCCCGACCGCGCCAGGCAATCGCCCTGGCACTGGCTGGCTCGGTCGCACTGCTTTCCGCCATCGCGGGTAAAGCGGACGCAGGCCATGGTGCCGTTGCTCGTCGGCTGGAAACTGCCGCCATCGGCTTCGCAGGCGGTGCGCATGGCCGCCACAAGGTCTTCGCCCACCGGCGGCAGTTCGGCTTTCTTTGCGCCGGGCTGGCAGCCCAGAAGCGCCACGAAAACGACAAGGGTACACAACACGAGGCGCATGGGCTCTGGGTCCTAATAGGGCATCGGATGGGCGCGGTGGGCGGCGGCGATCTCGGCCAGAACCTCATCGCTCAGCTCCAATTCGGCAGAGGCGAGCGCCCGCGCCAGTTGCTCGGTCGAGGTTGCGCCAATGATCGGAATCGCGGCAAAGGGCCGGCTGCGATACCAGGCCAGCGCCATCGCCACCGGGTCGAGCCCATGGCGGTTGGCGACACCCAGATAGGCCGAAACCGCTTCGAACACGCGCGGCGTGATCCGACCGCCAAGCGTCGCGTTGTGGCAGCGCCGCGACCCATCGGGAATGACATCGCCGGCATATTTGCCGGTCAGCAACCCGCCGCCAGCGGCGAAAACCCCAAAAGCGTCACATCCTCGTTCACCGCCAGTTCGGCCAGGTCCGTGTCATAGGTCCGACACAGAAGCGAATACTCGTTCTGCAGGGTCGGCACACGCGGCAGGCCCCTCTCCTCGGCCAGCCGGATCCACTGCGCCACGCCCCAGGCGCTTTCGTTCGACAGCGCGAAATGGCGGATCTTGCCGGCCTTGACCAGCCCCTCTGCCGCTTCCAGCAGGTCGACCATATGGGCCCGCGTTTCTTCGCGGTTCTGGCCTCTGGGGTCGTAGGACCAGCTTTGGCGAAAGTGATAGCTGCCGCGATTGGGCCAGTGCAACTGGTAGATGTCGATCACATCGGTCCCGAGCCGTTTCAGCGACCCTTCGCAGGCCTCTTGCAGGATCGCCCCGGTCACGGGCGCGCCGTCGCGCACCACCTTCTGACCTTCGCCGGTGACCTTGGTGGCGATCACCACCTTGTCGCGCCCGCCCCGTGCGGCCAGCCAGCGCCCGATGACCCGTTCGCTGTCGCCCGCCGTTTCGGCCCGGATCGGGTTGACGGGATACATTTCCGCCGTGTCGATGAAATTCACCCCGTGGTCGCGCGCCATATCCAGCTGGGCATGCCCCTCGGCCTCGGTGTTCTGGCTGCCCCAGGTCATCGAGCCGAGGCAAATCTCCGATACGGTCAGGCCGGTCCGGGCCAGGGTGACGCGCTTCATGGCTGCTCCTTCTTGCGTGATGACGAACCTAGCGGTTTGGGCGGTGCCGGCAAGCCCGCCGTGCAGACCGCCGCGCCGGTCGGCGGATTGGGCGGCTCTTTGGCTGTTGAGAACATTTAGCGAACATGGCAGGATGCGCCATGACCCGTGCGCTACCCCATCTCGGTGCCTTCACCCCGGCCACCCAGCGTCGCCCCGCGCTGGAGTTTCTGCCCGGCCTCGTTCTGGCGCGCGACCGGCTGCACGAATTCTGCGGTCCGGCACGGCGCACGCTGGCGCTTTGGGCGGCGCGGGGCTGCGAAGGCGCGGTGGTCTGGATCGGGCCCTGGCGGCCCGATGGCGCGCTGTGCCCGGCCGGCATTCACCCGTTCATCGAGCCGGGCCGGCTGATTCTGGCCGCCGGCAAGACAGCCGACGAACAGCTGTGGGCCGCCGAAGAGGCGCTGCGATCCGGCGCGGTCGGGCTGGTCGTGGCCGATCTGGCCGAGGCGCCGGGGCTGACGCCGGTGCGGCGGCTGCATCTGGCCGCCGGCGAAGGGGCCGAGGCCGCGCGGCATCTGGGCCTGGTGGCGGTGCCGGGGCTTCTGCTTTTGCCTGGCGATGGCGGCGCGCCGGGGGTGGAAAGCCGCTGGTATCTGGCCCCCCGTCATCGCGCCGGCGAAAGCGAATGGCAGCTGGAACGCCGCCGCGCCCGAGGCGAGCCGCCCGCTGCATGGCGTCTGACCGGCGCGCCCGAGCGGCCCCGCCTGGCACCGGCCCCGCAGACAGACGCCGAAGCGCAAGCCGTCACGGGAAAATGACCGCAACAGTCAGGCGCAAGGTGTAGATTGGCACGCGGTGGCGCCTTGCCATCCGGAGCCCAGACATGCACCGCAGAACCGCCCTTACCAGCCTGATCGCACTGACCCTGACACTGCCGGCGTTCACCGCCCGTACCGCCACCGAGACCTACCGGCTGGACAGCGCGGCCTCGACCGTGGCTTTCGAGACCGATTTCGGCCGCGACCACATTGCCGGAACAATGCCCGTGGTCTCTGCCGATGTGGCGCTGGATTTCGATGCGCTGGCGCGCTGTTCGGTCGATGTGGTTCTGGCCGCCGACAAGGCCGTCGCCTCATTTCCCTTCGCCACTCAGGCATTGCGCGGGCCCAAGGTTCTGGATACCGCAAACCACCCGACGATCCATTTCACCTCGACCCGGATACGGGCCGAGGGCGACGGCGCGCGTGTCGAGGGCGAGGTGACGATCCGCGGGGTGACCCGGCCGACCGTTCTGCACGCCCGCTTTCACCGATCCGACAACACCGCCCCGGGCACACGCGACGCGCTGGCGGTGCGCCTGACCGGTGAGGTTCACCGCGCCGAATTCGGCGCCACGGGCTGGCTGGACATGGTGGGCGATGTGGTGCGGCTCGATATCGTCGCCGAAATCCGCAAGGCACCATGAGCGGCTGGACCAACCGACCCGACAGCTTTGGCCGGATATCGCGAAGCCTGCATTGGCTGATGGCACTGGCGATCCTGGCGATGCTGGTGCTGGGCCGGACCATCGCCACGATGGAACCCGGCCTGTCGACGCTTTGGCTTTACGGGCTGCACAAAAGCATCGGCGTCACGCTGCTGGCACTGGCCCTTCTGCGCCTCGTCTGGCACCGGTTCAGTCCGCCGCCAGCGCCCCTTCCCGGCCCGCCGCCCTGGCAGATGCGCACCGCGCGCGCAACCCATGCCGCCTTTTATGTGCTGATGGTCGCCGTTCCGGCAAGCGGCTGGGCGGCAAGCGGCGCCACGGGTCTTGACGTCCTGATCTTCGATCGCTGGGTGCTGCCGCCGCTCGCGCCGGTTTCGCAAGCCTGGGAAGATCGGCTTTTTGCCCTGCACGGCGTGCTGACCAAGGCCCTGGCACTGCTGGTTGTGCTGCATGTCGCGGCGGCGCTGAAACGCCAGTACCGCGACCGCGATGGTACGCTGCACCGGATGCTGAGCGGTCGCGCCCGGCCGAGGCGATGAATTTCCCGCAGCGGCGTCGTTTTCCGCTGGGCATTTGCGCGCCCTTTCGCCAAGGTCGCGCCAGACCCGACCAGCCGAACCTGCCCCATGCGCCTTCTGATCTCCTTCGCTGCCCTGTTCCTGTCGGTCATCCTGCTGCAACTGGGTTCAGGCGGCGTCGGCCCGCTGGACGCCATTTCCGGGCTAGAACTGGGCTATTCGAAATCCGAGGTCGGCCTGCTGGGTTCGGCGCATTTCTTCGGCTTCTTCATCGGCTGTTGGTGGGCGCCCCGGCTGATGGGCTCGGTCGGCCATTCGCGTGCCTTCGCGGCCTTTGCCGCCGCCGGCACCATCGGCATCATCGCCCATATGCTGGTGGTCAACCCCATTGCCTGGGGCATCATGCGGATGGGGTCGGGGCTGTGCGTGGCGGGCTGCTATACGATCATCGAGGCCTGGCTTCAGGCCAAGGTGACGAATGAAACACGCGGCCGGGCAATGGGTGTCTATCGGGTGGTCGACATCACCGGCAGCCTCGGCGCGCAACTGTTCATCGGCATTCTCGCACCGGCCTCCTATGTCTCCTACAACCTGCTGGCCATCCTGTGCTGTGCGGCGCTTTTCCCGCTGGTTCTGACCCGCGCCGAAGCGCCGGAAACACCGCAGGCACCGCGGCTCAGGCCAAAGCTCGCCTGGGACCGTTCGCCGCTGGGCGCCGTCGGTGTCATCGTTTCCGGTGTGACCGGCGCGGCCTTTCGCATGGTCGGGCCGGTCTATGGCGTTGCCGTCGGGTTGCGGGCCGACCAGATCGCGCTGTTTCTGGCCGCCTTCGTGCTGGGCGGCGGGCTGGCGCAGATCCCGGTCGGGTGGCTGGCCGACAAGTTCGACCGCCGCCGGGTGCTGATGGGCCTGTCCATCGCCGCGCTGGCCGCCTGTCTGGCAACGGTCGCCGCCTCGGGTATGGGGACGGTGGCGGTGTTTCTGGCCGCCGGTTTCTTCGGCTTCACGACCTTGCCGATCTATTCGGTATCGGCCGCACATGCGCATGATTTCGCCAGCCCCGAGGAACGGGTGGAGCTTTCGGCCGCACAGATGTTTCTTTACGCCATCGGCGCCATCGCCAGCCCGCTTCTCGCCTCGGCCATCATCGAGGCCTGGGGACCGGAGGCGATGTTTCTGTTCATCGCGCTGGCCCATCTCTTCCTGATCGTCTTCGGCTTCGCCCGGATGCGCGCGCGGCCAAGCCCCGGGCCGCGCACCGCCTATGAATACGTGCCGCGCACGTCCTTCACCATCGGCCGGCTGCTAAGGCGTACCGGGCGCGAAAACGGCAGAAACGCGGACTGACGGCAGGCGCCGGGGGCGCTGCCCCCGGTCCCCCGGAGTACTTCGGCCAAGATGAAGAGTTAACCGATTTCGGCAAGCCCGGCGAGAGCGGCGCGCAGCTTTGCGGCCTCATCCTCTGCCAGTTCGAGCTTTTCGCGGGTTTCCTCGACCACATCCTGGGGCGCGCTTTCCGACCAATTTCCGGATTGCCAAGCCGGCCAGCAGGCCCGCCCATATCCTTTTCAAGTTTCTCCAATGTCTTGGAAAAGGCGCGCCTTTCTCGGCGATATCGATAACCCCTTCCAGCGGGATCGCAAAGGCGCCACCTTCGACAGCGACGGTGATGGAGCCCTTGGGGGCGTGCCCTCGCTCATGCCGTCAGGCGAGACAGCGCGCGATCATCGGTTCGTTGCGCCGTTCGTGCGCGGCCAGTCATCACGATGGGCGGCTCGCTTCAGCCCGCCGGCACATGCCATCTGCATCCGGGCCGAACGGATATCCTCGATCAGTGCGATGACCCAGTTCATCTCGCGGTCGGCCTCCGCATCGATCAGCTCCGCGCCGTATCCGGGCCAGTCGGCATGGACCAGCATCTTCGCGCGCTCGCCGGTCTGGCCCCAGAGTTCTTCGGTGACAGAGGGCATGATCGGGTGGTAGGATGAAAGCCTGATCGAGCACCCAGGCCATCGTGGCGCGGTCTCAGTCGCATGCTCGCCGTCCATCAGGGGGTTTGGAGAACTCGACATACCAGTCGCAGACCTTGCCCCAGACGAAGGCATAAAGCGTGTTGGCGGCGTCGTTGAAGCGGAACTGGCCCAGCGCCTCGTCCACCGCCAACCGGGCGCGGGCAGCCTCGCCGATGATCAGCAGTTCCACGGTGTGCACCAGTTCGGGGCAGGCGGAGTTCCGGCATCGCGGGCAAGAGCGCCGTTCATCTCGGCGAAACGGGTGGCGTTCCAGGCTTCGTGGTGGTGCGGTAGCCGGCGATGCGGTCTTTCGAAGGCTTCAGGTCACGCCCCATCGCGGCCATGGCGGTGAGCGTGAAGCGCACGGCATCGGCGCCATGGTGTCGATGAGGTCGAGAAGTCCCGAGACGTTGCCCAGAGACTTCGACATCTTCTTGCCCTTCTCGTCGCGGACGAGGGCATGGACATAGACGGTGTGGAAGGGAACCTGACCCACGACGGCAAGCTGCATCATCATCATCCGGGCGACCCAGAAGAAGATGATGTCGAAGCCGGTGACGAGGACGTCGGTCGGGAAGTATGTCTTCAGTTCCTCCGTCTCCTCGGGCCAGCCGAGCGTGCCGATGGGCCAGAGGCCGGAGGAGAACCAGGTGTCGAGGACGTCGGGGTCGCGGCCAATTTCAAGCACATCGCCCTTTACGGTGAAGAGCGCGCCCTGAAAGTCAATGACACGTATATCCTTGAATCTGTTGCCGTAGAAGTCCTTCGCCTTTGCAATCGCCTCGTTTGCGGTTGGCGCGCAGAAGAATTCCATCGCTCCGGTGCGCTGTCTTTTCGGCGCATGTCATCCAACTCCTGAAGATCAAGAAACTCCAAGGTTGGCCCATACCACACCAGGATCTGGTGACCCCACCAGAGCTGGCGGGAAATGCACCGGGGCTCGATGTTTTCCAGCCAGTGGAAATAGGTCTTGGCGTCGCGTTCGGGCAGGATGCGGGTGTAGCCGGCCTTTTCGTCGAACGCGCCCGCCTCCTGCGCCGCCATTCCGTCGCGCACGGCCTGCAGGGCCGGCTCCACGATCTTCGCGGTGTCGACGAACCACTGGTCGGTCAGCATCGGCTCGATGACCACCTTCGACCGGTCGCCATGCGGCTGCATCATCCTGTTCTGCTCGACCAGCGGGATCGGCCGAGACCCGGGCTCTGAAGCCGGGGCGGTGCCATCTCCGCGTCCAGGCTGGCCAGGGACCTCTACCATCACGGCAAGCCCCTCGGACGTGATCTGGTCGATCACGCGCTTCCTCGCCTCGTAGCGATCCAGCCCGCGCAGGTCGTCAAGGACCAGGTTGAAGTCACGTCTACCTCGGCCTCGGTATCCGTTCGCCCAGCGACGGCGTGGCGATGGTCGCGGCCTCGGCGTAAGCCGCCTTGTCCGGCCACATATGACGGTATCCATCAGCCGGTAACAGGGGATATTGCCGCGCTTGGCGACGGCGTAGTCGTTGAAATCATGCGCGCCGGTGATCTTGACCGCGCCCGAGCCCGAAGCTGGGGTCGGGGGTATTCGTCAGTGATGATCGGGATCGAGGCGATGTTCGCTTTGGTCCGACCGGAATTTCGCAGAGTTTTCCCACGATTGGCGCGTAACGTTCATCCGATGGATGAACCGCGACCACGCCGTCGCCCAGCATGGTTTCGGGCCGGGTGGTGGCGATGGAGATGTAGTCGCGTCTCGCGCAGCGTGACGTTGCCGTCTTCATCCTTCTCGACATACTCGTAGGTCTGCGCTGGCTGACGGGTATTTTGAAGTGCCACATCTGGCCCGCTACCTCGATCTGCTCGACCTCGAGGTCGAGATCGCGGTCTCAAAATGCGGGTCCCAGTTCACGGGCGCTTGCCGCGATAGATCAGCCCCTTGTTGTACATGTCCACGAAGACCTTGATGACGACATCGTGGAGATTTGCCTCTTCGCCCTCGGGTGCGTTCCGGGGCGCCGGACATGGTGAAGGCATTGCGCGACCAGTCGCAGGAAGGCGCCGAGGCGCTTCAGCTGGTCGATGATCGTGTTGCCAGTTTCTGCTTCTGCTCCCAGACAAGCTGGGCGAAGTCATCGCGGCTCATATCCGTGCGGCGGCGGTTGGTCTTCGCCAGTTCGCGTTCAACGACCATCTGGGTCGCGATGCCGCATGGTCCTGCCCCGGCTGCCAGAGCGTGTCGAAGCCGCGCATCCGGTGCCAGCGGACCAAGATGTCTTGCAAGGTGTTGTTGAACGCATGGCCCATGTGGAGCGAGCCGGTGACGTTCGGCGGCGGGATCATGATGCAGAAAGTCTCATCGCGCGAGGCATTGGCGCCCGCCCTGAAGGCGCCGGAGCGTTCCCAGGCGGCATAGAGGCGCTGTTCCGCCTCGGCGGCGTTGAAGGTCTTTTCCATCGGCATCTGCGGCGTCCCGTATCTCTTTGCGGTTTCCCTTACCGAATGGGCGCAGAAAGGAAAAGGGCCGGGGCGACTGGCCGGGCGTAAGCCAGGCGCGCTGTTGCGCCGACCGCGCGCGGGGGCACTGGTTGCGATGGCCGGAAAGGTCGCGTGCCGTCTATTCCAGCTCGTGCTCGGTCAGCGCACGGCTGATTTCGGCCCGGACCAGTTTGCGGACATTGCGGGTGATGCGAATGCCAAGCGCGCCCTGCAGTTCCTCGCGCAGAAGCTCGCGGACGATTTCGCGCAAGGTATCCTCGTCGATCCAGTCCGATTCCGGGTCCAGCCGAATGCCCGGAGGCGCAGGCGGGGTCGCGGCATTGAGCGCGGCGACGAGCGGCAGAACTGACAGGGGGGCGCCCGCCTCTGTCGTGGCGTTTCCGGCTTCGGGCTCCTCGGCAGGTTCACCGGTGTCGGCGCTGACGGGTTCCAGATCGTCGGTTTCGCTCTCCGCGGTGTCACGGGCCGGGTGGTCACCGTCGGCTTCCGACATCATGGCATCGCCGGGCAGGTCGGGCTCCGGTGCGGCTTCGACCGCGGCGGGTGTCGCGTTGTCCTTCGCTTCGGCGGCGTCTTCCAGCGCCACGCCAGCGACCCGGTCGTCGGCTGCGTCAACGTCGTCGCCGGGCGCGGTGGCGGCGCTTGGCAGGGCATCCGCGGGTTCGGCCGCGACCGCCGCCTTGTCGGTGTCGTCACTTTCGCGCAGACCGGAAAACGAACGGCCAAGGGTATCGTCCGAATGGCGGTCCGCGTCGTCAACGTCCAGGGCAGCAGCTGCCGGTTCGTCATCGTCCTTCGTGGCAAACGCGACGACATCGTCTTCCGTGGCAACGGCTTCGTAGGCGTCCTCGGCAATGGCCTCTTCGCCCAGGTCCGTCGTGGCAACCACCTCGTGGTCGTCCGCCATCGCTGACACGTCGTCGTCATCCGGCGCGAGTGACGCTTCGTCACCGGCCTCGGGTCCGGCCTCGGGTCCGCTCTCGGCTCCGGCTGCCGGACGCCCGACAGTGAGGGATGCCACCGCCTCATCGATGGCGGCCTGAACGGCCGCCTCGATTGCCGCCTCTGCGTCATCCAGCATTGCCGTAGGTTCCGCGGCAGCATCGGCCCGGTCATCGGCGCGTTCAGGCGCATTCAAGGCAGTATCCGCGACCTCTACGGTGACAGCGGCCATCGGCGCGTCGTCATCCTCAGGCTCGGCAAGACCGGCGTCCTGCGTTTCCGCCTCTGCCTGCAGCGCCGCTGCCTCGCCGTCCAGCACATCTTCGGCCGAAAGGCGCTGCGCGACATCACCGGCCACGTCTTCGGCCACTGTCTTCGTTTCCTGCGCCCGGTCGTCCTCGGCCCCGAGCGTCGCCGCGGGCGCTTCCGCCTCGGTCTCCTCGGCAATCCGGGAACGGATTATCGCGGGTCGGGAAACGGCGGGCGTCACCACCGTTGTTTCGATTTTCGCAAGGAATTCGGCTGGCTTGTCGGGGATTGTTTCCGATTCTGGCGCATCAGGCTCAACCGGCCGCTCCGCCGTCGAATCGACGATGGTTCTGCGGCTGGAAAACCCGGCGGTCAGCGCGGGTTTGTCCCCCGACCCGTCATTCGCCTCGGCCTGCTCCTTCGCCGCGTCCGGCTCTGCCCGTTTTGGCGGGTCAGCGCGGGCGGGTTTCACCTCGTCCAGATCGAACACTTCGGAGAACAGGAACAGATCGCCAAGCCCCAGACCGCTGTCATCGTCGTTGGCCCCGGTCAGGCCGACCATGCGGCGGCTGCGCACCACTTCGCTGCCGTCGGGCTCAAATTCTTCCGCACTGGCGGCAATGGCCGCTTCCAGTTCGGCAATCGTCTCTTCCAGCGTCGGTTCGGAGGACCGGCTAGTGTGATGAAACTTAGGGATAACAACCGGTTCGCGTTGCCGTGCCAGCCCTTCGATCACCGGCCCCTTTTCCATCGCGGCACGGCGCGGTTCGTCGGGCGGCGCGGTTTTTCCGGTGGCAGGCGGCGCGTCTTCGGCGGCCATGGCAGCGGCGGTGTCTTCGGCGGCTGCCGGCGCATCGCCCGGCTCGGCGGCCGCAGCCGATGCCACCCGCAAGGCCGGGGTCAGCACCAGCTTTTCGCCCGTTTTCGCCACCCGTGTCGCCGCGGGTTCACGCGGTTCGGAAACAAGCCGCCGAATCGATGACAGCACATCCTCGATATCGGAATTGGTCATCGGATCAGACATGAAACACTTCCCACAACTGCATGGGGCAATTTTATCCCCGCGCGCCGCTTTGCACAACCGACGGTAACTTTGAAATTTTCGTCAGTTCTTGCCGATCGACTTCAGGATACGATCGAGCTTTTTACCCTGCGGGCTTGTCGCAGGGGCGTTTTTTACCGCGCTGAAATAGGTATCCGGGTCATAGCTCGGGATGCCAAGGCCCAGGTGCTTGACGGTCAGCAGCCCCATCGAGGCGAGAACCGCATAGACCGCGACGTTGCGCTGATTCTCGGCGGCGATGCGCGAGGTGCGGGCATCTAGAAGTTCCTGTTCGGCATTCAGCACATCGAGCGTGGTGCGCGAACCAAGCCGCGCCTCTTCGCGCACGCCGTCATAGGCGGTCTGCGCGGCGCGAACCTGCCGGTCGCCGGCCTCGATCGCCGCATAAGCGACCGCCAGCCGCGCCCAGGCATCGCCGGCGGCCTGTGCCGCCTCGACGCCCGCCTGATGCATGGCCGATTTCTGCGCCGCCTCGACGGCGATGGCGCGGCGGTAAAGCGCCGAAAGCCGGCCACCCTGATAGACCGGTTGCGTCAGCGTCAACGAAAGGCTGCGTTCGTTCAGCCCGCCGTCATTCAGGGTGATGGCGCCGCCCAGCCCGACGCGGGGCCCCATGGCCGCGCGTGCGCGCGCAACATTCAGTTCCGCGACGCGCGCTTCGTGCCGCGCGGCGATGACCTGGGGATGGTTGCGCAGGGCAACGGCCTTGGCCTCGTCCAGGCTTTTCGCCGTCGCCGGCGGCGGCGGCGGCGGCGCAAGCCGGCCCGGATAGGCGCCGGTCGCCGCCTTGTAGGCTTCTCGCGCCACCAGAAGATCGCCCTCGGCCGCCGCAAGGCTGGCCCGCGACGAGGCCAGCCGCGCCTCGGCGATGGCGACATCGGTGCGGGTAATCTCGCCAACCTCGAAACGGTCCTGCGCGGCGCGAAGTTCCTGCGTGATCAGCCGGACGTTCGAATGGCTGAGCGCGACCACATCTTCGGCGCTGCGCACGTCGAGATAGGCAGAGAGTGCCGCCAGCAGAACCTGCTGTTCCAATCCCGTCAGGGCCTGCCGCGTCGCCATGACCACTTCCTTGGCGGCCTCGATGCCCATCTCGCTGCTGCCGCCGTCAAACAGCAGCAGTTCGCCTGAAAGCCCGATCGACGCCGCCGTCCCGTCGCTGCCGATCTTGCCGCCGGGCACGGCGAGCTCGGCATAGCGATAGCTGGCGTTGGCAACGAAATTGATCACCGGGCGCAAGGCCGACACCGCCGTGGCAAGATCCTCGTCGGCGGCGCGCAGCAGGGCGCGGTTCTGTTCCAGAAGGTTGCTGTGCCGATAGGCCGACACCAGCGCGTCAGGCAGGGTTTCGGCCCTGGCCCCGCCCGTTGCAACCGGCGAAAACGCCAGCGCCGCAACGACGACCGCCCAGATCATCTTCATCGTCTTGCCCCGCTTCGTGTCAGCCCCGGTCGCACCGGGCCACCCCCGCTAAAGCGCGAAGGCGCGTTCGTGTTCAAATCCCGCAAGAACCGGCGCGCCGGCATTGAAAGCGTCGCGCCAGGCGATCACACCGTCGCGCTTCAAGCCGATCCGGCAGGTGCCGAGCGAGCCATCCATGAAAATGCAGCCGATGCGGCCGCCCTCCTTCAATTGCGCCGCAAGGGAATCGGGCAGCGCCTCGACCCCGCCCTGAACGGTGATCACGTCATAGGGCCCGTGCCTGGGCGCCCCTTCCGTCAGCGGCGCGGTCACCACGGCGGCATTGTCGACATTGTCGGCCGACAGCGTTGCCTGCGCCTCGCCGGCCATCGCCTCGTCGCTTTCCACGGCCACGACCGCTTCGGCGATCCGGGCGATGATCGCGGCCGAGTAGCCCAGGCCGCAGCCCAGGTCCAATACCATCTCGTCGCTGCGAATATTCAGGAAATCCAGCATCTTGGCCATCGTTCTTGCATCAAGAAGAACGCGGCCTTCACCGATGTTCAGGGTTTCGCCGGCATAGGCGGCCTCGCGCAGGTGCGACGGCACGTAATGTTCGCGCGGCACCGACAGCATCGCCTCGATGATCGGGAACTTGGTCACGTCCGATGGGCGAACCTGGGTGTCGACCATAACGGTGCGGCGACGGGCATAATCGGTCATGGCTGAACTCGTCGGTCTAGTTCCGGTGCGCTTCTTCTTGCCACAGTTGCGAAGCGACGGCAACACGGGCGGAAGCCCTGACCGGGGCGCGACTTTGTCAGGGGTCCTGCGCGGCGTGAAGCACCCCGAGCGCACGCGCCAGGCCAGGCGCACGATGGCGCAACACGCCCCGTATGGCATAGTGGCCGAAGGCCAGCGCAGCCTCGGGAAACGGCAGGCCCAGATGGTTTCGAAACAGCGCCCAGGTGTCGCGGGCCGCCGCCCCTTTCGACGATGACACCGAAACCGCGCGCTGCCGGTAAACCGTCAGGCACTGGTTGATACCGCCCGCCGCCGGCAGCTCGGCCAGAAGTTCCAGCCAGAAGGCATAGTCCTGCCGGCGACGCAGATCGGGCATGGCGCGCGGCCCCAGCCTCTCGCGGTCGTAAACCGCCGTCGAACAACCGATGACATTGCCGTGCAGCAATTGCGCGCGCGTCACGCGCGGCGGCACCCCGATGGCGACCGACCGGCCACTGGCCAGGTCGATCCGCCGGTAGGCCGTGTAACTCAGGCCAAAGCCGTTTTGCCGCATGAAGGGGATATGGCGGGCAAGTTTTTGCGGATGCCACAGGTCGTCGCAATCGAGAAACGCCACAAAACGCCCCGCCGCCTCGGCCATGGCGCGGCTGCGGGCCGGCCCCGGTCCGGCATTGGCCGGCATTCGCAAAAGCCGGATACGGGCATCGCCATCCGCCGCACGCTCGACCTCGGCCACGCTGGCATCTGTCGACCCGTCGTCGACCACGATCAGTTCCCAATCGGCGAAGCTCTGGGCGCGCACGCTCGCCACTGCTTCGGCGACAAATCCGGCGGCGTTCCAGACCGGCATGACTACCGAAACCTCGGGCATCGCGCCCCCCCTCCCTCTCCTTGCCTCTCAGCCGTGCGGGCGCCGGCCGGCCCGGTTGGCGCGCGCCAGTATCGCCACCGCCGCCAGCCCGACCGCGATGACCAGAAGTGCTGCCGGCGAGGCATCGCCCAGGTTTTCCAGGCTCGCCTTTTCATGCACGCGCGTGGCCAGAGTGTTGAAGTTGAAAGGCCGAAGCAGCAGGGTCGCCGGCAATTCCTTGACGCAATCGACAAAGACGATCAGGAGCGCGGTCGCGACCGATCCTTTCATAAGCGGCAGATAGACCGCGCCAAGCGTGCCGGTTTCGGTGCGCCCCAACGACCGCGCGGCCATCGCGAGACTGGGCGAGACGCGCCCGAACGCGGCATCGGTGGCACCCTGGGCAATCGCGAAGAACCGCACGCAATAGGCCAGAACCAGCGCGGCGGCCGAACCGGTCAGGATCAGCCCCGGATCGCTGCCCGTCAGCGCCAGCCAGGCATCGGCAACCCGATGATCGAGCGCGGCAAGCGGGATCAGGATGCCAACCGCCAGCACCGCGCCGGGCGCGGCATAGCCGGCACCGGTCAGAAACAGCACATAGCGCGGCAACGCCTGCCCGGTCATGCGCACGCCATAGACGAGCGCCAGCGCGCCCAGAACGGTCAGCAGCGCGGCCGACCCGCCGACGAACAGGGTGTTGGCGGCGGCGTCGACCAGCCCCGGCGCGAACCAGGCATCGGGATTGGCCAGCGCATGCCCGCCGATGACGGACACCGGCAGAACGAACCCCAGGGCGAAGGGCACAAGGCAAAGCACCGTGGCCAGCCAGGCGCGCGGCCCGGTCAGAACCTCGGGCTCTATCGGGCGGTTGTGCCGTGACAGGCCGTAATAGCGCAGGTTGCGCCGGCTCATCCGCTCGATGAACAACAGCAGGACGATCAGCCCGAGGATCACCATCGAAAGCTGCGCCGCGCCGCCGGCATTTCCGGCCGAGAGCCAGACACCGAATATCCCGGTGGTCAGCGTCTGCACGCCGAAATAGTCGACGGTGCCGAAATCGTTCACGGTTTCCATCATCGCCAGCGCCGCGCCGGCCGCCACTGCCGGCCGGGCCAGCGGCGCGCCGACCCGCAAAAACAGCATGACCGGACCGCTGCCAAGCGCGCGCGCCACCTCATAGGTGCAACCGGACTGTTCGCGAAACGCCGCGCGGGCCAGAAGGTAGACGTAAGGGTAAAGCGCCGCCGACAGGACGACCACCGCCATGCCCAGCGAGCGCACCGGGAAGAACCAGTAGTCGCGCGCCGATTGCCAGCCCATGGCGCTGCGCAACGCGGTCTGCAGCGGCCCGGAATACTCCAGAAAATCGACCAGCGCATAGGCCCCCACATAGGCCGGGATCGCCATCGGCAGCAGCAGCGCATAATCCAGCAACCGCGACCCCGGAAAACGGTGCATCGTCACCAGCCAGGCCGCGCCGGTCCCGACGGCGGCGGTCAGCACGCCGACACCCGCCATCAAAAGCGCGGTATTGGCCAGGTAGCGCGGCAGCACGGTAGAGATCAGATGCGGCCAGATGTTTTCGCTCGGCGTCAGGCCCATCCAGATCACCGCGGCAATCGGCAAAAGGACCGGCACCGCGATCAGCACGGCGGCAATCGACCAGCCGCCAAGGCGCGGCGACCGGCGGCTTGCCTTAACTTGACTGTTTTGATCGGCTACCATGACCGGCGCATACAGGAATGCGGTTTATCTGTCCAGAAATGCCCGTATAGTGGGGCCAACAAGACCGGGCAGGGCTGGCATGAAATTCGTCTTTCACCTTGGCGTGCATTGCACCGACGACGAACAGCTTTTGCGTTGCCTTCTGAAGAACCGGGGACGGCTGGCCGACGAAAACATCTCGGTACCCGGGCCCAACCGCTATCGCCCGTTGCTGAGGGAATCGATGAATTCCCTGCGTGGCGCGCCCGCGACGGCCGAAACCCAGGCGACAATCCTCGACACGGTGCTGGACAGCGACCTGACCGAACGGGTGATCTTTGCCCATGACAGCTTTCTCGGTGTGCGCCAGCGGGCGGTCAGCGCCGCCGGGCTTTACCCCAATGCCGGTGACAAGCTGTTCTGGATGGCCCAGCTTTTCCCCGATGACGAAATAACCTTCAGCCTCGCGATCCGCGATCTGGCGACCTTTCTGCCACAACTTGCCGACGAAGCCTCTGCCGCCGGCTTTCCCGGCCTGCTTGACGGGATCGATCCGCTGAGCCTGCGCTGGTCTGATCTGCTTTACCGCATGCGCAACTCGGTTCCCGATACCGAATTCATCGTCTGGTGCAACGAGGATACGCCGCTGATCTGGCCCGAGGTTCTGGCCGCCGTGACCGGGCACAGCGAGGCCATGGTTCTGGAAGAAACCGACCGGATACTGGCGACGATCATGCGGCCCGAGGGCTTCGAGCGGCTGGGCCAGTATCTCGGCGAACACCCGCCTCAGTCGATCGCCCAGCGCCGCCGCATCGTGACTGCCTTTCTGGAACGCTTCGCAATGCCCGAGGCGATCGAGATGGAACTGGACCTGCCGGGATGGGACCAGGCGCTGGTCGACCGGCTGAGCGCCAATTACATGGACGATGTCGCGGCGATTTCCGCCATGGATGGCGTGACCTTGATTACGCAATAGCCGCCGACAACCCCGTCAGCCCATGCCCAGAGCGGCCTTGTACATCTCCAGCACCGCCTCTTCCTCGGCCAGATCGTCGGCATCGCGCTTGCGCAGCGCGATCACCTTGCGGATGACCTTGGTGTCATAGCCACGGCCCTTGGCCTCTGCCATCACCTCTTTCTGCTGTTCGGCAATGTCGCGTTTTTCGGCATCCAGATGCTCGTAGCGCTCGATGAACTGGCGCAGTTCATCGGCGGTTACCTGGTATTGTGCGTCGCCAACCGGATCGCTCATGTGGGCCCCTCGTTCTGGTCAGACCCCTCCCTACCGGGACCGGCGGGTCGGTTCAAGTACCGCCCGTCGTACCGGGTCTTGCCGCTGGGCCGGGCTTGGGTTAGGCCGGATCGGGCGGACGGGGCGGAGGATAGGCATGGGCTGGCTGGTCTGGATCGGGGCGTTTGTCGCTCTTGGCGGGGTCGGTGCGCTGGTCTGGTGTGCAACCAGTGCGCTCAAGCTGCGCGCGGCCGGGCTTGACGATGCCGAATTGCGTGGCCGCCTGCAGCGGCTGGTCGTGGTCAACATGGGCGCGCTGGCGGTTGCCGCCATCGGCCTCATCATGGTGGTCTTCGGGCTGTTCCTGGGTTGAAGGGCGCCCTAGAGGTCGGAAACCGCCGCCCGTTCTTGATCAACTCGTCCAGGATCGGCGCCGGCGCCCAGAACGCCGGTTCGTCACGTGCAAAGCTCTCCAGATCGTTGCGGATCGCAAGAAGCCCGCGCAGATCGGCGGTTTTCATCGGTCCGCCCCGCCAGCGCGGATAGCCATAGCCCAGCATCATCACCACATCGATATCCGACGGGCGCAACGCGATTCCCTCAGCATATAGCCGCGCACCTTCGTTGACCATCGCGGCAAGGCAGCGGCGCTGTATCTCGTCAGCCTCGAAGGCACGCGGGATGATCCCCTTTGCCTCCCGTTCCGCCGCGATCAGCGCCAGAACCTCGGGCGCTTCGCTGCCCTTGCGGTCCGCGCCATAGTTGTAATAGCCCTGCCCGGTTTTCTGGCCAAAGCGGCCTGCCTCGCACAGCCGGTCGCCGATGGCCACATAGCGCGCCTGCGGGTCGCGCCCGGAGGCAAGGCGCTTGCGCCGCGCCCAGCTGATGTCCAGCCCCGCGAGGTCAAGCACCTGATAGGGCCCCAGCGGCATGCCGAAGGCGCGCATCGCCGCGTCGATCTGGGCGGGGCTGGCACCATCTTCCAGCATGAAATCCGCCGCGGTGCGATAGGCCGCGAGGATACGATTGCCGATGAACCCGTCGCAGACGCCGGCGCGAACCGCCGTCTTGCCCAGCCTCTTGGCCAGCACGAAACCGCTGAGCACCGCACTTGGCGCGGTCTTTTCGCCGACCACCACCTCCAGCAACTTCATCACATGGGCGGGCGAAAAGAAATGCAGGCCCAGCACCGCCTCGGGCCGGCTTGTGACCGCCGCCAGCGCATCAACATCCAGGTAAGAGGTGTTGGTGGCCAGAAGCGCGCCGGGCTTCGCGATCCCGTCAAGCTGTCGCAACAGCCCGGCCTTGACGTCGAAATCCTCGAAAACCGCCTCGATCACCAGATCGCAATCGGCCAGTGCCTCCAGCCGGTCGTGCCCCTTGAACCGCTGCCATTGCGCGTCGCGCGCGGCTTCGGTCATCTTGCCGCGCGCGATTGCCCGGTCATGCAGGTCCGAAACGCGTTCCAGCCCCTTGACCAACGCATCCTGATCGCGCTCGACCATATGCACGTCATAACCGCCGGCCATTAGCGCGGCAGCGATCCCCGCACCCATGAGCCCGCCACCGACGACACCGACCGAGGAAACCGGCAGGGCCATGGCCTCGGCCTCGGCCTCGGGGATCTTGGCCACCGCACGTTCGGCAAAGAAGGCATGGCGCAGCGCGGCGGCGGTATCGGAGGTGACGCATTCGTCGAACGCCGCACGCTCGAAGGCCAGACCCGCCTCGAACGGCAGCAGTAACGCGGCCTCGATACAGTCGACAATGCGCGACGGCGCGGGCAGGTTCGGATCGGCCGTTTCGCCGCGCGCCTTGCGGATCGCCGCCTCGTATCGCTGGGGGTTGGCAAAGCCCTCGCGGCGGTCGCGTGTCGGCCGCGGTCCCTTGCCCTCTTCGGCAAGCATGCGCGCCAGCGCGATGGCCGCGCCGCCGACATCGGCGTCAACGACGCCGTCGATCAACCCTTCGCCCATCGCCTCCTCGGCGCTGATCGGCGCGCCGCCGATCATCAGTTGCAGCGCGGTCGCCGCACCGCAAAGCCGGGGCGCCCGCTGGGTCCCGCCAGCGCCGGGAAGAATGCCCAGCGTCACCTCGGGCAAGCCGATGCGGGTGCCGGCCAGCGCGATGCGGTAATGTGCCGCCAGCGCCACCTCAAACCCGCCGCCCAGCGCGTTGCCATGCAGGGCCGCGATCACCGGCTTTCGGCAGGCTTCGATCCGGTTGCAGACATCGGGCAGCCAGGGTCTGCGGGCGGTCGCCCGAACTCGCGGATATCGGCGCCCGCCGGAAAGGTTCGCCCTTCGGCGCGGATCACCACCGCATGGACCTGCGGGTCGCTTTCGGCCCTGTCGATGGTTTCAACCAGCCCCGCGCGAACCTCGGCGCCCAGTGCATTGACCGGCGGATTGTCGATGCTCAGAACCGCAACGCCGTCCTCAACCCTGTACCGGACTGCCTCTGCCATCGCGTTCCTCCCTCATACCCGCCGCGGCTTTTGCCGGCAGAATGACGGGACGCTGACCAAAGGGAAAGACCTTGGCACAAAAAACCCGGTGCGGATGGCGCGAGCCAGTCAGACCGGCATGTTGTCGAAATAGCTGTCGGAGGCGCTGTCTTCGTTCATCACCTCGCTGTCGGCGATCGGCAGGATCCGCGCCAGCGCTTCCATTTCGTCCAGAAGCCGTTTCAGACGCGGGTCGCCGGCATGGGGCATGGCCTGAGCCTCGGCCAGTTCGCCGGCCAGTTCCGACACACGCCGCGCGCGCACCGAGCCCAGTGGGATTTCCTTTTTAATGCCGCTCATATCAACCTCCTTCGCGGCATGGCCGCGTTCGACCCGGCAGGGTCAGGGCGCGCAATGGCGGCAAAACGGCGTGTAGGGCAGAACATCCAGCCGTTCTTCAGAGATTTCCTTGCCGCATTTCACACAGAACCCGTATTCGCCCTCGTCAATACGCACGAGCGCCGCCTCGATCATGCGGATCTCATGCTGGCCCGAAAGCCCCATGCCTTCCAGAACCTCGTCCTCCTCGCGCTCGACCGCCAGTTCCTCCCAATCCTTCGACTGGTGTGAATCAAGCTCGTGCTCGATCGTTTGCAGGCGCGCGTTCAGATCATTCAGCCGCGTGATCAACTGGGTCTTGCGTTTTGCGATGCTCGTCATCGGCGTCTCCTCTGTCCGGGAACCGAGACTAAAGGCCCCGTCCCTGCGCAACCTTGACACAAGTCAACCGGCTGCGGTGGAAAATTCATATTCAATTCTTGCAATGTATTTGCGCCACGCCATATAATCGTGGTGACCGCGACGCCGGTCTGTGGCACCATTTGCGGCATTGGGGGGAACCATGAAACCCGTCGTCACCTCGTTCTTCGATACCGATACCAACACGATCACCTATGTGGTCCGCGACCCCGAGGGGCGGGCCTGTGCGGTCATCGATTCGGTGCTCGACTACGATCCGGCCTCGGGGCGCACCTCGACCGCCTCGGCCGACGCCGTCATCGCCTATATCCGGCAGGAAGGGCTTGACCTTGCCTGGGTGCTGGAAACCCATGTTCACGCCGACCACCTGTCCGCCGCGCCCTACATTCAGGAACGCCTTGGCGGCAAGATCGGCATCGGCAAGAACATCACCATCGTGCAGGACACCTTTGGCAAGATCTTCAACGAAGGCACCGAGTTTCAGCGCGATGGCAGTCAGTTCGATGCGCTGTTTTCCGATGGCGACAGCTTCATGATCGGGCAGATGCGTGGCGACGTCCTGCACACGCCGGGCCACACGCCTGCCTGCCTGACCTATGTCATCGGCGATGCGGCCTTTGTGGGCGATACGCTCTTCATGCCCGATTTCGGCACCGCGCGCTGCGACTTTCCGGGCGGTTCGGCCAGCACCATGTACGACAGCGTTCAGCGTATCCTGGCCCTGCCGGACGAAACCCGCATATTCGTCGGCCACGACTACAAGGCGCCCGGGCGCGACGAATTCGCCTGGGAATCGACCGTGGGCGAACAGAAGGCGCTGAACCTTCATGTCGGTGGCGGCAAGACGCGCGAAGACTTCGTGGCCATGCGCGAGGCGCGCGACGCCACGCTTGGCATGCCGCGCCTCATCCTGCCTTCGCTGCAGGTCAACATGCGCGCCGGACACATGCCAGAACCCGAAGACAACGGCGTCAGCTATCTCAAACTCCCGGTCAACGGCATCTGAACGGACCGGACCAACGTCAAGCGAACAGGACTGAACATGAACATGGATTGGATTTGGGGCCTCGTCGGGGGCCTCATGATCGGCAGCGCCGCGGCGCTTTACCTGCTGGTCAATGGCCGGATCATGGGGGCCAGTGGCATCCTTGGTGGGCTGGTTGACGGATCGGGCCGCGAAACCGCGGCAGAACGCGGCGCATTCATCGCCGGGCTGGTCGCCATCCCGGCACTCGCGGCGCCGTTCTGGGGCACGGCCGACACCCATATCACCGGCAATTTCGTCGTGATCGTCGCGGCGGGGCTGCTGGTTGGCATCGGCACCCGTCTGGCCAATGGCTGCACTTCGGGCCACGGCGTCTGCGGCATCTCGCGCCTGTCGCTGCGCGGCATGGTCGCGACCGTCTTCTACCTTCTTGCCGGCGGCATCGTCATGGTGCTCTTCCGCCACATCCTCGGGGTGATCTGATGCGCAACCTATTTGCCTTTCTTTCCGGTGGTCTCTTCGGTGCCGGCCTGCTGGTGTCCGGCATGGTCAACACGCAGAAGGTGCAGGGCTGGCTGGACGTCTTCGGCGACTGGGACCCGACGCTTGCCTTCGTCCTGGGGGGCGCGATCCTGCCGATGGCGATTGCCTGGCGGGTGGCTGCGCGGCGCCGGTTTTCCGCGCTCAACACCCCGATGCCCCCGGCGCCCGATCCACGCCTTGGCCATAACCTGGTGATTGGTTCGGTCCTGTTCGGGATGGGCTGGGGCCTGGCCGGGCTCTGCCCGGGGCCGGCGATGGCCTCGATCAGCTTCGGCGGCGCCGGCGGCATCGTCTTTCTTCTGGCCATGATGGCCGGTATGCTCGCCGCGCCGACGGTGCGCAGCCGCATCGACCGCCTTGCCGCCGCCTGAGGAGCTGCCATGGACATTCGCTATCTGACGCCGGATTACGCGGTTTCGCCGCAGATCACACCCGAAGACGTGCCGGCACTGGCCGCGGCGGGATTCACCACTGTGATCTGCAACCGGCCAGACCCGGAAATCCCGGCCGACCTGCACGCCGCCACGATACGCAAGGCGGTTGAGGCAGCGGGCATGACCTTTGTGCTGAACCCGGTGATCGGTGGTGCCATCACCATGGACAATGCCGACACCCAGGGCGCGGCCATCGACGCCGCCGCGGGCAAGGTCTTTGCCTATTGCGCCTCGGGCAACCGGTCGTCGATCGTCTGGGCGCTGAGCCAGGCGGGACGCATCGCCACCGATGACCTGATCGCCGCGGGCACGCCCTATGGTTACCAGATTGCCGTCTTCCGGCCTCAGATCGAGGCGCTGGCCGCCGCAAGGAACTAGCGCCGGCACAAACGAAAAGGGCGGGGTCAGACCCCGCCCTTCCCTATTCATGCAGCCCGATCTCAGGCGAGCTGAAGGTTCGTCGCCGACGAACGGCCGTCGCGGCCGGCTTCGACGTCGAAAGTGACCTTCTGGCCGTCCTTCAGTTCGCGGATGCCGGCACGTTCCAGCGCCGAAATGTGAACGAACACGTCACGATCACCGCCGTCCGGCGCGATAAAGCCGAAACCCTTGGTGGCGTTGAACCATTTCACGGAGCCCGTAGCCATCGTGATATTTCCTTTCCTGATGCCGCCCACACAGCGCAGCGGCCCGGCGCAGTCAGTCGCAATCGAGTTACTGAGGCCGAAAAAGGAAACAGTGGTCGATAGAGGTAACGTCGCCCGCGCCATATGGGGGCAAACGCAAAAAAATGCAAGAAGATAACGGCGTCTGGCGGCCAGAACCGGTTTCATGCCAGCCCGCCGCTGCGCGAGCTTGCCTCGCTGCCGGGCGATAGCCGGCCGTTCATCTCAGCCCCGGTCGCGCCGCGCGGGCGAAGAACGACAACCCGGGTATCTGCAGTACGGATGGTGCCCGCGGCCGGATTTGAACCGGCACGGCCGAAGCCTAGGGATTTTAAGTCCCCTGTGTCTACCATTTCACCACGCGGGCAGGCCGGCGAAGAATAGCGGCGCATCGCCCCGGCACAAGGCCGAAGCCGAACGCCCCGCCCGCTCAGGCGTGGCTGCGGGCGGCAAGCTGGCGCATTGCGGTTTCGATCTCGTGCCAGGCTGTCTTTGCCATCGACCGGAAGACAAGGATTTCAAAGCCTTCGCCAGCGCGCAGGATTACTGCCTGCATATGGCCAAGCGGCGCGCGGCAGGCCTGCCCCTCGCCAAAGTGCGACGGCCGCAGGTCGACCGGCACCAGCCGGCTCAGAACACGGTCAGCGGCCGGACCGTCAAGCCGCAGCATCGCCCAGCCGTCGCTCTGGTCGACCACGACCGCCCCTGCCAGATCGGTGGGCATGGCGCCCAGAACCAAACACTGTTCGCGGCCCGACCAGACGGCGCGAACCCCGCCCTTCACCACGATCCGGTTCGCCTCCGGCAGGCCCAGGCCCGTGGCCTTCTTCAGCGCCGCCGAGGCGCGCGCAGCCTGCCCCGGCAAGGCCGCAACCAGCGCGATTGGCCCCGGATCGGCCTCGCTTAGCCGCCACGGGCCGTGGCTGGCCGGTTCCACCCCATCGAGGGGAGATTTCGCAATCAGGCTAGGCACGAAGCTTTCCTCCCTCCGGATCGAAGAAGACCGGATCGCTGACCTCGCACAGATAGTCGAGCCCGCGCAAATGATCGACCAGCCGCACCATCTCGCCATGTCGCGCGCGGCCATTGCGCAGGAACCCCAGCGCCAGGAAACCGCCGAGCGTAGGCGAATAGCAGGTCGAGGTCACATAACCCTGGTCGGTTTCGCGCGTCACGTCCTCACCGGGATTGAACAGATGCGCGCCGGCCTGCATCGCCTTGACCGCACCGACCGGCCGAAGCCCGACAAGCTGTTCACGCGCCTCGCCCGAAAGCCCCGGGCGCGTCGCCGCCGCCTTGCCGATGCAATCCTTCTTCGCGCTGACCATCCGCGCCATGCCGATGTCGAAGGCCGTGACGCGGCCGTGGATCTCGGCATGAGTGATGAATCCCTTCTCGATCCGCAGAACGTTCAGCGCCTCCATCCCGTAGGGCCCGCCGCCCAGCGCCTCGGCGCGCGCGACGAGGTCGCGGAAAAGCGCCTCGCCATGCCGTGCGGGCACGGCGATTTCATAGCCCTCCTCGCCGGAAAACGAGATCCGGAACAGCCGGCCCGCCACGCCCTGCACCCCGACGGGCCCGCAAGCCATGAACGGAAAAGCCTCGCCCTTGACCGGCGTGTCGAGCACCGTGTTCAGCAGTTCGCGCGCCCGCGGCCCGGCCACGGCAAACTGCGCCCAATGCTCGGTCACCGAGGCAAACCGCACCTGCCAGCCCGGGCAATGCGCCTGCTGGACGAAATCCATGTGCCGCATGACCAGTCCGGCCGCGGCCGTGGTGGTGGTCATCAGGAAATGGTTTTCGCCCAGTCGCGCCGTGGTGCCGTCATCCAGCACGTGCCCGTCTTCGCGCAGCATCAGCCCGTAACGCACACGCCCGACCGGCAGGGTCGAGAAGGTGTTGGTGTAAAGCAGGTCCAGAAACCGCGCCGCGTCCGGTCCCTGGATGTCGATCTTGCCGAGGGTGGAGACATCGGCCACACCGACCGCATCGCGCACCATCGCCACCTCGCGGTCGCAGGCCTCGCGCCAGGTCGTCTCGCCGGGGCGCGGGAAATAGCTGGGCCGGTACCACAACCCCGCCTCGATCATCGGCGCGCCACGTTCGACGCTGGCCCCGTGCGAGGTCAGGAAGCGCTGCGGCGCAAAACCCTCGGCGCGCCCGCCCGCGCCCATCGCGGCGATCGAGACGGGCGAATAGGGCGGGCGGTAGGTGGTAGTCCCGGTTTCGGCAATGCCGCGCCCGGTGGCATCGGCCAGAACCGCCAGCGCCCCGATGTTGGAGCTTTTGCCCTGATCCGGCGCCATGCCCTGCGTGGTATAACGCTTCATGTGTTCGACGCTGGCATAGTTTTCCTGTGCCGCGAGCTTCACGTCCTTGACCGTCACGTCATTGGCAAAGTCGAGCCACGCGCGCCCGCGCCCGGCGACCGCCCAAAGCGGCGTGACCGCGCAAGCGCCGTCTTCGGCGACAGGCACCGTCAGTGGCGGGGCTTTGAACCCCAGCTCGCGCGCCGCCGCCCTGCCCGCTTCCAACCCGTCGGCCAGGCAGGCCGCGGTGCTGTACCGCCCGCGCGCCGCGCCCGCGGCCGTCAACCCCGGAACAGCGCCCTCTGCGGGCACGAAGGCCGCAATCTCCGGCGACCAGACCGGTCGCCCGTTCATGTGACAGCTCAGGTGAACACTCGGGTTCCATCCGCCCGAGATCGCCAGACAATCGCTGGCAAGCCGCACCGTACCAGCGGAATGGCGGACGGTAATCTCGCGCAATCCCTTGCGCCCGCGCGTACCGATTACCTGCGCCCCGGCATAAACCGGGAAATCCTCGGCCGTCGAGGCGCCGTCGCGGCTGTCGATCAGCGCAGCCACCGCAATGCCCGACGCCACCAGATCGCGGGCCAGCGCCCGCGCACCGTCGTTATTGGCAAAGACCGTGACCGCCTTGCCCGGCACCGCGCCCCAGCGGTTCAGATAGGCCCGCACAGCCGAGGCCATCATCACCCCCGGCCGGTCGTTGTCTGCAAAGGCAATCGGGCGTTCCAGCGCGCCGGCGCAAAGGATCGCGCGGCGCGCGACGATCCGCCAGAAGCATTCGCGCGGCAGGTCGGGCGCCGCCGGCCGGTGCAGCCCGACGCGTTCCAGCGCCCCGTAGGTGCCGCCATCATAGGCGCCGGTCACGGTCGTGCGGGGCATCAACCGCACATTGGCCATGCCCTGAAGCTCCTCGACGACCGACGCCGCCCAGTCCGGCGCCGGCTGGCCCGCGACCTCCTCGGTGGCCGACAGCAGCCGCCCGCCCATGCGGAAATCCTCGTCGGCAAGGATCACGTCCGCCCCGGCACGCGCCGCGGCCAGCGCCGCCATCAACCCTGACGGGCCAGCGCCGATGACCAGAAGGTCGCAAAACGCAGGGGCCTTTTCATCGGCGGCCTCGTCGTGGCGCCCCGAATGGGCGCCAAGACCGGCCGCGCGGCGGATCGCCGGCTCGTAGATCCGTTCCCAGAAGGCGCGCGGCCACATGAAGGTCTTGTAGTAGAACCCCGCGGAGAAGAACGGCGACAGCAGGTCGTTCACCGCCAGAATATCGTGCGACAGCGACGGCCAGCGGTTCTGGCTTTGCGCCTGCAACCCGGCAAAGACCTCTTGCACCGTGGCCCGGACGTTCGGGGTCTTCTGCGCGTCTTCCAGCACTTCAACCAGTGCATTCGGCTCTTCCGAACCGGCGGTCAGAACCCCGCGCGGGCGGTGATACTTGAAGGACCGGCCGAAAAGGCGCACCCCGTTGGCCAATAGCGCCGAGGCCAGCGTATCGCCCTCATGCCCGACATAATCGCGCCCGTCGAAACGGAAACCCAGTGTCGTGGAACGGTCGACCAGACCCTTGCCGTCGATCCTCATGCCGCACCGCCTTTCGGCGCGCGCGGCTTGCGCGCAGCGGGCTTCTTCGCGCCGGACCTCTTCAGCTTGGCCGAAATACTCCCGCCGGAGGCAGCCCCGCCGGCGCCATCGCCGCCATCGGCCGCCAGAAGCGCCGTCGCGACCACCGCATGGGTCACGGTGTTGCGCGTGATTACCAGCCAGGACGAACAGCCGGTTTCGTGATACCACAGGTCGCGGGTTTGCCCGGCGGGGTTGTCGCGCAGGTGCAGATAATCGTCCCAGACCGCCATCTGCGCGTCCTGTGCCGGCCGGTCGGCATAGACCGCATCGCCGTAATAGGTGAATTCACGCCGGTCGCGTTCGCCACACAGGGGGCAGGTTATTCGCATCGACGTTCTCCTGCATTCGTAGCTTGGGCCAGGGGCTCTGCCCCTCGGCCTTCGGCCTCACCCCGGAGTGCTTTGGCCAAGATGAAGGGGGGCAGACCGGATAGACGAGTGGAAGGGCGAAACACGGGCGATGGCATGACGTTGGCGTCCTAGTGCAAATTGTGCTGCGACCCGGTGCCTTCCTCGTCCAGAAGATGGCCGGTGGCAAAACGGTCAAGCCGGAAACGGCGGGCGACGGCGTGGCTTTCGCCGGTCGCCATCAGATGGGCCATGCACCATCCCGAAGCCGGCACCGCCTTGAACCCGCCGTAGTTCCAGCCGCAATCCAGAAAAAGGCCATCGACCGGCGTCTTGTCGATGATTGGCGAGCCGTCGGGCGTCATGTCCATGATCCCGCCCCAGGAGCGCAGCACCTTCGCCCGCCCGATCATCGGCATCAGCGTCATGCCCGCCTCCATCACATGTTCGACCATCGGCAGATTGCCGCGTGCCGCATAGGACGCGTAGAAATCGAGATCGCCGCCGAAGACGAGGCCGCCCTTGTCGGATTGCGAGATGTAGAAGTGCCCCATGCCGAAGCTGACCACATGGTCGATCACCGGCTTCAGCCCCTCGGTCACGAAGGCCTGCAGGACGTGGGATTCGACCGGCAGCCGCATCCCGGCCATGGCCGCAACCTGCCCGGACCGGCCGGCGACGAGGATGCCCACCTTCTTTGCACGGATCGCGCCACGAGAGGTCTGAACGCCGCGCACCCGGCCGTTTTCGATGTCGATCCCGGTCACTTCGCAGTTCTGGATCAGATCGACCCCACGCCTGTCGGCGCCGCGCGCATAACCCCAGGCCACCGCATCGTGGCGCGCGGTTCCGCCGCGCCGGTGCAACAGCCCCCGTAGATCGGAAAGCGCGTCTGCTCGAAATCGAGGTACGGCAGATACCGCCGCACCCCCTCGCGGTCCAGAAGCTCGGCATCGTCGCCCTGGTTGATCATCGCATTGCCGCGCCGCGCAAAGGCATCGCGCTGCCCGTCGGAATGGAAAAGGTTGATGAGCCCTCGCTGCGAATGCATCACGTTGTAGTTGAGCTCCGCCTCCAGCCCCTCCCAGAGCTTCAGCGAATGGGAATAGAATTCCTGGTTGCCGGGCAGGAAGTAGTTGGCGCGCACGATGGTGGTGTTGCGCCCCACATTGCCGCCGCCCAGATAGCCTTTCTCGAGAACCGCGACATTGGTCAAGCCATGGTTCTTGGCCAGGTAATAGGCCGTCGAAAGCCCGTGCCCGCCACCACCGATCAGCACGATGTCGTATTCGGCCTTGGGCTCGGGGTTGCGCCAGGCGGGCGTCCAGCCGCGGTTGCCCACAAGCCCCTCCCTGAAGACCCTAAAGCCCGAATAGCGCATGACGTGCCCCTTCCTTGCGGCGCCATCAAAGCACGGGCGCCGGGCGGCAGGCAATGCCCGCCGACGACACGAACTGTCCGCCTAACGACCGCTAGCCGCCGTAGGCGCGGGCGCGATCCTCACGGCTCAGAACCTCGGGCCGGCGGGCCGGCGCATCGTCGGCACCGAAAACGGCGCGCGCCGTTCGCGCCCGAGCACCCGGCTGAGCGCCGCGCGGCGCAAAATGGCCATCGCCGCGCGGGTAAAGCCCCGGTGACGGGTCTTGCCATCCGGCCCCCGCATGTTCGCCTCGCAGATCACCGGGCCAAGTTTCGCGCGATCGTCGCCGCTTACCACCCGGCGGAAAGGCCGACGAAGGGGCAGCCCGGGCCCCGGCATCGTGTTGGCGAAGGGCGTAGCGCAGCAGCGCGCATACCATCGCACGAGACCCTTGGGCGAAAGCCGTATCGCGGCCAGGTTGTCGAAACCCGCGTCAATCGTCAGCCGGTCGGGCGTGGTCTGAAAGATGTCCGCCGGCCCCGAAGGCGCAACACCCGTGATATGGTGCGCGCCGGCGGCGCAATCGCGGCATTGGCACAGGACATGCGAGCCGCCCGCCGGATCGAGCCGACCCCGCACCTGACCGCAGCGGCAGGCTAGCGCCACCGGTGCCGTCATCACAAACCCTTGGACCGATAGCTGTTCGCCACGCGGGAGATCGCCACGATATAGGCGGCGACACGAAGGTCGGACACGTCGTTGCGGCCGTGCCAGACCTCGCGCATCGACTGGTAGGCCGTGCGCATCGTGTCGTCGAGGCCAGAGCGCACCAGTTCCAGTTCACCCGCACCGCGCAGATACTGTTCCTTGAAACCCGGCGACAGGGTCCAGCCCAGCCCCTTGTCCGACGACAGCCGTTCCAGCTCGTCGATCAGCAGTTGGTGGCGTGCCTCTTCCTGGCGCCGCTGCATACGGCCGAACCGAATGTGGCTGAGGTTCTTGACCCATTCGAAATAGGATACCGTCACACCGCCGGCATTGGCATACATGTCGGGGATGATCACCACGCCTTTCTTGCGCAGGATCTCGTCGGCGCCGAAGGTCACCGGCCCGTTTGCCGCCTCGATGATCAGCGGCGCCTGGATGCGCTGGGCGTTCGAAAGGTTGATCACCCCTCCATCGCCGCCGGCACCAGAATGTCGCATTCCGCTTCCAGCAGGCTGGCACCATCGGAGATATAGGTCGCGTCGGGATAGCCTTTGACCGAACCGCCGTTGTCGTTCATCCAGTTGCGCACGGCCGGAATGTCCAGCCCCTCGGCATTCCAGAGCCCGCCATCGCGTTCGATCACTCCGCAGACCTTGCAGCCGTCTTCGGTCGAAAGGAAAAGCGCTGCGTGATAACCCACGTTGCCAAGGCCCTGAACCACCACGCGCTTGCCATCCAGCGAGCCGCTCAGCCTTGCGGCAGACATGTCGTCCTTGTGACGGAAAAACTCGCGCAGCGCGTATTGCACGCCACGCCCGGTTGCCTCGACCCGGCCCTGGATGCCACCGGCATTCAGCGGCTTGCCGGTCACGCAGGCGCGGGCGTTGATATCGGTGGTGTTCATCCGCGCGTACTGATCGACGATCCAGGCCATTTCGCGCTCGCCCGTGCCCATGTCGGGGGCCGGCACGTTCTGGCTGGGATTGATCAGGTCGCGCTTGATCAGCTCATAGGCAAAGCGCCTGGTGATCTGCTCCATCTCGTGCTCTTCCCAGGCGCGGGGATCGATGCAGAGCCCGCCCTTCGATCCGCCGAACGGGGTTTCCACCAGCGCGCATTTGTAGGTCATCAGCGCGGCAAGAGCCTCGACCTCGTCCTGGTTGACCGACGTGGCAAATCGGATGCCGCCCTTGACCGGTTCCATATGTTCGGAATGAACGGAACGGTAGCCGGTGAAGGTTTCAATCTTGCCGCGCAGTCGCACGCCGAACCGGACCGTATAGGTGGAATTGCAGACCCGGATCTTCTGTTCGAGTCCGGGCGACAGGTCCATCAGCGCCACGGCGCGATTGAACATCAGGTCTACGGACTCGCGGAAACTCGGTTCCCCTGCTACGGACATGCGGCATCTCCCTGATTGACGCGCTCTTTTGGCGCATGTTGCGACATTACGTCGCTTCGCGGGCAAGGAACACCCCCGTATTTCCGCGCAATTTGCGTTGCGTCGGCGCGCGGCGGCAGAATCGCCGGCCGACCGAACCGCGGCCCGTTACCCGGCAAAAATCACCCGCGGCAGGCATCCCGGCGCCATGCGCACCGCGTGCGCCCTCTTCCCGGGCGAAACAATCGCAACGCCGCTAACAAATTGTATCTAAGGCGCTTTCACGAGCCGCATTTCTTGCCACTTGCAGCCATACTTTTGCCGCACAGGGAAACCTAGTCTGAACGATACGCGCCCGTGGCTGACAACACGGGCCATCACCCGCCTTAGGGGAGGCGGAACCTGCGTCAACGCGCGCATGGAAGGGTATTGGAATGGTCGGTTTGCTTTCGCGCACTCGCAAGCAGGCTTCGGGGGGATTTGCCCGCCGCTGCCACAGAAACGCTGTCGCTCGCCTGTCGCGGTTCCGCGACGACGAAGCCGGTTCGATGCTGGTTTTCGGCATGTACATGTTTTTCCTGATGTGGGCCTTTGCCGGCATCGCGGTGGATGTCATGCGCCATGAAACCCTGCGCACCAACCTGCAAAACACCGTCGACCGCGCCTCGCTGGCCGCGGCAAGCCTTCGCCAGACGCTCGACCCCGAAACCGTGGTTCTGGATTACTTCGCGAAGGCCGGCCTGAGCGAATATGTCGAAAGCGTCGATCCGGATTCAGGGCTGAACTCAAGTCCGTGTCGGTCACGACCAAGGCGGACATGCCGACGATCTTCATGAATTTCATGGGGATCGACGAGCTGAAACTGACCAGCGCCGGCGCGGCGACCGAACGGATCACCAATGTCGAGATCTCGCTGGTTCTCGACATCTCGGGCTCGATGAACAGCTACAACCGCCTGACCAACCTCAAGGCCGCCGCGACCGAGTTTGTCGACACGGTCCTTGGCGGGGCCGAGCAGGACCGGATCACGATTTCGATCATCCCCTATTCGGGCCAGGTCAACCTGGGCAAGCCGCTGCTGGACCAGTTCACCGTCGGCCAGAACCACGCCTATTCCTACTGCATGGAACTGGTTGACAGCGACTTCAGCTCAATCTCGCTCTCGACGACCTCGACGCGCAAGCATTCAGCGCATTTCGACCCGTTCGACTATGCCAACAGCTCGTCCGATACCGGGCCGAACCTGATGTTCTGCCCTTATCAGAGCGCCAATACCGTCATGCCCTTTAGCGACGATGCCGACGCGCTCAAGACCAAGATCAACGGGTTGATCGCCGGCGGCAACACCTCGATCGATATCGGCATGAAGTGGGGATCGCTGCTGCTGGATACGAATGCCGGCGATGTTGTCGACGGCCTGATAGCGCAGAATGTCGTCAAGACGGCCTATTCCAACCGGCCGCTGGACCCCGACAATGTGGATGTGCTGAAGGTTCTGGTCCTGATGACGGACGGCGAAAACACCACGCAGTATCAGATCGACGACAACTACCTGACCGGCACATCCAACATCTGGCGGCGCAACAGCGACGGCCGGCTCAGCGTCTATCATTCCAGTCACTACGGGTCGTCCGACTATTACTCGCCGCGCGACAACGCCTGGTACTCGTCCCCGGTGGGCGGCACGTCGGGCGCGACACAGCTCGACTGGGCCGATGTCTGGAACTATGCCTCCGTCGACTACGTGGCATATTATCTGAATTCCAAGCCAATGAGCCAAAGCTTCTCGGGCTGGTGGAACACGTTCATCGACAGCAACTATTCCAACAAGAACTCTCGGCTGGACAGCGTATGCGATGCGGCCAAGGCCGAAGAGATCGTGGTTTACGGAATTGCCCTGGAAGCCCCCTACAACGGCCAGCAGGTTATCAAGAGCTGCGCCAGTTCGCCCGGCCACTACTTCGACGTCGACGGCCTGGAAATCTCGACCGCCTTCCGCGCCATCGCCAGCCAGATCAGCCAGCTGAGGTTGACCCAATGAGCCGCTTTCTGCATCTCCTGCGCCGTTTTGGTGCCCGACAGGACGGCGTCGCCTCGGTCGAATTCGTCATCTACCTCCCGCTCGTTCTGGTGGTCTTCATGTCGACCTTCGAAAGCGGGCTGCTGATGGCGCGTTCGGTCATGCTGGAACGTGCCGTCGACATCTCGATGCGCGAACTTCGGCTGGGCCGGATCACCAACCCGACCCATGACACGCTGCGCGACCACATCTGCGACAACGCACCGATCTTCACCGATTGCCAGAACGTGCTTCTGCTGGAACTGCGCCCGGTCAGCACCGCCACCTGGCAGCCGCTGGGCACGGATGTGACCTGCGTGGATCGCGACGAGGTGATCCAGCCGGTAACCGAATTCAACCCGGGCGTCCCGAACGACATGATGATCGTGCGCGCCTGCACGGTGTTCGACCCGATCTTCCCCGGCGCGGGGCTGGGGCTGAAACTGACCAAGGACGCCACCGGCGGCTATCAGCTTTCGCCAGTTCCGCTTTCGTCAATGAACCGACCTGAGCCATGACCATGTTGACACGTTCCCTTTTGCGATTTGCCCGCGACAACCGCGGCGTCATCGGCGCCGAAACGGTCATCGTTCTGTCGTTGATGATCTGGGTCTACATCGCCACGATCGTTTATTTCAGCGCCTTCCGGATGCAGAACACCAACCTCAAGGCGGCCTATACGGTCGCCGACATGCTGTCGCGCCAGACCATCGAACTGGACGCCGACTATCTCGACGGCATGAAAAAGGTGTTCGACTATCTCAACCACGGCAACGAGCAAAGCTGGATCCGGGTAACAAGTTTCCAGTTGAACATCGATGGCGACGCGCACGAAGTGCTCTGGTCCTACGCTACCGGCAGCCATGCCTTGCAGACCAACTCAAGCATCGCGTCGGATTTCGACAGGATCCCCGTCATGGCGCAGGGCGACACCGCCATTCTGGTGGAAACCTTCGTCGACTATGTGCCGTTGGTCGAGGTTGCCGGCGTCGGGTCGATGCAGTTTCAGAACTTCATCGTGACCCGCGCGCGTTTCGCCCCCCGGATCGATTTCGACGACGGAAGCACCAGCTAGATCGTCGGGAAAGGAACGAAGAAGGGCGCCGGTCAGGCGCCCTTTTCCGTTTCCGCGCGGCCCGCGATCAGCCGGTCGATGGTTTCGGCCATGAAGCGGGCTTCCGGCCCCGATGTCACACCCCCGACCCCGACCCGGGTTCCGATCCGCCACCACAGGCCGGGGCGCCAGGCCCTTGCGCCCGGCGCGCTCAGCCGCAGCCCGAACCCGTTCGAAGGCTTGAAGGCGAAGGCGCCGCGGCTGACGCTGCGGATTTCGGCAACATGGGCCAGCCGCGCACCACCCGCCTCGCGCAGCTCCCCGGCCGTCAGTTCCAGCCGCCGGGCGGTGACCTGCCAAAGTCGCACGGCAAGAAAAAGCGCCATTGCCCCCATCGCATAGAGCAGGATCGCCAGCCACAACGCGGCAGGCGTGCGCAACGAGGCCACCGACAGGAGCAGCGCGCCAAGCGCCGCCAGCACCGAGGTTCCGACGATACGCCGTGGCGCGGTGGGTGTCAGCGTGGCCAGGATTTCGCTCATTGTCATCTCCATCCGCATGCCGCCCCATAACGCAGAACCGGCCGCTGCAAAACCGCTTCGTTCACGCCGCGTGCGGCGATGAACAGCCGGCATGCGCATTCGGGCAATTGCACGGCGGCCGATGGCATCCTAGCTATTGTGCTGCAAACCCCGGAGAACCGCCATGTCGATCCGACCCGTGATCAGCCGCAGCGAAGCCCTGCCCACGATGGAAGGTGCCGGTGTTCATCTACGCCGCGCCTTCGGCTTCCATGACCCCAAGGCGTCCGATCCGTTCCTGCTTTTCGACGATTTCCGCAACGAGCGCCCCGCCGACTACCTGCGCGGCTTTCCCTGGCATCCCCATCGCGGCATCGAAACCATCACCTATGTGCTGGCCGGCACGGTCGAACATGGCGACAGCCTGGGCAATCGCGGGACGCTTGGCGCGGGCGACGTGCAATGGATGACCGCCGGCTCGGGCATCCTGCACCAGGAAATGCCGAAAGGTAACGCCACCGGCCAGATGCACGGCTTTCAGCTCTGGGCCAACCTGCCGTCGCGACTGAAGATGACGGCGCCGCGCTACCAGGATGTCAAAAGCGCCGACATACCGGAAATCGTCGATGATGACGGGACCACGGTGCGCGTCGTCGTCGGCCGTTTCTGGGGCCGGACCGGCCCCGTCGACGGCATCGCCGCCGATCCGCAGTATCTGGATATCTCGGTACCGCCAGAGCGCACAAAGCGTTTTGCCATAGATACTTACCGGCGCGCTTTCGCCTATGTCTTCGAAGGCGCCGGGGCCTTTGCCGATGCCGACCGCCCGCGCGGCGTGCTCTTGGAAAAGGAGGTCATGGGCGAAGAGGTGAACATCCGCGACCTGTCGGGGAACCGCACACTGGTGCGTTTCGGCACGGGCGACGAGGTCAGCGTCACCGCCGGCCCCCAGGGTATCCGGTTTCTGCTGATTTCCGGCGCACCGATCAACGAACCGATCGCCTGGCACGGCCCGATCGTGATGAACACACCCGACGAATTGCAGACCGCAATGCGCGAATTGCGCAACGGCACGTTCATCCGCCCCGCGCACTGAACGGTCCCGGGCGTGCCTGGGCTGCGCCGGGCACGGCCGCCGGCTCAGCCCCCCGCCGCCTTCAGCACCATACCGGCATAGTGATCCTCGACCGCCGCGCGCGGCAGCCGGCCGCCCTCGCGGTACCAGTTCGTCACCCCGGTCAGCATCGCGATCAGCGCGAAGGTCGCCAGCCGCGTATCGGGCACCGACAGCACCCCGCTGGCCTGCCCGGAGCGCAGGATCGTTTCCAGCCGGTCTTCGTAGCAGCGGCGCAGCGCCTCGATCGCGGCGAAGTTTTGCGGCTCCAGGTTGCGCAATTCCATGTAGGCGATGAACACCTCTTCGGGCCGGTCGAAGTGAAAGCGCACGTGATGACGGGCGAACGTCTCCAGCGCGGCGCGCGGCTCTTCGGGCCAGCCGACACCGGCGGCCGAGGCCAATAGCTCCTCCATGTGGGTCTTCATCAATTCGTAAAGCAGCGACTGCTTGTCGGGCGTGTAAAGGTAAAGCGCGCCGGCCTGTACACCGACCTCGGCCGCGATCTGGCGCATCGACACGGCGGCATAGCCGTGGCGCGCAAAAGCCGCCGCGCCGCGGCGTACGCGCGGGCCTGTGATTTCGGAATGCGATCCGGTTTTCCGAGCCATCGGCGCAGTTTATATGAACAGGTGTTCAGTTCAAGCCCGCAGCCCGCTTGTCCCGGCGCCCGCCCCGGCCTAGGATCGCCACCGAAACGCGATCCCCGCCGGATGACAACGATGCCGAAACTCCTGCCGCTGGTCTTGAGCCTGGCCACCTTGGCCGGCGCCTGCGCACGCCGCCCGAAGCGCTGGTCGCCACCGGAACGCCAGGCGCGCTGACCGCCCCGCCGCCCCGGCTCGTGCCGCTCGACCCGCTCTTGGTAGAGGCCGCCGAAAGCCGGATCGAACCTGCCGATGCCGCCGCCCTTGCCGCGCGCGCCGCGCGGCTGCGCGCCACCGCCGCCAGCCAATAGCCCCGCTTCGCACCCCGCGGCCCGCATCCGCGTTGCAAGCCCTTTCGCGACAGGCTAACAGACTGCGAGCCAGAAACCGGCGCCGCCGGCCCCATTGACGGAGTTTCCCATGCCCGATCCCCTGCGCCTTGGCATTGCCGGACTGGGAACCGTCGGCATCGGTGTCGTCAAGATCGTCCAGCGCCACGCCGATCTCTTGGCCGCGCGGGCCGGTCGCCCGGTCGAAATCACTGCCGTATCGGCACGCGACCGCAAGAATAACCGCGATGCGGATCTGTCCGGCTATGCCTGGGAGGCTGATCCCGTGGCGCTTGCCCGCCGCACCGACATCGACGTCTTCGTCGAGGTGATGGGGGGCTCGGACGGGCCCGCCAAGGCCGCGACCGAGGCGGCGCTGGCCGCCGGAAAGGATGTGGTCACCGCCAACAAGGCGCTTCTGGCGCTGCATGGCCAGGCGCTGGCGGAAGCCGCCGAAGCGGCCGGCCGGGTCATCCGCTTCGAAGCCGCCGTGGCCGGCGGTATCCCGGTGATCAAGGCGCTGACCGAGGGGCTGGCCGGCAACGCGATGACCCGGGTCATGGGGGTTATGAACGGCACCTGCAACTACATCCTGACCCGGATGGAAAGCGCCGGCCTGCCTTACGAGACCGTCTTTGAGGAAGCCCGCCAGCTGGGCTATCTCGAAGCCGATCCGAACCTTGACGTGGGTGGCATAGACGCCGGTCACAAGCTGGCGCTGCTGGCCGCCATCGCCTTTGGCACGCGCGTCGATTTCGACGCGGTGGAACTGGAAGGCATCGGCCAGATCTCCATTGACGATATCCGGCTGGCCGCCGATATGGATTACCGCATCAAGCTGCTGGGCGTCGCGCAGATGACCGGGCGTGGACTTGAACAGCGGATGAGCCCCTGTCTGGTGCCCGCCGACAGCCCGCTTGGCCAGTTGCAGGGCGGCACCAACATGGTCGTGCTGGAAGGCGACAGCGTCGGTCAGGTCGTGCTGCGCGGGCCCGGTGCCGGCGAAGGGCCCACGGCCAGCGCGGTCATGGGCGATGTCGTCGATCTGGCGCGCGGCCTGCGGCTGTCGGCCTTTGGGCAGCCCGCCGCCTCGCTGGCCGCCGCGCCGCGTGCCAAGGCGCTGGCCCCGGCACCCTACTACCTGCGGATGAGCCTTCTGGACAAACCCGGTGCGCTGGCCAAGGTCGCCACAGTCCTGGGCGATGCCGGCATTTCCATCGACCGGATGCGCCAGTACGGCCATGCCGAACCCGAAGCGCCGGTGCTGATCGTCACCCACAAGACCACCCGCGACGCGGTCGATCACGCCTTTGGCGGCCTTGCCGCGACCGGTGTCGTCACCGGCCGGCCAGTGGCGATCCGGATCGAGGCGGTCTGAGAGCTTGCGCCCCCGACCCGCCGCTTGCTAGGTGTTTTTCCGAAACCAGACATTGCCGAAGGATTTTCCATGGCCGACCCCACCCAGTTTCAGGACCGCATGCTGTCTTTGGGCCTTGCCCGCGTATCGGAGGCTGCGGCCCATGCTTCGGCCCGGCTGATCGGGCGCGGCGATGAAAAGGCCGCCGACCAGGCCGCGGTCAACGCCATGCGCGACCAGCTGAACCTGCTGGATATCAAGGGCACCGTGGTCATCGGCGAGGGCGAGCGCGACGAGGCGCCGATGCTCTACATCGGCGAAGAGGTCGGCACGGGCAATGGACCCAGCGTCGACATCGCGCTTGATCCGCTGGAAGGCACGACGCTGACCGCCAAGGACATGCCAAACGCGCTGACCGTCATCGCCATGGCTCCGCGCGGCACACTTCTGCATGCCCCGGACGTCTATATGGAAAAGCTCGCCATCGGCCCCGGCTATCCGACCGATGTCGTCTCTCTCGCCATGGCCCCGGCGGAACGGGTCGCCGCACTGGCCAGGGCGCGCGATTGCAAAGCCAGCGATATCACGGTCTGCATCCTCGAGCGGCCCCGGCACGAGGCGATGATCGCCGAAGTGCGCCAAACCGGCGCCGCGATCCGGCTGATCACCGATGGCGATGTTGCCGGCGTCATCCATTGCGCCGAGGCGGAGATTACCGGCATCGACATGTACATGGGCTCCGGCGGCGCGCCCGAGGGCGTTCTGGCCGCCTCGGCGCTGAAATGCATGGGCGGTCAGATGTGGGGCCGGCTCCTGTTTCGCAACGATGACGAACGCGGCCGCGCCGCCAAGGCCGGGATCACCGATCTGGACCGGGTCTATGCGCGCGACGACATGGTCACGCAGGATGTGATCTTTGCCGCGACCGGCGTGACCAACGGCTCCATCGTGCGCGGCGTGAAACGCGAACCGGGCTTCATCGAGACCGAAACCATCCTGATGCGGTCGAAAACCGGTTCGGTCCGCCGCATGATCTACCGCAACCCGGTCAAGTGACACCACCGGCCGAGCCCGCCCGCGCCTTTCTCGGGGTTGAGACATCGGCCACCGGGCGGCGCTGGACGGGCCCCGGTGACGACGATGACCGGCTGGCCGAGGCGATGGTGCAGGAAACCCGACTGCCCCTCGCGCTTGCCCGGATTCTGGTGGCGCGCGGCGTGGCCCCGGTCGATGCCGCGCGATTTCTGGAACCGCAACTGCGCGACCTGCTGCCCGATCCGCATGTGTTGAAGGATATGGAGCGCGCGGCGCAGCGATTTGTCGATGCCCTGCGGCGGCGCCAGCGCATCGCGGTCTTTGCCGATTACGATGTCGACGGCGGTGCCTCGGCGGCTTTGCTGCTGACCTGGCTGCGCGCCATGGGGCTTTCCGCCACCCTCTATATCCCCGACCGGATCGACGAAGGCTATGGACCGAACGTACCGGCCATGCAGATGCTGGCCGCCGAACACGACCTGATCCTCTGCGTGGATTGCGGCACGCTCAGCCACGAACCGATCGCCGCCGCCAAGGGCGCCGATGTGGTCGTGCTGGACCATCACTTGGGCGGCGAAACCCTGCCACCCGCCTATGCCGTCGTGAACCCCAACCGGCAGGATGAAACCGGTGAACTGGCCCAGCTTTGCGCCGCCGGCGTGGTGTTTCTGATGCTGGTAGAGGCGAACCGCCAACTGCGCGCCGATGGCGTTCAGGGGCCGGACCTTATGGCGCTTCTCGATCTTGTGGCGCTGGCCACCGTGGCCGATGTGGCGCCGCTGACCGGTGTCAACCGTGCGCTGGTCCGGCAAGGGCTGAAGGTCATGGCCCGGCGCGAACGGCCCGGGCTTGTGGCGCTGTCCGATATCGCCCGGCTCGACAGCGCGCCCAACGCCTACCATCTGGGCTTTCTGCTGGGCCCGCGCGTCAATGCCGGCGGGCGCATCGGTGCGGCCGATCTGGGCGCCCGGCTGCTGGCCACGGCCGACCCGGCCGAAGCCGCCGCCCTGGCCGAACGGCTGGACCGGCTCAACAGCGAACGCCGCGCCATCGAAGAGGCGGTGCGCGCCGCCGCCCTGGCCCAGGCCGAAGCACGCGGCAGCGAGACGGCGCTGGTCTGGGCGGCGGGCGAGGGCTGGCACCCCGGCGTCGTCGGCATCGTCGCCTCGCGCCTGAAAGAGGCAACCGGCCGCCCCGCGGTGGTGATCGGCTTTGACGGCGACGACGGCAAGGGATCGGGCCGTTCGGTTGCCGGCGTCGATCTGGGCGCCGCGATCCAGCGCCTTGCAGCCGAGGGGCTGATCGGCCGTGGTGGAGGCCACAAGATGGCGGCGGGCCTCAGCCTTTCGCGCGCGCAGCTGGAGCCGGCGATGGCGCGGCTGACCGCGCTTCTCGACCGGCAGGGCGCGGCAACGGCCGAACCGCGCGCGCTGCGCCTGGACAGGCTCCTGATGCCCGGCGCAGCGACGGTCGAACTGATCGAACAGATCGAGGCGGCCGGTCCCTTCGGCGCCTCCGCCCCCGCGCCGCGGTTTGCCTTTGCCGGCGTCAAGGTGGGATTTGCCAAACGGGTTGGCGAAAGCCACTTGCGATTCACCATGTCCGATGGCACCGGCGCACGGCTCGACGCGATTGCCTTCGGCGCATTCGACACTGCGCTTGGCCCGCTGATCGAGGCGCGCGGCCCCGAACCCCTGCATCTTGCCGGGCGGCTGGAAATCAACAGCTGGGGCGGTCGGCAAAAACCGCAGTTGCGCCTGGAAGACGCTGCCATCGCCGGCTGAAATCGTCCCCACGCAGGCGCCAATTACTTTCACAGGGCGGGAAATTTCCCTCTTGCGAGTCACCCCGCCCTGCCCTAAACACCGCCCACGCCAAGCGCGGCCCGTTCGTCTATCGGTTAGGACGCCGGGTTTTCAACCTGGAAAGAGGGGTTCGATTCCCCTACGGGCTGCCAAACACCCTGCCCATTCAGAGACTTGCGCCCCGCAACGGGTATTGTCACGCGTTATCCGCGGCTTACGCGACATGGTTCAATCCAGAGACCGCAAATCTGGCGCACAGAGAGCGCAAATGCGCGGCGTGTCTCTCTTCGCCGATTTCGTATTTCCAATTTCGGAGTGAGCCCAATCAGGCGCTGCGGAAGAGTGCGTTCTGCGCGTTCCAATCGGCGGGGATATCATTCTTCAGGCATCAGTCGGCCGTGAGGAACGAGGGCTGCCGCCCCTCGATGATCTGCCGCACAGGCGTGGTGAGAGGAACGCAAACTTGACGATCTGCTGAACCCGTTTGACGGACAACGCGTGGTCGCTGGCAATCTCCTGGAAGCTCCGACCGGCCATGACTTCCCTGAACATCACGTACGCTTTCGCGATGTTGGCGATCAAGGTCTCGCAGCAGCAGGTCAACGAAGACATGGGCTGTCCGCGCCGTCGCGGCACTGACGTTGTTATACCCCGTTTCTTCTGGATGTTCGGCCAAAACACGGTATGCACCGTCGAGAAATCCAACGGCTTCGACCTGATTCCTTATGATTGTCACAGGTCGGCGACAGGACATGAACCGTCTGAAAAGGTCCCTTCTATGGGATGTTCGATCAAGTGGAAAGAAACGCCGTGACTGCCATCGTGTTCGATCTCGACGGAACCCTTGTCGACAGCGCGCCGGACATTCACCGTTCGGCGAATGTCGCACTATTGGCAGAGGGCAGGCCGGAGCTTTCGATCGAGGCGATCACCTCGTTCATCGGGAACGGCGTCGCGGTGCTGATCCGCCGGGCAATGGCTGCGAGCGGCGTTGCCGGCGACGACGTTCACGCCCGGATGATGGCGCGCTTCCTTGCCGACTACAACCGCGCGCCCACCGAGCTTACACGCTGCTATCCGGCCGTGCGCGAGGCGCTTGCCCAGTTGTCGGCCAAGGGTCATCGCCTTGCCGTCTGTACCAACAAACCAGAGGCGATCGCACGTGCGGTCCTTGATGATCTGGCTATTGGGGGCTACTTCGATGCGGTCATCGGCGGCGACACGACCGGCGCCCACAAGCCCGATCCTCGGCCGCTGAAAGCGGCCCTGAGCGCATTGGGCGCGCCAGGCGGCCTCTACGTCGGTGACAGCGAGACCGACGCCGAAACCGCACGGGCGGGCGCAGTGCCCTTTGTCTTGTTCGCCGAAGGGTACAGGGCGCACAGCGTCGCAGAGATTGACCCGGTCACAAGCTTTTCCGATTTCGCCGAATTGTCCGGCATCGTTGACAGCCTGACCGATGCGGCAGCCCTATGACCCTCCGCGGCCCGGTGTTCGATGTGGACGCCACGCTCAGCGAGACCGATGCAGCCCATCGCCGTGCCTTCATCAAGGCGTTCCGGGACGAGGGGATTGGCTGACACTGGTCGCGCGATACCTATCGCCGGCTGTCGCAAACGACCGGCGGCAAGAAATGCATGCGGCCAAATGCGCCAAGGTGGGAACCGTCACCCTGTCAGGCGGTCAAAGGACGCGCGTCGGTCGTAAACCCTTGAGTTTGCCGAACATGGCGGCCCGTACTCATGCGGCGCATCGCACCACCGCAAGCCATCGCGATTGACGATAATAATCCCGCTCGGAACCCGCCGATCATCCAGCCGCAGCTTATGATGGCTTTTCGGAAGAACGGCTTCAACCGCTCCACCTGCGCGTCCGCGTCAGCCAGAAAAGCCTGCTCATCATCACCGCCGCCGGTTCGGGAGCTTGAAACACGCAGGACCGTCAGCCCCAAAACGCTTTTTGGATCCTGACCCAAAAACTGGAAGGCAAAACGGGACAGGGACGGATACTCTCCGTTTGTCGTCAACGGTGTCGTGCCCAAGCTGCGGCCATCGTGTTGGCGTTTTCACTTGCCGAGCCGGATACAGCCGCCTAGCTTGTCAAAAAACTGTTACGAAAAGTTTACAATGGGAGGAACTAGTCATGCGGAGCATCGCGCTCGGAGTGTCCATGCTTGCGGTCTCGGCCGGAATGGCCTGTGCGGCCGGCAAGCTCAATCTCTACTGCTCGGCGCAGGAAGAATGGTGCCAGGTCATGGCGCGCGGGTTCGAGGACGCCACCGGCATTGACGTCGACATGACCCGCAAGTCCTCGGGCGAGACCTTCGCGCAGGTGAAGGCCGAGGATCCAATCCCAAGGGCGATGTCTGGTGGGGCGGTACTGGCGACCCGCATCTTCAGGCCGCCGAGGAGGGGCTGACCGAGCCCTACATCTCGCCGATGCGCGGAGAGCTGCATCCCTGGGCCATCTCGCAGGCGGAAAGCGCGGGCGACCGGACCATCGGCATCTATTCGGGGGCCTTGGCTTTGGCTACAATTCCGACCTGCTTGCCGCTAACGGCCTGCCCGAACCCAAATGCTGGGAGGGATCTGACCAAGCCTGAATTCAAGGGTCATGTTCAGATGGCGAACCCCAATTCGTCCGGTACCGCCTATACGACGCTTGCCACGATGGTGCAGCTTTCGGCGAGGATGGCGGGTTCGACTACATGAAGCGCCTGCATGCCAATATCAACCAGTACACCAAGTCCGGCTCTGCCCCGATCAAGGCCGCGGGTCAGGGTGAAACGACGGTGGGCATCGTCTTCATGCATGACGCCGTGGCGCAGACCGTGGCCGGCTTCCCGGTCGTGACCGTGGCCCCCTGCGAGGGCACGGGATACGAGATCGGGTCTATGTCGATCATCGCAGGCGCCCGCAACATGGACGAGGCCAAGCAGTTCTACGACTGGGCGCTGTCGGCTGATGCGCAAAACCTCGCGCTTGGGGTCAACGCCTTCCAGGTGATGTCGAACGTGGCCGCGCAGAAGTCAGAGTTCGCCCCCGACCTCTCGGCGGTCAAGCTGATCGACTACGATTTCAAGAAATACGGGTCGAGCGATGAGCGCAAACGGCTTCTGGCCAAGTGGGATAGCGACGTCTCTACCCTGCCCCAGTAAGCCTTGTGCGGCCTGTAACCTCTGAAAGAACGACCCATCCGGTGCTGATCTTCTGGATCATTGCCGGGTGGGTCGGGTTTGCCCTGCTGCCCTGGTACGGGGTGGAGGATTTCTGGTTCCTCGAATGGCTGACGGACGGCTGGCCGACGGACAGCGATTACGCCCCGGCGGTGTTCCTGCTGGGTCAGGGCGAAAAGCCCTGGCTATGGCCTTTGGTGCCCGCGCTGCTCGCTCCGCTTCTGGTGCTCAGGCGGCGGAAGACCGACCCGGTTTTCGCCTATGTCCTTCTGGCAGCAGGCGGATTCGGTTTCTCGTGGCTCGTCGCCCAAGGCTTGGGCATCGGCATCAGGGGCTGGACGGCCGATTGGCTGACTGCCCTCTTCGGGCCGATTGACGATCGCCAGTACGGCATGGGCTATGGCGCGCTGATCGCCGCCTCGGCGCTTCTTTCCTCTTCACCCAGGGCATCGCGGCGCGAGGGGCGATCAACGGCGACGTCTTTGTCACCGGTGCCATCGGCGGCGTGATAGCGGTCGTCACCATCTTTGTCTTCTTCCCCATCGCCAAGATGCTCGGGGCCGCCTTCATCACCGAGGAGGGGGGCTATTCCATCCCCCTCTTCTTCGCAAAATTCTTCGACGACCGCATCTGGGGGCTTGGCTGCCTTTCGGGCACGCGCTGCGGGTGGCGTGGAATTCGCTGTTCCTTGCCGTGCTGGTCGGCGTGCTGACCACGCTTCTCGGCCTCGTCTTCGCGCTGGTCCTGACCCGGTCGGGCTTCCGGTTCAAGCGGGAGCTGCGCGCAATCACCGTCCTGCCGATCATCACGCCCCCTTCGTCATCGGCCTTGCGATCATCCTTCTCTTCGGCCTTTCGGGTGCGGGTCACGACCTGGGTCGCCGACCTGATCGGCGTGCGCCCCACCCGCTGGGTCTACGGCCTGCCCGGCATCCTCATCGCCCAGCTTCTGGCCTTCACCCCCATCGCCTTCCTCGTCCTCATCGGCGTGGTCGAGGGCGTGTCGCCATCGATGGAGGAAGCGGCGCAGACCCTGCGGGCCACGCGCTGGCAGACCTTCCGCACCGTCTCGCTGCCGCTGATGCGCCCCGGCCTCGCCAATGCCTTCCTACTGGGCTTCATCGAAAGCATGGCCGATTTCGGCAATCCGCTGGTTCTTGGCGGGAACTACGACGTGCTCTCGACCGAGATCTTCTTTGCCATCGTCGGCGCGCAATACGATCAGGGACGCGCGGCGATCCTTTCCATGGTGCTCTTGGGCTTCACGCTGGCGGCCTTCTACCTTCAACGGTTCTGGCTGGGGAAGAAAAGCTACACGACCGTCACCGGCAAGGGCGATTCCGGCGTGCATCCGCAGATGCCGCGCGGGCTGGCCATTCCGGTCTATACCATTGCGACGCTTTGGGGCGGCTTCACGCTGATCATCTACGGGATGATCCTTTACGGGTCGGTCGTGCAGCTCTGGGGCGTCGACAATACGCTGACCTTCAAGCACTACGTCACCGCCTTCGCGGTCCGCATCGAAGACGGCGGCATCCGCTGGATCGGCTCGGCCTGGGACAGTTTCTGGACGACGATGATGATCTCCACCGTCGCGGCACCGCTGACGGCGGCCGTCGGCCTGATCACCGCCTATCTGCTGACAGGCAGGATTTCGCGGGCAAACGCAGTTTCGAATTCGGCACGATGCTGTCCTTCGCCATTCCCGGAACGGTGATCGGTGTCAGCTACATCCTCGCCTTCAACGTGCCACCGATCGAGATTACCGGGACGGGCCTGATCCTCGTCATCAGCTTCATCTTCCGCAACATGCCAGTGGGGTGCGCGGCGGGCATCGCCTCGATGAGTCAGCTTGACCGGTCGCTTGACGAGTCGTCCCTGACCCTCGGCGCGAACAGCTGGCAGACCTTCCGGCGGGTGATCCTGCCGCTGCTGCGCCCGCGATCCTCGCCGCGCTGGTCTACAGCTTCGTTCGCGCGATGACCGCCATCTCGGCGGTGATCTTCCTCGTCTCCGCCCGCTACGACATGGCGACGAGCTATATCATCGGGCGGGTGGAGAACAACGATTACGGCCTCGCCATCGCCTATTCGACCGCGCTCATCTTCGTGATGCTGGCCGCCGTCGGGCTCTTGCAGCTTCTTGTCGGGCGGACGCAGATCGGGCGCAGGCTCGCCCATGAACAGGGAGGGGATGATGACCACCGTCAGTTCCAAAGCCGCCTCGGTCGTCTTCGACCATGTGACCAAGGTCTACGGCAAGGATGTCGTGGCGGTGGACGATGTGAGCCTGACAATCGAGCGCCGGGAAAACTCGTGACGCTGCTTGGCCCATCGGGCTGTGGCAAGACGACGACCTTGCGGATGATCGCGGGACTGGAGATGGCGACCTCGGGCCGCATCCTGATCGGCGAGAAGGACGTGACCACCCTGCCCGCCACCGACCGCGACGTGTCGATGGTCTTCCAGTCCTATGCTCTTTTCCCGCATATGACCGTTCTGGAAAACGTCAGCTATGGTCTCAAGTTCTCGGGCTTTTCCAAGGCCGAGACGCTTGAAGCGGGCCAATGCCGGCCTGTCGCTTGTGGGACTCGACGGTTACGGCGGGCGCTTGCCGTCCGAGCTTTCAGGCGGCCAGCAGCAGCGGGTGGCCGTCGCCCGCGCGCTGGTGCTGGAGCCGCAGGTGCTACTTTTCGATGAACCGCTTTCGAACCTCGACGCGAAGCTGCGCCGCCATGTGCGCGAAGAGATCCGCGAGATCCAGCAGAACCTTGGCCTGACGGTCGTCTACGTCACGCACGATCAGGAAGAGGCGCTGGCGGTTTCCGACGAAATCGTGGTGATGAAGAATGCCGCCATCGCCCAGATCGGCCGCCCGCGCGAACTCTATGACGCGCCCGCCGACACCTTCGTCGCCGACTTCATCGGCGAGGCCAATCTGGTCGAATGTCAGATCGTGGCGGCTGACGGCGATATGGCCGAGATCGAAGTCGGCGGCATCCGCCACCACCTGCCATCGCGCGGGACTGACACCCGGAAAGGCGATGCTGGCGCCGCCCCTCTCGTATCCGCGTAACCGAAGGCGAAGGGCTGGCCGCGACGGTCGAAAAGGTGACCTATGTCGGGCCGCGCATGGAATACAGCTTTACCGGCGATTTCGGTCGGCTCTTCGCGGTCAGCGACGATGTCGACGCACCACTGAAGGTCGGTGACGCGATCAGGATCGGCCTTGCGGCCTCCGGCCCGGTACTGGTGCCCGATGCGTAATGCGCGGGGATATGGCCGGTCAGTCCTGGCCGGGCGCATAGGCCCTTTCGGCAATGGCCACAAGTTCGTCAAAGACCTCCGGCGAGCCGACGATCACGCGCCCGCCATCGCCGATCATCCGGGCAGCGTCCTGATCCTCGATCACCCCGCCCGCCTCGGCGACCATGAGCTGTCCGGCGAGGCAATCCCAGGCGTTCATGTGTTCCTCGACATAGCCAAGCAGCTTGCCGCTCGCGACATAGGCCAGCGACAGCGCACCCGAGGCGTTGCGGTAAAAGACGCCACCTGCGTCAATGATGGCGGGGATGAGGTGCTTGATCCCGTCGGCGCGCGTACGGCCCGAGAACCCGACACCGACCGAACCCTTGCGGATGTCCCTGCCACGCAGCACGGCCAAAGCCCGATCGTTGACGAAAGCGCCCGCGCCACGGCGGGCATGGTACATCTCGGCGTGATTGGGGTCGTGAATAACACCGATTTCGGTCCTGCTGCCAAAGACCCCGGCCAGAACGACGGTCCAGCCCGGGATGCCGTGGATGAAATTCGTCGTGCCGTCGATCGGGTCGATCACCCAGGTGAAGCCGCTGGTGCCCGCCTTCGGCGCGTCCTCCTCGCCGACGATCCCGTCATCGGGGAAGGCGTCGGCCAGCGCCTTGCGCAGGAAAGCCTCGACATTCTTGTCCGCCTCGGAGACAAAATCCTGATGGCTTTTGACTTCGACATTCAGCCCGTCGAAACGACGGAAGTAATCAAGCGCCAGCACGCCGGCCTCCTCAGAGATCCGCCGCGCGCCGGCATAGCGCCGGTCAATCTCCTGCCCGTTCATCCCTGCCCCCTCTCCTCAGACTTCGGGAGGCTAGCAGCATGACACAGCATCTGCGAGAGGCCACGTTCGATCTGACGCGTTACCGTGCCGCGATCTTCGATCTGGACGGCACGCTGGTTCACAGCGAGCACGTCTGGGAAAAGGCCAAGATCGAGGTGACGGCCCGCTACGGCAAGCGGCCATCGCGGGAACTGCTGGACGCCCATATCGGGCGCGGGCTGAAGGACTTTCTCGACGAACTCTTTGGTATGCCGCTGACGCCCGAGATGCGCCGGGCGATCGGCGACCAGATCGGGGCCGAGGCGGATATCTGGCTCGACCGGCTGCGCGAACCGGTGCCGGGGGCGAAGGAATGGTTGCTCGGCCTTGCCGAAGCGGGCCTGCGGATCGCGATCTGTTCGTCCTCGCCCCGCCGCCATATCGACGGCGCGGTCGAGATGCTCGGGCTACAGGATGTGGTTGAACTCGCCGTTTCGAGCGCGGAACTACCCGTAGGCAAACCCGATCCGCTACCCTTCCTGACAACGCTTGACGCCCTGCGGCTGCCCGCGCGCGAGGCTTTTGCGGTGGAGGACTCCGTTCCCGGCGCGCGTGCGGCGCATGGAGCGGGTCTTTTCACCATCGCCGTAGGGCCGGGCTGCACCGGCCCGGCTTACGACTTCTGCCCCCTGCGCAGTGATAGTTTCACCGATCTCGGCACCACAACACGATTGTTACACAGGAGCGCGACAACACCGGCCGAATGACCGGACCCCATAAACACCAACCGACAAGGAGGAGAAGATGACCCTATCTAAGCTGCTATCAATGGTGGCCGCTACCACGGCTTTCGCCATCATGGCGATGCCCGCCGCCGCGCAGGACTGCCCGCGCGGTGACCTCGACGAAAGGTTCTGCGACGCTGATGGCGACCTGATCGCCGACATCCCGACCGATCCGGCCCAACAACTCGACCCCGACGAACTGATCTTTGCCTATACGCCGGTCGAGGACCCCGCCGTCTACAAGACCGCATGGTCGGACTTCCTGTCCCATCTGGAAGCGAAGACCGGCAAGAAGGTGATCTTCTTCCCCGTCCAGTCGAACGCCGCGCAGATCGAGGCGATGCGTTCAGGCCGCCTGCACATCGCGGGCTTCAACACCGGGTCCAACCCCCTTGCCGTGAACTGTGCGGGCTTCCGTCCATTCACCATCATGGCCAGCGAGGATGGCCATTTCGGCTATGAGATGGAGATCATCACCTATCCCGGATCCGGCATCGAAAAGGTCGAGGACATCAAGGGCAAGCAGATGGCTTTCACCTCCGAGACCTCGAATTCCGGCTTCAAGGCGCCGTCGGCGATCCTGAAGGCCGATTACGGCTTCGTCGCTGGTACGGATTTCGAGCCGGTCTTCTCAGGCAAGCATGACAACTCGATCCTCGGTGTCGCCAACAAGGACTATCCCGCGGCGGCCATCGCCAACTCGGTCATGAGCCGGATGATCGAGCGCGAGGTGATCACCCCCGATCAGGTTGTTTCGATCTACAAGTCGCAAACTTTCCCGACGACGGGTTTCGGCGTCGTCTACAACCTCAAGCCCGAGTTGCAGAGACAGATCCGGCAGGCCTTCTTCGACTTCGACTGGGAGGGCACGACCCTTCAGACCGAATTCGAGAAGTCGGGTGAGGGTCAGTTCCCTTGAGATGAACTACAAGGACTTCTGGGAAGTGATCCGCAAGATCGACACGGCAAACGGCGTGTCCTACGCCTGCGAATAAGTGAAGGGGCGGCGGCTTTCGGGCCGCCGCCCACCAACGGAAAAAGGGGCAGGCATGCTGAGGCTGGAAAAGCTGACCAAGACCTATCGCACCGGCGATCAGGCGTTGAAGGCGGTCGATCTGGAGGTGCCGAAGGGGCAGGTCCTGGCGCTGATCGGGCCGTCGGGCGCGGGCAAATCGACGCTGATCCGCTGCATCAACCGGCTGGTGGAGCCGACAAGCGGCAAGGTCTGGCTGGGCGATGTGGAGTTGACGGGCCTTGGGGCTGCCGCCTGCGCCGCGAACGGCGGCGCATGGGCATCGATCTTCGGGAATACGCGCTGGTCGAACGCCTGACAGTGATGGAGAACGTCCTTTCGGGCCGGCTCGGCTATGTCGGATTCTGGCGCAGTTTCGCGCGGAAATATCCGCAATCGGACGTGGACGAGGCGTTTCGATTGCTGGACCGCGTCGGGCTGGTCGCGATGGCCGACAAGCGGGCCGATGAGCTGTCCGGCGGCCAGCGCCAAAGGGTCGGCATCTGCCGGGCGCTGATCCAGAACCCCGCGCTTCTTCTGGTTGACGAACCGACGGCGAGCCTCGACCCCAAGACGTCGCGTCAGATCATGCGGCTCATTTGCGAACTCTGCGCCGAACGGGGCCTTGCCGCGATCATCAATATCCATGACGTGGCGCTTGCGCAGATGTTCGTCGCCCGCGTCATCGGCCTGCGCTTCGCGCGCGGTCGAATTCGACGGTGCGCCCGAGGCGCTGACACCCGACGTGCTGACGAAGATTTACGGCGAGGAGGACTGGCAGGCGACAATCCGCAAGGTCGAGGACGACGAGGAGGCGCCAGCATGAGCACCGCGCTTGACGCCCGCCTTGGCCGTCCGTGGAAGAAACCGCCGCTGATCAAGCGCGCCTGGCTGCGCTGGTCGCTGGCCATCGGCGCGGTCGTGTACCCGATCCTCGCCGTGGCCTCGATCGAGGTGAACTGGTCGCGCGTCTGGGAGGGGCTCGATCGCGGTGCGGCCTTTATCATGTCCTTCACACGGCCCGATTTCCTGACACGCTGGGGCGATATCTGGGACGGGATGCTGGAAAGCGTGATCATGACCGTCGCCGCGTCGGTCGTCGGCATCGCGATCTCGATCCCCATCGGGCTTGGGGCCGCCCGGAACATCGCGCCGCTGCCGGTCTATGTGATCTGCCGGGGCATCGTCGCCATCTCGCGCGCGCTGCAGGAGGTGATCGTGGCGATCCTTCTGGTCGCGATCTTCGGCTTCGGACCGCTTGCGGGGTTCCTGACGCTCAGCTTCGCGACCATCGGGTTTTTGTCGAAGCTGCTCGCAGAAGACATCGAAAGCATGGACCGCGTGCAGGCCGAGGCGATCCGGGCCACTGGATCAAGCTGGATGCAGTGGATCAATTATGGCGTCCAACCGCAGGTGATGCCGCGCCTGATCGGACTTTCGATGTACCGCCTCGACATCAACTTTCGCGAAAGCGCGATCCTTGGCCTCGTCGGCGCGGGCGGAATCGGGGCGACGCTGAACACCGCCTTCGACAGGTATGAATTCGACACGGCGGCGGCGATCCTCCTGATCATCATCGGGACGGTGATGGCGCTCGAATACCTCTCGGGCGTAATCCGGGCGAGGGTACAGTAATGCCGGTCGTCACATCCGCCACCGGTCAGAAGGTCTGGCAGCGTCGCACCCGTAACGAAGACCTGATCCGCTGGGCAGCATGGCTTGTCGGAACGGCGATCTTCCTCTGGTGCTGGAAGCAGATTTCCGATGCGACCACATGGTTTTTCGTCTGGGACGCTCCTGCCATCGCGGGCGACATCCTCGACCGGGCGACCCCGCCGCGCTGGTCCTATATGGAAAAGCTCTGGTGGCCGATCTGGGACACGCTGAACATCGCCACGCTCGGGACGCTCGGCGCGCTGTTCCTCGCGGTGCCGGTCGCCTTCCTCGCTGCCCGCAACACGACGCCCTCCACCCGGTTCGTCCGGCCTATCGCGCTGCTCATCATCGTCTCGACCCGCTCGATCAACTCGCTGATCTGGGCCCTGCTCCTGATCGCGATCATCGGGCCGGGGGTCTTTGCCGGGGTCATCGCCATCGCCATCCGCTCGGTCGGGTTCTGCGCGAAGCTGCTTTACGAGGCCATCGAAGAGATCGACCGCACGCAAGTCGAGGCGGTGACAGCGACCGGTGCCAGCCCGATGCAGGTCATGGCCTACGGGATCGTGCCGCAGATCCTGCCCGCGTTTGCCGGTATCGCCGTCTTCCGCTGGGACATCAATATCCGGGAATCGACCGTGCTCGGCCTCGTGGGCGCAGGCGGGATCGGGTTGCAGCTACAGGCATCCCTGAACGTGCTGGCCTGGCCGCAGGTCTCGCTGATCCTTCTCGTCATTCTCTTCGCCGTCGTCATCTCGGAATGGGTGTCGGCAAAGGTCCGGGGCGCGATCATCTGATGCGCGCCATGGCCGACGCACAATGGGCGTTCGACGCCTATGAGGGGATACGCGACCGTCTGCCACGGGCGACCTTCCCGGCCGTGTCCCGGCAGGTCGACGGGTTGACGAGCCTGATCGAAGAGGCCGACGTTTTCTTACTGGACGCGTTCGGCGTGCTGAACGTGGGCGAAACCGCGATACCGGGCGCAGCTCAGACGGTAGAGGCGCTGACCGACGCGGGAAAACAGGTGGTGGTCGTCTCGAACGCCGCGGGCTACTGCAAGCGGGTGATGCTGGAACGCTACCGACGGCTTGGCTTCCGCTTCGGCGATGGGGACGTCGTGTCATCCCGCGATGTCCTGCTTGCGGCGCTTGCTGGCTGGCCGGCGATGCACTGGGGACTGATGGCGGCACGGGGGTTTGGCCGCGAGGGGATCGAACATATCAACGGGAGTTTTCTGGCGGACGATCCGGCAGACTATGAGCGGGCGGAAGGATTCCTGTTCTTCGGGGCGGGCGAATGGTCGGAGGACCGGCAGAACCTTCTTGAGGCCACCCTTTTGGACCGCCCGCGACCAGTGCTGGTCGGAAACCCCGACCTCGTCGCCCCGCGCGAGACCGGCCTTCCTCAAAGGAGCCTGGCCACTTCGCGCACCGCCTGCGCGACGCAACGGGCGTTGAACCCGCGTTTTTCGGCAAACCGTTCATCAATATCTTTGACTACGCCCGTGCAAGGTTCCCGAACACTCCGTGCGAGCGGATCGTAATGGTGGGCGACACTCTCCACACCGACATCCTCGGAGGGGCATTGGCGGGTATCAGGACAGCACTCGTCACTGGTTACGGCGCGCTTGTCGGACTCTCACCAGATGCCGCCATCGAAAGGTCGGGCATCCGGCCTGATTTCGTATCGCACTTGGTCTGAGAGGTCGTCCGATAGTGCCACTCAGAGTTAGCCACTTGCTTTCACCGTAGCGAAGTTCCGCTGTCCCGAAGTTCTGAGCGTTGCCAAGCGGTCGCAACAAAGGCGACTATTAGTTCCATCTGAATGGCAACTTTCGCTATGGTCCACGGTATGGTCGCGAATGTCCGTCGTCAGATGAAATGGGACACGAGCGCCTGATCTCGAACGGAGGGTCTGGCTCGTTGAGGTTTCAGTTTATGCCGCGGTCTGTCCGATGCAGCAAGCGGCGCTTGGCGATGGTCCTGGCTTTGATCTCCTTCGTCGTTCGAGGATGGTTTCGGCCCTGCCGAGGTAGACGTCGGCGGGGGTGATGTTGCCCAGGCTCTCGTGGCAACGGTAGTGATTGTAGTGCTCGATGAAGGCCGCCACGGCTTCCTCAAGTGCCCCGGGCAGGTAGTGGTTCTCGAGCAGGATACGGTTCTTGAGGGTCTGGTGCCGGCGTTCGATCTTGGCCTGGGTCTGGGGATGCCGGGGAGCACCACGGACGTGATCGATGCCCTCGCCGGCAAGCCAGTCGGCCAGTTCCCCGGAGATGTAGCTGCTGCCGTCGCCAATGGTGCTCGAACCGGTGGCGCATCCATTGGCAACTCGCTGAGCAGTCTGGGCCGATGGACGACGGTGGCTCGGTCGCAGCCCGAGGCGACCAGGGCATCTTCCAGTGTGGCGGTCACCTCCGACGCCTTCATCGTCGAGCAGAGCCGCCAGGCGATGACGTAGCGGCTGTAGTCGTCGAGGATGGTCGAGAGATAGAACCAGCCCCAGCCGATGACCTTAAGATAGGTGAAGTCGGTCTGCCAGAGTTGGTTCGGTCGAATGGTCTTTTTCATGGAACTCATCCGCCGCCTTGATGACGATGAGAAGGCCGGGCTGGTGATCGATCCTGAGCCTTCAGAACCCTGTAAACGCTTGGCTTCCGACACGAAGTAGCGTCGGGTATCGGTGAACCGACGGCAAGTTCCCGTGGCGACAACTCGGGCTGTTCGAGAGCAAGATCGACGATCTGCTTGCGCAACTTGTCGGGGATCCGGTTCCAGACGCGGCTCCGGGTGCGAGGGCCGATGCTCGAGCCCGGAGCGCCGAGCGACAGATAGCGATCATACCAGCGATAGAAGGTCGTGCGCGGCACGCCGATCACGTCGAGGACCCGCTTTGCTGGCAGATGCGACCCCTCCACCAGTCGGATGATCTCGAGTTTTTCCGATGCGGGATACCTCATTGCTCGTCTCCCCATCCCCGAGCATGCTTTTTTTGAGCAAGCGGTTCTCCAGGGTGAGGTCGGCCACCGCCTCCTTCAAAGCGGCGGCCTCCTGCCGCGCATCCTGACCTCGGGGCTGGTGGCCTGCCGCGCGGTATCGCCTGCAAGCCGCTTCTTGCCGGCTTCCAGGAACTCCTTCGACCAGCTGTAATAGAGGCTCGTTGTGATCCCCTCGCGCCGGCAGAGCTCAGCGATGCTGTCCTCGCCGCGCAGCCCTTCAAGCACGATCCTGATCTTTTCGGCCGAATGGTGCTTACGTGCGCCGGCGGATGTCCTTCACAACAGACTCCGCCGTCGGCTTTGCCGTTCCGGGTTTCTGTCTCATCTCCACTCCTTGGTGGTCACGATGAGCCTGAAACCCTCCGTTACCAAATCAAGTCAATGTCCCAAGGGCGCTGACGGAGGACAGCTGGCACGTATCCCTGTCACCCCGTTCAGTGCTTCGCGGGACCGCGCAGAAGTGCTGCAGACATGGTCTCGCACTTTGCGCACGATCCCCAGGGGTTGAGCGCCTTGATCGAATAATAGCCGTGCAGGATATGATCCATATCGACGGTATCGCGCACGCCCGGCAGATTGAGCATCCGCCGGAGGAAGGCCGTGAGGCGCGGATAGTCGCGATCTGCTTGCGGTTGGTCTTGAACAGTCCGTGATAGGCTGCGTCGAACCGGATCAACGTTACGAAGGCGCGGATATCTGTCTCGGTCAGCCAGGTCGCCGAACAGGAAGTTCCCGGTCAGACGTGCTTCGAGTTCGTCGAGCGTGGCAAAGACGCCGTCCACCGCTTCGTCATAGGCTGCCTGCGTCGAGGCAAGCCCGCCTTGTAGACGCCGTTGTTGAGAAGGTCGTAAAGGCGCGGGTTCAGTGCCTCGATCTCTGGCGCCAGATCAGTGGGTAGAGCCTTACATCTGACGGCACCAAATGCTCAAAGGCGCTGTCGAACATCCTTACGATGTCGGCGCTTTCGTTGTTCACCATCACGTTCTGGCTTCATGTCCCACAGGACCGGCACCGTGGCCCGCCCGGTAATTCGGCGTCGGCGCGGTGTAGATTTCGTGCATGTAGCTCCGCGCCAAAGAGCGGATCCTCGTCGGCCCCCGGATAGCCGCCAAAGCGCCAGCCCTGATCGGTGAGCGTCGGGTTGACGACGGTGATGGGGATCAGGTCATCAAGACCTTTCAGCTTTCGCGCGATCAGCGCGCGCGACGCCCATGGGCAGATCAGCGCGACGTACAGGCGATAGCGTCCCGGCTCCGCCTCGAAACCGCCCTCACCCGTCGGTCCGGGTCGGCCATCCGGCGTGATCCAGTTGCGAAAGCTCGACACCTGGCGCACGAAGCGCCCCTTGTCGTCCGCCTTCTGAACTGGCTGCCAGTTCTCGACCCATTTCCCGTCGACAAGCATCGCCGCTCTCCTCAGTTCGGGTGGAACACGAAGGACCGCATCGAGACGGACCCGAGGTCGATGGCATCGGTCATGAAGGTCAGGTTATCCCGCGCGTCCGAGGCGCCTGCGATCGTGATCGCGGGCATGTAGTGGTCCACAGTCGGATGGGCCATGCGCAGTAGCGGCCCAAGGCCGTCGGTATCGGCAAGGGACGCGAAGTCACGGTCGCCGAGCCGGTCGGCAAAGAGCGCGTCGAATTCCAGCGCGAAGTCCTGTGGACTTCCGCCGAAGCGCATGGCCTGAAGGTTGTGCACGACATTGCCCGAACCGAGGATCAGGACGCCCCGGTCGCGCAGGTCCGACAGGGTGCGACCGATCTCGAGCTGGTGGCCGAGGCCCCGGCTCATGTCGATCGAGACCTGGAAGACCGGCACATCGGCATCGGGATAAAGGTACTTCAGCACCGCCCAGGCCCCATGGTCCAGCCCCCAGCGGTCGTCGCCCTGCGCGTGATGGCTTTCCAGCAGGGACACCACCTTGCGGGCCAGTTCGGGGTCGCCATGCGCGGGGTAGCTCACCCGGTACAGCGCATCGGGAAACCCGTAGAAATCATGGATCGTGCGCGGCATGGCGGAGACGTCGACAAGCGTCGTTCCGCGGCTCATCCAATGCGCGGAGACCACGAGGATCGCCCGCGGACGCGGAAGGCTCTGGCCGAGCACTGTCCAGGCCCGGCTGAAGGCGCCATCCTCGATCGCATGCATCGGGCTGCCGTGCCCAAGAAAAACGACCGGCATCCGGTCGGAAGGCGCGAAACGGTCCCGGAGGTCTTCTAGGCGATGCGTCTGCATGATGGCTTTCCCCCAAAAAAACAGTCGAGCCGCGTTCTGCGGCCCGACGATAGGCTTGTCTCAGGCGAATTGGCCAAGCCTCTTCTGCAGCGCCGGGATCCGGACCGCGAAGGCACCCGCCCCAAGAACCGCGATGGCCCCTTGGACGACCGCCCAGAACAGCGGGAATTCCCAGCCGCCGCCTTCGCCCGAGAAGAGCCAGCCATTGCTGGCATGAACCCAGGTTGCACCCAGAAGCACCGGGATCAGCGCCAGAGAGACGAGCCGCGTGCCGATGCCGAGGATCAGTGCCAGCCCGCCAACCAGTTCCGCGACAATGGTCAGGTAAGCCAGCGCCCCCGGCAGGCCAAGGCTTTCGAAAAAGCCGACAGTGCCCGCGATCGTGAAGACGCTGACCTTTAGCCAGCCATGAGCGACAAAGAGCGTACCGCTTGCAACGCGCAGCGCGAGAGCGGCGTAATCCGAAGGGGATTTCGTGGTCATGTCATTTCCTTTCTTGTCCACCGATCCGGCGACTGGAGTTCAACTGTGGTCAAGCTAGGCCTTGCCAACCATCAATGAAATGACGAATATATTGAGAGACTATCTACGTTTTGTTCCTAATGATCTTCGATGGACATTGCAGACCAGCTCAGAGCCTTCGTTGCGACCGCCCGGACCGGCTCCTTCACCGCGGCGGCCGATCAGCTTGGCATTTCCAACCGGCTGACATCGAAATACGTCGCCGAGCTCGAGGCTCGCCTGTCAGTGCGTCTTTTCCAGCGCACGACGCGAAAGGTCGGCCTGACGTCGGCCGGCGAAGACCTGATGGCGCGGGCCCCCGCAATACTGGATGAACTTGACGCAGTCCTTGCCGAGGTCACGGAAGGATCTGGGGGACTGACTGGGACGATCCGCATTTCGGCGCCGATAACCCTTGGCGAGGTTTATCTGGCAGGAATGCTCGGGCGCTTCGCACAAGCCCACCCGGATCTGACGGTCGATCTGCGGCTGAGCGACCGATACGCCGACCTCGCGCGCGAGGGCATCGATCTCGCCTTCCGCATTGGCCGGTTCGACATGGCGTCGCTCAAGGTGCGCCGCCTTGGCGGCTTTCAAAGCGTGCTCGTCGCCAGCCCGGACTACCTCGCTCGAAACAGCGCCCCCGCTACGCCGTCCGACCTTGAACGGCACGAATGCATCATCGACACCAATCGCACCAACCCCAGGCGCTGGACCTTTCAACGCCATGGCGCCGCCGAGACAGTGGAGGTTCACGGCCGAATGCATGTCAATTCGGCCCGCGGTGCGGTCGATCTGGCCAGCCAGGGCCTCGGCATCGCTTATGCGCCCCGGTTTGCCCTTCGGGAGGCCATCGACGGGGGCGCGCTTGTGCCGCTGCTCGGCGACTACGCGGGCGAAAGCAGCCTTCTGGGTGCGGCATACCTCGAGGGCCGGACCCTGCCGCGAAAGGTCCGCGCGCTGATCGATTTCGCCCTTGAAGACATCCGTGCCGCCGACATCCTTTGATTCCACGTGGCCGTCGCGTGTCATTTCTGCCGGTCGCGATACCACTCTCGACGCGCTTCCTCGGGCGGTCTTGCGAGAAGCGGGCCAAAGAAGTCGCCGAATTCGGAATCATTTTTAGCGTTCGCCGATCCATGGATTCAAGAATTTTCAGGAAGGGAAAGACAGAGGTGTCCTGACCTTCAACCCCGACACGCCATCTTGGCAAATCACTTGTGAGCCGCGCGTGACAACACCACTGAACCCCACCGGCCAGGCGCCGAAACCCCCGGGACCGATTTCGCTGAACTCCGTGTTCGCAACGACACTGGCCCAGCCTCCCCTCTTGTTGGCTTCGAACGCCCTGCCCCACGACGTCACCTTACCGACCTCTGCCCATGACCGGCGTCGGCAAACCGCACTGTTGTGCGCTACTCGAACCGGATGCTGGTGATCGCCCCGCATTTCGGCCGATAGTCGCGGTTGCGGCAGGCGGCCTCGAAATCCAGCTCCGACAGATGGCCGAAAAGCAGGCGGTTCGACCAGAAATGTCCGACGACAACCACCACGCCTGTCGAGGCGCGCAATGCGCAAGACGCGCGGCGACCCGCTCGACGCGGCGCCACAGGTCATGAAGGCTTTCGCCATCCGGCACCGGGTCGAACAGATGATCCTTTCGAAGCCTGAGCCCGGCCGACCGTTTCGCCATGCCCTCGTACCGGCCGAAATCGAACTCGGTCAGGTCGGGGTCGATCGTCGGCTCCAGCCCGTGCGCCAGCGCGAGGGGCGTCGCCGTTTGACGTGCTCGCCGAAGCGGGCTGGTCAGGATGGCACCGACCGGCACATCGCGCAGCAAATCGACGACGCGTTGCGCCTGCGCCTGTCCTGCCGCGTTCAGCGCGGTGTCGATACGGCCAGCATAGCTTTGGCCGTTGGCTGCGGTCTCGCCATGTCGGACAAGGTAGGTGTTCATGGCCCGGCAAGGATTCGGTCATAGAGCCGCTCCACCGCGTCCGCAGTTTTCGCCCAGTCAAAGGTCGCAGATCGCAGGCGCGCGGCGCGGCCATATTCCGCGCGCAGCGGCGGGTTGTCCACAAGCCGTCGCAGCGCCGCGGCAAGCGATGCGGGATCGTCTGGCGGGATAAGATATGCCGCGCCCTGCGTCACCTCGGGAAGCCCACCGACCGCGCTGGCGACAACCGGAAGGCCCATGGCCATGCCCTCGACAACCGCGAGCCCGAAGCCTTCCCAACGCGACGGTGCCGCGAGGATATCGCAGCCGGCCAGAAGATCGCCGAGATCCTCGCGGTGGCCAAGCAGCCGGATCGCCTGACGCGGCGCAGCCTCGGCACGGGCGCGAAGCCGCGCGCTCAGTGCCTTGTCCTCCGTCACGCCAAGAACGACGAACCGGGCCTGCGGCAAGTCGGACAGCAAGCTTTCTGCCGCATCGATGAACACATCGACGCCCTTTTGCGCGCAAATCCGACCGACGAGGCAGATACAGACATGCCCCTCGCCAAGCCCCAGCGCGGCGCGGCCACGCGCCCGGTCGGCAGAGACCAGCCGGTCAAGGTCGAGCCCGTTGCGGATGACGCTGACGCTGTCCTCGTCAGCCCCGGTCCAGTCCGCAACATGACCGGCGACCGCGTTCGACACGGCGATGCGCGCATCGGTGATCCGGCCAAGTCGCCGTTCGAGCGCGATGGCCGACGGGTCCGCCCATTTGTCGGCATAGTCGTTGTGATAATGCGCCACGATCCGCAGGCCATCGGCACGCAAGAGCGCGCCCGCCATACGGCCGTAGAGGTTGGGGCGGAAGGAATGCGTGTGCAGGATGGCGACGCGCTGCGCCGCCAGAAATTCGGCAAGCGCCGCGATCGCGCCGGTCTTTCCCCGCGCAATGCTGGCCATTTCGACGGTTGCATCAAGATCACGGAACACATCCAGCCCTTCGCCGGGTTTTAGGAAGAACACCGATGGCTCGTAACGGCGCCGGTCGATCCGGCTGACCAGCGCCCGCACGACGCGCGGCACACCGCCGTTTCCGGGCGAAGTCAGGACATGGGCCACCCCGGCGGTCACGCGTGCTGCCCCATCCGGTGCAGGATATCCGCGGCCAGCGCCGCGCTGAAAGGCACCGGTCGCTGGGCATGAAACTTTGCCAGCCGCAGCGCGACGACGCCCAGGCACCAGTCAAGACTTTCCGCGCCACATCGCCTGACGACCTGACAGGCCGCGTTAACCGTGGCTTCCTGCAGGGTTCCGGCCTGTTGCGCCATGCGCAACCGTCCGTAGAACTGCGCCAGATCGTAATCGGGGGGGCCGAGCGACAGGCTTTCGGTGTCGATCAGCGTGATCCGCCCGTCTCCGATGAAGGCATGTTCCAGCTTGAAATCTGCATGGATCGGACGCAGGGCAAGCCGGACCTTTGCCGCGTCAAGCCGAGCCACGATGCGGTCGACATCGTTTTTGACCGCCGGACACACGGCGCCTATCATGCGGGCGGATCTGCGCGCGCTGTCGAGAAGGCCCTGACGGTCGTATAGCCGTGCAGGAGTAATGGGGGCTGACCAGAGCTCGCGAAGCGCGGCACAGGTTTCGGTCACCTGCCTCGCGGCAGTATCGGCGGCCATGGCGGCCAATCTCACCTCGAGGCACGTCCCGGAAACCGCAGCGTAGGACACCGCTTTCAGTTCGGCGTTCACCGCATGGATACGGGCGATAGCGAGCCCGGTGCCTACGAGTACATCGGCCAGCAGTGCATTGGCTGCGGCGAGACGGGCGACCGGTTCGTCGCGTTGGAGCTTGACGTAGAAAACCGCGCCGTCGCGGCGCAGGCACCGGAAGGTGCAGGACAGGCCCGGCCGGTAGCGGACAAGCAGCGGCTTGCCGTCGGGGGGGCCGCCGATAAGCGGCGCAACCAGACCGGCATACCCGTTCACGAAGGCGCCGATTTCCGGCATCCTGTGGTCATGCGGGAACGGGGTATACAGCGCCTTCGTCACCGGATCGAAAACCGTGCCGCCATTGCGTTTGGCCAGACGGCGCGCCTTGTCGCCCGGATAGAACCAGACCGCGCCTTCGCGTGGCACATCGTCCTCCGGATCGGTGCTCGAAAGGTGCAGGATCGCCCGGCGGCCGCGATCGTAGCGCAACCGCAGAAGCTCCACCTCCGATGCCCCGGTAATCGCCCGAAGACGCTCGGGCGCCAGCCTTTGCAGGCCCGTCAGGACGGGATCGTCAATCGCGATCATGAGCCAGCCTCGCCGACAAGCCTCTTCACGATGTGCGGCGCGGTATCGGAAAAGGCATAGATCATCGCCAGCCGCAGCAGCGCGGCGCGGCGCCAGATCCGCACGCGCCCGACGGAAAGACCCGGCATTGCGATCATGAGCGCCCATTCGAACGCGGCCGACGACCGGTCCGTGTGCAACCCGGCCAGAAAAAGATGCGCCTGCAGATTGCCGATATCCAGCGCCGGATCGCCAAGCGAAAGCGTATCGAAATCGAGAATGCCGGCCAGCCCGCCGGTAAGCACAATCTGTTTTTCGTGCAGGTCGCGGTGCGCGAACAGGCGGCAAGGGCTCAAGCGCCGCAAGGTCTGCCACCACGCGCTCGAGGGGCGCGCGGATCGCTTCGGCAAGATCGGGAAAGACCGAGGCCGTGCGTCCGAACCAGGCGCGCAAGAGCGCCGTTTCCGCCCCGCGTCATGTTCGGGCAAGTCCGTCAGCGGCAGCGATTGCAAAGCCCCGATGGCCGCCGCGATATCGCGGCAATCGGCAAAGCCTTCGAGGCCGGTGCAACGCGGAGCTTCGCCGTCAAGAGCCGCCTAAAGCGACAGGCCCAGCGCGGGCTCTTCGCCAGCGGTTCAGGTATGCGTAGCCTGCCGCCCTCGCCCAGCGCCCGCCGCAGCGCCATATGGCGCGCGAACTGGACCTGTCCGGCATCGCTCTTGACAGCGCGGAGCCGGGCGAAGCGGCTTCGTCCGTCGGCACCATCCAGCCGCAGCACCGCACGCTTGCCCAGCCTGTGGCGACCAGATGGGGAGTGACCGGGCCGGGTCCTTGCCCTCCAGCCGGCCGATCAATTCGCGCGCGGCACCGGCCTCGTAAAGCAGCCGCAGACCGGGAAGCCGCTCATCCAACCCCGAAACGCGCAGGGTGAAATCGAGATCGGCGACGATACCTTCTCGGGGCGCGCGCCGGCTTGACCATGCCGTGGCTTTTTCAGCCGCCGGATCGTCTCGGCCGCATGGCGATCGCCGGCCTTGGGCACCCACTCTGCCAGAAGCGTCGTCTGTCCCGCCGCATACTGCAACAGCACCGGACGCCGGTCGGAAAAGTGCACCCGCTCCAAACGCGGCCGCGTTGTGCCCGCACCGATCAGCGCCTCGACCGCCGTCTGGCTTGGTCCCGCGCGCAGGCTGGTCCGGAAGGACGGCGGAAGCACGGGCATGGAGATATCGGTGCCAGTCATGCCGGCCTCGCAAGGCTGGAGCGCGGCGGGGCGGCGACGAACCCGCCGCCTTGCAGGTGAAACACGCGGTCGGCAAGGGTCAGGCATTGCGGGTCGTGCGTGATCAGCAGGGTCGTGCGCCCGCGCGTCGCAACGCGCAATTCTGCCATCAGCGCCGTGGCCGTTGCCGCGTCAAGCCCGGTCAACGGCTCATCGAGGATCAGGATCGGCGCGTCGCGCAGGATCGCGCGGGCGATGGCGATACGCTGGCGCTGTCCGCCTGACAGGGTCTCTCCCCGCTCGCCGACGACAGTGTCGTAGCCGTCGGGCAGCGCGCGGATGAACCCGTCCGCCCCGGCGGCGCGGGCGGCGGCGACGATCTCTTCCTCCGATGCGCCGATCCGGCCATAGGCGATGTTTTCGCGGATCGTCGCTGCGAAAAGCACCGCCTCCTGCAAGACGACGGCGATGTTCTGGCGCAGGCTGTCGAGCGTGAAATCGCGAATATCGGTTCCGTCGATCATGACCTGACCGCAAACCGGGTCATAAAAGCGCATGATCAGCTTCGCGACCGATGATTTTCCGGTGCCGCTTGGTCCCAGCAACGCCACAACCTCACCCGGACGGATCGTCAGCTCTGCGCCAGAGAGCACGAGCGGTGTGTCGGGATAGGCAAAGCTCACCCCTCTCAGCGCCACCTCGCCCCTGAGCCGCCCCGCCTCGACCGCGTCCGCCCGTTCGGCCACGTCGGGCCGAAGGTCGAAGATTTCCAAGAGCCGCTCGCCGCTTGCCGTCGCCTTGGCGATGCGCGAGGTCATCGAGGCCATCTTGCGCACCGGTTTGTATAGCGTCGAAAGGTAAGCGGTGAAAACCAGAAGGTCGCCCGGGCTGATCGCCCCGGCCCGCACCAGCGTGACCCCGTACCAGAGCACGAAGCTGGTTCCGAGCGCCAGAAGCACCTGATTGCCACGATCCATATGGGCGGCGAGCCGTGTGGTCTGTACACCCGCCTCGGCGGAGGAGGAATTCTGCCGCGCGAAGCGGTCTTCCTCATAGGCTTCGCGGGCAAAGCCCTTCACCACATTGATGGCGGACAGGCCTTCGGTCATCACGACCGCGATCCTGCCCTCGTTCTTGCGCTGACGCCGGGCGGCACCCTTTATCCTGGTGCCGAAATGACGCGCCAGAAGCCAGAGCGCGGGCAGGATGATCAGTGCGACCAGCGTCAGCCGCCAGTTGATCCAGAACATGATGCCGACGGTTGCGACGATGACGAGGAAACGGGCAGCGAAGAAAACGACGGAATCGATCAGAAGGTCGCGCATCATCCGCACATCGCCGGTCAGCCGCGCGATGATATCGCCAGTCGAGGCGGTGTCGTGAAAGCTGTGCGACAACCGCTGGACATGGCGGTAAAGGTCCAGACGGATGGCGGCGACGACCTTCTGGCCGACAGCGGCGATCAGGTAGGCCTGAAAGTAGGCCGCGGCGCCGCCGATCAGGGCAAAGGCCAGGATCGCGATCACCGATACGGCAAGCAGCCCGTCACCTGCGCCGAAACTACCGACAAGCCAACCGGTGACGCTGTCGGGCTGATCCTGCGGCATGAGGATGCCGTCGAAGACGATTTTCAGTGGCCAGGGCCGGAAAACCTCTGACGCCGCGACACCAAGCATGGCGAACCCGCCAAGAAGCAGCTTGCGGCGATGCGGGCCCAGATGCGGCCCCATCCGCCGGAAAAGCCGCCAGAGCGCTCGCGGCTGGACTGTATCGCTGCGGCGGCTCATGCGGCCTGCCTGCGGCGCTCGACCAGTTCGATCACGCGGCGGGCGTTTTCCCGCCAGTCGTGCTTGCGACCCTCGGCCGCGGCGGCCCGTGCCATCTTCGCGCGCCGGGCCGGATCGGCATGAAGGGCAACCAGCGCCTCTGCCAAAGCCATGTCATCGCCGGGTGGCAACAGACAAGCGGCCTGCGACCCCTCCAGCAACTCGGCCGTCTGGCCGATCCGGCTGGCCACGACCGGGCGGCCTGTGGCGAGGTATTCGTAAAGCTTCAGCGGCGAGAAATAGTGTCCGTCATCCGCGGGATAGGGGGCGGTCGCGACATCCATTCCCGCGATCAGCGGCGCCAGATCGGCATGATCGACCCAACCGGTGATCGCCACCGCCTGCGCAATTCCCGCGCCTTCGGAAAACCCTTCGATCCATCCGCGCAGCGGCCCGTCGCCGAGGATCAGCAGGTGCGCGTCGGGGCAGGCTTGACGGAGGGTTACGAAGGCACGAAGCAGCGTATCGACGCCGTGCCAGACCCTCAGCGACCCGGTAAAGCCGACCACAAAGGCACCGTCGGGGATCGCCCCGAAACGCACCGGCTCGACCCCGGGATGGAACCGCGCCGTATCCACCCCGTTGCCGACAACCCGCACTGCCTCCGGCGGCGCCCCCCGGCCAAGCGCATAGTCCGCGACCTGCCGCGAAACCGTGGCAAGAAGCTCGGATTGCGCGAAGACCCGCCCCTCGATGGCCCGCGCCGCATCCCCATGCACCAGTTCTCGGTATTCCGACTGCTCGACCACGAGCGGCGCGTTGACTTCCGTCACCACGGGGATGCCAAGCCGGGCGCCCGCGCGGATGCCGGCATCGGACCACAGCGAATAGCGTTCGTAGATCAGATCGAAAGGCCAGTTGCGGTGCAGCGCGATCAGCCGGTCTTCGATGGCGCGAGCCTGCGCCATGGCGGCACGTTCCTTGCCGGCGCGGTCGGTGCCTGACAGGGCGGCAGTACCGACCTCCTCCACCAGAAGGCCGTTGTCTGGCCCACCCCCCTTGCGGGCGGCAAGTGCGCGTAACTCGTGGCCCAGACCGCCGAAGGCGCGCATCATCTCCTGAATGTGGACCGAGGCACCCTTGGCACCGAACACCGCGATGCCGCGATCGGCCGTGACATAGGCAATACGCATCAGGCCGCCCTCCGGATCTGCGCCACAGCGGTCGTGGGCGCGGCCAGAAGCGCGCGCAGGATGGCGGTGTTTCGGTTCAGGTCGAAACGCTGCTCTGCCCGCGCCCGCCCTGCCCTACCCATGGCAAGGGCCCGATCGCGGTCGGCCAGTACCGACGCGATCGCATCGGCAAGCGCTGCCGGATCGTCGGGCGGGCAAAGCGCTCCGGTCACACCCGGCACGACGATTTCCGGCCCGCCCGCAACCGTCGTGGTCACCACCGGCAAGCCCCGCGCCATGGCTTCCAGCAGAACCGTCGGCAGACCGTCGCGGTCGCCGCTTTCGGTGACGGTGCAGGCCAGAACCGCCAGCGTTGCCTGCTCCATCCGTTCGACCAGCCGTTCTTGCGGCAAAGGCCCGGCGAGCCTCACCCGCCCGGAAAGCTTCAGGCGGTCGATCCCCGAACGCAGCTCGGCCTCCAGCGGCCCGCTGCCGACGATGTCCAGATCGAAGCGAACCTGACGGTCGCGCAGGATCGCGGCTGCCTCGATCAGGGTCGCAAAGCCCTTCTTCGCCACCAGCCGGCCAACAGCCAACAGCCGCCCCGGCCTTCGCCGTGCGGGGCTGGCAGGGGCAAAGGCGTCGAGGTCGATGCCGTTGTAGAGCCGTAGGATGCGCCCGGCCGCCTCGGGGCAAAGCGCCCTCAGGTGTTGGGCGTTGTAGTCGGACACGGTCACCGTGAAGGCCGCTTCGCGCAGCTTCGCGCGGCGCATTTCGGCATCGGCCACGGGTGAGACATAGGTGTGGAATATGTCGCGGGCATGGGCGGTGAAGGAATACGTCCCTCCCATGATCCGCGCCGCCAACAGCGCAACCGTGGTGGCGTCCGAACCGAAATGGGCATGCAGATGGGTGATCCCGCGCGCGCGCGCGGCCTGGGCCACGGCCTCGGCCTTGGCCATCAGGCGACCGACCTGCCGGGGGGTCTTGCCGGAAAACAGCGCCGTGTCCGCCGGCGCTGGCTGCTCCTCGCGACCCGTGCCAACGCCCGAAAGCATGGTCACATTCGCCTTCAGCCGCGTCAGCCCGGCATGGCGCGGTTCGTCAGGCGGGTCGAGCAGGGAAAACACATCGACCACAGCACCCGCCGCCTCATGCGCCAGCAACTCGTTCAGGATGAAGGTCTCGCTGAAGCGGGGAAAGCGCTTCAGCACATAGCCGGTGCTCAGGCGGTCAGCAGTGTGCGGCATGGGTGGCCTCCTGATCGGGGTTGGTTTGGCCAAGCTGTTCGGCGATCACCTGGGCCGCCCGGCGCGCACCGTCAAAACAAAGCCCGCCGGTTCGCACTCCCGGCGCCGGCGCCATCATCATCCGCGCAAGCGTTTCGGGGCCCAGCGCTTCGCGACTGAGGTGGCGGGCAAGGCCGTGCGCGGCCAGCGTCTCGGCCCGGATGCGTTGTTCGGCCGATGGGCCGAGGCGGGGGACGGTGATGATCGGGCAGCCCTGCAGCAGGGCCTCGTTGACAGAGTTGTATCCGGTCATGGTGATCAGAAGGTCGGCGGCCTGAATAAACTCGGAAAGGTCCGGCACGCTTTCCAGACAGGCAACGCCAAACCGGGCCGCACGGGCGAAAAGGGTGGTGCGCAACTCTGCATCCATCAGCGGGCCGGTGACGATCGTCATCGCCGGGCGCTTGCGCCGGGGGATCGTGGCCAGCGCGGAAAGCGCGGTGTCGATCAGCGGAAAGGCATCGCGCCCCCCACCGCCCGAGACCAGCACCGAACCCGGCGTGCTGCCCGCAGGCCGGGCGCGGCACGGCCCGGGCCTTGTGACAATACCGGTATGGCTGACCCGGCCGGGCAGCAATGCCTCCAGCCCATAGGCGGCTGCAGAGGGATAAAAAGCCGCGTTGCCATAAACCAGTACCCGGTCATAACACTCTGCGATCACTTTCGCGGTGCCGTTCTGTACCCAGGCTGCGCGGACCCGCCCGGGATCGTCGAGAATGTCGCGCAGGCCGAGGATCGCGCGCGGTCGACCCTGCGCACGGCTTCGTTCCAGAACCGCAAGCAACTCATCCAGAACCCCGCAGGGTTCATGATCGACCAGCAGAAGATCGGGGCGGAACGTTTCGAACACGCCTTCGATGATCCCGGTCCGTATCTGCCGCAATGTGGCTGCGTCAAGCCGCAGCGCGCTCGACTGGAACGCCCCGCGTCCCAGTTTGGCAAGCGACGGGAGCTTGACATAGTCGATGCCGGGATGCGGTTCGAAATTCATGCCCGAGGGGCAGCCAACCAGCATCAGAACCGAAATGCCCGGCACCAGAGCCACAAGTTCGCGCGCGATCGAGGCGTTGCGGCGCATATGGCCCAGCCCGATCGTGTCATGCGAATACATCACCACAGACGGGCCGCGCCTGCCGCTCCCGCCTGCCCCGCTCTTATCCCTCGTCAGCGCGGTGACAAGTTCGCGCAGGCGCGACAGCGCGAAGGGTTTGGCAAGGAAGGCAGCGACCGGAATGTTTTCGGCCCGGCCGCGATTGTATAGGCTGTCCTGCCCGGTCATCACCACAACCGGCGTCTGCCCAAGCCGGCCGCCCGCCGCTGAAATCACCTCGATCCCGTCGCCATCGCCAAGCGAGACGTCGGCGAGCACCAGGTCGTAGGCCCCAGCCTTCAGTGCGGTTTCGGTCTCTTTCGCCGACGCAGCGTGGGTGACGCTGATTGCACAACTTTCCAGCGACCGCACGATGTTGCGCGCCAGCACCGGTTCGTCTTCAGAAAGGAGTATGCGTGTCATGGGCGGCCTCGTTTCAGCGCAAGAATTGCCGATTCCGCGCCCGATTTGCGGACGGGCGGCCTGTGAAATGGGCCAATTGCCGCGCTGAAACTGGGGCAAATGCCCCAGTTTCGGCGAATGAACCCCGGCATTGCACCGCGTCGGACCATGGTCCGTGGTCACGCGCCGGCGAGGCGATGAATACTCCGCCCTGCCCAGGTTGCAGGAACGCCGATGACAGCGACACAGACAAAACCGGAAGGATCGCCGCATTACGTGCGGGTGCTTTCGCTGTTCATCGTCACGAGTTTTCTGGCGATCTTCGCGACGACGTTCCTCTTGTCATCCTATCTTGCCCGTTATGTGGCCGGTCAGATGATGATGCGGGATGCCGTCGTGTCCATGCAGTTCCTGAATTCCATCGTCCGGGTCGAAAATGCCAACAGCTACTTCTACGGCGCGACGAAAAACCCGGAAGTGCCGGAGATGGAGGAATTCTTTGTCCACGTCTCCCGTCTGCCGGATGTCTTCCGCGCCAATGTCTATGCCATGTCGGGCGAAATCCTGTGGTCCAGCGACAGCGAACTGATCGGCCGGACTTTCGCAGAAAACGACGAGCTTGCGGCGGCAATGCGCGGCGAACTGCATCCCGAAGTCAACGTGATGGAACGGGGCGAGAAGGACGAACATGTCGGGCTGTCCGAGGACGTGACCGAGTTCATCGAGTTCTACATCCCGATCTGGTCCGCCGACCGCAGTTTCGTCGTCGGCGCGGTCGAGGTCTACAAGGCGCCGACCAGCCTGCTTCTGACAATCCACAGCATCGAACGCCTGAGCTGGATCGCCGCCCTTTTGTCCGGTGCGGTGCTGTTTGCGGCGCTTCTGGTCGTGGTTGTCTATTCGACCCGCATTCTGCGGCGGCAGGAAAGGAGGTTGGTCGAGACAGAGCGGCTGGCCGTGGTGGGCGAGATGGCTTCGGCCGTCGCGCACGGGCTGCGCAACCCGCTGGCAGCGATCCGGTCCTGCGCCGAACTCGTCCAGGAGGAAAACCTGCCCGACACCTCCCGTCAGTCGGTGAATGACATCGTCGATCAGGTGGACAGGCTCGAGGTCTGGATCCGTTCCTTTCTGACGCAGATGCGCAACGACCCGGGCTCGGCCAGGAATGCCGCACATATCGACATCATCATCCGGCGCTGCATCCACAACTTCCGGCCGCAACTTGAAAAGCGCGGCATCCGGATCGAGGTTGACGGCTCGGGCCAGTACGCGCTTGCCGCCGCGGGATCGGCCGAGATCGAACAGGTGCTGAGCACCGTTTTTGCCAACGCCATCGAAGCCATGAAAACCGGCGGGCTGCTGCGCATCTCGTGGGACCGGGCGCCGGGAGGGCGGATTGCCGTGCAGGTCGCCGATAGCGGGCCGGGTCTGAGCGAGGAGCAACTCGCCAATCTGTTCACACCGATGCAGACCACGAAATCGGCGGGGCTCGGCGTCGGGCTCGCGCTGGGCCGGCGGATCGCGGAACGGCTGGGCGGTACACTTGACCTGCGCAACGGCAAGGAACGCGGGGTCGAGGTTACACTGACATTGCCAGCAGGGGCATGAGATGAGCGAAGTTCTTGTGATCGACGATGAAACCGTTCTGGCACGCTCGATGGTCAGCTTTCTGGAGCGGCGCGGCTTTCCTAGCGCCTATGCGGTCGACGGCGCCTCGGCAAAGGCGATGTTCGAACGCGAACAGCCACGCCTTGTCATCCTCGACTACAAGCTGAACGAAGACGACGGCCTGGAACTGCTGGGCTGGATCCGCGCGTCCGATCCGCGCACCCAGATCGTGATGATGACCGGACACGGGGATGTCGGCGTGGCGGTGAAGGCGATGAAGGCAGGTGCCCGCGACTTCATCGCCAAGCCGGCCTCGCTTGCCGCGATTGCCGCCATCGCGCGCGACCTGATGCTGGACGAACTGGCAACCGGGCCCGACCGCACCGGTGTGGACCGTATCGTCGGGCGGTCATCGGCCGCGAACTCGCTGCGCACCGCGATTACCGGACTGGCGCGCCCCGCTGCGGAACGCGGCGCCCGCCCCGGCGTACTGATCGTCGGCGCGGCCGGAACCGGCAAGACGCTTGTCGCGCGCGCGCTGCACGAGGCGTCGGGGGGCACGTCCGACGGGTTTGTCTGCGTCGATTGCACCCATCGTCGCGACGACATGGGGGCACATCTGGCCGCGATGGTGAGCCGCGCGGCGGGCGGCACGCTTGTCCTGAAACACCTCGAATACCTGTCCCAATCCGTACAGGGGCGCCTTCTGGCCCTGCTTGACGATGCGCAGGAACCGCCCTCGCTTGTCGCGACAGCCAACCAGTATCTCTCGCCCGGCACAGGCGAGGGGTTTATCCTGCCCGGGCTGCTCTACCGCGTGCAGGTCGGCTGGATAGACGTGCCGTCACTTGGCGAACGGGCCTCCGACATCCTGCCCATCGCCGATTACCCGGCCTGCCGGATCGCCCGCGACAACGGCCTTGGCCGTCCCCGCTTGGCCGCCGAGGCAAGGGCGCGGTTGTTGCAACTCGACTGGCCGGGCAATGTAGCCGAACTGGTCAACTGTATCGAACGCGCGATGCTGGTCCAAACCGATGGCACCATCGATGCGGCCCATATCCGACCGATCACCGAAACCTCGGCCGGTGATGACATCCCGACCCTGCAGGAGCTTGAGCTGGGCGCGATCCGCAAGGCGCTGGGCATGGCCGGTGGCAATGTCTCGCGCGCGGCGGGGCTTCTGGGCATCAGCCGCGATACCCTGCGCTACCGGATGGAGAAGTTCGCCCTCTCACGGCGTTGACAGGTAGCGACAGATCGCCTCGCCGAAGTCCGGGCGCCCCGCTTCGCGCAGTTTCAGATGACGCCGGATCAGCGCCAGGCGCAGGAACCGGTCGACCAGTGCCGGATCGCATCCGCGACCCAGCGCGAACCAGGCAGCAAGCACCGCATCCCGCCAAAAGGCGAGCGAACGATCAAAGCCGCCCCGCGCAGCCGGGCCGCTGGTCGCCAGATGGGCAATGACATTGCCGAGATCCGCCTCTTGCGGCCCCGCGGCGAGGTCGTCGAGGTCGATCAGCCAGACCTCGCCCGTCCGGTCCCGGATCAGTTGGCCAAGATGAAAGTCGCCGTGCAGCAGCACGGTGCCCCCGGTCGTGGCGGGCCGCAGCCGGCCGAGCGCCCTACCCAGCCAGTCGGCGACACCCGCCATCAGGCGCGGCCGGATGCGCAATAACGGATCGAACCGGGGAACATCGCCGGCGCGAACACCTTGCAGCATCCCGAGCGGCGCAAGCAGATCGACCATCGGTGCGGCTGCCAGCAGATCGATGCCGCTGACGCCGGCAATGCGGTCAAAGTCGACCTGACACGCGATTTGCCCCGGACGGCCGGCGGGGGTGCGGATGCCCTCGCGGCGCAGCCAGGCCGCCCGCTGCAGCGCCAGCTGGGCTTTTCCTGTGTTGCAATAGGATTTCCGGAAGACGCTCATGTTCGTTCGAGGATCAGTTCGGCTGCGCGCGCCGCGCCATCTGTTCCCAGGTCGACCGGCGCCCGCCGGCACGGGCACGCGATCTGCCCCGCAAGCCAGTGTACCGCCTGGCCGTGCGCCGTGGGTTCGTAGCCATGGCCGAGCCTCGGCCCCCAGAGGCGCGCGCGCGCCGCCTGATCGTCAAGGCTGCGCGGGATCGGCATCAGCAGTGCCGGCGTATCCGTTGTCGCCAGCTCCAGCACCGAATTGTAGCCCGCCGTCGAAATCACCAGATCGGCGGCGCGAAAAACCCGGTTCAACCCGCTGCCCGGGTCAAAGACCTCGTCGACCCCGTCCAGCCGAGCGCCCGCCGCGCGCGGCCCGAGCGCCTGCCTCACCGGGAACACCCGGCCAGCGCGCGCCCGGGTGTCTGCAATCAGTCTGTCGAGCATGGGAAACAGCATTCCCCGCGTTGCATCTGTCCCGCCGCCGCCTGTTGCTATGACAATGCCGGCGGGCGTATCGCGAGGCTGCGCGCACCCGTAGGCCGCACGATCCAGCCCGCCGCCTCGACCGAAGGCGAAAGCGCCGCACCGCCCGGCATCCAGTGACGCCGCGGGTTGGGCACGATCACCCGGTCCCAGCCACCCTGGATGGCGAACCGCGCAACCTCCTCCGTCACCGTTTCGCGCAGAATCAGTATCTTGCAGCCGGGGACATGCGCGATGCCGGGGACCTGCGCCGTGTCGCAGACGATGGTGCCGGTATGACCGGCCATAGCCGCGGCCATCGCCGTGCGCGGCCGTTGCACGACCCGGTCGAACACGCGCAATTCCTCGGCGCCGATCCCCGCCGGAGCGGCATTTGTCAGCAACCCCAGATCAAGCCCGGGACGCGCCCTGCGCAGCGCCAGCGCGACCGTCGTGACCCGGCGAAGGTGGCCGAGCCCGCTTTTGCCGGTCGCGATGAAGATCAATGCGTTCGCGTTCATGTTCTCGCCGCGTTGCCTGATCCCACAATCCGGGTTTTGCCCGGACCGAACAGCGGCGCGCGGTTGCGAACTGGGGCTTTTCCCCCGCTGTTGCGGCATCCGGCGGTCGGGGCTGATCGGCCATTGCCGGAGCGGGTACTTCGCGCAGGGTTTCGGCCGGCGCGCCCTTACCCGCCACCTCCCAGCGCCACCGACATGAAGGCGCGGAAGATCGACGCGGGGTGACTGTGAGGGCGCTTTCGCGACCACGCGAGGCCAACATCCATGCTGGGCACCGGATCGACAAGGGCGCGCAGATCGATCCGCTGGCCTTCCAGCGACCAGGGCCGATAGACCATGTCCGACAGGATGGTGACCCCGGTCCCGGCCGCGACCAGTGAGCGTACCGCCTCCACCGAACTGGTCGCGAAGATCACGTTGGGCGTCAGGCCTGCCTTTTCCCAATAGCGCCCCGCCGTGACCCGCGCCTCGTCCACCGTCAGCATCACATAGGGTTCCGCCGCGACATCGGCCAGCGTGACCTCATCGGCCGTCAGAAGGTGGTGGTCGGCCGGCAGCCACAGGCGCCGGCGCGAACGGAATAACGTTTCCTGATCGATTTCGTCCTGGTTGGCGAGGTTCGACACCAGCATCACCGCGATGTCGACCTGGCCGCTGACAATGCCCTTTTCAATCTCGCCGCGTGGCAGTTCGACCATCTCGATCTCGATATCGGGATAGGCACGGCGGAAGCGGGAGTAATGGCGCGCCATGAAATAACCCGCGACCGTGTAGGTCATGGCGACGCGGAGCGTGCCGGTAATGGCGCGGCCCTCGCCCAAGGGGCTGTTTACGGCATCCTCGACGGCGGCGGCAATGTTGCGGGCATGGTTCAGGAACCGCGCGCCCTCGATCGTCGGACGGACGCCCGCGGGCGTACGGTCAAGCAAGGTCACGCCAAGCTGCGCCTCGAGCTGCTGGATCGCCGCCGTGACCGCGGATTGCGAGATGTTCATCTCCATCGCTGCGTGGCTGATCTGGCCGGTCTCGGCCGCGGCGATGAAATAGCGCACCTGTTTGAAGGTCAGCGACATCGGGCACCTGTATCCATTTTTTTGATATGGTGATGCAAAATTCCGAATTTTACAATACGCGGGACTCACCGCACCATCATCTTCAGGACCGTCATCCAGGGGGTGCAGATGGGTGTCACCATCAATTGCGACATGGGCGAAAGCTTTGGGCTGTACCGCATGGGCGACGATGCGGGGATGATGCCGTTCATCGACATTGCCAATGTCGCCTGCGGCTTTCACGCCTCCGATTTCAACCACATGCGCACGACCGTCCGGCTGGCCAGGGACCATGGCGTGAAGGTAGGCGCACACCCCTCGCTGCCCGACCTGCAGGGCTTCGGCCGGCGCGAGATGAAGATGGGCCGGCAGGAAATGGCGAATTGCCTGATCTACCAGATCGGCGCGCTTTGCGGGTTCCTGAAGGCCGAGGGCATGGAACTCAACCACATCAAACCACATGGCTCGCTTTTCGGCATGGCGGCACGGCAGGAAGAGATCGCCCATGCCGTCTGCGACGCGGCCGACATCTTTGGCGTGCCGCTTCTGGGCATGGTGGGTACCCTGCATGAAACCATCTATCCGTCCCGGGGCCACAAGCTGATCGCCGAATACTACGGTGATCTCGACTATCGGCCGGACGGCAGCCTGATCGTCACCCGCGAACATGATGCCAAGGACCCCGCCGGGATGGCGGCCCGTGTCCTTCGCGCCATCGAGAAGGGCCAGGGAACGGCGACCGACGGTTCGCATTTTCCCACCCGCTGCGACAGCGTCTGCATCCATTCCGACACGCCGAACGCGCTTGACATCGCGCGCGCCGTGCGGGCCGCCATCGCCCCCCATTCCGACCGAAAGGAGTAACCCATGGCCCAGATCCTCTCGCCCCTGCCCGGCACCTTCTACCGCGCGTCCTCGCCCGACAAGCCGCCTTACAAGGCCGATGGCGACAGCGTGGCGGTGGGCGACGTGATCGGCCTGATCGAGGTGATGAAAAGCTTTCACGAGGTCAAATCCGAGATCGCGGGCAGCAATGTCCGGTTTCAGACCGAAAACGAAGAACCGGTGATGGCCGGCGCGGTTCTGGCGGAACTCGACTGATGCTGAAAAAGCTGCTGATCGCGAACCGGGGAGAGATCGCGGTGCGGATCATCCGGGCCGCGCGTGACCTCGGGATCGCGACGGTTGCGGTCTATTCGGATGCCGACGCAACGGCGCTGCATGTGCAAATCGCTGACGAGGCGGTGAATATCGGCCCGCCGGCCGCGAAGAAGAGCTATCTGAATGTCGACGCGATCCTGAAGGCGGCGGCCGATACGGGCGCGGACAGCATCCACCCCGGCTACGGCTTTCTTGCCGAGAATGCAGCTTTCGCCGATGCCGTGGCGGCGGCGGGGCTGACCTGGGTCGGCCCCTCGGGCGATGCGATCCGCATGATGGGCGACAAGGTCACGGCTCGTTCGGCGGCGGCGGCGGCGGGTGTGCCGGTTGTTCCGGGTTCGGATGGTCGTGTCTCGGGCATCGAGGAGGCGCGTCGGGTCCTGATCGACACCGGCTTTCCGGTGATGATCAAGGCGGCCGCCGGTGGCGGCGGGCGCGGCATCCGCATTGCCCGCGATCTGGCCGAGTTCGAGCAATCCTTCCCGCAGGCCGGGGCCGAGGCGCTGGCCGCCTTCGGCGATGGCGGGCTTTACATGGAAAAGGTGATCGAACGGGCACGACATATCGAGGTGCAGGTGCTGGGCGATGGAGCCGATGCCGTACACTGCTATGAGCGCGAATGCTCGCTGCAACGTCGCCGCCAGAAGGTGTGGGAAGAGGCGCCTTCCCGCGCGCTATCGCCGCGCCTGCGCGACGAGTTGTGCCACAGCGCGGTGCGTCTGGCGCGCGAGGTCGGCTATTCCGGCGCGGGAACGGTTGAATACCTCTACGACGACGCGGCCGACCGCTTCTACTTCATCGAAATGAACACCCGCATTCAGGTCGAACACCCGGTGACCGAGATGATCACCGGCATCGACCTTGTGGCCGAGGGCCTGCGCATCGCGGGTGGCGAGGCGCTGCGCCTGACGCAGGACGCGATCCGCGCGAAGGGCCACGCGATCGAGGTGCGGCTGAACGCCGATGACCCGGCCCGCGACTTCGCGCCGTTCCCCGGTACGGTGGGTGATCTCCGCATCCCCGGCGGCCCCGGGGTGCGGTTCGATTCCATGCTCTACCCCGGCTACCAGGTGCCGCCCTTCTACGACTCTCTTCTCGCCAAGCTGATCGTCCATGCCGAAACGCGCGAGGCCGCAATCACGCGGCTGGTCCGCGCGCTGAGCGAGTTGGAGATCGGCGGGATGAAGACGACCAAACCGCTGTTTCTGGCACTTGCCAAGGACGCCGACGTGCAGGCGGGAGCGGTCCATACGCGCTGGCTGGAAGGCTGGCTTGAAACCCATTCGGCCGCGCTTTCGGCCGATCCGCAACCGTAGAAAAGGAGGGGCCATGTCTATCCGTTTCAGCTTTGGCGGGGACGAACACATCTTTGCCGAAGTCTCAGAGTCAATGTCGCTGGAGGCGTTCTTCACGAGCCTTTCCATGACGAATGCAGTCAGGGACGCAGGCATCAAGGGCGTGACCGAAATCTGTCCGGCCAATGCCAGCTTCCAGATCAAGTTCGATCCCGACCGGATCCGCCCCGGCGACCTTCTGAAGGAATTGCAGTCGATGGAGGGCGCCGCGTCGAAGTCGGACGCCAGCCTGAAGACCCGGATCATGGAGATCCCGGTCTTCTATCAGGACCCCTGGACGCACGAAACGCTGATGCGCTTCCGCGAACGGCATCAGGACCCGAACGCGACGGACATCGAATATGCGGCAAGCATCAACGGCTTTGCTTCGGTCGATGAGTTCATCGCCGCCCATTCCGGCAGCCCCTGGTTCGTCTCGATGGTGGGTTTCGTCGCGGGGCTGCCGTTCCTTTACCAGATGGTTGAGCGTCAGCGGCAGATCGAGGTGCCGAAATACCTGCGCCCCCGCACGGACACGCCGAAGCTGACCGTGGGCTATGGCGGCTGTTTTTCCTGCATCTACTCGGTCAGGGGTGCGGGCGGATACCAGATGTTCGGCATCACGCCGATGCCGATCTACGACCCGAACCAGAAGGTCAGCTACCTGACCGAAGAGATGTGCCTTTTCAAACCCGGCGACATCGTCAAGTGGAAGCCCATCGGGCGGGACGAGTATGATGCCGCGCTCGAGGCGGTCGAGGCGAACCGGTTCGAGCCGGTGATCCGCGAATGCAACTTCTCGCTGGCCGATTTCAACCGCGACATCGACGGGACCAATGCCAAGCTGATGGAGGTGCTCCATGGCCGTTAAGGTGATCACTCCGGGGCTTTCCACGACGGTGCAGGACCTCGGCCGGCCGGGCTATTACCACCTCGGCATTCCGATCTCGGGCGGGATGGACCGGTTCGCCCTGCGTGTCGCCAACATGCTTGTGGGCAATGACGAGGGCGCGGCGGTGCTTGAGGCGGTGTTCCTCGGGCCCGAACTGGAATTCACCGCGCCTGCGACGGTTGCGGTGACCGGCGGCGATCTGCCGCCGAAGCTGAATGGTGAGGATCGCGAGGGCTGGGCGGCCTTTGACGTGAAGGCCGGCGATCGGCTGTCCTTCGGCTTCCTGAAAAGTGGCGCGCGGGCCTATATCGCGATCTCTGGTGGCATCGACGTGCCGGTCAAGCTCGGCTCGCGGTCGACCTACACGCTCGGTGCACTCGGCGGTCATGAAGGCCGGGCGCTGGCGGCGGGCGACGAGTTGCGCCTGCGCAAGGGTGGCAAGGCCAAGGGATCGGTCCCGGCCGCCTTGCGCCGGCTGCCGGGCAACCCGGCGGAACTGAGGATGCTGCCGGGGCTTTACTGGCACCGGATCACGGCCGACGCCGGAAAGCAGTTCTTCGCCGATACATGGAAGGTCGCGCCCGAGGCGGACCGGATCGGCTATCGCTTCAAGGGCGGCACGGCGCTGGACTTCGTGCCGCGCGAACAGCCCTTCGGGGCGGGGTCGAACCCGTCGAACATCGTCGATGCCTGCTATCCCTACGGCTCGATTCAGGTGCCGGGCGGCACCGAACCGATCGTTCTGCACCGCGATGCGGTGTCGGGCGGGGGCTACATGATGCTCGGCTGTGTGATCTCGGCCGACATGGACCTGATCGGCCAGCTTCAGCCGCATGCGCCCGCCCGCTTCGTCGTGGTGACGATGGATCAGGCACTGGCCGCGCGCGCCGACCGTGAGGCGGCACTCCAGCGTGTTCGCGACCACCTCGGCCTTTGACAGGGGAAAGGATCATGACCAAAGCGTTCATTGATGCCAATGCACCCTCACCGCTCAAGGGCCCTGCTGCAAAACCGGCGGGCGCCTTTGCCGCAACCGCTTTGCCGTCGCTTCCGGGGCCTGAAGCAAAATCCGGCCTCGCGGCAACGACGCCCGCCGCAGCGCGGCGGCGGGGCTAGGCGGGGTCGGGGCGGCGATGACCGGCGCGCATCTCTTTCGGCGTAAGGCCAAAGCGGGCCCGGAAGGCGCGGGAAAACTGCGCCTGATCGGCGAAGCCATGGGCATAGGCGATCTCGCCGATGCTGCGGGCGTCGGCCGGGTTCGCGAGGTCTTCTTGTGCGGCCTGCAGGCGCTGGTCGCGGATCCACTGCCCAAGCGTGGTGTTGGTATCGCGCAAAAGCTCGTGCAGGTAGCGGACCGAGATGCCGCAGCCGGTCGCCACGCCCTCCGGCCCGAGGTCGGGATCGTCGATATGGCGGTGCACGAAGGCCTCGATCCGCGCCAGATGCGCGGCACGGACCGAGGACGCACCCGAGGTCAGCACCCGGTCGTCGGATTGAAGCGCCAGCGCCAGAAGGTCGACCAGCTGGCGGCCGACCGTCGCGCGCGTCTCCTCGCTCATCGCGTCGTAGCGGCCGGGAACGAGGTGCAGCATGTCGACGAAGAGCCCGTTCGCCCCGTTCGTCGCGTCGAATTCGAGCGAACAGAAGCGGTCGGGCGCGCGCACCCGGCCGCCCAGCATGTCGGCCGTGACCTTCATGACCCACAGATCGGCCGCCTCTGCATGGCTGAACTCGTAGGGTTCATCGCTGCGCTCCAGAATGAAGGCGCCGGGATTGGCCCGCACCTCCTTGCCGCACTGGCTGAACCGGACCTCGGACTTGGCGGGGACGGTGACGAGAAATTCCTCGGGCCCCTGAGCGGTCAGATGGCGCGGCAAACGCCGGTAGAGAAGCGCGTCGGAGGTCAGGCGGGACAGCGAGACGGTGCCAAGCTGCCAGCTTGTCAGCTCTCCGTCGAACGCCTCGGGTCGGCGAAAACTGAGATCGAGCGGGAAGTAGGTGCGCCCGATCGCCTCGTGCCAGTGGCGGCTGCGCGCCGCCTGATCCACACCCCGCGTCGTGATCGTCGTCTTCATCTCCGGCACCTCCCTCGGGCAAGTGTGAAAGACCCGCGGCGCCCCTGTAAAGCCTTGTCTGCCGGCGCGGGCCTTCCGTGCGCTCCGCGACAAGAAAGCATGCGCCCGGCGCAAAGACCGGGCGGGAAAACCGGCGCTAGCCTGATCGTCGCAACGGTGCAGAGAACGCCGCGCGACAGGGAGCATCCGCGATTCGGCCGGGCGATCCGCCCGCGCATCACCCTTTCGCGCGGCCTCAAGAGAGAGGCGCGATGATGGCGAAAGCTGCCAAAAAACCCGCGAAGGTCGACCCGATCACCCTGTCGGTCGTGCGCGGGATACTGGAAACCACCCAGCGCGAAATGACGCTGAGCCTTGAAAAAACCGCGCGGTCGTCGGTCTTCAACCTCGCGCACGATTATTCGACGGCACTGTTCAACGCGGTGCCCGAGATGATCCTGCAGGGGCAGGACATTCCGATCCACCTCGGCTCGCTCATCCCCGCGATGAAGGTGGTCGCCGGCTATTTCGGTGACGACATCCACGAGGGCGACCTCATCATCCACAACGACCCCGCCTGGGGCGGGTCGCACGCCATCGACACCTGTTTCTACCGGCCGGTCTTCTGGAAGGGGAAGCTCAAGTACTGGACCGTCTGCAAGGGTCACCTGACCGACGTGGGTGGCCCGGTGCCCGCAGGCTACAACCCCGGCGCCAAGGAGATTTATGCCGAATGCCTGCGCATCCCGCCGGTCAAGGTCTGGGACAGAGGGCAGCCGCGCAAGGATGTCCTCAACATGATCCTGACCAACATGCGCGCGCGGCGCGATCAGGAGGGCGACTTCAACGCGCTGATCGGCGCCTGCCAGGTCGGTGAACGCGCGCTTCTGAACATGTTGGAGAAATACGGGGAAGAGCAGGTCGATGCCTGCATCGCGACCCTTCTCGACATGGCCGAGAAACAGATGCGGGGGCTTATCGCCAGCGTGCCGGATGGCACCTACGAAGGCGCGGCGATCCTTGAGGATGCAGGCCACGGCTTTGGCGATTTCGAAATCAAAGCGAAGGTGACGATCAAGGCCGACACCTGCCACATCGAAATCTCCAGCCCGCCGCAGATCCCCTATTTCATCAACTCCTACGAGGGGAACAGCTATTCCGGCGTCTATCTCGGCCTGATGATGTTCGCCCAGCTCCCGCCCCCCTATAACGAGGGGCTTTACCGCTGCGTGACGGTCGACATGGGGCCGAAGGGGACCCTGTGCAACGCGCGTGAACCCGCGCCGCACATGAACTGCACCACGACGCCGATGGAGACGCTGACGGATGCCGTGCGGCTCGCCTTCGAAAAGGCGGTGCCCTCGAAGGTCTCCGCCTCGTGGGGCCATGCCAACGGGCTGAACATCGCCGGCTGGGACAAGCGGCATGACGAGGAATATGTGACGATGGTGCTGGCCACCATCATCTCGGGCGCGGGGGCGACGCCCAGCCAGGATGGCTGGCACGCCTGCGGGCCGGAATGCTGTTTCGGCGCGCTGACCTCGGGCGACGTGGAATTGCTGGAATACTCCTACCCGATCATCATCCACCGCTATTCGCTGATGACCGACAGCGGGGGCGCGGGCAAGTTCAGGGGCGGGTCGGGAACGGCGTGGGAGGTGGAACCCCTCAACGACGACATGACCTTCATCACCTTCGGCGAAGGCCGCCGCATTCCGGCGGTGGGCGCGGCTGGCGCGGCCTCGACCATGACCGACGAAAAGGTCGGCCGGCTGGAACTGGTGAAAGGCGGTAACGCGAAGACGATCCGCGAAAACGTGATCGAGGTGATCAGGCCCGGCGACCGCATCACCAACATGAACCCCGGCGGCGGCGGTTACGGCGACCCGATGGAGCGCGCGGTCGAAAAGGTCGTATCGGACGTGAAGAACGGCCTCGTCTCGCTGAAAGGCGCGCGCGAGGATTACGGCGTCGTCATCACCGATGCCGCGACGCTCGCCGTCGACATGAACGCCACCAAAGCCCTGCGTGCCGACCGGCGCGCGGGCGCGAACTGAGGGGGGCGGGGTCATGAGAACCGATTATCGCCTCGGCATCGACGCGGGTGGCACCTTCACCGATTTCGTTCTGGCCGACAAAAGCGGGCAGGTCAGGCTTTACAAGGCGCTTTCCACCCCGCAAGACCCGACGCAGGCCATCCGGAACGGCCTTTCGCTGATCACCGAGGACCTCGGCGTTCCGGCGGAAAGGATCATCCCGAACTGCGATCTTTGCATCAACGGCACGACCGTGGGGCTGAACGCGCTGATCCAGCACAAGGGCGCGAAGACCGGGCTGATCTGCACGGCGGGGCACGAGGATTCACTGGAAATCCGCCTTGGCCACAAGGAAGACGGCTACCGCTACGACCCGGAATATCCGCCCGCGACGATGCTGGTGCCCCGCTATCTGCGGCGTGGCATCCGCGAGCGGGTGCTGTCGGACGGATCGGTGCGCGAGGGGCTGAACGAGGACGACGTGCGCGCGGCCTGCGAGGCGTTCCGCGCCGAGGGGGTCGAGACGGTCGCGATCAGCTTCGTCTGGTCGGTCCTTCACCCCGACCATGAGCGCCGTGCCGGAGAGATCGTGCGGGAAATGCTGCCCGGCGTGATCCTGACGCTGGGGTCGGAGCTTTACCCGCAGGTGCGCGAATATACCCGCACCTCGACGGCGGTGGTGAACGCCTATCTCGCCCCGATCATGAAACGCTACGTGACAGCGGTGGATGCCTATTTCCAGTCTCTCGGCGCGAAGCAGCCGGTGCGCTACTACCAGTCGAACGGCGGCCTTGCCATCGGGCAGGCGATGACGGACCGGTCGGTCTATGCGATCAATTCCGGCCCGGCTTCCGCGCCTGCCGCCGGGCAGTATGTCTGCGAGCCCTTTGGGAAGACCGACGTCATCACCGTCGATATGGGCGGCACCTCCTTCGACATCACGCTGACCAAGGGTGGCGTCACCAACGTCAACAAGAACATCGACTTCCTGCGCTACCGGATCGGCGTGCCGATGATCCAGGTCGAGACGCTGGGCGCGGGCGGCGGCTCCATCGGCTGGATCGACGAGATGGGCCTGATGCAGATGGGGCCGCAGTCGGCGGGGTCGGACCCGGGGCCGGCGTGCTATGGGCAGGGTGGTAACGAGCCGACCGTGTCAGACGCGAACCTCGTGCTTGGCTATCTGAACCCAGACGGGCTGGTCGGCGGCAGGCTGCCGTTGGATGCGAAACGCGCGCGGGATGCGGTGAAGACGAAGCTCGCCGATCCGCTGGGGCTTTCGGTCGAACGCGCGGCCTATGGCATGTTCACCATCGTCAACGCCAACATGGTCAACGGCATCCGCCGCGTGACCGTGGAACGCGGCTACGACCCGCGCGATTTCGTGCTGGTCGGTGCCGGCGGCGCGACCGCCGCGCATATCACCGCGCTGGCCGATCAGATGGGAATCGACACGATTGTCCTTCCCAAGCTCGCCTCGGGCCTCTGCGCCTTTGGGCAGATCATCTCGGACGTCAAATACAACTACATGGCCACCGCGCCGCTTCGGCTGGACAGCGACGCGGCCTATGCGAGGATCGACAGCCTGTTCAACGAGATCGAGGCGCAGGGCATCGCGCATCTGAAGGCCGACGGCTTTGCCCGGAAGGACATCGACATCCGCCGCAGCCTCGACATGCGCTATGTCGGACAGGTCCATGAATGCACGGTCGAGATCGGCACCTTCAAGGTCGACGGCAAGTCGGTCGGCAGGATCGTCGAGGCGTTCCACAAGCGGCACGAGCAGCTCTACACCTACTCGGAACGCCACTCGACAGTCGAGGTGGTGAACATCGAAAGCACGGTCTACGGCCGGGTGGACAAGCCCAAGCGCACTGTGCTGGCCAAGGGGAGCCCGGCAGCCAAGGCGATCAAGGGCCATCGCGAGGCGGTCTTTTCGGCCGATGGCAAGCGCGTGAAGACGCCGGTTTACGACGGCGGATTGCTCGGGGTTGGCGCGAAGATCGCGGGCCCCGCCATCATCGAGGAAGTGACCACGACCATCGTCATCGAGCCTGGCTGGAAGGCCGCGCTGGACGAAAGCGGGTCCTACCTCATCACCAGATCGAGAAAGGGGGGCTGATGCGGCGGCTTGGCGCGGACAAGGTGACGGTGGCCTTCGACGGTCTCACGGCCCTCAGCGAGGTGGATCTGGAGGTCGCTCCCGGCCGGATCACCGGATTGATAGGGCCGAACGGGGCCGGCAAGACCACCATCGTCAACGTGCTGACCGGGTTTCAGGCCCCGACCGGCGGGGCGGTGACGCTGGACGGCACCGCCCTGACCGGCTTGAGGCCGCATGAGATCAGGCGAAAAGGCATTGCCCGCACGTTCCAGGGAGGGCGCCTCTTCCGCGACCTGCCGGTGATCGACAACCTCGAAGTCACCGGCGTGGGCCTTGGCCAGAACCGCCGCACTGCGATAGCCGAGGCCGAGGCAATGCTGGACTGGGTCAGGATCGCCAATCTGTCGGACCGGATCGCGGGCACCCTGCCCTATACCGACGAGCGCCGCGTCGCCATCGGCCGGGCGCTGATGGGCAAACCCGGCTTTGTCCTTCTGGACGAACCCGCCGCAGGGATGAGCGCCGCCGAAGCTGCCGACCTGGCCGCGCTCATCCGACGGATCGCCGGCGAGATGGGTTGCGGTGTTTTGCTGATCGAACACAACGTGGGCCTCGTGCTGGGGCTTTGCGACCACATCGTCGTCCTCGATTCCGGCGCTGTGATCGAGGCGGGAGAGCCGGCCGAAATCCGCGGCTCGGAGAAGGTCCGCCATGCCTATATGGGCACCGCCGCCGAAACCGACCTGCCGGTGCTGGAGGTGGACGCATGAGCCTTCTGACGCTCTCAGACGTGACGATCCGCTACGGCCGGCTGACCGCCGTCCGCTCGGTTTCGCTGGCTCTGGCAGAGGGCGATATCCTGTTCATCACCGGACCGAACGGCGCGGGCAAGTCCTCGCTCTTGCGCGCCATCGCCGGCGTCACGCCGCCCGCCGGCGGGCGGATCGACTTTGCCGACCACGACATCACCGGCCGCGCGCCCGAGGATATCGCGCGCCTCGGCCTGTCGATGGTCCCCGAGGGGCGCGACGTCTTCGGATCGCTCAGCATCGAGGAAAACCTGCTCGTCGGGACCGGCCTGCATGCGGGTGAACGCGGCTGGCGGGCGCGGGCGGCGAGTGCCTTGGAGGAGGTCTACGAAACCTTTCCGATCCTGAAGGACCGCCGCAACACACAGGCCGGGCTTCTTTCTGGCGGGCAGCAGCAGATGCTGGTGATCGGCCGGGCGCTGATGACCAACCCGCGCCTTGTTGCCATCGACGAGCCCTCGCTCGGCCTCGCGCCGAACATCATCGACCAGGTCTACGAGCGGCTCATAGCCCTTCGCCGGCAGCGGGCGCTGACGCTGCTGATCGTCGAACAGAGCTCGACCCGCGCGATGATGGTCGGCGGGCGGATGATCCTGATGCGGGGCGGTGAGGTGCTGCTGGACGGCGACGCACGCGCAATCGGGCAGTCCGAGGCCATGCAGGACGCCTATTTCGGATACGGAGAGCATTGATGTCCGCAATCCTCCAGGTTCTCTTCGACGCGCTCAGCCTCGGCGCGCTCTACGCGCTCGGCGCGCTCGGCATCGCGCTGATCTTCGGGGTGATGAGGCTGGTGAACTTCGCCCATGGCGACGTGATCGCGTTTTCCGTCTTTGCGCTGCTCTGGCCCTCGACCGATGCGGTGGCGGTCATTTTCGCCGGCAACCTTCCGTGGTTCCTTCTTGTCCCCTTCGTGCTGGCGGTGGGGGCCGGGCTTTCGGTTCTGGCCGAGCTCACTGTCTTCCGCAGGTTCCGAAGCGCGAGCCCTGCGACCATGATGATCGCCTCCTTCGCACTCGGCTTCGTCATCCGCTACTTCCTCCTGATGCTCTTTTCGTCACGGCCAAAGTCGATCTCGCTTTTGCCCGCGCTGAGCCAGCCCGTCGAACTCCTCGGCGCGCGCATCCCGCTTTTGCAGGTCATCACCATCGCCGTCACCGTGGCGATCCTCTTTGGCCTTACCTCGTTCCTGAAACGCACGCGCTTCGGGCTTGAGATGCGCGCGGCGGCCGAAAACTTCACCATGGCGCGGGTGCTGGGCGTTCGGGCCAACCGGGTGATCATGGGGGCCTTCGCCCTGTCCGGCGCGCTCGCCGCCGCGATCGCCCTGATCCTCGGCAGCCAGACCGGCACCGCCGATATCCAGATGGGCGCAAATGTGATGCTGATGGCCTTCATCGCCACCGTCATCGGCGGGCTTGGCAGCCTTCCCGGCGCGGTCATCGCCGGGTTCCTGCTGGGTGCGGCCTCGGTGATCATGCAGGTGACGCTGCCGATCGACGCGCGGCCCTTCCGCGATGCCTTCGTTTACGGCGCGGTGATCCTCGTCCTCATATTCCGGCCTCAGGGCCTTCTGGCGCGCGCGGCACGAAAGAGAGGGTGTGATGTCCGCCCGCGCCTCCGTCGCCCGCCGCACGCTCGCCACGCCTCTTATCCTGTCGGCGCTCCTGGTCGCCTTCGCGCTGGTCGCGTGGTTCGCGGGCTCGAAACCCTTCAACCAGACGGTCATCGACATCTTCCTGCGCGTGATCCTCGTCGTCGGGCTGTACATCTTCGTCGGCAATTCCGGTGTCATCAGCTTCGGCCATACCGGCTTTGTCTGCCTCGGCGCATATGCGGCGGCCTGGCTGACCATGCCGCCGATGATGAAGCAGACCCTGCTGCCCGGCCTGCCCGACTGGCTGACGGCGCTGCAACTGCCCTACTGGGCGGGGGCGGTTCTGGCGGCGCTCTGGGCGGCGCTCTGGGCAGGCCTCTTCGGCAAGATCCTGATGCGGCTTTCGGGCATCGCCGCCTCCATCGCGACCTTCGCCATGCTCGCCATGATCAACACGATCTATTCGAACTGGGAGGACGTGACTGGCGCGACCTCCTCGGTCGTCGGCATTCCCATCGTCCGCACCGTCTGGCCTTACCTGATCGCGGCCATCCTTGCCGTGTTCATAGCATGGGCACACGCGATCAGCCGCACGGGGCTTGCCCTGCGCGCCGCGCGGGACGAACCCACGGCCGCCTCGGCCTCGGGCATCGACCTGCCGCGCGAACGGCTGATCGCCTTCGTCGTCTCTGGCGCGGTGATGGGCATGGGGGGCGCGCTATTTGCCCATTCCATCGGCGTCGTGACGCCCGACACCTTCTACCTTGGCCTGACCTTCATCACGCTCTCCATGCTCGTCGTCGGCGGCATGGGCAGCCTTTCGGGCGCGGTGGTGGGGGTACTCGTGCTGTCGGTCCTGATCCAGGCGCTGCGCTGGCTGGAAGCGGGCGTCACCATCGGCGCCTCGAAATTCGCCCTGCCGAACGGCGTGCAGGAAATCGCGCTTGGGGTCGTGATGATCCTGATCCTTGCGCGGCGGCCCGCCGGGCTGATGGGCAACAGCGAACTGACCTGGCCGCGTGCCAGGCCATCGAATCCGGAGCAGTCCGGAAACCAAGACTGAGCGTTCAACACGGAGTAAGATAATGAAATCAAACATATACCTGACATCAACCCTGATCACCGCGACGCTGGCGGCACCGGCAATCGCGCAAGACGACAAGATCGTGGTCGGTTTCGCCACTGCGGAATCGGGCTTTATGCAAGCCTATGACAAGCCTGCACAGGACGCCGCGATGATCCGTATCGGCGAGATCAACGCGGCCGGCGGACTGCTGGGCCAGCAGATCGAGGTGGTGAATGCCGACACCAAGACCGACCGGGCCGAAGGCGCCAAGGCCGGCCTGTCGGTCATCGATCAGGGCGCGGACCTCGTCGTCGTGTCCTGCGACTACGATTTCGGTGCGCCCGCCGCGCTGACGGCGGAAAGCGCGGGCCTCGTCTCGTTCTTCCTGTGCGCCGAATCGATCAAGGCCGGCATCCAGGGCGTCGGCCCGCACAGCTTCTCGGCCTCGGTCCTGGCCGCCGTGCAGGGCGCCACCATGGCGCAATGGTCCTACGAGAAGAAGGGCGCGCGGAGCTACTACCGGCTGCTCGACACCTGGACGGAATATAACAAGGGCATCTGCGACGGCTTCGACTGGGCGCTGCCGCAGCTTGCCGATGCCACGCTCGTGGGCGAGGATACGTTCAAGAACGAGGACGCCTCCATCGCCGCGCAGATCACCCGGATCAAGTCGCTGCCGGAAGAACCCGACGCGATCATGCTCTGCACGATGATGCCGGGCGCGGTTTCCGCCATCAAGCAGATCCGGGCGGCCGGGATCAACTCGATGATCCTGAACGGTTCGGGCGTCGACGGTTCCTACTGGCTGAGTGCGGTGCCGGATCTGTCGAACTTCTACGTGCCGGTCCAGGGCTCGATCTACGGCGACGACCCGAACCCGGACGTGACAGCGTTCAACGCCGCTTACAAGGAAGCGACCGGTGGCGATCCTCGACCCAATACGTCTACCCGGGTTACGTCCTGATCGACGTCTGGGCCAAGGCGGTCGAGCGCGCCGGAACGACCGAGGCGGGCGCGGTCGTGGCCGAGCTTGAGAAGATGAAGGACGAACCGACGCTCTTCGGGCCGCGCACCTTCACGAGCGAGATCCACCACCAGAACAAGGCCCGCTATCTGATCGTCGAAACCAATGGCGGCAAACCCGCCGTTATCGACGAATGGACGATCGCAGAGCCGATCCCGGTCGCCGATCTGATGAAGTAAGCCGACACCATCTGGTCGGCCGGGTTGCCCGGCCGACCGCCCAGGCAGGCGAACCCGAAGGTGGGGTTTGGCAACGCACCATCGCGCCACCTCGACGTCCGACGTCCTGCCATCGAACCGCCGGCGCCACCCCAAGACGCGAAAGAACACCGCGCTCGGACGATCGCAGCCCCGTCGCCTTGTATTGCGTCAAGCGACCCGCCGCGTGGTTAGAAATCAGTCCGCAGAAACTGACGAGGACAGACGGCTTGAGACGCCGAAGCTTCCGCGAAAAGCGGTGGCTTGCCGAAAGCGCCCGCGCGGGGGCCAGCGACGGTCTTACATCGCACTGGTAAAATCCGCGGTGGCGAGCGCGACGCCGATCAGAACGGCCAGAAACCCCGTTTCGACAACAAGCAGCGCGACCGACGGACAACCGACATTCATGATGTCCTTTGGCTGTGTCTTCAGTCCTGTCGAGGCGGGTCAATGACCGGATCGAGGGCCTGCGGGGCAGCGATGAAGACTACCTCGTCAAGCCAATTGCCTTGGCGAGCTTTCGGCCCGGATTGCGGTTCTGGCACGCCGCACCGCACAGCCCATGACCGGAACTTTTTTGACGGCTGGCGATCTTGGAATGGACCTGATTGCCCGCACGGTGACACAGGCAGGAAAGACCATCAATCTCTTGCCGCGCGAGTTCACGCCTCTGGAACACCTCTTGCGCCGCAAGGGCCGGCTCCAGACCCGGACCATGCTGCTGGAGGCGATCTGGGACCTGAGCTTCGATCCGCAGACCAATGTCGTCGAAACCCATGTCAGCCGCCTGCGTGCCAAGGTCGACAAGCCGTTTGAGCGCGAACTGATCCACACGGTGCGTGGCGCCGGTTACACGATCGAGGCTAAAGGCGTGATTGCCCGCCTTCTCCGCGCGCTCAAACGCAGCGCTGGCTCAACCCCGACGCGGCAGGCCATCGGACTGGTCGCCGTGGTAGCGGTGGTCAATCTGGTAACGCTGGGCGTCGCCCATCTCAGCCTGCGCAATGCCGCCGAAGAGGCATACGCGCTAATCTGGCTCAGAACGTGGCGGGGTTTCAGGTTGCCGCTTCGCCGGGGCGCTTGAAACCCTCGTCGCGGCCGAGGCGAATGCCGCCATTTCCGCGCGCCGGTGCTCGTCGTCGGGCTGCCGTTCCCGCCGAAACCGGAAGCCCCCGACGCCTGTAACGGCGCGTGCCTTACGAAATCAACGTACCCGTCCCGAGTGGCGTGCGCGGACTGATCGCATAACCCGCCGGGGTGAGGAGATAGCCTAGCGGATTGCCCGCCTTGGCAAGGCGGCTCCGGGCGCACAACTTCAAGGGCCGCGCCGTCATCCGCCAGCTTCACCGGGAAGGCCATTTGGAAAGCCGGCTCTCGGATCGGCCGGGCGAACCGCGTCGCGTGCCTAATAGGGCAATCCGACGTAATTCTGTGCCAGAACGCGCTGCGCGGCTTCGCTTTGCATCAGATGGCCGATCTCGGCATCCTGGATGCGCAGGTCGAAATCCGATTGCTCAGGAAAGCGGTGCAGGAGGTTGGTCATAGCCCAGCTGAAGCGTTCGGTCTTCCAGATCCGGGCCAGCGCCTTTTCCGAATAGCGTTCCAGCCCGTCGTCGGAGCTGTCTTGGTAATGGGCAAGAAGCGCGTTGTAGAGATAGTGGATGTCGGAGGCAGCAGTGTTCAGGCCCTTTGCACCGGTCGGTGGCACGATATGGGCCGCGTCGCCCACCAGGAAAAGGCGGCCCCACCGCATCGGTTCGGTGACGAAAGACCGCAGCGGCGCGATGGATTTCTCGATCGAGGGGCCGGTTATAAGACGTTCGGCGACATCACCGGGCAGCCGCCGGCGCAATTCGTCCCAGAAGGCGGCATCGGTCCATGCTTCGGGGCTGTCCGACAACGGGCACTGGATGTAGTAGCGGCTGAGATTTTCGTTGCGCATCGAGCAGAGCGCGAAGCCGCGGGCAGAGTTGGAATAGATCAGTTCGGGATTGACCGGCGGTGTCTCCGACAGGATTCCGAGCCAGCCGAACGGATAGACCTTTTCGAACTCGCGCCGGACGCTGGCGGGGATCGTCTTGCGGCTGACGCCGTGGAAACCGTCACAGCCGGCGACGAAATCACAGTCGAGCCGGTGGTCCGCTCCGTCCGCGGTGTAAGTAACGGCGGGACGGTCACCATCGGCCCCCTCGATCCGCACGTTGTCGACATTGAAGACGATCTTGCCGCCTGCCGCCTCGCGGGCGTCGTACAGGTCCCGTGTCAGTTCTGTCTGGCCATAGACCACGACATGCGATCCAGTCAGCGCACGGAAATCGATACCGAATTGCTCCTCGCCATGGGCGATGACAATGCCGTCGTGGATGAAGCATTCGCGGTCCATCCGCTCGGCCACACCGGCCTCGCGCAACAGCTCGACGAACCCGGTTTCAAGAATGCCGGCGCGAATGCGCGACAGGACATGCGCGCGGTCACGGCGCTCAAGCACGACCGAGTCGATACCCTTGCGGTGGAGAAGCTGAGAGAGCAGGAGCCCCGAAGGCCCGCCTCCGATGATGGCAACCTGGGTGCGCATGATAATCCTCCCGTTCCGTCTCAGATCGCGCCCTGGGCGCGGATTTCCGCCTCGAAGGCGGCGATGGTATCGCTGAAAAGCGCCACAAGCTCGTCCGCTTCGGCCCGGGCGAGTGTCAGCGGCGGCGAGATCATCACCCACTTACCGAAGGCGCCACCCACGGTCTTGCCGGTGTAGAGGAGCAGGCCCTTTTCGATCCCGATGTCGCGCAACCGGTAGACCGCGCGGTGCCGCGCCGGCAGGATCGCCTTCGTGGTCTTGTCGGCGACGATCTCGGCGGCCATCAGCAGACCTTTGCCGCGAATGTCGCCGACGATATGGCTGGCCGCCGCGACCTCTCCCAGCTGGGCGCGCAGATACGCAGAGATCTCCGTCGCATTGAGCATCAGATCGCGGTCGATAATCTCATCCGGCACGGCCTCGGCGACAGCACAGGACAAGGGATTGGCCGAGTAGGTATGGCCGTGCAGGAACCCGCCCGCCGCGACGACCGGCGCTACGATGCTATTGGTGGCAAGACCGCCCACGGGTTCCATGATGAAAGCCAGAACGATTTCCGGTCCCTCGGACCTGATGATGTCCTCAAGCGCGTTGGCGCAGGCCATCGCATGGGTTTCGGCGTTCACGCCTTCGGGCAAGCGGTAGCCGAAAGGCGCTGGCACCTTCGGCATGATCCGGGTCACGGCCTCGAATACAGCCTCGGATTGCGGATCGCCGGTGATCGACACCGCGCCGAGCGTCGCGCCGTGGTAGGACGGGTTTCGCGCCAGCACCTTCCAGCGCCCCGCCTCGCCTTTTGACACCGCGTACTGATGGGCGAGCGTGATCGCGGCCTCGGTCGCTTCGGACCCGCCCGAGACGATGAAGGCCTGATCGAAGCCTGGGCCCGCCAATGCCACGAACTTTTCGGCCAGTCGCCGGTTCGGGGCGTTTTCAAAAACCGCACGGCTGGCAAAACAGACCTTGGCCGCCTGATCGGCCATCGCCTTCAGCACGCGCGCATTGCTGTGCCCTGGGTTGCAGATGACCGGTCCGGACGAGCCGTCGAGATATCGTTTTCTGTCGGTGTCCCACATGTAGACGCCTTCGGCCCGGTCAATCTCGGGCAGCGGGTGGCCATCGCCGGAACAGAAAACCTGTATGGGTCCGCCGCGCTTCTGCTTTGGATTTGTGCTGGTCTCGTGCCTGGTCATAGTCCCGCCCGTTGGATTGCACCGTGCCAAAGAGGGCGCCGGGCTGCCAGTATGCTATGAAACGCGGTTTCGAATGCGTCGAAATGCGCATCGGATTGCGCGAGGTTAAGCGCAATCAAACCGCGCCGTGCAATGTGGAAGCTCACCGCGACGAGATCGAAGAAGACAAGATCGATCAACTGCTGCTCACTGTCGGCGTGCGCCACCGTGCAGTGCAGGTTCAAAACCGCGCCATAGCCCGACAGCGAGCACGGCGCCTGCACGTCGACGCTGATCGCGTTCAACCGCTCGGCCGCCTGCGGCGTATAGACATCGAAGGCAGCGGTTCCGGCTTGCATGGCAAGGACGTTGTTGTTGAACGTGCCGACATGGGGAACCGGCCAGGCGCGGCCCGGATCGAACAGCGCGATGATGTCGGTGCGCTCGCCGAAGGCACCACAGGGCAGCCCGCCGCCAATCCATTTGCCCAGAGTTGTCAGATCGGGCCGGATACCAGGCGCGCCCTGCATGCCGCCGGGATGCCGCCGCGTGGTCATCACCTCGTCAAAGATCAGGGCCGCGCCGGTCCGGTCGCACCGCCCGCGCAACCCCGCGAGGAACGAAGAATGCCCGGACTGCAGCCGCCCGCGCCTTGCATCGGTTCGGCCGTCGTCGGCCTCGGCGGCGCGATGCTGGTCACGCTGGACGGGCAGTTCACGCCGGGCGCCTACAACCCGATGCGCTTCACCTTTCTGGTCTGGGTTATGGTGATCCTCGGCGGATCGGGCAGCAACCGGGGCGCGATCCTTGGCGGCTGCCTCGTCTGGCTATTCTGGGTCGAGGCGGAAACGCTCGGCAACTGGTTCGTCGCGACCCTGTCGGGATTTCTTGGTGACGACAGCCCGATACGGCGTAGTCTGGTCGACAATGCCGCTCAAATGCGGCTTGCGGTGATGGGCGCGCTGCTGATCTGTGTCGTGCGCTTCGCACCCGCGGGGCTCATCCCCGCCAAGAGGAAGGCACCATGACGGACCAAGAGCAATCCGCGACGACGAACGAAACGATGGCTGGGGACAGTCCGCGCGACCGCCACGAACGGGGCATGGACGTGCGGCGCGCGATTCTCGGGGATGATCATGTACAACGCGCGACAGAGGCGGCCACCCGTTTCGATGCCCCGTTCCAGCAATTTATAACCGAGGGCGCCTGGGGCACTCTCTGGGCCGATGAAACGATCACCCGGCGCGAACGTTCGATGCTTACGCTTGCGCTGCTTGCCGCCACCGGGAACTTTGCCGAGATCCCGATGCATGTCCGCGCGACGGCCCGCACCGGCGCCAGCCCCGAAGACGTGATGCAGGCCTTCCTGCATGTCGCGGTCTATGCCGGCGTTGCCAACGCCAACCACGCGATCAAGCTTGCCAAGCAAACCTATGCCGAGATGGAGGAGCGAGACAGATGAACCAACCGGGCGACTTCTATCAGCGCGACCGGGCATGGCATCCGCCGGCCCTGACGCCAGCCTACAAAACCAGCGTCTCGCGGTCACCGCAGTTCGCGCTCCTGTCGGTACAATCGTCGATGAGCGAGATGGCGGGGCCGGTCTTCGGCCACAATGACCTTGACCCGCTCGACAACGACCTGATCCGCAACTACGCCAAGTCGGGCGATCCCATCGGCGAGCGGATTATCGTGCATGGCCGGGTCATGGACGAGAACGGGCGGCCCGTGCCCAATACGCTGGTCGAGATCTGGCAAGCCAATGCCGGCGGTCGTTACCGCCACAAGAAGGATACCTACCTTGCCCCCATCGACCCAAATTTCGGCGGTTGCGGGCGGACGCTGACGGATGACGCCGGGTACTATGTCTTTCGTACGGTCAAGCCCGGCGCCTATCCGTGGCGCAACTGGGTGAACAACTGGCGGCCCGCACATATCCATGTGTCGGTCTTCGGCACGGGCTTTGCCCAGCGGCTGATCACCCAGATGTATTTCGAGGGCGATCCGCTGATTGCGCGCTGCCCGATCGTGAACACCATCCCCGACCCCGCCGCCATCGACCGGCTGGTCGCGGCGCTGGATATGAATGCCACGATCCCGCTTGATGCGATTGCCTACAAGTTCGACATCGTGCTGCGCGGGCGTCGGTCGACCTATTTCGAAAACCGTCCGGAGGGCAACTGACATGGCTCAGCCACTCGACTACCTCAGGGAATCGCCATCGCAGACAGCAGGGCCTTATGTTCATATCGGGCTCGCGCCCGGGGCGGCCGGTTTCGATATCTATCGGCACGAGCTTGGCCATGACATCGCCGGGCCGCATGCCAAGGGCGAACGGATCACGGTGCGCGGTCGGGTCATCGACGGTACCGGCGCGCCGGTCAAGGACGTGCTGATCGAGGTCTGGCAGGCCAATGCCGCCGGCATCTACCCGGGCGCGGGCGACGTGGAAGACGGCTTTCGCGGATGGGGTCGGGTCGTACCGGATTTCGAAACCGGCGAGTGGACCTTTGAAACGGTAAAGCCGGGCCGGGTTGCGGGGCGCAACGGGCGGATGATGGCGCCGCATATCAACCTCTGGCTGGTGGCGCGCGGCATCAATGTCGGCCTCAATACACGCCTTTATTTCGGTGACGAGGCCAAGGCGAACGCGGCGGATCCGGTGCTGAACCTGGTGGAGCAAGTCCACCGCCGGGCGACGCTGATCGCCGAAAAACAGGCCGATGGCTACCGCTTTGACATCCGGCTTCAGGGCGAAGGAGAGACGGTGTTTCTCGATGTCTGAGCCCGCGCCCTGATCATCTGCGTCGCGATCACCGGATCGATCCCGACCAAGGCCGACAACCCGGCCGTCTCTGTAACCATCGCCTAACCGGTCGAAAGCACGCAGGAAGCCTTCGAGGCAGGCGCCAGCATCGCCCATTGCCATGTGCGCGACCACCTAGGCCGGCCAACCCCGGACCCCGAGCGGTTCGCCCGGCTCAAGGAGGGGATCGAGACGCACTGCCCCGGCATGATCGTCCAGCTGTCGACCGGCGGACGTTCCGGCGCCGACCACGCGCGCGGCGGCATGCTGCCGCTTCGCCCCGACATGGCCTCGCTTTCGGTCGGATCGACCAACTTCCCGACCCGGGTTTACGAAAACCCGCCCGACCTCGTCGACTGGCTGGCCGCCGAGATGATCGCCCATGGCGCCATCGGAGCACTTGGGGTCCGCAAGAAGCTCATTATCGGTGTCGCGCCGCTTGTGCCGGCGACGGCCGCATTGTTCGCGAGGCAAGCGTCGCGGCGAATACCCGACGCAGCGCAGTCAATCGGCGCCTGCCCTGCCAGTGCGCATCGCGATGGCGGCATTGCCGGTCGGCTTCGCCGGGCGGACGGACCGCGATCAGGGTGTCGCGACCCGCGCCACGTCGGGCATGGCCAAATCGGGCGGTGCATATCCGCCCAATCGCGAGGTGCGCAGCTTGAGCCGAACCATGGCCTCGCTCAACGCCACCGCCGAAACCACGCCGTCGATCACCGGCAGGCCATGCTCGGCCGAAAGCGACGCCGCGAAATCGGCCATGCCGGCACAGCCGAGCACGATGGCCTCGGCCTTGTCCTCGGCGATGGCGCGGGCGACCTCCGCGCTGATCCGGTCGCGTGCATCCGAGCCGGGTCGCTCCAGCTCAAGCACAGGCACATCCGAGGCGCGCACCCGCGCGCAGCGCGCAGCGAGCCCGTAGCGTGTGAGGTTATGTTCGAGCGCGGGCACAGACCGCGCCAGCGTCGTGACCACCGAGAACTTGTTCGAGATCATGGATGCCATGTGATAGGCGGCCTCACCGATGCCGATTACCGGCCGGTCTGTCAGGCAGCGCGCGGCATCAAGACCGGTATCGTCGAAACAGGCGATGACGACAGCGTCGAAGCCCGTGGACCGGCCGATGACATCGAGCAGCCCCGGAACACACATCGCCTCATCGTAAAAGCCCTGGATCGCCGGCGGCCCGTCCGAGGGGTTGACCGCGATGATCTCGGTGCCCGGCGATGCGGCGCGCCGGGCGGCGGCGCCGATCGTTTCGGTCATGTGTCGGGTAGAGTTCGGATTGACGACGAGAATGCGCATCATGCCACCTACAGGTCTCCGCCCAGATAGGCGGCCTTGATACGGTCGTCGCCCATCAGGTCCTTGCTGTCGCCCGACAAGGCGACCGATCCGGTCGACATCGCATAGGCGCGGTTCGAAATCGAAAGCGCCATGCGGCTGTTCTGTTCGACCAGCAGAACGCTCACCCCTTCGTCGCGGCTGATCGCGACGATGGCGCGGGCGATGTCCTGCACGAGCTTCGGCGCGATGCCGAGGGACGGTTCGTCAAGCAAAAGCAGCTTGGGCTTTGCCATCAGCGCGCGGCCAATCACCATCATCTGCTGTTCGCCGCCCGACAAGGTCCCCGCCTGCTGGCCAAACCGTTCCCTCAGACGCGGGAAGCGTTCAAGCACGCTGTCGAGCGTCTTCTGGATGTCCGCCTTGTCGGAGCGGGTGAATGCCCCCATCAACAGGTTGTCCTTCACCGACATATAGGGAAAGACCCGCCGCCCCTCAGGCACCATGGCGATGCCTTTTCTGACGATCTCGGCGGCAGATGTGCCGTCAAGCCTTTGACCCATATAGTGGATTTCGCCGGAATGGATCTTGCGAAGCCCGGTGATCGCCCGCAGGATCGAGGATTTCCCGGCCCCGTTCGCCCCGATCAGGGCGACGGTTTCGCCTTCGTTCAGTTCAATCGACACGCCCTTCAGCGCATAGACGTGATCGTAATAAAGCTCGACGTTCTGGAAAGACAGCATCTGGGTCATGGCCTACATCCCGATCGCGGCGTCTTCGCTGCCGAGATAGGCCTCGATGACTTTTTCATTGGCTTGAATTTCAGCGGGTGTGCCTTCGGCGATCTTCTCGCCGAAATTGATCACCACGATCCGGTCAGAGATCTTCATCACCGCCGGCATGTCGTGTTCCACCAGAAGTACCGTCACGCCACGTTCGTCGCGCAGTCTGCGCACCAGCGAAACCATGCGCATGGTTTCATCGTGGTTCATCCCGGCAAAGGGTTCATCCAGAAGAAGAACCGTGGGATTCGTGGCAAGGCCGATGGCCATGCCCAGCGCGCGCAAATGGCCCTGCGGCAGGTTCGAGGCCAGTTCGTCGCGGATTGCGCCCATGCCGAGAAATTCAATGATCTCGTCGGCCGAGGCCCCGAATTCCGCCTCGTCTGACCGTGCCTGAGCGGTGCCAAGGAAGAAGCCCAGAAGCGACGCCTTGGACCGCAGGTGATGCGATACCACGATGTTTTCGCGCACCGTCATCGAGCGGAAGATCGTGGTTTCCTGGAACGTCCGGACCACACCCATCCGCGCAACCTTGTGCGGCGCGAGGTTGGAAATCCGCTGCCCCTTGAACAGCACTTCGCCTGACGTGGTCTTCAGAAACGAGGCGATCAGCTTGAACAGCGTCGACTTGCCCGCCCCGTTCGGCCCGATCACCGAGAGGATCTCGCGTTCGGCGACATCAAAGGAGATGTCGTTGTTCGCCGTCAGGCCGCCGAAGCGCTTCGTCACGCCCTTGACTTGGAGAATGGGGGTCATTTGCGGCCTCCCTTGCGTTCGAAGAGGCTCTGCACGCCATTCGGCAGGACGAGCATCAGGATGATCAGAAGCGACGAGTAGATCAGCAGCTGGAAGCGACCGGTGGTGAAGAGAAGATCCCAGCCGAAGTACAGCATCAGCGTACCGAGCATCGGGCCGAAGACATAGCCCAGACCACCGAGGAAGCAGTTCAGCATGAAGTTCACGCTGTCGGCCACCTGGAAGGACGATGGGTAGATCGACTGCGAGATCGCCACGAACATCGCCCCGGCGATACCACCGAAGAAGGACGAGATCGAATAGGCCAGCACCCGCAGATAGGCGGTGTGGACACCGATCGAGGCCGAAAGCTCTTCGTTCTGCTGCAACGACCGGCACAGATGGCCAAGCCGCGAATTCACGATCCGGTACAGCGCCGCATAGCAGACAACCATCAGGAACACCGCCGTAAGGTAGAACGCGAGTTTGGGGTTTTCCAGCGTCGAGAAATCCGGGATCAGCGTCAGTCCGAAGATCGACAACTCGCCGGGCAGCGGGATCGAGGTGATGCCCTTGGCGCCGTTCGTGACCGGCAGGGCCAGCGCCGAAAGCCGGCCAACTTCGGTCAGGACCAGCGTGACCATGGCAAAGTAGACGCCGCGAAGCCGCAGGATCGGCAGGCCGATCAGAATGGCGAGCCCCGCACAGAAAAGACCGGCCAGCGGCAGCGTCGCCCAGAAGCTGAACCCCGCCTTGGTCATCAGGATGGCCGAGACATAGCCGCCGGCCAGCGCATAGGCGCCCTGCCCGATGTTGATCCGGCCGATGTAGAAGGTCAGCCAGACCCTGCCGAAGCGATGGACAGAAGCGCCACCGATGTCAGCGTGTAGTAGAAGTCCCACCGCCCGCTAGCGGCGATCAGCCAGGGCACGATCACGAAGACCGCGATCAGGAAGGCCCCGACACCAATGAGTTTTTTCGAGTTCATGTTCTTAGCCCCAAGGCTTGCCCATCAGACCTTGCGGCCGGAAAGCGAGGAAAACCATCAGCGAGGCGAAGATCACCAGATAGGTGATGTCGCCATAGGCAGCGAGCACGGTCAGGCCGATACTCTCCATCATCCCGAGGATGAAACCGCCAGCGATTGCGCCGGAAATCACGCCCGCACCGCCGATCATGATCATCATGAAGGCCTTGATGGAGGTCGGGCCACCCATGCCGAGGTTGATACCGGTGATCGTGACCAGAAGGCCGCCGACAAGGCCCGCAAGCATCGCGCCAAGCGCAAAGCCCAGCATCGAATACCGTTTGACGTCGACGCCCATCAGCTCGGCCGCCATGCGGTCCTGAGCGAGGGCGCGCATCGCCCGGCCGGCCTTGGTGTACTGCATGAAAAGAATGAAGCCCGCGATCATGGCGATGGCCAACACCCCGATCAGGATGCGGTCATAGGGCATGATGATGCGGAAATCCCAGTTGAAGACACCGTTGACGATCTTCGGAACGCCACGTTGCTTTTCCCCGAAAAGAAGCAGGATGACCGCATCCAGGAAGAATGCGATGCCCGCAGCAAGCAGCATCGTCGATTCCTCGCGCTTCGATTTTCGGATGACCGGCGCGAATAGAAACTTTTCGACAGCGGCCCCCACGGCGGCAAGGATCACCGCCGAAGCCAGCAGGCCGACAATGAAGGGCAGGCCGAACTGCGCAACCACCGTATAAGTCACGAAGCCGCCCAGCACATACATTTGCCCGTGAGCGAAGTTCAGAACGTTCATCAACGAGAAGATGAGCGTCAGGCCAAGGGCAATAAGGGCGTACTGGGCTCCGAGATAGAGCCCATTGGCAATGATCTGTTCCATGATGTCCTCGAAAGTATGGGCCCGGTCATGCAACCGGACATGCCGGGCCCAAGGAGACGATGTTCAGGCGGCGTCAGTCAACCTGTGCCACGAACAGGGTCTCGAAGGCGCCGTCCTTGAAGACGTTCACGACGAGCGGCACCGAAACCTGCCGCTTCTGGCCGAACGAGGTCGAACCGACATAGGTCAGCTTGGCATCGCCGACCATGTAGGGGTTCGGCGCCTCGAACGTGTCCATCGTGGCCTTGAAGGCCTCGACATCGGTCATCGCGGCGGGGTTCGCCTTGATGGTTTCAAGGATGTATTCAAGCGCGTAGACCTTGGTGTTGGACTCGTCGTTGTATTCGCCGAACATCGTGGTGTAGCGGTCGACGAATTCGCGCATCGCGTCCGACGCGAGTTCCGGGGTCGAGGCGCCACCGACCGAGATGAAGCCGTTCGCCAACTCGCCCGCGCCTTCCTGAAGCACGGTCGCGTCCTGCGCGGTCTCGGTCGAGATCAGACCTTCGTAGCCCAGTTCGCGGGCCGAGCGGATCAGCTGCGGCGCGTTGGCGGGCGACACGCCCGAAAGCACCAGAAGATCGGGTTGCGTCTGGATCACCGGCAAGAGCACCGGGGTGAAGTCCGTGGTGTCGACCTGGTAGGTCACGCTATCTGACACGACCTCCAATCCCAGCGCCTTTGCGGCCTCAACACCGCCATCGCGCTGCGACAGGGGGTCGGATTCGTTGGCGGCGACGAAGGCGACCTTCTTCACGCCATTGGTATCCATCAGGTATTTGTAGATGGCCGGACCCGACTGATAGTTCGCCACCATGCCCAGAACGGCGTTCGAGGCGGGGGCGGTATAAAGCTCTTTCGGGAAGGCGTAGGGGAAATACATGATCCCGTTCTGTTCGGCCACCGGACGAACGGCGGCGGCGCCGTCATCGACGTTCGGGCCGACAACATAATGGATGCCTTCCTGCGCCATCTTTTCCATGCCGGCGATTGCGCGCTTGGGGTCTTTCTGGTCGTCGAAGGCTACGATCTGAATATCGTACTTGGTGCCGTCGATCTCGTAACCGCCCAGTTCGTTCAGCCAAGCGGCGCGGGTTTCCATCGAACGCTGGTTCGAAATGCCCCATGCTGCGGCCGGACCCGACGTAACGCCGACGAAACCGATCTTCAGAACCGGGTTTTCGGCGTGGGCCATGCCAAAGAAAGAAAGGCTGGCTACGGCGGCCATCGCCGAAGTCTTGAGCAGAGTGCGTCTTTTCATGAGTTTCCTCCCTAAGTGCCATGCAGTCAAAAGGCCGACCCGTCGAGTCGGGGTAGCTGGCCGGGGTATTCAGGTGGATTGTTAACGATCATGTCAACAAAAAATTGACGGTATTGCTAACATGCCTATGGTCTTGCCGGCGGGGGAACGCCTATATATCTGTTTACAAACCCCTGTGAAAAAACGGCAAAGGACGATGACGCTACCCGGACCGAGCACAGAACAGCGTTCTTCCGCAGAAGAGGTCGGCGAGGAACAGATCGTCGAGCGAATATTCGAAGCGGTCATCGAACAGCGCCTTCCGCCGGGAACCAAGCTTTCGGAATCGGCGCTTTGCCAGGCGTTTGGCGTCGGGCGGATGCGTATCCGCCGCAGTCTTCTGCTGCTGGCCAGCCGCGAGGTCGTCGAACTGCATTCCAACCGCGGGGCATTCGTCGCGCGGCCGACAGCAAAGCAGGCGCGCGAAGTGTTCGAGGCCCGGCTGGCGATCGAACCCAACGTCGCACGGATGGCGGCCAAACGCGCTAACGCCGAGGATATCAAGACGCTCGCCCGTCACCTGGAGCTGGAATCGCAGGCCCATGACAGTGGAAACCGACGCGATGCGATCCGGCTTTCGGGCCAGTTTCACACGATGCTGGCGCAGATCGCCGGAAACGGCGTCATGCTCAGGATGATCAAGGAACTGATCACCCGCACCTCTCTCATCATCGGGATTTACGGTGCGCCGGGCGTTACAAACTGCCGTGACGATGACCATGCCGATCTGATCGATGCCCTGCGCAAGACCGACCCGGAACGGGCATCCGAAATCATGGCGGAACACCTGCGCCACATCGAGGCGCGGGTCGACCTCAAGACCAAGACCGGCGCCGGTGTTGATCTTATCTCCGTCTTCGGCGCGCGCGACGCCTAGGCCCACCGTAATCGCGCGCTGCTGCCCATTGAAACCCTAGGCAGACCGGCGACCGCACCGTTTCGAAACAAAGCTGCGCGGATTGCCTATTTGCTCGGATCGCCGGTGGCCCAGGCGACGCCATCGCCCCGGTCCATGGTGGCCAACCGTGCCATGTCTGCCGCGTCGATGGCGAAGGAAAACAGGTCGATGTTCTGGCGCATGCGTTCGGGGTTCAGGCTCTTGGGAATGACGGCATAGCCGCTCTGCACGCCCCAGCGCAGCAACAACTGCGCTTCGCTGACCCTGTACTTGCTGGCCATATCCGCAAATATGCCCCCGTCGGCCTTCATCGCATCGGTCTTGGCGCTGGCCTGGCCCGGTTCTGCGCGCCAGGTCGAAAGCGGCACGAGGCTGCTGTAGGCAATCGGTGCGATACCGTTTTCGGCCATGTAGGCGACAAGCGCGGGCTTCTGCGACCAGGGGTGCAGTTCGATCTGGTTGACGTCGGGCATCGGCAGACCGGCGGCCTTGATCTCTTCCAGATGGTCGATGTTGAAGTTGCTCACACCCACGGCGCGAGCCTTGCCGGCCTCTTTCAGTTGCAAAAGGGCCCGCCACTGGTCTAGCCGCCTGTCGCCACCGTAGGGCGCATGGATAAGGTAGAGATCGACATGCGACAGCCCCAGTTTCGCCAGGCTGTCCTCGAATGCCGCGATGGTTTGCGGGCCATCCTTCGGCGCATCGCCCCAGGCCGGGTTGCCCGGCCATAGCTTGGTGGTCACGAAAAGATCGCCCCTCGACAACCCCTCTGTCGCCATGGCCTGTCGCAAACCCGCGCCGACGCCGGCTTCGTTATGATAGCCGGCCGCCGTATCGACATGGCGGTAGCCCTTGGCGATGGCCGTGGCAATGACCGCCTGGGCATCGTCGTTGGCAATCAGGTATGTGCCGAAGCCCACGGCCGGAATCGCGGTATCGGCGTTCAGTCTGAATGTCGGCTGGGTGCTGTTCATGGTGATCGTCCTCCGGAACTCGGGTGTCGGGGCAATATAGGCCGGCTGGCCCCCGCATGCCTGCCCGTTCCTCCACAATTCCTGCCTGTTCCTCCGAACGCCTGTTTTTCCCGGTGGTTTTCTACGGCGGCCTTGTTACGCTGTAGCGGGGAGAGCTGATCATGCCGCTGGTCGAGATCGAGGCGCTGGCCGAGAGATATCTGTCTGAATTAACCGGGAAAGCTGGTGAAATCCTGCCAAACCTCCTTGTCCTGAAACGCCGGGCCCCCAGCACGCTGGAAGCGACCGTCTATACACCCGTGATCTGCCTGATCCTGCGGGGAAGCAAGGACATCAGCATAGGCACGCAATCGCTGTCGCTGCATCGCGGTGACGCCCTTCTTGTCAGCCACGACCTGCCGGTGATGTCACGGATCACCGAGGCCAGCCCGGACAACCCCTATCTCGCGCTGATCCTGACGCTCGACATCGGCACGATCCGCGCTCTTTACGATCAGGTCGGCGAGGCCGTGACCGAAACGCCGGATGCCCGTTCGCTGACCGCCTTCTCCGCCCGGTCGGAATGGACGGAGCCGCTGACGCGTTACCTGCGGCTGATGGATGCGCCGCTCGATGCTCTGGTGCTGGGGCCATCGATCCTGCGAGAGGTCCATTTCCGGCTGCTGATGTCGCCCATGGGCGGCATGTTGCGAAACCTCCTGTCGGTGGACAGCCACGCCAGCCGGATCGCCCGCGCGATCACCCGGATCCGTAACAGCTTTCGCGAACCGCTGGCCGTGGCCGATCTTGCCCGGCACGTGGGCATGAGCCAATCGTCTTTTCACGAGCATTTCAAGGCTGTAACCGGCACCACGCCGTTGCAGTTCCACAAGGACCTGCGCCTGATCGAAGCGCAGAACCTGATGCGTACCGGCGGGCAGTCCGTGTCGCGGGCCAGTCACGCCGTGGGCTATGAAAGCCCCACCCATTTCAGCCGGGACTACGCCCGCAAGTTCGGCTGTTCCCCCCGGCATCACCTCGCGCAGGCCTCCTGATCAGCCGGCGGACACCCAGACGAAAGGCACCGACATGACGGCCGAGTTCCTGTTCATCACCTTCGCGATCTTTCTCGCCGGAATGGTCGCGGTTCCGCTGGCGTCCCGCTTCGGGCTGGGCTCGGTTCTGGGCTACCTGCTGGCCGGCATCGCGCTCGGGCCGGTACTGCATTGGGCCGGGGTCGATGTGGTCGCCTTGCAGCATTTCACCGAATTCGGCGTGGTGATGATGCTGTTTCTGATCGGGCTGGAGATGCAGCCAAAGCTGCTTTGGGCGATGCGCGCGCGGATCTTCGTCATGGGCGGGTTTCAGGTTGCCGCCACCGCTCTGGCCGTCATGGCCGTCGCGATGATGCTGGGTCAGGTCTGGTCGGTCGCGCTGGCGATCGGTCTGATCTTCGCCCTCTCTTCGACCGCGATCGTGACGCAGACGCTGAATGAAAAGGGCCTGATGCGCAGCGACGGCGGGCAGGCGAGCTTTGCCGTCTTGCTGTTTCAGGACATCGCGGTGATCCCGATGCTGGCGCTGATCCCGCTGCTGGCCCTGCCGGAACTCGGCAGCGCACAGCATGGCGGCGGCGACCACGGCGGCGGGCATGGTGGCGAGGGGCTGAACCTCAACATGGTCGAGGGCCTCGCGGGCTGGCAGACCGCACTCGTGACGCTCGCCGCGATCGGCCTTGTTATCCTTGCGGGGCGCTACCTGACGGGGCCGATCTTTCGCTATGTGGCACGGGCGCGGCTGCGAGAGCTTTTCGTCAGCACCGCGTTGATGATGGTCATCGCGGTGGCACTTCTGATGACGATGGTCGGGCTGTCGCCGGCGCTTGGAACCTTCCTCGCCGGTGTCGTCATGGCCAACAGCGAATACCGCCACGAACTGGAAAGCGACATCGCGCCGTTCAAGGGCATCTTTCTGGGCGTGTTCTTCATCACCGTGGGCGCCAGCATCGATTTCGAGCTTCTGGGCGAAGAACTCGGCACAGTCATAGGGTTGACCCTTGGCCTGATCGTGCTCAAATGCGCGCTCATGCTGGGGCTTGGGCGCACGTTCCGGCTGGCCGGGGGCGACAAGTGGCTTTTCGCGCTTGGTCTTGCACAGGCGGGGGAATTCGGCTTCGTGCTGGTTTCCTTCACGGTCGCCAATGCCGTGGTCCCGCAGCCGGTTGCCGATATCCTGCTGCTGGTCGTGGCCCTGTCGATGCTTCTGACGCCAGCGCTGTTCATTCTGTACGACCGGGTGATCGCCCCACGCTATTCGCGCCAGCAGGAACGCCCGGCGGATACGATCGAACGGCAGGCGCAGATCATCATCGCCGGGCATGGCCGGTTTGGAGGCATCGTCAACCGTGCCCTTCAGGCCGCCGATTACCAGACCACGGTGATCGACTACAGCAACGAACAGCTTGCCATGCTGCGCCGCTTCGGTCTCAGCGCCTATTACGGCGACGCCACGCGCCCCGACCTGTTGCACGCCGCCGGGATCGAGAAGGCCAAGGTCTTTGTGATCGCCATCGACAACAAGCCGGCCGCGACCGAACTTGCCCGCTACATGCACGAGCATCACCCCGGCGTGCACGTCGTCGCCCGCGCCGTCGACCGCTGGCACGTTTACGACCTCTGGGCCGCCGGCTGCCGTGACATCATCCGCGAAACCTACGACAGTTCGATCCGCGCCGCGCGGTCGGTATTCGAGGCTATCGGCCATCGGCGCGACGAGGCGGAGCGGCTGATCGCGGTGTTCGAGGCCTTCGACCGCCGCACGATGGTCGAAACCGCGCAGGCCTTCATCGAGAGCGGTGACCCGCACAGCGAAAACAGCGCCTATTCGACCCTGATCCGCAACAACCTTGAAAGCTGGGAAGCAGAGCTGAAGGAAAGCATGGGGGCGGCGCGTTCGGCACCATGAATGGCAGCCCGGCCGCCTGGGGGAGCAACCGCGCAGGTCCGGCGCGGCGTCTATCCTGGTGCCACAGGCGCCGCATGCCCACGGACGCGCGCGACCGAGCGGGGCGCGCATGAGCCGACCGCAGGGCTTGATCTTGTCCCGCGCGGCTGTTCAACTGGCCGCCCGATAGTGGTTCGAGTGATTTAGGAGAAGGCTTTATGACGATACGTATTGCTTTGGCAGTTTGGGTATTGGCGGCCCCGGTGGCCGCGCAGGACTGGCAGGTCAGCACATCCGATGACGGGTCGTTTTTCTACGCCAACGCCCGCACCGCCGGCCTGGCGCTGGAATGCGGCGGGCAGTCGCCGCAACGCCTCAGCCCCGCGGTAACCGGCAATGTCGAACCGCTGGTGACCCCGCCCTACGCCTTTTTCGTGGTGCCGGATGCCACCCTGGTCGGCACCACCACGCCACCACCACGTTCCGATGTGGTGATCCACGCGGCACAACAGGCGTTCCGGCTGCCGGCGCTGAACTACAATGAATTCTTTTCCAGCTGGATGCAGCCTGTTGCGATGTATGACCCGCTGATCACCGCGCTGCGCCGCGAAGGCCGGTTTGCGATCTCTGTCGACAGCCTCGGGCAGGTCGACATTCCCTCTTCCGGCGCGCGGGCCGCGATCGAGGCGGCGTTTGAGTTTTGCGCCAGCCGCACCGCCGCCTTCGGCCATCCGGTGCCACCCGAACTGGGTGGCAGCGGTAGCAGCGCCCCAACTCCCGCCCCGGCCCCGGCCGAACCCGTACCGCAGGCCTCGGCGCCCGGGCCGGCGCCGGGCGAACCCTCCGAACGGTTGAAGGCGATGGTTGCGGCCGATATCGCGGCGACCTGTGGCGGCACCAACCCAAAGGTCGAACCCGGATACATGCAGGTCGGCGACATCGATGCCGATGGTCAGCCCGACATTCTGATGTATTGGGGGGATGTCAATTGCAACAACCCGTCGATGCCCATGAACGGCTACGGCGGCGGGTTTTGTGGCGCTTCGCAATGCAGCGGCAACGTCTATCTGTCCTCGCAGCCCGACGCGTTCCGGGATGCCGTTCTGGGTCAGGGCGCCGCTTTGGCCTTGCGCGCAGACGGCGGCGCCGATCTTGCCATGGGCATGTCGCTGGCCGAGTGCAGCACCTTGCCCCAGCCGAACGATTGCACGCGGCTCATGCGCTGGAACGGGCGTGACTTCGACGCATTAAACTAGCGCCTGGTCATAGCCTGCGTCCGGCCGAAGCCGGTGGCCAACCGATTTCCAGGGCCATGCCCTTGCGCCCGCCATCGGACGTGACAATATGCCACTCAACCGTTTCACTGACTGGCGCGTCTGTTCGGCATCATGCGTATCAAGGGACATTCTGTTGTTGCGATCGTCATTTTGATCGCCGCCATTGGCTGGGTTGCGACCGGTGAATTTTCCTTTGTCGGCAGCGACATAGCCGGCGACAAAGGGGAAACCGCCGAGGCGGCGGCACCTCCGGAAAAGGCGCCGGCCGAAGCCGAAACCGCGCCGGCCGAAGCGCTGCAAACCGTGGCTTTCATCATCGCCCAGCCGGCCAGCCATGACCGGCTTATCCGCATTTCCGGCCAGACCGAGGCCGACAAGCGTGTGGTGCTGGTGGCCCGCACCGCCGGTGCCGTGGCCCGCATCCCCGCGCGCGAGGGCGACGCGCTTTCCGCCGGCGGCATGGTCATGGCGCTGGACGGCGCCGACCGCCACGCCGTTCTCGACGCGGCCAAGGCGCAGTTCGATCTGGCCTCGCATCAGGCCGAAAGCAACAAGACGCTGTACAGCGAGGGCCGGCTGCCGAAACTGCAGTTCGAGGCCTCGATCGCGGCGCGCGATGCCGCGCGCTCGGCCTATGAAACCGCCCGCGCGGAAATCGACAAGCTGGTGCTGCGCGCGCCGTTTTCCGGTATCGTCGACACCGTCATGGTCGAGCCGGGTTCGTGGGTACAGCCGGGAACCGAGATCGCGACGCTTCTGTCGCTCGATCCGATCGTGGTGACCGGCGAGGTTGGCGAACGCGACCTGCAAACGGTCGGCCCGGGCACCAAGGCGCAGGTCAGTTTCGGCGACGGCACGACCGCAGTAGGCAAGGTTCGCTATGTGCGGCGCGAGGCCACCGGCCCCACCCGTACCTTCCCCGTCGAGGTCGCTATCGCCAATCCCGACGCCAAGATCCCGGCCGGCATGTCGGCCGATTTCACCCTGGCGGTGCGCACCGACCCCGCGGTCGTGCTGCAACGCTCGGCCATCACGCTGGATACTGACGGTACGCTGGGCGTCAGAATCCTCAATGACGACGATACAGCCGCCTTTCTGAAGGTCGAGATCCTCGATGACACGCCGGCCGGCCTGATCCTTGGCGGCATCCCCGAAGGCGTGCGCGTCATCGTCTCGGGTCAGGACATGGTCGGCAATGGCCAGAAGGTAGCCGCGGTGCCGGCCGAAAGCCCCGCCACGGGGCAGCAGGACACGAACTGATGTCGATTGTCGGCGCAGCGATCCGCAATGCTCGGTTGACCATTTCGGTGCTCATATTCCTGATCATCGCCGGGGCGATGGCCTATATTGCCATCCCCAAAGAGGCAGAGCCCGATATCCAGATACCCATCGTCTATGTGTCGATGGGCTATCGCGGTATCTCGCCAGAGGATTCCGAACGGCTTCTGCTGCGCCCGATGGAGGCGAAGCTGAAATCCATCGCCGGCATCAAGAAGATGACCTCGAGCGCCTATCTGGGCGGCGGCAACGTGCTGATCGAGTTTCTTGCCGGTGCCGATCTGGCCAAGGCGCTGGATGACGTGCGCTCTGGCGTTGACGATGCCAAACGCGATTTACCGCAAGGCGCCGACGAACCATCGGTGCACGAGATCAACATCTCGGAATTTCCGGTTCTGGTGCTGACGCTTTCGGGCAACCTGCCCGAGGCGGTTCTGGACCAGACCGCACGGCGGCTGCGCGACGCGGTCAAGGAAAACGTCCCCGGTGTGCTGGAGGCCACGTTGCAGGGCGTGCGCGACGCGCTCGTCGAGGTGGTGATCGACCCTGACAAGCTGATCGCCTACGGCATAAGGCTTGACCAGCTCGTGCAGGGCGTCGGCGCCGGCAACAGCCTGGTTGCCGCAGGTACGATCGAAGGCAATCAGGGCAATTACGCGGTCAAGGTCCCGTCGCTGATCGAAACCGTGGCCGACACCGCCAACCTGCCCATTGTCGCCGGTCCCAACGCCACGGTCCGGGCCCGCGAGATTGCCGATATCCGCTCCACCTTTGCCGATCCCAGTTCGATCACCCGGCTGAACGGCAAGCCGGCCGTCGCCATCGAGATATCCAAGCGCACCGGCGCGAACCTTGTCGAAACCGTCGACGCGGTGAAAGCGGTGGTCGAGGCGGCCCGCGCGCAAATGCCGCCGGGCACCGAAATCACCTACAGCCAGGACAAGTCGGTGATGATCCGCCAACTGCTCAGCGATCTGCAAAACAGCGTGCTGACGGCAGTGGTTCTGGTCTTCGTCGTCATCCTTTTCGCGCTCTCGGGGCGTGCATCACTGTTCATCGGCATGGCAATCCCGACCTCGTTCCTGATGGGCATCCTGTTTCTGTCGCTGGCCGGCATGACGGTGAACCTCGTGGTGCTTTTCAGCCTGATCCTCGCCGTCGGCATGCTGGTCGATGACGCGATCATCGTTACCGAGTTCGCCGAACGCCGCATGGTCGAGGGCATGGACCGCGCCGCCGCCTTCGGGCTGGCCGCAGAACGCATGGCCGGG
>JAWKWW010000005.1:0-303703 GCA_041397385.1 Paracoccaceae bacterium
ACACATCGTGTTCCCCGAGATCAACTTCGACAAGGTCGACGAGGTTCTCGGCATGGACATCATCATCTGCACCACCGCGAAGACCGACGCGGAAGCCAAGGCGCTGTTGAAGCAATTCAACATGCCCTTCACCAGCTGATCGCGGGAGGAAAGAGATATGGCTAAGAAATCCATGGTCGAACGCGAACTGAAGCGTCAGCGCCTGGTCAAGCAATATGCCGGCAAGCGCGCCGCGCTGAAGGAAATCGCCAGCAACCAGGACCTGCCGATGGAAGAGCGCTTCAAGGCGCGTCTGAAACTGGCGGAACTGCCCCGCAACTCGTCGCCCACCCGGCTGCACAACCGCTGCCAGCTGACGGGCCGCCCGCATGCGTATTACCGCAAGCTCAAACTCTCGCGGATCATGCTGCGCGACCTGGCCTCCTTCGGCCAGATCCCGGGCATGGTGAAGTCGAGCTGGTAAGGAGAGCGCAATGTCTGTGAACGATCCTATCGGCGATATGCTGACCCGCATCCGCAACGCGCAACTGCGCGGCAAATCCACCGTCTCGACGCCGGCCTCGAAGCTGCGCGCCTGGGTTCTGGATGTGCTGGCGGACGAAGGCTACATCCGCGGCTATGAGAAGTCCGAGACCGCCAACGGTCAGGGCGAGCTGGTGATCAGCCTGAAATACTTCGAAGGCACCCCGGTCATCCGGGAACTGAAGCGCGTCTCGACCCCGGGCCGTCGCGTCTATATGGGCGTGAAGGATATCCCGAGCGTGCGCAACGGCCTCGGTGTCTCGATCGTCTCCACGCCGAAGGGCGTGATGTCGGATGCAGCTGCACGCGCCGCCAATGTCGGTGGCGAAGTGCTCTGCACGGTCTTCTAAGGAGGTTGGGATGTCTCGTATTGGGAAAAAACCGGTCGAGCTGCCCAAGGGGGTTTCGGCCTCCGTTTCCGGCCAGACCGTCGAAGTGAAGGGGCCGAAAGGCACCCGCAACTTCACCGCTACCGACGATGTGACCATTGCCCTTGACGGCGATGCGGTCAAGGTGACGCCGCGCGGCACCTCGAAGCGCGCCCGCCAGCAGTGGGGCATGACCCGGTCCATGGTTGCCAATCTGGTGACCGGCGTGACCGAGGGTTTCAAGAAAGAGCTTGAAATCAACGGCGTCGGCTACCGTGCGAACATGCAGGGCAATGTCCTGAAACTGTCGCTTGGCTACAGCCACGAAGTGAATTTCGACGTGCCGAAGGGCGTGACCGTCACGACCCCGAAGCAGACCGAGATCATTGTGGAAGGTATCGACCAGCAGCTTGTCGGCCAGGTCGCGGCGAATATCCGCGAATGGCGCGGCCCCGAGCCCTACAAGGGCAAGGGCATCAAGTACAAGGACGAATACATCTTCCGCAAGGAAGGCAAGAAGAAGTAAGGACGCACACCATGGCAAACAGCAAACGGGAACTGTTCCTCAAGCGCCGCCTGCGCGTGCGGAACAAGCTTCGCAAGATGGCCGACGGGCGCGCGCGCCTTTCGGTTCATCGTTCCTCCAAGAACATCAGCGTGCAGCTGATCGACGATGTGAAGGGCGTGACGCTCGCCTCGGCCTCCTCGCTGGAGAAGGATCTGGGCGTCGTCGGCAAGAACAACGTCGAAGCGGCGAAGAAGATCGGCGCCGCGATTGCCGAACGGGCGAAGAAGGCCGGTGTCGAAGAATGCTACTTCGACCGCGGCGGCTTCCTCTTCCACGGCAAGATCAAGGCGCTGGCCGATGCCGCCCGCGAGGGCGGGCTGAAGTTCTGATCCCTGCGGGTGGCGGCAATGCCACCCCGATGATCCGGGCCCCGGACCCGATCCGGGGCACCAGGATTGGCCCAATCGGCGCCGTGCCGCGCCACCAAGGAAGGAATGCCTTATGGCAGAACGTGAGAACCGCCGGGACCGCCGCGAACGCGAGGAAACCCCGGAATTCGCCGATCGCCTCGTTGCGATCAACCGTGTGTCCAAGACGGTGAAGGGCGGCAAGCGCTTTGGCTTCGCCGCGCTCGTGGTGGTCGGTGACCAGCGCGGCCGCGTCGGCTTTGGCAAGGGCAAGGCCAAGGAAGTGCCGGAAGCGATCCGCAAGGCGACCGAACAGGCCAAGCGCCAGATGATCCGTGTGCCGCTGCGCGATGGCCGCACGCTGCACCACGACATCGAAGGCCGTCACGGCGCCGGCAAGGTGGTGATGCGCACCGCGGTTCCGGGGACCGGGATCATCGCCGGTGGTCCGATGCGCGCCGTGTTCGAAATGCTGGGCATTCAGGACGTCGTGGCCAAGTCGCTGGGCTCGCAGAACCCCTACAACATGATCCGTGCCACGATCGACGGCCTGAAGAAGGAAGCCAGCCCCCGCCATGTCGCGCAGCGTCGCGGCAAGAAAGTGGGCGACATCCTGAAAAAGCCCGAGGCCGAGGCCGCGGCTGAAGCCGCCGAAGCGTAAGGAGCGACAGACATGGCCAAGAAAACCATCGTCGTGAAGCAGATCGGTTCGCCGATCCGCCGCCCCGCCGTGCAGCGCGAGATCCTGAAGGGTCTGGGGCTGAACAAGATGAACCGCACCCGCGAACTGGAAGACACGCCTTCGGTCCGCGGCATGGTCAACAAGATCCCGCATCTGGTGACCATCGTCGAAGAGCGCGGCTGAGGCTGACACGAAATACAACGGCAAGGCGCCCCGGACCGGTTCCGGGGCGCTTTCGTTTGGTGCCTGCCGCGCTGGCTGAAAACGACACCGGGCAGGGCGGTGGCAGATTTCGCCTCCGTGGCGGCTTTGTGCTATGATAGCCCGGTAAGCGGTGCCCTGTTGCCGGTTCCTTCCATTGCAATCCGTTCCTTTCTTTGCCCAAACCCTGGGGGTTCCCATGTCTCAGCACTATTCCGGCGGTTGCGAACATCATCCCGTCCGCGTGTCCGCCGAGCCTATCGACAACCACGAATGCCACTGCAATGTGTGCAAGAAGGTCACCGGCCAGCACACGACCCATGTCGCCTTTTTCAACCACGGCGATGTGAAGACCGACAATGAAGGCGCGATGAAGCGTGTGCCTTTCAACGCCGACAATCCGAACGGCCCGCTGGAGATTTGCCTTTGCGAGAAGTGCAACGCGGTCCTGATGCTGGATGACAAGCAAAAGCGCATCCGCGTCGCGGTGCCGAATGTCATGGGCTACAACGACGCCAAGTTCCCCAAGGCGACCTATCACGCCTTCTGGGACGAAACGAAGGGCTATGCCAAACCCAGCGACGGCCGTCCGGTCTATGAGGGCTGCAACCCAGCTTCGTCTGGCCGAAGGGGCTTGAGCGAACAACAGACGTGTCCGCGGGTCGTTGAGGCCGCCGGTGGCTCACCCGCGGTCCAGCGGTTTCCTGGCTTGCAGATAGACGGGGCGTGACCTTGCGCCGCGAGCAGCTTGCATCGCGCCTTCGTCCCGTTTATACGCCCCCGGTGATCCCTTGGGGATCCGATTCACAAATGAAGAAACGCCGTGTCCGCCCATCTCGCTTCGGGGCGGTTCCGGCCAAGGAGAAGCGACATGAAACTTCATGAGTTGAACGACAACGAAGGCGCGGCCCGCAAGAAGAAACGCGTGGCGCGCGGTCCGGGTTCGGGCAAAGGCAAGACCGCCGGCCGGGGTATCAAGGGCCAGAAATCGCGTTCGGGCGTGGCGCTGAACGGCTATGAAGGCGGCCAGATGCCGCTTTACCGCCGCCTGCCCAAGCGCGGCTTCACCAAGCCGAACGCCAAGCATTACGCGGTGGTCAACCTCGGCCTCATCCAGAAATTCGTCGACGCCAAGAAGCTCGACGCCAAGAAAGAGATCACCGAGGATATCCTGGTGGAAAGCGGGCTGGTGCGGCGCAAGCTGGACGGTATCCGGGTTCTGGCAAAGGGCGAGATTACCGCCAAGCTGAAGCTGGTCGTCACCGGCGCCTCGCAGGCGGCGGTCGATGCGGTCGCCAAGGCCGGCGGCTCGCTGACGGTCACGAAAGCGGCAGCGGCAGAGCCTGCGGCCGAATAAGCGGTTGTGAGCGGGCGCGTTCCCGCTTACATCATCTTACGTTATTCCGCGCCGCCGACCGGAAAACGGTTTGGCGGCGCAGTCATGAGAGAGAACAGGCATGGCATCGGCTGCAGAGCAAATGGCCGCGAACCTGAGCTGGAGTGCTCTGGGCAAGGCGACGGATCTTCGCCAACGGATCTTCTTCACCCTCGGGCTGCTGATTGTCTACCGGCTGGGCACCTACATTCCGGTTCCGGGCATCGACGGCGCGGCGCTGCGCGAGTTCATGGAAAATGCCGGCGCCGGTCTGGGCGGCATCCTGAACATGTTCACCGGCGGCGCGATCAGCCGCATGGGCATCTTCGCGCTGGGCATCATGCCCTATATCTCCGCCTCGATCATCGTTCAGCTGCTGGCCTCCATGGTGCCGGCGCTGGAACAGCTGAAGAAGGAAGGCGAACAGGGCCGCAAGAAAATCAACCAGTATACCCGTTATGGAACGGTGTTTCTGGCCACGTTCCAGGCGTGGGGCATCGCGGTCAGCCTTGAAGCCGGCGATCTGGCACATACGCCGGGGCTGTACTTCCGGCTGGCGGTGCTGATCACGCTGGTCGGCGGCACGATGTTCCTGATGTGGCTCGGTGAACAGATCACCGCACGAGGCATCGGCAACGGCATTTCGCTGATCATCTTCGTCGGCATCATAGCCGAGGTTCCGTCCGCGCTGGCGCAGTTCTTCAGCCAGGGCCGGTCGGGCGCGCTCAGCCCCGCGATCATCATTGGCGTGCTGCTGATGGTCGTGGCGGTCATCGCCTTTGTGGTCTTCATGGAACGGGCCTTGCGAAGATCCATATCCAGTATCCGCGCCGTCAGGTCGGGATGAAGATTTACGATGGCGGTTCGTCGCACCTGCCGCTGAAGGTCAACCCTGCCGGCGTCATTCCGGCGATCTTCGCCTCGTCGCTGCTTCTATTGCCGACGACGATCTCGACCTTCTCGGGGGCGCAGACCGGGCCGATCATGTCGACGATCCTGGCCTATTTCGGCCCCGGCCAGCCGCTTTATCTGCTGTTCTTTGCGGCGATGATCGTGTTCTTCGCCTATTTCTATACCGCCAACGTGTCGTTCAAGACCGAAGATGTGGCCGACAACCTGAAAACCAGAACGGATTCATCCCGGGCATCCGGCCGGGCAAGAAGACCCAGGAATACCTCGACTATGTCGTCACCCGCATTCTGGTGCTGGGCTCGGCCTATCTGGCCGCTGTCTGCCTGCTGCCGGAAATCCTGCGCTCGCAACTGGCGATCCCGTTCTACTTCGGCGGCACATCGGTTCTGATCGTGGTGTCGGTCACCATGGACACGATCAATCAGGTGCAGTCGCATCTGCTGGCGCATCAGTACGAAGGTCTGATCGAGAAATCGCAGCTGCGCGGCAAGAAGCGTGGCGGCACACGGAAGGCACCATCGCGCCGTTAACGGAGGCTCAATGACCAATATCATCCTGCTGGGGCCGCCGGGAGCGGGCAAAGGCACGCAAGCACGCATTCTGGTCGAGGAACGGGGCATGACCCAGCTTTCGACCGGCGACATGCTGCGCGAGGCAAAAGACTCCGGTACAGCGATGGGCAAGGTCGTGGCCGACGTGATGGCGCGTGGCGAGCTGGTGACCGATGAGATCGTGATCGGGCTGATCCGCGAAAAGCTGGACGGGCCGAAAGGCGGCGGTTTCATCTTTGACGGCTTTCCGCGCACGCTGGCGCAGGCCGACGCGCTGGGCGCGCTTCTGACGGAAACCGGCGAGAAGCTCGATGCGGTGATCGAGATGCAGGTCGACGACGCGGCGCTGGTGGCCCGGATCACCGCCCGGTCGACCTGTGGGTCCTGCGGCGAGGTCTACAACGACATCACCAAGCCGATCCCGGCCGACGGCACCTGCAGCAATTGCGGCGGCACCGAATTCAAGCGCCGCGCGGATGACAACGAAGACAGCCTGAAACAGCGGCTGATGGAATACTACAAGAAGACATCGCCGCTGATCGGTTACTACTATGCCAAGGGCGATCTGAAGTCGGTCGACGGGCTGGGTGAGATCGATGCGGTCAGGGCAGAAATCGCCGCGGCACTGTCGGGCTGAGAGGCTGCCGGCGGCGGTTTCGGACCGGCCGGTCAAATCTCTGCCCGGCGGGGCTTGACGCCCCGGTTATATCCCAATAACCAGCACCATCTCTGACGAGAGAATCATGTGTCGCACGGGTCGCGCCCGTTTCGACAGACCACCTGATCAGCTGCAGCCCGGGCGGACCGCTCCGGGCTTCCGTTGTGAAAAAAGGTTCCGGAATTACGGAACCGCAACGAGAGGAAACGAAAACGTGGCACGTATTGCTGGCGTTAACATCCCGACCGCGAAGCGGGTACCCATCGCGCTTACCTATATCCACGGCATCGGCCCGAAGATCGCCGAAGGCATCTGCAACGCTGTCGGCATCGACCTGACCCGTCGTGTCAACGAACTGTCGGATGCCGAGGTTCTGGCGATCCGCGAACACATCGATGCCAACCTGACCGTCGAAGGCGACCTGCGCCGCGAAGTGCAGATGAACATCAAGCGTCTGATGGACCTTGGCTGCTACCGCGGCCTGCGCCATCGCCGCAACCTTCCCGTCCGCGGCCAGCGGACCCACACCAACGCACGCACGCGCAAGGGCCCCGCAAAGGCCATTGCCGGCAAGAAGAAGTAAGGGGAGGGTTCACCGATGGCTCGTGACAAGACCCGCATGAAGCGCAAGGAGCGCAAGAACATCGCCGCTGGCGTGGCGCATGTGAACTCCTCGTTCAACAACACCAAGATCCTGATCTCGGACGTGCAGGGCAACGCGATTGCCTGGTCGTCCGCCGGCACGATGGGTTTCAAGGGGTCGCGCAAATCGACACCCTATGCCGCCCAGATGGCCGCAGAAGATGCTGGCAAGAAGGCGCAGGAACACGGCGTCCGCACCCTCGAGGTCGAGGTTCAGGGCCCCGGTTCGGGCCGCGAAAGCGCGCTGCGCGCGCTGGCGGCGATCGGGATGAACATCACTTCGATCCGCGATGTGACGCCGCTGGCGCACAACGGCTGCCGTCCGCCGAAGCGTCGCCGGGTCTGACCCGCATCTCGCGTTCGGGCTGCGCCTTGGCGCGGCCCGCGCATGTCATTTGAAAACCTCGGGCGTCGCCGGCGATGGACATGGGCCGGGGACAGGTATGGAGGCGACAACATGATCCACAAGAACTGGCAGGAACTGATCAAACCGACGCAGCTGGAGGTTCGCCCGGGCGCTGACCCCGCGCGGCAGGCCACGGTCATCGCCGAACCGCTGGAGCGCGGCTTCGGTCTGACGCTGGGCAATGCGCTGCGCCGCATCCTGATGTCGTCGCTTCAGGGCGCCGCGATCACCAGCGTCCAGATCGACAATGTCCTGCACGAGTTTTCGTCGATTTCCGGGGTTCGCGAAGATGTCACCGACATCGTCCTGAACCTCAAGGGCGTGTCGATCCGCATGGATGTCGAAGGCCCGAAGCGGCTGCAAATCTCGGCCAAGGGGCCGGGCATCGTGACCGCCGGCGACATTTCGGAATCGAGCGGTATCGAGATCCTGAACAAGGATCACGTGATCTGCCACCTCGACGATGGCGCCGACGTGTTCATGGAACTGACGGTTGCGACCGGCAAGGGCTATGTCGCGGCCGACAAGAACCGCCCCGAGGATGCGCCGATCGGGCTTATCCCCATCGACGCGATCTATTCGCCGGTCAAGAAGGTCAGCTATGACGTTCAGCCGACCCGCGAAGGCCAGGTTCTGGACTATGACAAGCTGACGCTGAAGGTGGAAACCGACGGTTCGCTCAGCCCCGACGATGCGGTGGCCTATGCGGCGCGCATCCTGCAGGACCAGCTTTCGATCTTCGTCAACTTCGACGAACCGGAAAGCGCGTCGAAGCAGGATTCCGATGACGGGTTGGAATTCAATCCGCTCCTGCTGAAGAAGGTGGACGAGCTGGAGCTTTCGGTGCGTTCGGCCAACTGCCTGAAGAACGACAACATCGTCTATATCGGCGACCTTATCCAGAAGACCGAAGCCGAGATGCTGCGCACCCCGAACTTCGGCCGCAAGTCGCTGAACGAGATCAAGGAAGTGCTTTCGGGCATGGGCCTGCACCTTGGCATGGATGTCGAGGACTGGCCGCCGGAAAACATCGAGGATCTGGCCAAGCGTTTCGAAGACCAGTTCTGATTGACTTTCAGGGGGCTGTCGCCTAGATGGCCCCCGACAATGCCGGCGCTGGCCGGGAATACCCCGGGCGAAAGCCCCAAGGAGAGCGGAGCGAGGACCACGCCCGCCGGACAAAGCAAAAGACGATAGGAGATTGAAATGCGTCACGCCCGCGGATACCGCCGCCTGAACCGTACCCATGAGCACCGCAAGGCGCTTTTTGCCAACATGGCCGGGTCGCTCATCGAACACGAACAGATCAAGACGACCCTGCCCAAGGCCAAGGAACTGCGCCCGGTGGTGGAAAAGCTGATCACGCTGGCCAAGCGCGGCGATCTGCACGCCCGCCGCCAGGCCGCCAGCCAGTTGAAGCAGGACGCCGTCGTGGCCAAGCTCGTCGAAGTGCTCGGCCCCCGCTACAAGGACCGCCAGGGTGGCTATATCCGGGTGCTGAAAGCCGGCTTCCGCTATGGCGACATGGCGCCGATGGCGATCATCGAATTCGTCGACCGTGATACCGAAGCCAAGGGCGCCGCCGACAAGGCGCGCGTCGCCGCCGAAGAGGCTGTCGAAGAATAAGCAGCTGGTATTGCCGGTTTGAGAGAACCCGCCCCAGGGCGGGTTTTTTCGTGCGCCAGGTGGCGGATTCTTCGACGCAGGTCCGGACTGTCGCGCCCAGGTCAACAATGCGATTGTTCCCGGAATCGAGCTATTGCAATCCGTTTCGGTTCCAATCAGGTATGGAATGTCCCCTGGGGGCAATCTAAGGTTGAACCTGAATCGTGCACTAACGCTGCCAAGGCATGAATGTAATACCCGGAGTTGAATCGGAACTGGAAGCGCTGACCGAACTGGCCCCCGCTGGCTATTTCGTCGGGCTGCATATTCGATTCACGGCGCCGCTTTTTACATTCCAGACCTATGATCAGGCCTGGCTGGATCACTATACCGAAAACGGCTACGTGCTGCGCGATCCGGCAACCGCCTGGGGGTTCAGCACGCTTGGCTTCGTGCGGTGGAGCGACCCCAGCCTGCCGGATCCGTTCGGCATCTTCGTCGAGGCCGCCCGGTTCGGGCTGACCTATGGCGTGACGATAGCCGAAGGCCCCATCAATTCGCGTACCATCGCCTCCTTTGCGCATGGCCAGCGGGAATTCACGGATGACGAGATCGCGACCATTCATGCGATCGTCAAGAAACTGCACGTCATCACTGAACCTCCCGAAAAGCTGACCAAGGCGCAGATCGAGGCGTTGCGGTGTATTGCGGGGGGCGACCGGCATGCCGCTGCGGCGGCAAAGCTGGGTATATCGGAAAGCGCGTTGAAGGCACGTATCACCTCGGCCCGGGTCCGGCTTATGGCCCGAACCACGGCAGAAGCCATTCAAAGAGCCAAGGACTACCGGCTGATCTGACCGGGTCCCCCCTGCAAGGTTTCGTTTAACCCCAACCTGCAGGAGGACTCTATGCAGACCACTACCCTCTCTTTCGCCAATTTGCACAACCATGGCGAGCTTTTTGCCAACATGCTTCGTGCAAGAAGGGAACTTTTCATCGTTCACAACAAGTGGAACCTGCCCGAGGCGATGGGCATGGAATACGATCAGTACGACACACCGGCCAGCCGCTGGGTCGTCGTGCATGACGAGTTGGGCCGCGTTCTGGCCGGCAACCGGCTGACCCCGACGACGGCGAAATGCGGCATCTACACCTACATGATCCGCGACGCCCAGCGTGGCTTGCTCGACACCATCCCGTCGCATCTGCTTTATGACGAGGCACCGGTGGCCGAAACGGTCTGGGAAAGCTCGCGCCTGTTCGTCGCCCATGACGTTCCGGCGGCGATGCGCCGGCGGGTCCATGCCAAGCTGGTGATGGAACTGGGGGGCGCGGCGCGCGAACTGGGTGCCAGCCATTGCCTGACGCTGCTGAATGCCAACTGGCCGCGCTGGGCGGGCCGTGTGGGCGTGAAGATGACAGCGATGGGGCCGGTGATGACCATCGACGGCGTCGACAACCAGGTCGTGTCGATGGACTTTTCGGCCAACCTGCACTGACAGGCTGTTGCGGCGACGCCCCGGAACCAACATATCTGGTCCGTCGCCGAACGGAGTTGAGCCATGCGTAGACTGTATCCGGCCCTGTTGGCCCTTTGCGTCGCGACCTCTCCGGCCGCGGCGCAGGACGTACCGCAAACTGCCGCGCAGATACAGCTGTCGTTCGCGCCGGTCGTGCGCCAGGCGGCGCCGGCGGTCGTCAACATCTATGCCACGCGCATCGTGCAGCAACGCAGCAGCCCCTTTGCCGGTGATCCGTTCTTTGGCCAGTTCTTCGAAGGCTTCGGGGAAAGCCAGCCACGGGTTCAGAACTCGCTTGGTTCGGGCGTTGTCGTCGATACTGCGGGTATCGTGGTTTCCAATTATCATGTGGTCGAGATGGCCAGCGAAATCCGCGTGGTCTTGAATGACCGGCGTGAATTTGCTGCCGAGGTCATGCTGGCTGACCGTCAGGCCGATCTGGCGGTGCTGCGCCTGAAAGGCGCGCGGGACCTGCCGGCGCTGGGGTTTCGCGCCTCGGACGACCTGGAGGTGGGTGAACTGGTCCTGGCCATCGGTAACCCTTTCGGCATCGGGCAGACGGTTTCGTCGGGCATCGTTTCGGCGCTCGCCCGCTCGGCCATGTCGGTTGGCGATGGGCGCGGCACCTTCATCCAGACCGATGCGGCGATCAACCCGGGCAATTCCGGCGGCGCGCTGGTGGACATGGCGGGCCGGCTTGTCGGCATCAACACCGCGATCCTGACCCGTTCGGGCGGTTCGAACGGCATCGGATTTGCCATTCCCGCGGACCTGGTCAAGGCGGTGGTCGAACAGGCGCTGAGCGGTCAAACCGAATTTCAGCGGCCATGGGCGGGGGTGAACGGGCAGGCGGTGGATGCGGCCATGGCCGAAGCCATGGACCTGGCGCGCCCCTCGGGGGTTTTGTTGTCAGAACTTCACGCGCAAAGCCCGTTTCGTGCCGCGGGCCTGCTGCCCGGCGACGTGGTGACGGAAATCGCCGGCGAGCCGGTCAACTCCCCGCAAGAGATGATCTTTCGGCTGGCCGCGATGGGGATCGGCGGCACAACCGACACGGCCTATCTGCGCGACGGCGAAACCCGGCATGCGGCGGTGGCGCTGGCCCCGGCGCCCGACCTGCCGCCGTCGGCCAGCATGGCGATCGGTGCGGGTTCGGCGCTGGAGGGTCGACGGTGGCGCGGATCAATCCGGCGGTGATCGCGCGCTTGGGCCTGCCGCTGGCTGCCGAAGGCGTCGTGGTGACCGCTGCCGAAGCCCTGGCCGCACGCGCTGGCTTTCAGCCCGGCGATATCCTGATGCGGCTGAACGGAGAGACTGTGGCGAGCCCGGCCGACGTGGCCCGCATGGCCGCCGGTGGCGGGCGGCGCTGGCAGGTCGATCTGGTGCGCGCCGGCCGGCTGATCCGGCTGCGTTTCCGTATCTGACCCCTGTTCGGCGGGCCGCGCGCGGCATAGGCTGCGACCCATGAGCGATCTGTTCGACAGCGTTTCCGACCCCGCGCCACAGGCGCCACGCCCGCTTGCCGACCGGCTGAGGCCCAAGGTGCTGTCCGAAGTGATCGGGCAGGAAAAGGTGCTGTCGGACGACGGGCCGCTCGGCGCGATGCTTTCGGCCGGCAGCCTGTCGTCGCTGATCCTCTGGGGGCCACCGGGTGTCGGCAAGACGACCATCGCCCGGCTTCTGGCGGATGCGACCGACCTTGCCTTCGTGCAGATCAGCGCGATTTTCACCGGCGTGCCTGAATTGCGCAAGGTGTTCGAAGCGGCGAGGCTGCGCCGCCAGCAGGGTCGCGGGACGTTGCTGTTCGTGGACGAGATTCACCGTTTCAACAAGGCCCAGCAGGACGGCTTTCTGCCGCATATGGAGGATGGCACGATCCTGCTGGTCGGCGCGACGACGGAAAATCCCTCTTTCGAACTGAACGCCGCACTTCTCAGCCGGGCGCAGGTCATCGTTCTGGAACGGCTGACGCTGGCCGATCTGGAACGCCTGGCCCAGCGGGCGGAAAAGGATCTGGGCCGGGCGCTGCCGCTGAAGGCCGATGCGCGCGACGCGCTTCTCGAGATGGCCGATGGCGATGGCCGGGCGCTCTTGAACCTGATCGAACAGATCGCCGCCTGGCGCGTCGACAAGCCGCTGGAACGCGAGGCGCTGGCGGCGCGGCTGATGCGCAGGGCGGCAAAATACGACAAGTCGGGCGACGAGCATTACAACCTGATTTCGGCGCTGCACAAATCGGTGCGCGGCTCCGATCCGGACGCCGCGCTTTACTGGTTCGCGCGGATGCTGACCGGCGGCGAAGACCCGAGCTTTCTGGCCCGTCGCCTGACACGCATGGCGGTCGAGGATATCGGGCTGGCCGACCCGCAGGCGCAAACCGTGTGCCTTGGCGCCTGGGAAAGCTATGAACGGCTTGGCAGTCCCGAGGGCGAACTGGCGCTGGCGCAGGCGGTGACCTATCTGGCGCTGGCGCCGAAATCCAACGCCGGCTACGTCGCCTACAAGGCGGCCATGGCCGCGGCGCGGGCAACCGGGTCAGAGCCGCCGCCCAAACACATCCTGAATGCGCCCACGCGGATGATGAAGGAACAGGGCTATGGCGCGGGCTACGCCTATGACCATGACGCCGAGGATGGGTTTTCGGGGCAGAACTACTTCCCCGAAGGCATGAAGCGGCCGGTTTACTACGCGCCGCCCGAACGCGGGTTCGAGCGCGAGCTGAAAAAGCGGCTCGACTATTTCGCGCGGCTTCGCGACAAGCGCGGCGGGTAATTGCCGGGGGCGCTGCCCCCGGACCCCCGGAGTATTTCAGCCAAGATGAAGGGGTGGCGCTGTTGACATGGGCGCGCGCGCGGATCATCAGGGCGCCATGACCGCAAACCTGATCCATGTGGCGCTGGGTGGCGCCTTGGGCGCGATGGCGCGCTACCTGACGAATGTCGGGGCAATGCGGCTTTTCGGCCCCGGCTTTCCGGTCGGAACGCTGGCCGTGAACATTGTGGGATCGTTCCTGATGGGCGTGCTGGTTGTGGTTCTGGCGCTGAAGGGCGGCACGCGGCTGGCACCGCTGCTGATGACCGGGTTCCTCGGCGGCTTCACCACATTTTCGGCCTTTTCGCTCGATGCGGTCAGCCTTTGGGAACGCGGGCAGGGCGGCGCGGCGGCGGTCTATGTCATGGCTTCGGTCGTGCTGTCGCTGGCGGCGATCGTGGCGGGGCTCTACGTGGCGCGGGGGCTGCTGGCATGAGCGGGGCGAAACCCCTCACCGTTTCCGCCGACGAAGGTGAAATGCGGCTTGACCGCTGGCTGAAGCGGCGGTTTCCGCAGCTGACCCAGGGCGCGATCGAAAAGCTGTGCCGTACCGGGCAGATCCGTGTGGACGGCGCGCGCGTGAAGGCCTCGGCCCGGGTGGCGCCGGGCATGGTGGTCCGGATGCCGCCGATGCCGAAGACGCCGCTTGCGCCGGCCGTGGCCGCGGCGGCCATCGACGCGGCCGATGCGCGGATGATCGAAGCGGCGGTCATCTACCGCGACGACCACATCATCGCGCTCAACAAGCCGCCGGGCCTGCCCAGCCAGGGCGGAAGCGGGCAGGGCAACCGCCACGTCGACGCACTGGCAGAGGCGCTGCGCTTTGGCGCGCCGCAAAAGCCGAGCCTTGTGCACCGGCTGGACAAGGACACATCCGGGGTTTTGCTGCTGGCGCGGTCGACCAAGGTGGCCCGGGCGCTGGGCGAAGCGTTTCGGGCGCGCACGACGCGCAAGATCTACTGGGCGGCGGTGGCCGGGGTGCCGCACCCGGCGATGGGCACCATCCGCTACGGGCTGGTCAAGGCGCCCGGACACGGTCGCGGCGGCGAGGGCGAGAAGATGCGCTGCATCCACCCCGCCGAAGTGGCGCAGGTCGAAGGGGCCAAGCGCGCGACCACCGACTATGCGGTACTGACCGCGCTGGCCAAGCGCGCGGCCTGGGTCGCGCTGGTTCCGATCACCGGGCGCACGCATCAGCTGCGCGCGCATATGGCCGAACTGGGCCACCCGATTGTCGGTGACGGCAAATACGGCGGATCGGGGCAGGAAAACCTCGGCGATGGCTGGGGCGCGCAACTCGGCGGGGAAATCAGCCGCAAGCTGCACCTGCATGCCCGTTCGCTCAGCTTCGATCACCCGGTTACCGGGGCGCGGCTGACACTGACCGCCGATCTGCCCGAACACATGGCGCGGACATGGGCGGCCTTCGACTGGCGCGTGGCCGATGTGCCGGCCGATCCCTTCGCAGACGACACGACGTAGAAAGGCCGGGGCAGTGAGCGGCTGGGCAGCGAAACGATTCTGGAAGGCAGCGACGGTTGTCTCCGTCGAAACCGGCTTTGAGGTTGCGCTGGATGGCCGGCGGGTAAAGACACCGGCAAAATCGCCGCTGATCCTGCCGACCCGGGCGCTGGCAGAGGCGGTCGCGGCCGAATGGCAGGCGCAGGAAACCACGATCGCCCCCGAAAGCATGCCCTGCACGCGTTCGGCCAATGCAGCGATTGACAAGGTGGCACCGCAAAGGACCGAGGTCGCGAAGCTGATCGCGGCCTATGGCGACAGCGATCTGCTATGCTATCGCGCCGAAGGTCCCGAAGCGCTGGTTGCGCGCCAGGCCAAGGCCTGGGACCCGATGCTGGACTGGGCGGCTTCAGCGCTTGGCGCGCGGCTGTCGGTTGCGGCGGGTGTCATCCACATCGCGCAGCCCGCGGAATGCCTGGCGGTTCTGGATGCGGCGGTGGCGGAATTCGACGCTTTCGAACTGACGGCCCTGCACGACCTTGTTGCCCTTTCGGGTTCGCTGGTTCTGGGGCTCGCGGCATCCCACGGCGTGGCCCCGGCCGAGGACTTGTGGAACCTGTCGCGCGTCGACGAAGACTGGCAGGTCGAGCATTGGGGTGCGGATGAGGAGGCTGCGGAAAACGCCGCTCTGCGTCGCGCAGCCTTTCTGCACGCCGCGCGTTTCCTGCAACTGGTGCGCAGCCCTGGCTAGACCAGATCGGGCATGGGTTGCGCGCCACAGGGTTCCGTAACGTAAACTGCCACGCTTAGGTGCGACTTAACCCCGATAAGAGCCGACTCGCGGCTTGACCTCGGCGGCCGGAATGGCTCAAACTGCCCGGCACTAGGGAGCACAATACCTCCTAGAATGTCACATTGGCCGATCCGGCCAAGAAAATAGCCGTCACAAGGCGGCACATCAGGAAGAGGTAAGAATGAAAAAAACCGTATTCTTTGGCGCGCTGGCAACGGCGGGTCTTGCCGCTGGTGTGGCTTCGGCTGCGACCCTTGACGACGTCAAGGCGCGTGGCGAACTGAACTGCGGCGTGACCACCGGCCTGGCTGGCTTTGCCGCGCCGGATGCAAACGGGGAGTGGAGTGGCTTTCTGACGTAGGTCGTTCTGCCGCGCGGTTGCTGCCGCGGTTCTGGGCGATCCGAAGAAGTGAAATTCGTTCCCACCACGGGGCAGACCCGCTTTCCTGGTCATGCCTGCCTTCCTGGGGCGAGGTCGCGGATCTTCCGGGCCCGCAACACCACCGACCTTCTCGCGCGACACCGACCTGAAGTTCACCTTCATCGGCGTCAACTACTACGACGGTCAGGTTTCATCGTGAACAAGAACCTCGGCGTCTTCGGCCAAGGAGCTGAACGGCGCGACCGTCTGCATCCAGACCGGCACCACGACCGAGCTGAACTCCGCCGACTACTTCTAAGGCCACGGCATGACCTATACGCCGGTTCCGATCGAACCAACGCCGAAGGCCAGCAGCATTTTGCCGGTGCCTGCGACACCTACACCGTCGCGCGTCGGGCCTTGCGGCGACGCGCGACCTTCGCGACCCGGAAACCACATCGTTCTGCCGGAAATCATCTCGAAAGAGCCGCTTGGGCCGCTGGTGCGCCACTTGTGACGATCAGTGGGCCGACATCAACATGTGGACCTGAACGCGCTGATTCTGGCGGAAGAGTTCGGCACGCACCGACAATGTCGACGAGCCGGGCCAAGGGCACCGAAACCCGGAAATCAACCATCCTCGGCACCGAGGGCGATCTGGGCGCGATGATCGGGCTCGACAACCAGTGGGCCTACCGCGCCATCAAGGCCGGTGGCAACTATGGCGAACATCTTCGCGAAGACGCGGGGAATGGACCCGACTGGTCCTGGCGCGCGGTCTGAACGGGCAATGGACCCGTGGGCGGCTCGATTTCGCCGCCGTTCCGTTGATCGGCTGATGACCGGGCGCGCCCATGTGGCGCGCCTGTTTTTTCTGACGACTGCCGACGGCGTGGCTGCCGCGATGCGGCAGGCCACCCGCAACCACCCGGTACAAGAACCAAACATAACGCCGGGGGTCTCAGGGGGTATCACCAGCAATGACGATTTCGACTGAACCCTGGGAAACGAGTCCTTTCGGCTGGAGCATGTTGATCGATGACACCTGGTATCGTTCTCGACGATCCAGGTGGTGTTTCTGATCGGCTTCATGGCCGGGGCCGCGTGGCTCATCAACAACACGATCCAGAACCTGCATACGCTGGGCAAGGATTTCAACTTTGGCTTCCTGGCAGTCGCGCAGGCTAAGACATCAATCAGCGGCTGGTCGAATACACCAACGACAGCACGCACGCGCGCGCGCTGATCGGGCTTATGAACACCTCCGGTGTCGGTGATGGGCTGCATCACCGCGATTGTTGGTCGGGGGTTTTCGCCGGGCGTTTCGCCTGTCGCGAAGAACTGGATTGTCGCGCGGCTGATGACCGTCTATGTTGAAGGCTTTCGCAACGTGCCGATCCTTCAGTAACCCTCGTGATCTTCGCGGTCCGTCCGAAGCGATGCCGGCACCCAACGCATTTCGCAGCGATAACCCGACGGCGTCGATGTGGCTTTGGGATTCATCGCGGTCACCAACCGCTATGTCGTGGTTCCTCGAGCCGCTCTTTCGCGCAGCCTTGGCAATATCGACATCGGAATCTTCCTGATCTCGGTCGGACCTTGATCGCGATTCTGCGGTCTTTGCCGCCAGTGTCTGGGCGAACACGCGGCTGCTGGCCCATGCCACCAAGGTCCAGAATGCCACCGGCGTGCGTCCGGTCACTTGGTGGAAAAGCCCTGGCGATCCTCTTCGGCCTGTTGCTGGTGCTGCTCGTCGCGCTCGGCTTTCACCTTGGTTATCCGGAGTTGAAAGTGTTTCCACTTCCGGCGGCATCGATGTCCAACTCGCTGGTGGCGCTGTGGCTCGCCCTGTCGCTTTACACCGGCTCTTACATCGTCGAGATCGTGCGGGCGGGTATTCTGGCGATTTCAAGGGCCAGGACCGGAAGCGGCTCTGCGTGCTGGGCATGCGTCCGAACCGGACGATGAACCTTGTGATCCTGCCGCAGGCCTTGCGGGTGACTTCATTCCGCCGCTGATTTCGCAATACCTGAACCTGACCAAGAACTCCTCGCTGGCGATCGCGACGGGGTGGCATATGGACCTTCGCGCCAATGCTGGGCGGCATCACGCTGAACCAGACCGGGCGCGAATTGGAAAGCGTTGCTGATGATGCTCATCTATCTCGCGATCAGCTTGCTGATCTCGGCGGTGATGAACGTCTACAACAAGTCGGTCAAGCTGAAGGAGCGCTGAGATGAGCAATCTTCACGCCGATACCGTCGCCTTCGTTCGCGATACCATGTTCCGCGGAGGTCCGCCTCGAATTCCACCCGGGGCGATCGGCTGGATGCGGGAAAACCTGTTTTCCGGTCCGGTCAACACCGCGCTGACCGTTATTGGTGCCTTCATCACGATCTACCTGACGCGCGGCGCTGCCGTGGTTCCTGCACGGTGTCTGGAACGCCAACTCGCTGGCCGAATGCCGCCAGATCATCGCCGACAGTTTCGGCGAGGGTACGCATGGCATGCTGCGGTCATTCATGAACGCTGGCCGCAATACCTGTTCGGCTTCTACCCCAGCGAACTTTACTGGCGGCCGATCCGGCCTTCCTGTTGCTGTTCGTTGCGCTGGCGCCGATCCTCTTCACGCATCTGCCGCGCGCCCTTCTGTGGTTCTCGGCGATCTATCCGGTGCTGGCCTTCTGGCTGCTCTGGGGCGCAGCGTCTGGCTGCCGGTCATGATCATGGTCGGCTTCGTTCTGGGTTGGCTGGCTTTCCGCTTTGCCCAGCCGGTTGCCGGCAACATCGTCGCGGTGATCGCGGCGGTGCTGGTGCCGATCTTCTGGTGGATACCCGACCGCCCCGGTTGCTGATACCGCATGGCCTGATCCCGATCGGGCTGAGTATGTGCGGTCCGACAGTTTTCAGTTTCGTGTTGTCGCTGACCATCGGGCTTTGCGGCATCGCCTTTTCGCTGCTGCTCGGCATCCTTCTGGCGCTGGGGCGGCAGTCGAACATGTTCCTGGTCAAGTCGATCTGCGTCGGCTATTTCATCGAGTTCATCCGGGCGTGCCGCTGATCACGCTTCTGTTCACGGCATCGCTGCTTTTGAACTACTCTGCCGCCGGGCACGAACTTCGACATCATCCTGCGCGTCATCATCATGGTCACGCTCTTCTCTCGGCCGCCCATATCGCCGAGATCCCGCGGCGTCCAGCTGCCTTGCCGCGTGGCCAGTACGAGGCCGCGGATGCGCTGGGGCTCGACTACTGGCGCAGCGGCTGATCAACGCGCCGCAGGCGCTGAAAATCTCGATCCCCGGCATCGTAGTCGTCGTTCATCGGGCTCTTCAAGGACACCACCGGTGACTTTGCCATCTTCCCGACCCGCTGAAAGGCATCACCGATGCCGCCTGCGCTCGGAGTCGAATGGAACGGCGTCTACTGGGAGCCGTTCATCTTCCGGCGTCCTCTTCTTCCTCATCTGTTTCCGGCATGCCCCGGTACTCGATGTACCTGGAAAACAAGCTGAAGCGTGAACACCGCTGCGGCGAGGCAGGTGAGCGTCACCATGTCTGACCTCGTCATCGACCGCGAAATCGACCGCAGCCACATGAAGGTGAGCGACGAAGTCGCCGCCAGATTCACCAACATGAACAAGTGGTACGGCACTTCCACGTGCTGCGCGACATCAACCTCACCGTCAATCGGGGCGAACGCATCGTCATCGCCGGGCCTGTCTGGGCAAGCGACGCTGATCCGCTGCATCAACCGGCTGGAAGAACACCAGTCGGGCCAGATCATCGATGGCACCGAACTGACCAACGACCTGAAGAACATCGACAAGGTGCGTCCTGAGGTCGGGATGGTGCAGCCAGCACTTCAACCTTTTTCCGCATCTGACGATCCCGAAACTGCACGCTGGCCCTGGATCTGGGTGCGCAAGGTTCCCAAGCGGCGAGGCCGAGGAAACCGCGATGCATTTCCTTGAAAAGGTGAAGATCCCTTGAACAGGCGCTGAAATAATTCTGGCCAGCTTTCGGGCGGTCAGCAGCGTGTGGCGATTGCGCGTTCGCTTTGCAGCGAAGCCCGTGATCATGCTTTCGACGAACCGACCTCGGCGCTTGACCCCGAGATGATCGGGTTTAAGGAAGTGCTCGACACTACGATCTCTGCTCGCGCAGGAAGGCAGATCTTCATGCTTTGCGTCACGCACGAGATGGGCTTTGCCCGCAGGTGGCGAAACTCGCGTGATCTTCATGGACCAGGGCCAGATCGTCGAACAGCAACCACCTGGCGAGTTCTTCAGTAAACCCTGAAGGTTTATCCACCAAGCTATTCCGCGCCGCAGATCCTGGGTCACTGAACGGGATACGAGAAGGAAAGGGCCCCGGTTCCCGCCGGGGCCTTTTTCATGTGCGGTCGTCAGACGTGCTGCCCGGCGTTCACCTCGATTTCGGTGCCGGTCACATAGCTTGACTGGTTGGAACACAGAAACCAGATCACGTCGGCAACCTCTGACGGCTGACCGAGCCGGCGCAGCGGCAGACCGGCCACGATCCGCTCGGTTCCGGGGCTCAGGATCGCCGTTTCCACCTCGCCCGGCGCGATCGCGTTGACCCGCACGCCCATCGGCCCGAAGTCATGCGCCATTTCGCGCGTGAGCGCCGCCAGCGCGGCTTTCGACGTGGCATAGGCGGCGCCGGCAAAGGGGTGCACGCGCGACCCGGCGATCGAGGTGACATTGACCACGGCGCCCTTCGCCGCGGTCAGTTCCTCGCGCAGGCCCCGCGCCAGGACCACCGAGGCAAAGAAGTTGACGTGAAAGACATGGCCCCAGGTCCTGAGGTCGGTGTCGAGCGTGTTCAACCGGCTGCCGCCCGGACCTTTCGGGGAAATGCCGGCGTTGTTGACCAGAGCGTCCAGACGGCCGCCGATCTTGCCGCGGATCACCTCGATCGCCTCGATGGTCTTGTTGGGGTCTGCCAGGTCGATCTGGATGTGGTTTTCCTCGCCTCCGGGCCAGGGGCATCGCGGATCGAAGGGTTGCCGCGAACAGGTCAGAACCCGCCAGCCTTCGGCCGAAAACCGTTTGACCGTGGCATGGCCGATCCCGCGGCTTGCACCGGTCAGCACCAGGGTTTTCTGATCACCGCTCATCGCCAGGCTCCCGTTTCCTGCACCGAACCTAGTCAGCGCCCCGCGTGAAGACAATCCCGCGCCATCGCGCCTTGGCAGGCCCTACCAAAGCCGCTACCAAAGACCTCCGAAGCCCCAGGGGGTCCCAATGAAAAAGCAGCTTGCCGCCATGCGTGATTCCATCGCCACCGCCCGCACCCTGAACGAGGCGCTGCCCTATCTGCAGCGCTACACGGGCGCCGTCGTCGTGGTGAAGTTCGGCGGCAATGCCATGGGCGACGATGACGCCATGGCCGAGTTTGCGCGCGACATCGTCTTCATGCGGCAGGTCGGGGTGAACCCCGTCGTGGTGCATGGCGGCGGCCCGATGATCAACGCGCTGCTGGAACGGCTGGCGATCAAGTCGGAGTTTGTGCGTGGCAAGCGGGTGACCGACGCGGCCACGGTCGAAGTGGTCGAAATGGTTCTGTCGGGGCTTGTCAACAAGCGGATCGTGCAGGCGATCAACGATGCCGGCGAAATAACGCGGTCGGGATATCCGGCAAGGATGACGATCTGATGGTCTGCGAACCCGACGATCCCGAACTAGGCTTTGTCAGTACGCCCGCGCGATCTGCGCGTGCAGGTCCCTGCGCGACCTTTTGCAGCGTCGATCATTCCGGTCGTGGCGCCGGTCGCCGCCGGGGACAATGGCGAAACCTTCAACGTCAACGGCGATACCGCCGCCGGGGCCATCGCCGGTGCGTTGAAAGCCGACCGCCTCTTGCTGCTGACCTGTATGTCTCTGGGGTCAAGGACGCTTCCGGGCGAAGTGGTCACGCAGCTGACGCCGGAAGAGATCCGCGACCTGACCGAGGGCCAACGTAATCGCGGGCGGCATGATCCCCAAGACCGAAACGGCGCTCGCGGCGCTGGAGGCGGGGGTGCGCGCTGTGGTCATCCTTGATGGCCGGATCCCGAACCTGCCTGCTGGAGCTTTTTACCGACCATGGCGCCGGGTCGATCATCCGATCGACCGAACCGCGCCGTAGAGAGCCGCGCGCGGGCTGGTGGCCATCGCCATGACCAACGCGTCGTGGCCCGAAATCGAGGCGACTGCCGCTGCGCGTCAGCTGGTAGCGTCTTGGGGGCCTTTCATCCCGGCGCAGGTGACGGTGCGCCCGAGGGCTGCCGGACGCTGGTGCTTCTGGGGCCGGCCGAGCCCGGGTTCTGGGCTGTCTTTACCCAAAGCTCCGAATGGCGCGACGGAAACGCGGACCCGGTCGACCGATGGTCGGCGCGGGTGCTGGGCGAACTGGCGGCGGCGCTGGGCGGTGGGGCGCTCTTGCCCTTCGGCGGGCCGCCCTATCACCCGTTCTACCGCTGGGCACTGGCCAGCGGGCGGGCCTGGCCCTCGCCCGTGACGCTTCTTGTGCATGAGGCTGCCGGTCTGATGGTTAGCTATCGTGGGGCTTTGGCCCTACCGTGGCGGGTCGAACTGCCGCCCTCGCCGCCGATACCCTGTGCGCGCTGCGTGGAAAAGCCCTGCCTTGCCGCATGCCCGGCCGGGGCGCTGACCGGAAAGGGCTATGACGTGCCCGCCTGCCACGCCTATCTCGACACGACGGCGGGTCAAACCTGCATGAACGCCGGTTGCGCCGTTCGCCGGGCTTGTCCGGTTTCGCAAAGCTATGCCAGAGTGGCGGAACAATCCGCCTATCACATGAGGCAGTTCCACAGATGACCCTGCGCCTGATCCTGACCCGCCACGCCAAGTCGAGTTGGGATGATCCGACCCTTCCCGACCATGACCGGCCGCTGAACGACCGGGGCAAGGCGGCCGCGGCAGATCTGGGCGAATGGCTCGATTCGCGCGGCTACGTACCCGAAGAGGTGCTGTGTTCCGACGCGCTGCGCACCCGCAAGACCTGGTCGGGGCTGGCGCCCGCATTGCCCGGTTCGCCTATCCTGACGCTGAAGCCCGCGCTGTACCACGCCGGCCCCGATGTGATTCTGGCGGTTCTGACGCCCGCCCCGACCCACACGGTGATGATCATCGGCCACAACCCCGGCATTGCCGAATTCGCGCAGCGCATCGTCGCGCAGCCCCCCCGGCATCCGGAGTTCACACGTTACCCGACCGGTGCCACGCTGGTTGCGGACTTCGAGCGCGACAGTTGGGCCGAGGTCGGCTTTGGCGCCGGATCTGTGCTCGATTTCGTCGTGCCACGCGAGATCGCCAACTGAGGCGACCTATTCGAGCCCGGCGATCAGCGCCCGCAGGGTTTCGATGCCGTCACCCTTTTCCGAAGAGGTCAGCACGATTTCGGGGAAGGCGGCGGGGTGCTTTGCCAACGCGGCGCGCACCTGGCCAAGGGTCTTTTCCGCGGCCGCCTTCGACACCTTGTCGGCTTTGGTCATCACCACCTGAAAGGTCACGGCCGAGGTGTCGAGCAGCTTCATGATCTCTTCGTCGACGGCTTTCACGCCATGGCGGGTGTCGATCAGCACGAAGGCGCGGCGCAGCGTCGCGCGGCCGGAAAGATAGGCCTTCAGCAGGCGCTGCCACTTTTCCACCACGGCGACCGGCGCCTGGGCAAAACCGTAACCGGGCAGGTCGACCAGATAATGGCCGTCGCCGGCGGTGAAAAAGTTGATCTCTTGCGTGCGGCCCGGCGTATTCGAGGCGCGTGCCAGTGCCTTGCGGCCGGTCAGCGCGTTGATCAGCGTCGATTTTCCGACATTGGAACGCCCGGCAAAGCAGACCTCGACCCGGTCGGCGGGGGGCAGGCCGTCCATCGCCACGACGCCCTTGAGAAACTCGACCGGGCCCGCGAACAGCAGGCGGCCGCGTTCGAGGGCAAGATCGTCAGGCTCTGGCGTCAGCGGGAAGGGCAGGGCGGTCATGGCAAAAGCTCCAGCCGGTCACCGGTGGCGATCATGCCGCCGCCGAGGACACGGGCATAAACACCGAAATCCTGATGGCCGTACAGGGTGTTCAACGCACCAAGCGTATCGGCGTCGACGCGGCCGGTGTCGGGATTGGCGGTGGTCGCCTTGCAGCGGGTGATCGGTTCGACGACTTCCAGTTCGGCGGCGCCGATCCGCAGGCGGCGGCCGACCCAGTCAAATTCTTCGAAGGGCGCGGTGCCTTCGATCCAAAGATTGCCGCGCCAGCGGTGGATCGACAGGGCGTGCCCCATGCGCTGGCCAAGCGCACGGTTGCTGGCCAGAGCAAGGATCGAGACCGAGGCGAAATCGGTATCGGTCAGGCCGCGGTCGGCGCTGTGCAGGCTGGCGGGTTTGGCGCGGTCGGCCGGAACCAGCGGCGCCAGCCAGGACAGAAGCGGCGCAAGGTCGGCCGGATCGTCGGGGCGGATGGTGATGGCGGGCCGGTCGGGATGCGTGAGCGTGACCGACCGCGTGGGCTCATCCAGACGGGCGGCGATGGCCATGAGCGCCGGCGCCTTTGCCCCGCGCGAAAAATTGGCGCAAGGCCCCCAGGTACCGGGGCTCAGCCGCGCCGCCTCATGCGCGACGGCCCAATGCCGGTCGAAAGGCAGGCAGGCCCCGGCCGAAAGCAGAACGGACGCGAGTTCCTCGCGTCCGTGAGCCTTGATCGGGTGGCGGAAGATATGGGCGAGTTGCGCCGTCACTTCGCGGCGCCCTTGCCGCGCCTGAAGCTGGCGCGGATATTGCCAAAGAGGTCGGGCTTGTGCCCGTGGCTGCGCATGATCGCATATTGCTGGATGAAGGTGATGGTGTTGTTGGTGATCCAGTACAGAACCAGCCCCGACGCGAAGCCACCCAGCATGAACATGAATACCCAGGGCATCCAGGCAAAGATCTGCGCCTGAACCGGGTCGGTGGGCGCCGGGTTCAGCTTTTGCTGAAGCCACATCGAAATACCCAGAAGGATCGGCATCACCCCGATGAAGATCAGCGCCAGCAGGCTGCCCTGAGCGGGTGCGGCCCATGGCAGCAGCCCAAAAAGGTTGAAAAGCGATGAGGGGTCGGGCGCGGAAAGATCGCGCAACCAGCCGAAGAAGGGGGCGTGACGCAGCTCGATGGTGACGAAGATCACCTTGTAGAGCGAGAAGAAGATCGGGATCTGCAGGAGGATCGGCAGACAGCCCGCCGCCGGGTTGACCTTCTTGTCCTTGTAAAGCTGCATCATTTCCTTCTGCAGCTTCTGCTTGTCCTCGCCTGCGCGTTCCTTCAGCTTCTCGATTTCCGGTTGCAGTTCCTTCATCCGCGCCATCGAGATGTAGGATTTGCGGGCCAGCGGAAAGAGGATCGCCTTGATGATCAGCGTCAGCGCGATGATCGCCAGGCCCATGTTGCCGATCATTCCGTTCAGCCAGTGCAGTACGGTGAAGATCGGCTTGGTCAGGAAGAAAAACCAGCCCCAGTCGATCGAGTCGATAAAGCCGGCGATGCCGCGTTCGTTCTGGTAGGCGCGGATCGTCGCCCATTCCTTGGCGCCGGCGAACAGCATGGTGGTGCTTTCGGCGCTGGCACCGGATGCGACCGTCAGCGTCGGCAGTACCGACGTGGTGGCGAAGGTGTTGGTTGCCGGCAGGTATTTGACCACCGCGCGGAAGGGCTGGCCCGGCGACGGGACCAGCGTCGACATCCAGTTCTTGTCGGTAAAGCCGATCCAGCCGTTTTCGGCGACCTCGACCACCTCTGCATGGGTGCCTTCGGTTTCAACGACCGGCAGGTCCGGCATGTCCGAGTAATCGGTTTCGGTTAGCGTGCCGTCGGCCATCTGCACCACGCCTTCGTGCAGAATGTAGTAGCCGGTTGTCTGCGGCTGGCCTTCGCGGGCGATCAGCCCGTAGGGCGCCAGGCGCACTTCGGCCCCGCTGGCATTGGTGACCTTCTGGGTGACGGTGAACATATAGCTGTCGTCGATCGCGAAAGTGCGGGTAAATTCCAGCCCCTTGCCGTTCGACCAGGCCAACGTCACCGGCTTGCCGGGGGCCAGCGCATCGCCCGCGCTCTGACGCCAGAGCGTGTTCGGCCCTGGCACGTCGTCATTGCCAAGCGCGCCGCCGGGCGCCCAGCCGTAAAGCGCGTAATAGCCGCCATCGGCGCCCACCGGTTTCAGAAGCGTAACCAGTGGCGAGGTGGGATCCAGCGTTTCGCGGTAGCCTTTCAGCCGCAGATCGTCGAGACGACCGCCCGAGAGCGAGATCGAGCCTTCCAGCCGCGGCGTGTCGATGGCCACGCGCGGCGCATCGGGCTGCGGTGCGGCCGCGGCGGTGGCGGCGGCCGTGGCCACGGTGTCGGCGGTCGCGCTTGTGGTGCCCGCCGCGGGCGCCAGTTCGCCCTGGCTTGCCGTTGCGGCCGGCGCGTTCGGGTCGGTCACGGGCTGTTCTGGTGGAAACAGCACGAACCAGACGAGGATCACCAGAAAGCTGAGTACGGTTGCGAGAATGAGGTTCTTGTTCTGATCGTCCATAAGGGACCACCACCTGTCCTGCCTTGGTCAGGCGTGGTTCAACAGGCCGGGAAGGCAAAGGTCAAGCGGTTTTGCGGGAAATTCTGCCGCCGTCACCGGCTAGGGGCCGTGTGGGGGCGAAACCGGGCGCTTCGCGATCAACCCATGCGCTGGCCGAATTGCGGGGCGGGTGCGAGGGCGGCACCGTGCCGGCGCATCCAGTCGAAGGTGTCGTCGAGCGGCATCGGCCGGGCCAGCCCGAAGCCCTGGACATGGCCACAGCCAAGCTGCGCCAGCATGGCATGTTCGGCCGGCGTTTCGACCCCTTCGGCCAGCGTGTCGAGCCCAAGCCGCTCGGCCATGGAAAGGATCGCCGAAACGATGGCCTGCTGTTCACGGTCCTGATCGACATGGGTGACGAAGGAACGGTCGATCTTGATCCGTCGCACGGTGAAACGGCGGATGTTGGTGATCGAGGCATGGCCGGTTCCGAAATCGTCAAGGTCGATGCCGCAACCCAGTTCCGCCAGCGCCGCGATGTTGCGCACGATGGTGTCATTATCGGCGTCGGCCACGACCGTTTCCAGAACCTCCACGGCGATCCGTTCGGGCACGATGGCAAATCGGTCGAGTTCCCATTTCAGCTTGTCGACCAGGCGGGGGTTGCGCAACTCCTCACGTGAGAAGTTGATGCCGACGAGCGGCACATCCAGCCCTTCGCTGTCCCAGCGGCTGAGCGCCGACAGCGCCTGGAACAGCATCACCTCGCCCAGCCGCTCTGACAGGCCGGCGGCCTCAAGTTCGGTGATGAATTCCGATGGCGGCAATATCCCCCGGGTTGGATGCTGCCAGCGCGCCAGCGCTTCGAAGCCCGATACCGCCCCGGTATCGGTGCAAAGCTGCGGCTGGAAATGGGCGACGATCTGACCGGTGTCGAGCGCCGTTTCGATCACGCTGCGAAAGGCGCTGCGGTCGCTCTGTGTGCGGTGGGTTTCGGGGGCATAGCTGCGAATGGCGCCGGGACCGTTGCGCAGCGCGTCATCGGCGGCGGTTTCGGCCGCCTCCAGCAGCAGGGCGCCGGTGCGTGCGGCGACCCGCCCGCTGAGTGCATAGCCGACCGAGGCGGTAACGAAGACCCGCGTGCCATCCAGGCTGATCGGTGCGGCGACGGCATCCTGCAGGCGCGCGGAAAGCTGCACCATGCTTTCCAGATCGGCGCGTCGCGATGGCGCCAGCGCCACGGCAAAGCTCGCCCCGTCAAGCCGCGCCAGCCGGTCGCTTTCGCGCAGCGCGCCGGCAAGGCGTTCGGCGGTACGCCGCAGCATTTCGTTTCGCGCCGCATGGCCATGGCGTTCGGCGATCCGGTCCGCCTCGTCAAGGCGAAGGACAAGGCAGGCGGAATTGGTGACGCGCCCGTCGGTCCGCAAAAGCGAAGCGTCGAGCATGGCCACAAAACTGTCGCGCAATTCAAGCCCGGTCAGCCCGTCGCGGCCATCGGTCACCGCCGTGGCAGGCGCCATGCGAACGGCACCGAGAAGCGCATAGACCATCGGAAGCCCAAGCGCGGTGGCGATCAGCACGCGTTCACCCCCCCACCAGAACCCGGCCAGCGTGATGGCGGGCATGAAGGCCACGAATTCCGGCCGGCGCAGGGTTTCGCTGACCCGTGCGATCTGATCGAGCAGACGGAATTTCCCGCGTTTTCGCATCATATGCCTTTCCCCGCGCCACCGTGGCGCCTTGCGGAAAAGCTATGCCGCGATCCTGTCACACAGGTTAATGCGGGACCGAAAGATCGGGTGTCTTTGTTTCAAGTTTTTCCGGTTCGCGCATCAAACCGGCGAAATCGAAGAGTTCCGGATCAAGCAGGTGCGACGGACGCGCGTTCATCAATGCGCGGAACATCACCTGCCGCCGGCCGGGGCTCCGCGCCTCCCAGCTGTCCAGAAGCGCCTTGACCTGTGCGCGCTGCAAACCTTCCTGGCTGCCGCAAAGGTCGCAAGGGATGATTGGATAGGCCATGGCGCGGGCGAATTTCTCGCAATCGGTCTCGGCCACGAAGGCCAGCGGCCGGGCCACGTAAAGGTCGCCTTCCTCGTTCAGAAGCCGCGGCGGCATCGTCGCCAGCCGCCCGCCGTGAAACAGGTTCATGAAGAAGGTTTCCAGAATATCGTCACGGTGATGGCCCAGAACGACGGTGGAACAGCCCTCTTCACGGGCGATGCGGTAAAGGTTGCCGCGCCGCAACCGCGAACAGAGGCTGCACATCGTGCCGCCCGGCGCGATCTTGGCGGTGACGACCGAATAGGTATCCTGATACTCGATCCGGTGTTCGACGCCCATGCGGGTCAGAAATTCGGGCAGCACGGTGGCGGGAAACCCGGTTGGCCCTGATCAAGGTTACAGGCCAGAAGATCGACGGGCAGAAGGCCGCGCCATTTCAGCTCGGTCAGCGCGGCAAGAAGCGTATAGCTGTCCTTGCCGCCGGAAAGGCAGACCAGCCAGCGTTCACCGCGCACCGCCATGCCGTAGGCGTCGATCGCTTCACGGGTCTCGCGGATGATGCGCTTGCGCAGCTTGCGAAACTCGGTGGTCGAGGGCGCGCCGTGAAACAGCGGATGGATATCGTCGTGATCGTCAAGCATGGTCGGTCCCTCGGGGCTTGGGCCGCTATGCCAGAGCGCGCGAAAAAAAGCAAAGCGCGTTACAGCCTGCGCAGCGCCAGCCACGCCGCCCAGCTTTCCGCCGAGCCGGCAAAGACGTTGATGTCGGTTTTCCCCTCAACGCCGGGCACCAGCCCGGTGCCGGTATACTGCCAGAAGCTCCAGCGCTGGCCATCAAAGGGCTCTCCGGGGTGGTCGGCGACCGAACGCAGCCAGAATTCATAGCCCTGAAGCCGCCACAGCTCGGTTTCGCGGTAGAAATCGACGGTGGTGTAGATCAGCGGGCGCTGGCCGTAGTGGCGGGTCAGGATCGACAGGAATTCCGCGGCCTCCTTGCGGACGATGGCGCCCGGCTTGCGGTCGGGGCAGGTGCGCGAAAACGGGGTCCATTCGATATCCAGAACCGGTGGCAGCGCGCCCGCCTCGCGTGGGACGTTGCGGATGAACCAGCGCGCCTGTTCGGCTGCCGGGCGGCAGTGGTAATAGTAGTGATACGCGCCGCGGGGCAGGCCGGCACGCGCCGTCGCGCGCCAGTTCCGCGCAAAGAGTGGGTCGGCCACATCGCCGCCTTCGGTGGCCTTCACAAAGGCAAAGGACACACCCGACCGTCGTGCCTGCGACCAGTCGACAGTGCCCTGCCAGCGCGACACGTCGATGCCGTGAACGGCGTAATGCCAGGGCGCGCGGCCGGGCCAGTCGACCGGGTCGGCATCGTCAAACCGCGGCGCGACCAGACGCGGCGCGGCCATGGTGGAGCCGGCCAATGTTCGCGGTTCCGGCGCGCTGCGGCCACCGCAGGCGGCGAGCGTGGCAAGCACAAGCAACAGAACAAGCGGGCGAAGCGCGAAAGTCAGGGTCATGATCGCCAGCCTTGCGCGATTGCGGCGGGCTTGTCACCGGGGCTCGTGCGCGATGGGGCGCCGATGGTCAGTTTTCCGCCAGTTCATCCCAGCACGACAGCGCCTTGGCCGCGTACATGAGCGATGGCCCGCCGCCCATCTGTACGCTCATCGCCAGAACATCGGACAGTTCCTCGCGCGTGCCGCCGGCGCGCATCAGCGCCTCGACGTGAAAGGCGATGCAGGCTTCGCAGCGGTCGGCAACGGCAATGCCAAGGGCCACGAACTCCTTGGTCTTCACATCCAGTACGCCGCCTTCCTTCACCGCCTTCGACAAGCCGGCAAAGGCCTTTGCGGTATCGGGTATGGCGCGGTTCAATGCGCGCACTTCATCGCGGGTTCTTGCAATCTTCGCGGTCCAGTCCATCGTCGTCTCCAAAGCGGGTCGAGCACGGCGATGCCATGGGTGCGGCGCGCTGGCCTTGACCTCGATCAAGCGGCCGGTCGCGCGGCTTTCAGGCCGCCGGTTTCTCGAATATCAGCATCAGGTTGTTGGCGGGCATCTCGACCTCCGCGCGCGACCTCAGCCCCAACGCCTGAAAGCGGGCGACGACCGCGCCGGCATCCTTGTAGCCGATCTGGCCATCCTGTGCGCGCAGGCTGGCGTCAAAGGCCGCATCGCCGGGGCTGGTAGCCTGACCGTCGCGCAGGAACGGCCCGTAAAGGCACAGCCGCCCACCGGGGTTCAGCAAATTCGCGCACCCCCGCGCCAATGCGCCCGTTTCCGCCTCGCTGATCAGGTGCAGCAGGTTGACCGTGTGGATCAGGTCGAAGGGATGCAGTGCGATTTCCCATCCCGGCCGCCCGGCATCGATGAGCACCGGTTCGCGCAGGTTCGGCGCAGGGTGTTCCACCGCCCAGGCACGAATCGAAACGAGGTTATCGGGGTCGATATCCGATGGCTGCCAGTCGAGCCCGGGAAAGGCCTGCGCATAGCGCACGATCTGCTGGCCGGTGCCGCTGGCCAGTTCCAGCGCCCGGCCGTCCTGCGGGGCATGCGCACCCAGCACGTCGAGGATGGCAGCTATGTTGCGCTCGGCCGAACCGGCGATACGCCGCTCACCTTCGCGCCGCGCGCCGCTGTCGGGCAGGGTCAGCCGCCGGATCATCCGAACCGCCCGGGGTCCAGGGCCGCAACGGTGGCCGTATCGAGTGCGGGCGTCCGGCCGGCCAAGAGATCGGCCGCCAGAAGCGATGCGCCGGCCGAGGTCTGAAAGCCATAGCCACCCTGACCGGCAAGCCAGAAGAAATCCGGCTGCCGCAGATCGCGCCCGATCGCCAGAACCCGGTCCGGGGCAAAGGTACGCAAGCCCGCCCAGTTGCTTTCCACCCGCGTCACGGCTTCGGTCACATAGGCCTCATAGCGTGCCAGCCCTCGGCCAGAACCATGTCATCGGCCCAGGCGTCATGCGGCGGGGCGGGGTCCTCGTCGGCGGAGAGACGATAAGCTTGCCGGCATCGGGCTTGGCATACCAGCTTTCGCCCGGGCCAAAGAGAATGGGCCAATGCCGCAGGTCGTGGCCGCCCGGCGCCGGAATGCGCGCCACCGAGCGTCGATAGGGCGTCAGGCCCAGCGCCTGCACCCCGGCCATGCCGGCGATGCCATCGGCCCAGGCCCCGGCCGCGTTGACAAGCACCCGCGCCTTCAGGTCGCGTTCGCCGGCCTCGACCCGCCAAAGCCCGCCGTCCCGCCGGATTGCGCGCACCGGCGCCCCGGTCAGATTTCGGCCCCCGACGCGCGGGCGGTGCGGGCGAAATCCTGCATCAGACGGTCGGTGTCGATATCCTCGGCGCCATCGTGATGGGCCGCCATGGCGACAATATCGGGGTTCAGGATCGGGATCAGCGCCCGCGCTTCATCCGTACCGATCCGATCGAGGCCGAAGGCCGCGCGGTCGGCCTCGAAGGCCGCTGCCTCATCGGCGCGCCCGACAAGCAGTAGCCCGCGCGGGCTCAGAACTCCGCCATGGGCATGACGAAGATAGTCGCCGCTGGCCTCGCTCAGCGCCACGACCGGCGGCTTGCCATAGCGCGGCTCGTAAAGCGCGGCCGACCGGCCCGAGGCATGGTAGCCAAGCGCCGCTTCGGCCTCGCACAGCACTACAGAACCCAGCGGCGCCAGCCGCGCCGCCACCGAGATACCGGCGATACCGCCGCCCACGATCAGGAAATCCGCTGTCATGGGCGGACCATGCCACCGCTGCAAGAAAGGCGAAAGGGGCCCCGTGCAGGGCCCCTTCATCTTGGCTTCAATACTCTTGGGGGTGCGGGGGCGGAAGGCCCCCGGCGTCCGGCGGCCGCGATTACTGCGGGATCTCGCCGGTGATGCCTTCGACATAGAAGCCCATGCCGAGAAGATCGCCATCCGGCGCGGTCTGGCCTTCGGCCAGCCATTCGGAACCGTCCTGCTTGTTGATCGGCCCGGTGAACGGGTGATAGCTGCCAGCCGCGATGGCATCGCGCATCGCCTCGGCCTCGGCCTTCACCTCGGCCGGAACCGCGTCGGTGATCTCGCCGATCAGAACTTCGCCGCCTTCGATGCCTTCCCAGGCGTCGATCTGTTCATAGGTGCCGTCCAGGAGGGCGCCCACGCGCTTGACGTAGTAGGGGCCCCAGTTGTCGATGATCGAAGACACGCGCGGCGAGGGCGCATATGCCGACATGTCGGAGGCCTGTCCGAAGCCGATCACGGCGCCGTTCGACTTCGCGGCTTCGGCCAGCGGCGCGGTCGAGTCGGTGTGGGCCGCGATCACGTCGACGCCCTGCTCGATCATCGCCTTGGCCGCATCGGCCTCTTTCGCCGGGTCGAACCAGGTATAGGCCCAGACCACGGTCAGTTCGACATCCGGGTTCACCTTCTTGGCATGGAGGTAGTAGGAGTTGATGCCCATCACCACTTCCGGGATCGGGAAGGACGCGATGTAGCCGATCTTGTTCGACTTGGTCATGCGTCCCGCGATCGTGCCCTGCACCGCGCGGCCTTCATAGAAGCGGGCGTTGTAGGTGGAGACGTTCGGATGGTCGCGCTTGTAGCCGGTGGCATGTTCGAACTTCACGTTCGGGAACTTGGCCGCAACGGCATTGGTCGGTCCATGTAGCCGAAAGAGGTGGTGAAGATGATGTTGCAGCCACCGAGCGCCATCTGGGTCAGCACGCGTTCGGCATCCGCCCCTTCCGGCACGTTTTCCTGATAGGCGGTTTCAACCCGGTCGCCGAAGGCGGCCTCGACATCCTGGCGGCCGACATCGTGCTGATAGGTCCAGCCGCCGTCGCCGACGGGGCCGACATAGACGAAGCAGGCCTTGACCTTGTCCATCTGGGCATTGGCCGCGCCGCTGAAGGCAAGGCCGAGGCCGAGCGCCGCAGAGGCAAGTAGGTGTCTTCTATTCATGTTACACTCCCGGTTGGTGGGGCTTTGGCCCCGATGGTTGGCCTCAGTGCGAGGCGTGGAAATTCTGCCCGAGGCTTGCAGGCGCGTTAAGGGACGCCTTGCCACGGCCAGAGGACATGATGACCAGCACAAGGATGGTTACCAGATAGGGCGCCATCGACAAGTACTCGACAGGGATGGCAGAGCCCGCGGCCTGAAGATTGAGCTGCAGAACGGTGATGCCGCCGAAAAGGTAGGCGCCGATCAGCACCCGCCAGGGTCGCCAGCTGGCAAAGACCACGATGGCCAGCGCAATCCAGCCCGCGCCCGAGGTGATGCCGTCGACCCACTGCGGCACGCGGACAAGGCTGATATAGGCGCCGCCCATCCCGGCCATCGCGCCCCCGAACATGATGCAGCCGATGCGGATGCGGGTGACCTTGTAGCCCAGCGAATGGGCCGCCTCGTGGTTTTCGCCGACCGCGCGGATGATCAGGCCGAGCCGCGTGGATTTCAGAACATACCAGGTCACGGCGACCATCAGGATGGAGAAATAGACCATCCAGTCATGGGCAAAGAGAACGCGTCCGAAGAACGGGATATCGGCCAGCGGGCCGAAGGGCACCGCACCCGTGGGGGGCGGCTTGATGCCGTTATAGCCTTGCCCCGCGAGCGAGGAGAGGCCGAGCCCGAACAAGGTCAGCGCCAGACCGGTTGCCACCTGATTGGTCAGGAGGAACTGGGTCAGAAAGGCGAAGACAAGGCTGAGTGCTGCCCCCGCCGCCGCACCACCGATGAAGCCGATGACCGGGCTGCCGGTATTGACCGCCGTGATGAACCCGGCGATGGCGCCGATGATCATCATGCCCTCCACCCCGAGGTTCAGGACGCCCGATTTCTCGACGATCAGCTCGCCAAGGGCCGCCAGCATGATCGGCACCGCCGCCACCATCAGGGAAGCGATCAGAACGGCGGGATTGATTGATCCGAAATCCATCACTTGGCCCCCATGAACATGCGAATGCGGTAGTTGGATAGGACGTCCACCCCGAGAAGGAAGAAGAGAAGCATCCCCTGAAAGACCTGGATTGCCGCCGAGGGCAGGCCGAGATTTGTGGCCGCCATCTCGCCGCCGACATAGGTCAGCGCCATCAGAAGCCCGGCAAAGACGATGCCGATCGGATTGAGGCGGCCAAGGAAGGCCACGATAATCGCGGTGAAGCCATAGCCCGAGTTGAAGTCGATGGAGATCTGACCCGCAGGCCCCGTCACCTCGAAAAGCCCCGCAAGCCCCGCCAGCGCGCCCGAAAGCCCCATGCAGAAGACGACGAGCCGGGTCGGGTTCACCCCGTGGAACCGCGCCGCGCGCGGGGCTTGCCCCGCCAGCTTGATCTGGAAGCCGAGGATGTGTCGTTGCAGGAGGATGTAGACGAGCACCGCCGTCACCAAAGCCGCCACGCCGCCCCAATGCAGGCCGCTGCCCGCGATCAGTTCGGGGTTCGACGCAGCCTTGTAAGAGGAAAAGTTGCGGCTGCCGGGGAAACCCGCGCCTTCGGGATTACGCAGGAAACCGGTCGCCGCCTTGGCAAGGATCGTTTCGGCGACATAGACGAGCATCAGTGAGACGAGGATCTCGTTGGTGTTGAACCGGGTTTTCAAAATCGCTGGGATCATCGCCCAGACCCAGCCGCCAAACGCCCCCGCGATGACCATGACCGGAAAGATCAGTCGCGATTCCGTGGGGTAGGCGGCCAGGCCGACCGAGGCACCGATCACCGCGCCCATGATGTATTGCCCCTCGGCCCCGATGTTCCAGATGCCGGCCCGGAAGCCCAGCGCAAGGCCGATCGCGATCAGGATCAGCGGCCCCGCCTTCACCAAGAGCTGGCCGCGCAGGTAAAAGGCAAACTCGCCAAAGATCGGGTCCCAGAAGATCGTGCGGATCACCGCGAACGGGTCCTTGCCGAGCATCGCGAAAAGGATACCGCCGACGATCATGGTCAGAAGGACAGCAACGACAGGCGTGCCGTATTGCCAGAACTGCGAGGGGTTCGGACGTTTCTCAAGCCTCAGCATGGTGGGCGACCTCCATTCCGTGGGCACCGCCCATCATCAACCCGATCTCGTCGATCGTCAGGCCCTTGACTGGGCGCGGCTTCGACAGCCGTCCCTCGTTTAACACTGCGAACATGTCGGCGATTTCCAGAAGCTCGTCGAGATCCTGGCTGATCACCACCACACCCGCGCCTTCGGCAGTGCGGTTCAGGATCGCCTGCCGGATCGCCGCCGCGGCGGCGGCATCGACGCCCCATGTCGGCGGGTTGATGACGATGACTTCGGGGCTCTGGTCCAGTTCGCGGCCGATCAGAAACTTCTGAAGGTTGCCGCCCGAGAGCGCGCGCGCGGCCACGTGATTGCCGGGTGTGCGCACATCATAGGTGGCGATGACCTCGTCGGCGAAGCCGCGCGTCGCGGGCCAGTCGATAAAGCCGTTCGTCACCAGCTTGCGGCGCAGCGCACCGGTCAGAAAGGCGTTTTCGACTAGCGTCATGTCGGGCGCGGCGGCATGGCCATAACGGTCTTCTGGCGCGGCGACGAGGCCGGCCTTCCGCCGCTCGCTCGGGCCGAAATCGCCGGCGGCATGGCCGTTGATGCGCACCCTGTCGGGCGCGGCCTTCAATTCGCCCGACAGCGCCAGAAGCAATTCGTCCTGCCCGTTGCCGGCAACCCCGGCGATGCCCAGAACCTCGCCGCGCGCGACGGTGAAGCTGACGTTCTTCAGCGATGTGCCGAAAGCGATCGGCGAAGCCGCCGAAAGATCGGTCACGCCCAGCACCACTTCGCCCTTCTCGCCGGGGTGGCGTTCGGGCGGGGTGAGCGTGGCGCCGACCATCATCTCGGCCAGTTCGCGGGCGGTCTTTTCGCGCGGCGTGCAGGTCGCCACCACCTCGCCCCGACGCAGGATCGTCGCCTCGTCGCACAAGCTGCGTATCTCTTCCAGCTTGTGGCTGATGTAGAGGATCGCGGTGCCCTCGGCGGAAAGCTGGCGCAGGGTGCGAAACAGGATCTCGACCTCCTGCGGGGTCAGAACACTTGTCGGTTCGTCCATGATCAGAAGCTTGGGGTCCTGCAGCAGGCAGCGGATGATTTCCACCCGCTGGCGCTCGCCCGCCGAAAGATCGCCGACCATGCGCGCGGGGTCGAGCGGCAGGCCGTATTCCTCGCTGACCGCGCGGATGCGGGCTGCCAGTTCGCGCATCGGTGGCGGGTTTTCCATGCCAAGGGCCACGTTTTCGGCCACGTTCAACGCCTCGAACAGCGAAAAGTGCTGAAAGACCATGGCCACGCCCGAAGCACGCGCCTCGCGCGGGATGGCGGGGGCAAAGGCCTTGCCGCGCAGGGTCATGCGGCCCTTGTCGGGCTTCACGAGCCCATAGATCATCTTGACCAATGTCGACTTGCCGGCGCCGTTTTCGCCCAGCAGCGCGTGAACCTCGCCCTCGCGGATCGAAAACGACACGTTGTTGTTGGCAACCACGCCCGGATAGGCCTTGGTCACCCCTTCGATGGACAGAAGCGTCGGTGCGGTCTCGGTCATCCTGCGCGTTCCTTTCCGGTTGGCACGGCCCTGCCGGCCGCAAGGGTTTCGCGGGCCACGCCGATGGCGATGGCCTGTGGGTGCTTGCCAAGTGTCGGGTCACCGATCGGGCAGGCGATGGTGGCGATGCGTGCCGGCGGGTGGCCCAGGGCCTTCAGCCGGCTTTGAAAGCGGGCCCATTTGGTGGCCGAGCCGATCAGCCCGCAGCGCGCGAAGCCGCGGTTGAGCAGGCGATGGCAAAGCTCCAGATCCAGCGCATGGCTGTAGGTCAGGATCAGGTGTTCGGCATCGGCGGGGGCGTGGCCCACCAGTTCGGCAGGGTTTTCGGCAACAACCGGGGTAACGCCCGCTGGCATTTCGGCGGGAAAGCGATCGGTTGCGGTATCGACCCAGGTGATGGCGATGCCCGGCAGCGGCGCCAGAACGGCGGCGATGGCGCGCCCGACATGGCCGGCGCCCCAGATCCAGAGCTGGCGTACGGGGCGGCTTAGCGGTTCGACAAGCCAGCCCTGGACGAGCCGCGTGGCCGGTGCCTGCCCCTGACCGCGCGCGGCGGCCAGCGCCCGGCGGATCGCCAGCGGCATCGCGCCGGCCTCGGCCGCGACCGGCCGGGCATGGGCGACCGCGCCGTCAAGCGACGCCAGCGCGAGCGCATCGTAGATTTCGCTGACCAGTGTCACCGCGCCGCCGCAACACTGGCCAAGGCGGGGGCCCAGCGCCTCGCGGCGAAGGCTGGAGCGGTCGCCGGCGTCCAGCATCGCCCGCGCGGCCCGCGTCGCTTCCCATTCCAGTGCGCCGCCGCCGATCGTGCCGGACTGGCCCCAACCTGCGCCCGACGCCCAGACCAGCATGGCCGCGCCCGTCTCGCGCGGGGACGAACCGTCATGCGCAGCGATGACCACGCGGACGACGCGGCCGTGTTCGGCGACGGCTTTCGCCAGGGTTTCGCGGTCAAGGCTCATGCGCGTTTGCCCTGTTGCCGGCGCACCGCCATCAGCACGCGTTCCGCCGTCGCCGGCGCATCCAGCGCCGGGTAGAGGCTGCCATCGCCGCAGGCGGCCACGGCATCCGACAATGCGAAAAAGGCCGACATGCCAAGGTTGAACGGCGGCTCGCCCACCGCTTTCGACCGATAGATCGTATCCTCGCGGTTGCGCCCCTTGTCCCAGAGCGCGACGTTGAAGATCCGCGGCCGGTCGGAACAGGCCGGGATCTTGTAGGTCGAGGGCGCATGGGTCGTCAGACGGCCGCTCGCGTCCCAGACCAGTTCCTCGGTGGTCAGCCAGCCGGCGCCCTGCACATAGGCGCCTTCGACCTGGCCGACATCCAGCGCGGGGTTAAGGCTGGCGCCGACATCATGCAGGATATCGGTGCGCAGGATGCGGTTTTCGCCGGTCAGCGTGTCGATCACCACCTCGGTCACGGCCGCGCCGTAGGCGAAGTAGTAAAACGGCCGGCCGTGGCCCTTGACCCGGTCCCAGGTGATCTTGGGGGTCTTGTAGAACCCCGTCGACGACAGGCTGACCCGCGCGGCATAGGCTTTCTTCGCCACCTCTTCAAAGCGGTAATCGGCCTCGCCCACAAAGACGCGGCCGCCTTCGAAATGCACCTTGCGCGGTTCGGTCTGATGTTCTGCGGCCAGCATTTCGGCCAGACGGTCGCGGATCGTGTCGCAGGCGGCCTTCACCGCCATGCCGTTCAGATCAGAGCCCGACGACGCCGCGGTGGCCGAAGTGTTCGGCACCTTGCCGGTATCGGTCGCGGTGATCTTGACCTTGGCCACATCGACCCCGAACGAGGCCGCCGCGACCTGCGCCACCTTCTGAAACAGGCCCTGGCCCATTTCGGTGCCGCCGTGGTTCATGTGGATGGACCCGTCCTGATAGACATGCACCAGTGCGCCGGCCTGATTGTACTGTGTTAGGGTAAAGCTGATACCGAACTTGACCGGCGTCAGCGCCAACCCCTTCTTCAGGATCGGGTTGGCCGCGTTCCATGCATCCACCTCGGCGCGGCGCTTGCGGTAGGCAGAGCTTGCTTCCAGCTCGCCGGTCATCGCGCCCAGCACGAAATCCTCGACCGGTTGGCCATAGGGCGTGGTCTGCGGTTCGGCCGGCGGTCTGGCGCCTTCGGGCGCGGCATCGGCGTAGTAGTTGACGCGGCGGATATCCAGCGCATCGCGGCCCAGTTCATGGGCGATATGGTCGATTACCCGCTCGATTCCGATGATGCCCTGCGGTCCGCCGAAGCCGCGATAGGCGGTGTTCGACACCGTGTTGGTTTTCAGCCGGTGACTTTCGATGCGGATGTTGGGCAGCCAATAGGCGTTGGCGGCATGCAGCATCGCCCGGTCGGCCACGGGCAGCGACAGGTCCATCGCCCAGCCGCAGCGCAGCAGGTGCAGGAACTCGACACCGGCGATCCGGCCCTCGGCGTCGTAGCCGGCGCGATAGCCGATGCGGATGTCATGGCGCTTGCCGGTCACCACCATGTCGTCGTCGCGGTCATAGCGCATCTTGCAGGGTTTGCCGGTGGCCAGCGCCGCCACCGCGCAGGCGATGGCCAGATGATTGCCCTGGCTTTCCTTGCCGCCAAAGCCGCCGCCCATGCGCCGAACCTCGACACGCACGCCGTTCATGTCGAGCCCGGTCGCCTCGGCCACCTTGTGCTGAATCTCGCTGGGGTGCTGGGTCGAGGAATGGACGACGACATCGCCATTGTCCTGCGGCAGGGCCAGTGCGATCTGCCCTTCAAGGTAGAAATGCTCCTGACCGCCAACCTCGAAGCTGCCTTCGATCTGGTGCGCGGCACCAGCGATGGCCTTGGCGGCATCGCCGCGCGCCCAGATGATCGGCCCGGCCTCGAACCGGCTGTTGGCCGCCAAGGCGGCATCCAGCGTCAGAAGCGCGGGCTTTTCGGCATAGCGGACCTTGCCCAGCCGTGCGGCCTTGCGCGCGGCCAGATGGCTGTCGGCCACCACAAGAAAGACCGGCTGGCCGTAGAAATGCACCGTGCCCGCGGCCAGAACCGGCTCGTCATGGGCCGAAGGCGAGGCATCGTTTTCATGCGGCAGGTCTTCGGCCGTCAGCACGGCCACGACCCCGGGGGCGGTGCGCACTGCCGAAAGGTCCATTTCCGCGATATCGCCATGCGCGATGGTCGACAGCCCAAAAGCCAGATGCAGGGTGCCGGCGGGCACCGGAATATCGTCGATATACCGGGCACGTCCGGTCACATGCAGCGGCGCGGCGTCATGGGGAAGTGGCTTTGCAACGCTCATGGTGCGACCTCCAGAACCCGGGCCGGCCGGCCGTTCATCTCGTGATAGCACCGGGTCAGCATGTTGGCGGCCGCCGTCAACCGGTATTCGGCCGAGGCGCGCATATCGCTCATCGGGGTGAAATCGAGGCCGAAGGCTGCGCTTGCGGTTTCGACGGTTTCTTCGCTCCAGGGTTGGCCTATCAGCGCGGCCTCGACATGCGCGGCACGCTTGGGAATACCGGCCATGCCGCCAAAGGCGATGCGCGCTGCGGTGACATGGCCGTTCTCGACCATGATGTTGAACGCCCCGAGAACCGCCGAGATATCCTGGTCGAAGCGCTTCGACAGCTTGTAGCAGCGCAGCCGGTCGGGCTGGCGCGGGATCGCGACGGCCTCCACGAATTCGCCCGGCTTGCGGTCCTGCTTGCGGTATTCGATGAAGAAATCCTCAAGCGGCATGGCGCGGCGGGCGTTGCCGTGGCGCAGGTGCAGCGTGGCGCCCAGCGCGATCAGCGCCGGCGGTCCATCGCCGATGGGCGAGCCATTGGCGATGTTGCCGCCGATGGTGGCGGCCGCGCGCACCTGCTGGCTGGCGTAGCGGCGGATCATCTCGGCGAAATCGGCATGATGGGGCGCGATTGCCTCGCGCAGCCGGTTCAGCGAGACGCCGGCGCCGATGCGGATCGCCTCGTCATCGACCGTGACGGTCTTCAGCTCCTCGACCCCGCCCAGAAAGGCGACCGGCGAAAGGTCACGCAGGCCCTTCGTCACCCAAAGGCCCACATCCGTCGCTCCGGCGATCAGCGTGGCATCGGGATGGGCGGCGTACCAGCTGGCCAGTTCGTCGGCCGTTCGAGGTCGAAAGGCCGTGTCGTCTCCCGAGTCGCCGCTCGCCAGTTTCGCAAGCGCGGAGCGATCGTCGGCCAGCCAGGCCGGCAGCGGTGCCGTTTCGGCGGCCTTGGCGGCGCGAATGATCGGCGCATAGCCGGTGCAGCGGCACAGATTGCCGGCCAGCCGGTCGTCGTGGTCGGTCGCGCCGTTGGCGTGCGAAACGGCCATCGAGACGATGAAGCCCGGCGTGCAGAACCCGCATTGCGAACCGTGCAGATCGACCATCGCCTGCTGAACCGGATGCAGCGCACCGCCGGCGCCGGCGATCCCCTCGACGGTGCGGACGGCCTTGCCGTGAAGCTGCGGCAGAAACAGGATGCAGGCGTTCAGCGCCTCGACGCTTTCGCCGTCGCTGACCATGACGGTGCAGGCGCCGCAATCGCCTTCGTTGCAGCCTTCCTTGGTGCCGGTCAGACCGCGGGTTTCGCGCAGCCAGTCGAGCAGCGTCCGCGTTGGCGCTTCGCCATCCACACGAACCGGCGTTCCGTTCAGAAGAAACGCAATCTCGCTCATGTCTTTGTCCGCCGCCTTCTCCCCGTTTTGGCTTTGCATGCCCGCCCGATGCGGCGTAAAGCGGCACATGCGCCTTGTTTTTCTGACACCATGAAGCCTGTTGCCGATTCAAAAAGCAACGGTTGCTTTCAGGGAATAGGCGGAAAGAGTTTCAGGTTTTTCACGAAAATCGACCCCGCCGCGCGCCGTTTTCCGATCTATCCTGGCGAAATCTGCGCGAAGTCAATGTGCGCATGATCCGACAGAGCCACCATGAACGGAAATGGGTGCCGGGTTGCTGCCGATGTTCTGGATCGCCGTACTTCTACTAGTAGCATGCGCCCTTGTGGCGGGTTTTCTGGTCGTGAACACCGGACGGTTTCGCGCCAAAGTACGCGAGATCGAGAGCCAGTTGCTGTCGACACCCCTGCCCGCGCCGGCCAAGGCCGAGGGCTTGCCCGAAACGGTTCGGGCCGTGGCCGAAAGGGCCGGTGCGGGACACGGCGGCCTGGCGCGCGCCATAAGGCTTGAGCAACAAGCAGAGATGCAGCTTGGCGAGGCTAAGCCCTGGCAGCGCTACGCCGCGCGTCAGGTAATAGCCGTGGGTGACGCAGGGTTTGCGTGGTTCGCCTGGCAGAAACCCCTGCCCATACTGTCGGTTCTCGATGCTTTCGTGGCCGGGCGCGGGTGGCTTTGCGCGCGTCTGGTGGGCGGAATACCGCTGGTCGATGCCAGAGGAGACGATCTGAACCTCGGTGAAGCGATGCGCTACCTTGCGGAGCTGCCTTGGGCGCCGGACGCAATTCTGGCCAATCCGGCGATCGGCTGGCTGGTGGCGCGGGATGGCTGGCTGGAGGCGAGGCTGCCCATCGCCGGGCAAACGGCGCTTGTCAGGCTCTTGCCTGATGCCTGCGGCGATCTCGTCGAGATCACGGCTACCGGGCGTCCGGCGCGCAGACCCGATGGCTCTACCGCGCTGATGGACTGGCGTGGGGTCTTTTCGCACCACCGCGAGATAGGTGGCCGCCGGATACCGCTTGCCGGCGAGGTAGGCTATGTCGAGCATGGAGACTATCGCCCGTACTGGCGCGGGCGGATTACGCGCTACGAACTGGTTCGATAGCGGATGGCACAGCCACACGACCTGCGCTAGCCTCGCGCCATGGCTCGCGCACCCCGATTCATCCACCTGCGTCTGCATACCGAATACTCGCTTCTGGAAGGGGCGGTGCCGGTCAAGTCGCTGATCAAGCTGTGTCAGGCCTCCGGCAGCCCAGCCATTGCCGTGACCGATACCAACAACATGTTCGCGGCGCTGGAGTTTTCGACCCTTGCCGCCGATGCCGGCATCCAGCCGATCGTCGGTTGCCAGGTGTCGCTGGCCTACGATCCTGTCCGGCCGGGTGAAAAGCCCCGCCCGCCCGCGCCCATCGTGCTTCTGGCGCAGGACGAGGCGGGTTACGGCAACCTGATGAAGCTCAATTCCTGCCTGTACCTGCGCGACGACGGGTCGTTGCCGCATGTGACGGTGGAGGAGCTTGCCGAGCACGGTGCCGGGCTGATCTGCCTGACCGGCGGGCCCGACGGGCCGGTCGGGCGGCTGTTGCAGGCCAGCCAGCGGACCAAGGCCGAGGCGCTGGTCGAACGGCTTGCCGCGATCTACCCCGGCCGGCTTTATATCGAACTGCAGCGCCACCCCGGCGATGGCGGCAAGTCCACCGAAGCCGAGCGGCTGAGCGAACAGGGTCATGTCGAGATGGCCTATGCGATGGACCTGCCGCTGGTGGCGACCAACGATGTCTATTTTCCCAAGCCCGCGATCTACGAGGCGCATGACGCGCTGATCTGCATTGCCGAGGGCGCCTATGTCGATCAGCAGGAGCCGCGCCGTCGCCTGACACCGCAGCACTACCTGAAATCCGAAGCCGAGATGGCGGCGCTCTTCGCCGATCTGCCCGAGGCGCTGGAAAACACGGTGGAAATCGCGCGGCGCTGCGCGTTCAAGGCCGAAAAGCGCGCGCCGATCCTGCCGCGATCTGCCGATGACGAGGTGCAGGAACTGCGCCGTCAGGCGAACGCGGGGCTTCAGGCGCGGCTCGCCGTGATCCCGCATGCCGTCAGCGTCGAGGAGTATCAGAAACGGCTCGATTTCGAATTGGGCATCATCGAACAGATGGGCTTTCCCGGCTACTTCCTGATCGTTGCCGATTTCATCAAATGGGCCAAGGACCATGACATTCCGGTCGGGCCGGGGCGGGGTTCGGGCGCAGGCTCGCTCGTGGCCTATGCGCTGACCATCACCGACCTCGATCCGCTGCGCTATTCGCTGCTGTTCGAACGGTTCCTGAACCCCGAACGGGTGTCGATGCCGGATTTCGACATCGACTTCTGCATGGACCGGCGCGAAGAGGTGATCCGCCATGTGCAGGAACGCTATGGCCGCGAAAAGGTCGGGCAGATCATCACCTTCGGCGCGCTTCTGTCGAAGGCCGCCGTGCGCGACGTGGGTCGTGTGTTGCAAATGCCCTATGGCCAGGTCGACCGGCTATCGAAGCTGATCCCGGTCGAGGGCGTCAAGCCCGTCTCCATCGAAAAGGCGCTGGCCGACGAGCCGCGCCTGCGCGAGGCCGCGCGCGCCGAAGAGGTGGTGCAGCGGCTTCTGGATTACGGACAGAAGATAGAGGGCCTGCTCAGGAACGCCTCGACCCATGCCGCGGGGGTTGTGATCGGCGATCGGCCGCTGGACGAGCTGGTGCCGCTATACCGCGATCCGCGATCGGATATGCCCGCCACGCAGTTCAACATGAAGTGGGTGGAACAGGCCGGGCTGGTGAAGTTCGACTTTCTGGGCCTGAAGACGCTGACCGTCATCCAGAACGCGGTCGACCTGATCCGCGCGGGCGGGCGGCATCTGCACCAGGCCGCCGATGGTCGCACGCTTTATGACCCGCCCGACGGCGCAGTTGACCATATCAACGCGATCCCGCTGGACGACGCGGAAACCTATGAGCTTTACGCCGCCGCCAAGACGGTTGCGGTGTTCCAGGTCGAAAGTTCGGGCATGATGGATGCGCTTCGGCGCATGAAGCCCACCTGTATCGAGGATATCGTGGCGCTCGTGGCGCTTTACCGCCCCGGCCCGATGGAAAACATCCCGACCTATTGCGAGGTGAAGAACGGGCTGAAAGACCTTGAGAGCATCCACCCCTCCATCGACCATATCCTGAAAGAGACGCAGGGCATCATCGTCTATCAGGAACAGGTGATGGAGATCGCGCAGGTGATGGCCGGCTATACCCTGGGTGGAGCCGACCTGTTGCGCCGCGCGATGGGCAAGAAGATTGCCGAGGAGATGGCCAAGGAGAGGCCGAAGTTCATCGACGGATCGGTGGCCAATGGCGTCGACAAGAAGAAGGCGGGCGAGGTGTTCGACCTCTTGGAAAAGTTCGCCAACTACGGCTTCAACAAGTCGCATGCCGCCGCCTATGCCGTGGTCAGCTACCAAACCGCATGGCTGAAGGCCAACCATCCGGTCGAATTCATGGCCGCGGTGATGAATTGCGACATTCACCTGACCGACAAGCTTGCCGTCTACAAGCGCGAGATCGACAAGTTGGGCATCGATACCGTGCCACCGTGCATCAACCGCAGCGAGGCGACCTTTACCGTGAAGGACGGCAAGGTCGTCTATGCGCTGGGCGCGCTGAAGAACGTCGGCGTCGAGGCGATGCGGATGATCGTGGCAGCGCGCGGCGACAAGCCGTTTTCAACCCTGTTTGACGTTGCGCGCCGGGTCGATCTGAAACGCGTCGGCAAGCGACCGCTGGAAATGCTCGCGCGGTCAGGCGCTTTCGATCAGCTCGACAGCAACCGCCAGAGGGTCTTTGCCGCGCTCGATCCGTTGGTGGCCTACTCTGCCGCCGTTCACGAACAGCGCGCATCGAACCAGGTGTCGCTTTTTGGCGAGGCAGGCGACGATCTGCCCGAACCGCGCCTGCCGGGGGCGGAGGACTGGCTGCCGGTCGAACGGCTGGGACAGGAGCATCTGGCCGTCGGCTTTTACCTTTCGGGCCATCCGCTGGACGATTACCAGCTGCCGCTGAAGCGCAAGGGGGTCAAAACCCTGACCGAGGTGACGGCCGCCGCCGAAAACGGGCCGTTGGTTGCCAAGATCGCCGGATCGGTGTCGTCGCGGCAGGAACGCAAGTCGGCACGCGGCAACCGCTTTGCCTTCGTGCAGCTTTCGGATCCGACCGGGCTTTACGAGGTGACGGTCTTTTCCGACACGCTGGAAGCGGCGCGTGACTGGCTGGAGCCGGGGCAGAACGTCGTGCTGACGGTCGAGGCGGTGCTGGAAGGCGAAAGCCTCAAGCTTCTGGCGCGCGGTGCGCAGCCCATCGACAGCGTCGCGGCCGATGCTGGCGGTGCGGGGCTCAAGGTGCATGTCGCCGATGCCGAGGCGGTGCAATCCGTTGCGCGGCTTCTGGAACGGGTCATGGCCGAGGCCAAGGGTGCGCGCGGGCGCGGCCCGATCCAGTTTTGCGTTGCCGAACGCGATACCGGGCGCGAAATCGACGTGGTCCTGGGAAAAGACTATCCCGTCACCCCCCAGATCAAGGGCGCGATCAAGGCCATCGGCGGTGTGGTGATGGTTGAGGATATCTAGGCCCGGCCCGCCACAGTCGCGATCCGCTCGGCGCCTTTTCGCCGCAGCCCTTTGCCGGGCCTTATGGCGCATCGAAGTTGGGCATAGATTGCGCGCGAAACGTCTGCGGATTCCGCGATCTTGGAAACCTTCCTCGAGTTTGCCGTCATCGGCTTTGTCGCGCAGGTGATCGACGGCGCGCTGGGCATGGGTTTCGGGGTGATTTCCTCATCGGTGCTGCTGGCGCAGGGCGTACCGCCACCGGTTGTTTCGACCTGCGTGAATGCCGCAAAGCTGCCGACCGGCGGGGTCGCGGCACTGTCGCACTGGTGGCATTGCAATCCCGACTGGGTGCTGGTCCGGCGGTTGTGCCTATACGGCGCGCTTGGCGGGATGCTCGGGGCGCTGGTGCTGACCGGGCTGAAAGGCGCCTGGCTGGGCCACCTGATCAACCTGTACCTGCTTGCCATCGGCGCGCTGATCATCCGCCGCGCACTGCGCGGATCTGCCGCCGCAACAGTGGCCGGCCGGCGGCCTTCGGCTATCGGCTTTGCCGGCGGCCTGATCGAGGGGATCGGCGGCAGCTGGGGGCCGATCGTGACCACCGGTCTGGTCGGTTCCGGCGTCGAGACACGGCGCGCTGTCGGCTCTTCGGGCTTTTCTGAATTTGTCGTCAGCCTTGCGGTCTTCCTGTCGCTCGCGCTTGGCTTTGCCACCGGGTTCTGGGGCGAGGGCATGCGCTGGCACGGGCTTCTGGCGGCCGTGCTGGGCCTTGTCGCGGGCGGCGTTCCGGCCGCGTTTTGTGGCGGCTGGCTGGCGCGTTACGCACCGAAACGGCCGCTGACCTTCGCGGTTGGCGCGCTGGCGATGGGAACGGCAATCTATCGGGCGGTTTTCGCCGTCTGAACGTGTGGCGGCTTTGCCCCGCCGTGCTTAAGGCCTGGCGTCGTCATTTGCCGCGGTTCGCCGGATACGTGGCCAAAGCGCGCGGGCCAGCGTGACGCTCAGCAGGATGCGGGCAACGTGGTGGCCGGTCACATAGATGACCGAGATCTTCATCGACAGCGCGATCAGCCCCATCTCAATCAGCCCGCCGGGGGCGAAGGCCAGAAACACCGCACCCGCCCGTTCGCCGACCAGCCCGTGCAGGGCGAAGGCGAAGGCCAGCGCCAAGGCCAGCGCCGACAGCATGTTCAGAAAGGCCAGACGCAAGGCGGTGGAAAAGGCGCCGCGGGGCAGGCCGGCGAAACGCGCGCCGAGCGAGGTGCCGACGACAAGCTGCGTCGCCGTCACCATCCAGGCGGGGGGCACGGCCTGCGTCAGCCCGAACAGATGGGCGAGCGAGGACATGACGATGGGGCCGGTGATGGCATAGGCGGGCAGCCGCAGCCAGCGGGCGATGAAAAAGCCGCTGACACCGGCCGCGGCCAGCAGGGCGACATCGGCGATGCCAAGGGGAGCGCGCCCGCCCAGCGACGCGCCGCCCGCACTGCCGACCGCGTGGCCGCTGAGCAATGTGAAGGCCAGCGGCACGACGATGATGGTCAGGATCAGCCGCAGGAATTGCAGCATGGTCAGCATCCGGCTGTCGGCACCCGCCTCTTCGCCCATCAATACGCTTTCGATGAGCCCGCCAGGGACAGAGCCGAACCAGGCGGTGGCCGGGTCAAGCCCGCCGGCATGGCGAAAGATGGCATAGCCCATCGCATGCGCTATCGGGAGGAAGAGGCAAAGCGCCAGCAGGCTCGGGATCCATTGCGGCGCTTCGTTCAGCACCTCGGGCGTGAATGTGCCGCCGATGGCAAGGCCGATCACCGGGATGAAGAACAGCCGCAACAGCGGTGGCGCGTGCACTGGCCGGCCAAGCGGTTTCAGCCCTGCGACCGCGACTGCCCCCACGGCCAAGAGCGAACCCAGAAGCATCGGCAGCGGCAGGTGCAGGGCGCGCGCGGCGAAGCCGCCTGCCGCGCCGATGAGATGCGCCAGCAGAAAATGTGGAAGCGAGATTTCGGTCTTGCCGATGCGCAGCGGTGTCATGGGGCCTCTTGGGCCAAGGGACCACCGCCTGTGGCAAATGGCAAGGCCTCCGGGCGCTGGCGCTGGCGTATGGTGCTGCGCTCAGATATCGCACACAAAAAGCGTGGTATCGGCGCTTGAAAGGGTCACGTCGCGCCGAAAGCCCACCTTTTGCAGCACACGGGCCGAGGCCGGGTTGTCAAGGCCGACCCCGCCGATCAGGCGCAGCGGGGCAGCCGTTTGCGCCGCCGCGACCAGACCCGCGACAAGTTCGCTGGCAAGGCCCTTGCCCCATTCGGCTTCGCCCAGAAGATAGCCGACATGGATCATCATCGGCCTGTCGTCCTCTTGCGGCGCGGCCAGGATCAGCAGGCCGGCCATGCGGCCATCCTCGCGCGCCCGCACCACCAGAAGATCGCTTTCCGCCAGACGGTCCTCGACCCAGCGCGACAGCGGTGCACCAGCGGGCGGGCGTTGCAGCGGCTCCGGCAGATGCTGCATCACCCGGGGTGTGAGGACCGCGTCCAGGTCCTGCGCCCGGTCTGCGCCACCATCGGGGCCATCGCTGAGCCGCCAGCGCCGCAGCGACAGGCGCGTCGTGGCAAAATCCGGGATCGGGGTTTGTACCGTTGCCATGGGTGCTACCAATGCGGCGGTTTCTGATCGGCGAGCGGGATCGAGCCGGCCTGATCGGCCTCGCGTTCGGCCTCGCGCTCCATCAGCATGCCCAGCCGGCGGGTCAGCCTTTCGATCTCGCGGCCCTGGCGCGCGACGACGTCGGAGAGTTCCTCGACCATGCGCGACAGATGCGCCACGTCCTCTTCCAGTTTCAGCCGATCCGGCTCCATCGCCCGCTCCGTTTCCGTTGTGCCACGGCCTTGTGCCCATGGCCCGCCTTGCCCCGCGCCGCCCCATCCGCTAGAGCACCGGCAGCCAGCCAGACAAGGGTAGACCATGGCAAAGCAAAAGCCACCCCGCCGCCCAAGGGCCGAAACCCCCAAAGGGTTTCGCGACTATTTCGGCACAGATGTGACCGAACGCAAGGCGATGCTGGACGCCATCGCCGCAGTCTATCACCGCTATGGCTTCGATCCGCTGGAAACGAGTGCCGTCGAAACCGTCGAGGCGCTGGGCAAGTTCCTGCCCGATGTCGACCGCCCGAACGAAGGCGTCTTCGCCTGGCAGGAGGATGACAAGGACTGGCTGGCGTTGCGCTATGATCTGACCGCGCCCCTTGCGCGCGTGGCTGCGCAGTACCGCAACGATCTGCCCAGCCCCTACCGGCGCTATGCGATGGGCCCGGTCTGGCGCAACGAAAGCCGGGGCCGGGGCGGTTTCGGCAGTTTTACCAATGCGATGCCGATACGGTCGGGTCCGCCTCGGTCGCGGCCGATGCCGAGATTTGCGCGATGCTGGCGGATGCGCTGGAGGCGGTGGGGATCGAGCGCGGCGACTATGTGGTGCGAGTCAACAACCGCAAGGTTCTGAACGGGGTGATGGAGTCCATCGGCCTTAACGACGGGTCCTTTCCGACGGACGACGACCGACGCGAAACGATTAGATCAGCGTTGTCCGTGGTTACTCTCCGGAACCTTGAGCGGATAACCTCTGCCGACGTGATGCGCACGATCGACAAGTTCGACAAGGTGGGCGTTGACGGAGTGAAGGAGCTACTGACCACCGGACGGAAAGACCAGTCAGGAGCTTTCATTGATGGCGTTGGCCTCGGCGAAGATGAGGCTAAAACCGTTCTTAACTTTTTGCTGGCAAAAGGCTCAACGAACGCCGACACGATTGCAAATCTGCGCAAAGCCATTGCGGGCTCAAAAATCGGCAATGAAGGCGTGGACGAGCTCGAACAGATCGGCGAACTCCTCGCCGCCCAGGGCTACGGCCCCGACCGCATCGTCATCGACCCGTCCGTCGTCCGCGGCTTGGGCTATTACACTGGCCCTGTGTTCGAGGCGGAGCTGACCTTCGAGATCCTCGACGAAAAGGGCCGCAAGCGGCAGTTCGGTTCGGTCGCCGGCGGCGGGCGCTATGATGGCTTGGTCGAACGCTTCCTAGGCAAAGGCAATCCAATGCCCGCAACCGGCGTTTCCATCGGGGTTGATCGCCTGCTTGCCGCGCTCCACGCCAAGGGCCGGATGCAGACCGACACACGCGGCCCCGTCGTTGTCACCGTCATGGACCGCGACCGGATGGCCGATTACATGGCCATGGTGGGCAGCCTGCGCGCCGCCGGTATTCGCGCCGAGGTCTATCTGGGCAATCCCAAGAACTTCGGAAACCAGTTGAAATACGCCGACAGGCGCGGCGCGCCGGTGGCCATCATCCAGGGTGCCGACGAGGCGGCACGCGGCGTCGTGCAGGTCAAGGATCTGGTTCTGGGCGCGCGCATCGCCGCGGAGGCCAGCCACGAGGAATGGAAAAGCCAGCCGGCGCAGACCGAGGTCGCGCTGGGCGATCTGGTGGCCGAGGTGCAGCGCGTTCTGAAACGGTCGGGCGATGCCGGATAAGGCCGCGATCCGCGCCGAGGCCGACGCGGTTCTGGCCCGGTTCCGCGATGCCGGCGCGCAGCCGGTCGAGGCCGACGTGCTGCAACCGGCCGAGGTTCTGCTGGACCTTTACGGCGAGGATATCCGTGCGCGCGCCTATGTCACCGCCGATCCCCTGCGCGGCGAGATGATGCTGCGCCCCGATTTCACCGTGCCGGTCGTGCAGATGCATATGGCCGGCGGCGCCGAACCCGCGCGCTACACCTATATGGGCGAGGTCTTTCGCAAACAGGATCATCGCGGGCCCCGCGCCTCGGAATACTTTCAGGTGGGCTACGAGCTTTTCGCCCGAAACGACCCCGCCGGCGCGGATGCCGAGGTGTTCGCGCTATTCGCCGAAACGCTGGCGCCGCTTGGCCTGACGGCCGCGACCGGCGACATCGGGCTTTGACCCATGCGGTCGCCGGGCTTTCGACCAGCGACAAGCGCAAGGCGGCGCTGATGCGGCATTTGTGGCGGCCCCGGCGGTTCCGCGCGCTGCTGGACCGGTTTTCGGGCCGCGCCGCGCCGTCGCAGGCGCGCCAGGCGATGCTGGTGCGGCTGGCCGCGGGCGAGGTGCCGGCACAGATTTCCGCCGCCGGCCCGGCGATCGGGCTGCGCGAACCGGACGAGGTTGCCGAACGGGTCGCGACGTTGCTGGACGATGCCGGTCAGCCGCCGCTGCCCGCAGCCGAGGCGGCGGTTCTGGACGGGTTGCTGACCCTGCGCGACCGATCGCCCCGCGCACTGGCCGCGCTGCGCGCCATGGCTGGCGATCTGCCCGCGCTTGTACCCGCGATCGACCGGTTCGCCGCGCGGCTCGATGCGCTTGCCGCGCGCGGGGTCGATGTGGACCGGCTTGGTTTCGAGGCCGCCTATGGTCGCACATCGCTGGAATATTACGACGGTTTCGTCTTTGGCTTTTACGCCGCGGCGCGGCCCGACCTGCCGCCGGTCGCCACCGGCGGGCGCTATGATGCGCTGACCGCCGTGCTGGGTCAGGGCCGCTCGATCCCGGCGGTGGGCGGGGTGATCCGGCCGGGCATTCTGGCGGCGCTGCGGGAGGGCCGGCGATGAGCCTGAAGATCGGCGTGCCGTCCAAGGGGCGGCTGATGGAAAAGACCTTTGACTGGTTCGGCGCGCGCGGCGTGACCATGCGCCGCACCGGGGCGGAACGCGAGTATTCCGGCGCTGTCGAAGGTGTGGACGGTGTCGAACTGGTGCTTCTTTCGGCGGGCGAGATCCCGCGCGAGCTGGCCGCCGGGCGCATCCACCTGGGTGTCACCGGATCGGATCTGGTGCGCGAAACGCTGGCCGACTGGGCGTTCGATGTCGACGAGGTCGCGGCGCTGGGTTTTGGCCATGCGGATCTGGTTCTGGCGGTGCCCGCCTTCTGGGTCGATGTCGAGACGCTGGACGATCTTGACGCCGCCGCCGCCGCCTTTCGCCGCCGGCACGGGTTCCGGCTGCGTATCGCCACCAAATATCACCGGCTGACGCGCGAGTTCCTGCGCGAAAACGGCGTGGCCGATTACCAGTTGGTCGACAGCCAGGGTGCGACCGAAGGCACGGTGCGCAACCTGACCGCCGAAGCCATTGCCGATATCACATCGACCGGTGAAACGCTTTTCGCCAATCACCTCAAGGTGCTGTCCGACGGGCTGATCCACCAAAGCCAGGCGATGCTCTTCCGCACGCGACAGGCCAACTGGGCAAGCCCGGTCGGCGCCACACTCGACGCGCTCGTCTCGCGGCTCGATCTTTAGCGCCTCCGGCGGGGATATTTCTTCCAAAGCAAATGGGCGGAGTTCGTGGGCGCGTCCCTCGGATGCCGGCTGTCGGTCAGCGCAGGCCGATCTCGGCCAGGGCGGCAGACAACTCGGGCGGCAGCTCGCTGTCGTTTGCGCGCGCCTTGGGCAGGTCGCGCGGGCTGTCTTTCGCATCCAGATAGCGCCAGCCCTGAAACGGCCGGCGCGGCGCGGGTTCGGTGCGGATGACCGCGGGGTCCATGATGATGCCGCAGCGCCGGATGCCGTCGCCCCGGTCGACCTCGTCCAGCCGCACGATGCGCTGACGGCAAAGGATCACGCCCTTGACCACCCAGTAAAGCGAGCCGCCGGCCAGCACCTCCGCCTCGCGTTTGGGCCACATGCGGGTTACGTGGCGGCGTTCGCCGGTGGCGAATGGGGAAGGGTGGGTGCGATGCCATTCCAGCAGGTCCTCGACGCTGTCGGCGCCGACGCAGAGTTTGAGCAGGTTGACAGATCCGGCCATGGCACCCCAAGACCTTGGCATACTACCGGCGCCAACCCCGAGATCAAGTTGACCGGGCGGGGCATGGGGCGTATCGTGGTTGTCCTTCCCCGAAGCCCGACAAGCCCAAAGAGGAATGCCGTGACATGACCCGCTTCGCCGCCCCATCGCCGAGCAGATCTGGGACATGAAGTACCGGCTGAAGGATGCCGACGGTACCGCGCTTGACGCCACGGTCGAAGACAGCTGGCGGCGCATCGCGCGGTCGCTGGCCGCGGTCGAAAAGGCCCCTCGGAATGGGAAGACCGGTTCTACGGCGCCCTTGAGGATTTCAAGTATCTGCCTGCCGGGCGCATCACCGCCGGTGCGGGGACGGGTCGGTCCGTCACTCTTTTCAACTGCTTCGTCATGGGTACGATCCCCGACGATATGGGCGGCATCTTTGACGGTCTGAAAGAGGCCGCGCTGACGATGCAGCAGGGCGGCGGCATCGGCTATGACTTTTCCACCATCCGGCCGAGGGGCGCCGAGGTGAAAGGCGTAGCGGCCGACGCGTCGGGGCCGCTGAGCTTCATGGATGTCTGGGACGCGATGTGCCGCACGATCATGTCGGCCGGGTCGCGCCGCGGCGCGATGATGGCCACGATGCGCTGCGACCATCCCGACATCGAGGCTTTCATCGAGGCCAAGCGCGATCCGGCGCGGCTGCGGATGTTCAATCTTTCGGTGCTGGTCACCGACGATTTCATGGCCGCGGTAAAGGCCGACGGCGGCTGGGATCTGGTTTTTGGCGGCAAGGTCTACAAGACGGTCGAGGCGCGCGATCTGTGGAACCGGATCATGCGGTCGACCTATGACTTTGCCGAGCCCGGGGTGATCTTCATCGACCGGATCAACGCGATGAACAACCTCGGCTATGCCGAAACGATCGCCGCCACCAACCCCTGCGGCGAACAGCCCCTGCCGCCCTATGGCGCCTGCCTTCTCGGCTCCATCAACCTCGCCCGTCTCGTCTGGTATCCGTTCGAAGAGCGCGCCCATGTCTGCGAAACCGCGCTGGACGACCTCGTCGCGACCGCCGTGCGCATGATGGACAACACCGTCGACGCCTCACGCTTCCCGCTGCCACAGCAGGCAGAAGAGGCGCAGGCAAAGCGCCGCATCGGGTTGGGTGTCACCGGCCTGGCCGATGCACTTTGATGGTCGGATTGCGCTATGGGTCCGAAGAGGCGGCAGAGCAGACCGAGAAATGGATGCACCGCATCGCTCGGGCGGCCTATCTGGCCTCGGTGGAGCTGGCGAAGGAAAAGGGGGCGTTTCCCCTGTTCGACGCGGACAAGTACCTCGCCTCGGGCACGATGCGGCAGATGGACGAGGATGTGCGTGCCGCCATCGCCGAACACGGTATCCGCAACGCGCTCCTGACATCGATCGCGCCGACCGGCACCATCAGCCTTTACGCCGGCAATGTCAGTTCCGGGATAGAACCGGTCTTTGCCTATGCCTACAAGCGCAAGGTCCTGCAGAAGGATGGCAGCCGGACCGAGGAAGAGGTTGTGGATTACGCGGTCAAGCTCTGGCGCGAGAAATTCGGCGATGCACCGCTGCCGGACCATTTCGTCGATGCGCAGTCGCTGCCGCCCCTGGATCACGTGCGGATGCAGGCGGCGGCGCAGACATGGATCGACAGCTCGATCTCGAAAACCATCAACTGCCCCGAGGACATATCCTTTGACGCGTTCAAGGATGTCTACATGGCCGCGTGGGATCAGGGCTGCAAGGGCTGCACCACCTATCGCCCGAATGCGGTGACAGGCAGTGTGTTGACGGTGAGCGAAAAGGCCGACGAGGCCCCGGACCAGATCCGCGGCGCGCTCTCGACCGAAGGCGACGTGGTCTATATCTCCGAACCGCTTGACCGGCCGCAGGCGCTGGAAGGTTCGACATACAAGCTGAAATGGCCCGACAGCGAGCACGCCATCTACATCACCATCAACGATATCATCCTGGCGGGCCATCGGCGGCCCTTCGAGGTCTTCATCAACTCCAAGAACATGGAGCATTTCGCCTGGACCGTGGCGCTGACGCGGATGATTTCGGCGGTGTTCCGGCGCGGCGGCGATATCTCCTTCGTGGTCGAGGAATTGAAGGCGGTGTTCGACCCGCGCGGCGGCGCGTGGATGGAGGGGCGCTACATCCCCTCGATCCTGGCCGCGATCGGCGGGGTGATCGAACGCCATCTGATCAGCATCGGCTTCATCGAGGGCGAGGGGCTGGGGCTCAAAACCGACCCCAGAGCCGAGGTCGTGGCGGTTGGCGGCCGGCGCGGCAAGGCCTGTTCGTCCTGCGGCAGCTTCGAGATGCGGATGGTCGAAGGCTGCATGACCTGCGCCAACTGCGGCTATTCCAAATGCGGGTGAACGCGGGATGAGTGGCCGCGACCCCGACCTCGACGGGGCCTATGCGCTGCGTACGCCCGAGGATTCGCGGCGCTACTACCGCGACTGGGCGGAAAACTACGATACCGATTTCGCCAAGGCGACGGGCTATCGGTTGCCGTCGCTGGTTTGCGCGGCTTTCGCGGCGGCCGGCGGGCAGGGGCCGATCCTCGATCTCGGCGCCGGAACCGGGCTTTTGGCCGAGGCGCTGGCGGCGCGCGGGCTCGGGCCGGTCGATGGTGTGGATATTTCGGCGGACATGCTGGGGGTGGCGGGTGCGAAAGGCGTCTACCGCGCGCTATACGAGGCCGATCTGACCGCCGCGTTGCCGTTGCCCGATGCGGCCTATGACGGGATAGTCAGTTCCGGCACCTTTACCCACGGCCATGTCGGCCCCGAAGCCTTCGACGAGGTTCTGCGCGTGGCCCGGCCTGGCGCGCGGATGTGCTTTTCGGTCAATATGGGTGTGTTTGCCGAGGCAGGGTTCGACCGAAAGCTGGCGGCGCTGGGCAACCGGATCGGCGAGGTGGTGCTGGAGGAAGAGGCGATCTATGGCGGTGCCGCGCCCGAAGGTCATGCCGGCGACAGCGCGGCAATCCTGCGGTTTTGCAAGCGGTAGCGGCGCCGCCCCGTCGTCGTCCCGTCACCTCGGCGGCGCAGGGTGCTTGAACAAGCGGCCGGCATCGGGCTTAATCGGCGATCACATTCAGGCAAGGCGACGATGAACAGACCCGACCCCAATCTGCCGATCTCCTCACCGGTTGTGCCGGGCGCAGAGGAATTTACCGATGCCGCCGCCGCCGTGGCCCGGCTGGAGACGCTCTATCGCAGCGCGACGGAATTTCTGGCCAGCGCCTTTTCGCAGGTGGCGAAGGGCCAGGTGCCGGCCGCGCGTTACCGCGCCTTCTACCCGGAAATCCGGCTGATGACGACAAGCCATGCCAAGGCCGACAGCCGACTGAGTTTCGGCCATGTCGCCGAGCCCGGGACCTATGCCACGACCGTGACCCGGCCCGACCTGTTCCGCGCCTATCTGACCCAGCAGATCGGGCTGTTGATGCGCAACCATGGCGTCGCCGTCTGGGTCGGCCCGTCGATGACGCCAATCCCGGTGCACTTCGCCGTGGCCGGCAATCCCGATGTCAGCGTGCCGCAAGAAGGCGTGCTGGATTTTTCGTTGCGCGATATCTTCGATGTGCCGGATCTGGCGACCACGAATGACGATATCGTAAACGGAACGGGCCATGTGAACGGCGACGGGTCGGCGCCGCTGGCGCCTTTCACCGCGCAAAGGGTGGATTATTCGCTTGCCCGCCTCAGCCATTACACGGCGACGGCGGCCGAGCATTTCCAGAACCATGTCCTGTTCACCAACTATCAGTTCTATGTCGAGGAGTTCGAGGCCTTCGCCCGCGCGGCTCTGGCGGATCCCAAGAGCGGCTATACCGCGCTTGTCGGCCCCGGAAACCAGATCGTGACGACGCCTGATGCGCCGCTCATCGCGCCGGCGAAACTGCCGCAGATGCCAACCTACCACCTGAAGCGTGAAAACGGCGCCGGGATCAGCCTTGTCAACATCGGCGTCGGCCCGTCGAACGCCAAGACGGCGACCGACCATATCGCGGTTCTGCGCCCCCATGCCTGGCTGATGGTCGGCCATTGCGCGGGGCTGCGCAACAGCCAGAGCCTGGGCGATTTCGTTCTGGCCCATGCCTATCTGCGCGAAGACCGGGTGCTTGACGATGACCTTCCGGTCTGGGTGCCGGTCCCGGCGCTTGCCGAGGTGCAGATCGCGCTGCAGGAGGCGGTGGCCGAGGTGACGCAGCTGGAAGGTTACGAGCTGAAGCGGATCATGCGCACCGGCACCGTGGCCACGGTCGACAACCGAAACTGGGAACTGCGCGACCAGACCGGCCCGGTCCGCCGGCTTAGCCTGTCGCGGGCCATCGCGCTGGACATGGAAAGCGCCACGATCGCCGCTAACGGCTTCCGGTTTCGGGTGCCCTACGGCACGCTTTTGTGCGTGTCCGACAAGCCGCTGCATGGCGAGTTGAAGCTGCCCGGAATGGCAAGCGAGTTCTACAAGACGCAGGTCTCGCGCCATTTGCTGATCGGGATCCGGGCGATGGAGCGGATCCGCGAAATGCCGCTGGAACGCATCCACAGCCGGAAATTGCGCAGTTTCGAGGAAACCGCCTTCCTTTGACCCGGCGAAAACCCCCCGCTGTGGCGGAAAACGCTTGATTTAGGCCTGAAAAGGTTGTGTAGCACCTCTATTCGCCTTGGAAGGCAGGTTGGCCCTGGTCCGTAAGGGGCAAAAAACGAGGAGACGATAATGTCGAAACCGATGACCAAAACCCAGTTGGTTGCCGCCATCGCCGATGCCATGGGCTCGGACAAGAAATCCGCCAATGCCGCGCTTGACGCTGTCACCGCTGTCGTGACCCGCGAAGTGTCGGCCGGTGGCGCCGTGACCCTGCCGGGTCTGGGCAAGATCGCCTGCCGCGCCCGCCCGGAGCGTCAGGTCCGCAATCCCGCCACCGGCGAGATGCTGACCAAGCCGGCCGACAAGGTGGTGAAGATGACCATCGCCAAGGCGCTGAAAGACAGCGTGAACGGCTGAGAGATTTCCGGGTATCCGGTGTAGGGCCGTCCTTTGGGGCGGCCTTTGCATTTGGCGCTGGTGCGAAACGCATTGCGCGGCGGTCAGCCGGGCATGGGCGCCAGGCGAAGGCCGTCGGCGATATGTTTCCAGTCGCTCGGCCTGCGCCAGAGCGGCCGGAATGTGTTCGCGCGGCCTCGACCAATTCTACCGACAGGCGCAGTCCCGCGCCAAGCCACTGAATGCTGCCGGCGACGACGTAGTCAGAGCCTTGATCTACGGCTGGATTTGGCTCGGCCGAAATCACTTCAAGAGTGGAAAATCTGGAAAGCTGTCCGGCGATATCCTGAACAGGCCACTCGGCAAAAAAACAGGTGTTCGGCGGTGTCGTCGAGTGTCATGAATGGCGGCACCATCACGGTCGGGATGCTGATCGCGGATGAGCAGGATGGCGCGGCACCAGGGGAACTAACAGGCTTTGCCTTCAACGCCGCGAGGTTGGGGCCGATCCTGATGCCCAGTTCCCTTTGAAAAGGCGTTCATAGTCGTCGTTGCAGATGCGAATATTCGCCGTTGGCCGCATGCGCTTTCAGACAAAGGCGCATGCCGGCTTCTTCGAATGGGTCGAGTTCCAGTATCCGTTCGGCCACCAGCAGAGCCTTTCGCGCATTGCCGGCATCCAGGGCGGCATTGCCGGCGTCAAACAGGGTATCCCTGACGATGCGGGCGCAATCCGCACGGGTCTTCGACAACCACTCTTCGAAGGGCGGCTCATTGATGGAAATGCCTTCCAGAAACGGCCCGCCAAATTCCGCAATGCCGTCGTCCGGCAAAGCCGAACCTGCCTGTTCCCGTTCGATATCCGTGTGCGCAAGTTCGTAATCGAGTGTCAGGGTATCGCCTTGGGAACGGAGGTCATCGCAGCTGAACGCGGCGCGAATGCCCGGCAGCGCCTGGCGCAGATTGGTCAGGGCCTGTGCTTCCGGGCTTCGGCTCCACAATGTTGCGGCAACCCGTTCGCGTCGCAGCCCGGCCTGCTGAGAGGTGGCGATCATCGCGAGCGCGGCAAGGCACTAATGTGTCGGCAGCCGGACCGCCTTGCCGTCCGGATCGGTGACACGCGGCGGCCCAAGAAAGCAAATCGAGTATTTCGGCAAGGACCCGGCCACTTCCACTTGCTCCGGTGTCCACGACGCAGCCATCGGTTTTCACGGTTTCAGAACGCTGCGGATCACATGGTCAGAACGCAGCATCACGAAAATGGGCGGCATGCACAACGAGAACTTGAAAGGCAATGCAATGCTGATCCCGAATAACACGGAATATCAATACTTTGTCCGCCACTAAACCGAGATGGAGCGAAAGCTTGCAGCGTGCCGACGCTTTTCCGGGGCCGAGGCATCGCGGGGCTTGGGCCATGCGGGCCGGGAGGAACGCGGTGCGCTCATCTCCTCGCTGACGGTTTTGTCGGGCTGATTCCAGGCGATGGCAAAGCGACGCCATCCACGATGATCTGGCTCCAGGTAAGGGGGCCAGGTCTTTGGAGCCAGGGCGGTCCGGCACGGCGGCACCCACTCGGTCAATAACCGGTTTGCCGCTATCCCCGGAATGGGCCGATGGCCTTCGGAGCGGCCAGATCGAGACCAGCGCGGTAGCTCCGCTCCAGCAAGGCCTTGCGCCGTTTTTCCGATCCGGTGGCCCCGCAAAGCAATTCCAGCTTGCGTGGCGAAAACCCGAAATACCCGAACGTGCCCCCGAGCCACGTCGTTTCCAGCGCCGCCTGATACCCCTGTTTTGCAGTTTCGTCTGACCGCGCTCCGGCCGGGATCAGCAGAACCCCCGACCGAGGGCGCTGCAGGGAGAGTTCCGGGTCGTCCAACTGGTCATAGGCCCAGCCCCAGCTCCAGACCCGGTCGACCCAGCCCTTCGTCATGGCGGGCATGCCCCACCAGAAGAGCGGGAAAACAAGACATACGGCGTCGGCTCGCGCCAGGCGCGCCTGCTCTGCCAGCACGTCTGGTGGGGCGGTGCCCCCGTCATTCGCGACAACATCCGCCGGTGTCCAGCGGGGATCGAAGCCTTCGGCATGGAGGTCGGCAAGTTCCACCGAATGACCGGCGGCGCGCGCACCGTCGCCGAATTCTCGCGAAACCGATGCGCAGAAGGACTGCGGATCGGGATGATCGAGGACGATGAGAACATGCATGGTCAGTAACCCCCGGGCAATGGCAGCGCCTCGTTCTGGAACCTCAACCGCGCTTGAGATCAAGCATGAAATGCCGCGGCGTTGGAACCGGCCGGGTGGCAAACATGCTGCCGGGCATCGCAAAGCCGGTGTGTCTGGCTCTTGCGCTTGCGCCCGTGCGCCCGCCCTTCCGTCACGAAAAAGCCGCGCCTGTGTGGCGCGGCTTTCGGATCGTACAGGATCGCCCGATCAGTTCTTGGCGTAGTATTCGACGACCAGGTTCGGTTCCATCACCACCGGGTAGGGCACGTCGCCCAGCGCCGGGGTGCGCACGAAGGTGGCGGTCATCTTGGAATGGTCGGCCTCGACATAGTCCGGCACGTCGCGTTCGGCCAGGGCCACGGCCTCGAGCACGAGGGCCAGCTGGCGCGACTTGTCGCGAACGGCGATCACGTCGCCTTCCTTCACCCGGTAGGACGGGATGTTGACGCGGCGGCCGTTTACGGTCACGTGGCCGTGGTTCACGAACTGGCGTGCGGCAAAGACGGTCGGCACGAATTTCGCGCGATAGACGACGGCGTCCAGACGGCGCTCCAGGAGGCCGATCAGGTTTTCACCGGTGTCGCCCTTGACCCGTTCGGCCTCGGCATAGATGCGGCGGAACTGCTTTTCGGTCAGGTCGCCGTAGTAGCCCTTCAGCTTCTGTTTGGCGCGAAGCTGCGTGCCGAAGTCGCTGAGCTTGTTCTTGCGGCGCTGGCCGTGCTGGCCGGGGCCATATTCACGCTTGTTGACCGGCGATTTCGGACGGCCCCAGATGTTTTCGCCCATCCGGCGGTCGATCTTGTACTTGGCAGAGGTGCGTTTGGTCACCGCTGTTCTCCTTCGTAGGTGCGCCGCGCCCGAGGGGCGGCCATGAAGGGCGTTGTCCTTTCCCCCGGACAATCCGGAGGCGACAGGCATCCCCTTGCAGGGGCCACCAACACCAAATGAAATCCCCGGAGCCTCGCGGCACCGGGAACGGGGGGCTTATACAGGGCCGCGTGACGGTGTCAATGCCGGTGCGCGCGTTTCGCGCTGCCGCCTTCCGCCTCGTAGCGCAGGATCGCCGCTTCGGAAACCGACAGGAGCCGGCGCGCGAAATCGCCATAGGCCATCGGATCGCCCTGAAGCTCGGGGCAGACGTCGTAAAGGCGGCTCAGATCCTCGGCCCCGACCGTGTCGAGAGAGGTGGCGCCGGGGTGAAAGCTTTCGGTCGCCATGCCGTTGGCCCAGATCACCTGATGGCGCTCAAGAAGCAGGTGGACATAGCTGACTTCGCGCTGGCTGTGATCGACATGCACGCCGCGATCGTCGATCAGATCGGCGGCGGTTACGAGCGCCTCATCTTCGTTGAACAGATCGCGCACGGCGGCGCCGCGCAACAGGAACCGGTGCTGGGGCGATACCAGAAGGTCGCCGTCGGGCTGGCCCGAACCCAACATGCCGGCGCGGATACGAACCGGACGCAGATGCGGAAAGGCGAACAGCCGCGCGCCGCTCAGATGCCGGGTTCCGATCCACAGAACCTCCTGCGCGCCGTCGTCGCGGGTCTGGATCCGGTCGCCGGGCTGCAGATCCTCGATCAGCCGGTCGCCGTCTTCGGTGCGGATGCGCGTGCCGGGCGTGAAACAGATGATGCCGGCCTTGCGCTTGTCGTCGCCATCGTAGGCACGGGTGCCGGCGGTGACGCGCACCACCCACAGATCCGTATCGGCGGGTGGGACCTGGCCCAGAAACATGATCAGCCGCGCGCCGCTGGCGGTGGCCTCGATGATCGTGGCGGCGAAACTGCGCCGCCCGTCAGTGACGACAAAGCCGGGTTCCTCGGGCCGGTCGTCGTCATCCTCCGCGTCGAGGTCGAGCGGTTGAAATTCCACCGCTGCACCCAGAAGCCGCCGCACCGCATTGGCGGCACGCCGGCGGCTTTCGCGTTCGCCCAGCGCCCCCTGCAGCAGCAAGACGCCCGGACGCGCGTCCAGCCGCAAGGCCTCGCCGCGCCAGCGCCATGTCGCGCCGGTCGCCAAGGCGTCCATCGGTGGTCGTGTCAGGCCATCAATCTCGGTGCATGCCCAAGACATGACGAACGTACCCGGTTCGCCCGTTCCCATACTGCTCTGCCCATTCGTTTCTTGTCGTTTTCGTTTTGCCGCAAAGGTTAACAGGAAAACGAATCGGTTCAAGTGCCGTTGGTCGGGGTGCTTTCAGCGCTGTTGCCCGCTCACCAGCCGGCGCAGACGCGGGGCCTCGGCGGCAAAACCTTCGCCCGTCGTACGGCAGGCGGTGATCCGGTCCAGCCGGAAATGGCGGATGTCCTCGCGCAGCCGGCACCAGGCGGCCAGTACCTGGGATTCGACAAAATAGGTTAAGGCCAGCGGCAGGATCTCGCGCCGGGTCTCGGTGCCGTCCGTCGCGCGATAGCTCAGCGCGACCACGCGGCATTCCCGGATAGCGCGGCGCAGGGCGGCGGCGTCGATACCGGCGGGAATGTCGTGCCAACCCGACGCGTTCAGCGTGGGCGCGCCGCTGGCGGGAGAGGCGCGCGCCAGCTTGTCTGCAACCCGTTCCGCCGCTGCCAGAAGCCCCGCGTCGCCGGTTCGCGGCAAGAGCGCCAGCGCCACTGCGATCGCCTCGGCCTCGTCCGCGGTGAAATGCAGCGGCGGCAAAGAAAAGCCCGGCCGGATCAGATAGCCGACACCGGCCGCGCCGTCGATCGGCACGCCCATCGCCTGAAGCGCGGCGATATCGCGGTAGATCGTGCGCAGCGACACGCCCAGCCGTTCGGCCAGTTCGCCGCCGGTCAGCCCGCGCCGAGCCGCGCGCAGGTGTTCGATGATCTGAAACATGCGGATCGGTTTGCCCATGCCATCCCCTAGCGCACCGCTGCTGACAGCTAGATGTCAGCAAGGCTGTGCCAGACCGGCAGTGTTGGCAAGTGCGCGAAAGGAAAACCCGTGGACGACGCAATGCAAACCGCTTCGCTCATCTTCGTTCCGGTCTGGATCGTCGAGGTGCAGACACCGCAGGAGGACATGGAACGCCTGCTGGCGGTCGTGACCGGTATCGACCCGCTGGCGATGACGGCCGCCTATGACCACAACGCCTTTGTCGATGCCGCCGGAACCGAGGTGTACCGTCCCCGCGACGGCGCCGTGGCCGGCTGCGAGGAGGAAGACCGCCACCGTCCCGGCGTCGTCGCGCTCCGCTTCGAGATCGGCTCGGACGAAACGCTTTGCGCGGTGGCCGAGGCGGTGTTTCAGGCGCATGGCTATCAGGAACCGGTCATTCGGGCCGTACGGGGCCTTTCGGCGCGCAGCCGGGGGCTGGATGATCGCGACAATCCCAACCGCTGGTGGAACCGGGCGGGCGACTGGAAGGCGCAGGGATGAGCCCGCGCGCCATGGGCGCTGTGCTGGTACTGGCCTCGACCGTGCCGTTTGCGCTTGCCGGTATCTTTACCCGTGCGATTTCGGCCGATGTGTGGACGGTTCTGGCCTGGCGCGGGGTGCTGGGCGGGGCGCTGATTGCGCTTTATGTGCGCCGCTACGAAGGCCACGACGCGATGGGCTGGCGCGGTTGGGCGCTTGCCGGCGTCAGCGCTGCGGCAAGTGCAGCGTTTCTGAGTGCGTTTCGAGCGACCCATGTCGCGCATGTGGCGATGATCTATACCACCGCGCCATTTCTGGCGGCGGCCCTGACTTGGATGGTCTTTCGCGAAGCGCCGGCGCGCGGTGTCCTGGCGGCGGCCCTGATGTCGGCCCTGGGGGTGGCGCTGGTTGTCGGCGGCGGGGTCGGTACCGGGCGACTTTCGGGCGATCTTCTGGCGCTTCTGATGACGCTTCTGATGGTTGTCGCGGCCATGATGATCCGGGCCTTCGCGGGCGTGCCGGTCCTGCGGGCGATGGCCGCGGCCGGTGTGCCCCTTGCGCTGGCCGGGGTCGCGTGGGGCCAACCCTTTGCGATCGCACCGGCCGATGCGGCGCTGCTTTGCGCCTTTGCGTTCAGCTTTGCGCTGGCCACGGTCCTGCTGACCGAAGGCGCACGCCGGTTGCCGGCGGCCGAAGTCGCGCTACTGGGCGGTCTTGAACTGCCGCTGGTCGTCGCCCTTGGCGTGATCGTTCTGGGCGAATGGCCGGCGCCGACCGGCTGGGCGGGCGGCGCGCTGGTCGCGGTCGCGGTTCTCTGGCAGGCGCGTCAGGGAATGCGCGCGCCGCCGCTCAGCAGTTCGGAACGTTGACGGCAAGCCCGCCGAGCGAGGTTTCCTTGTATTTTTCGTGCATGTCCTGCCCGGTCTGCCACATGGTTTCGATCACGCTGTCCAGCGGCACCAGATGCTTGCCGTCACCGCGCAGCGCCAGCGAGGCGGCGGAAACCGCCTTGATCGCACCCAGGCCGTTGCGTTCGATGCAGGGCACCTGCACCAGCCCCTTCACCGGATCGCAGGTCATGCCCAGGTGATGTTCCAGCGCGATCTCGGCGGCGTTTTCCACCTGTTCCGGGGTGCCGCCCATGACCGCGCACAACCCGGCCGCCGCCATCGCCGCGGCCGAACCCACCTCGGCCTGGCAGCCGCATTCGGCGCCCGAGATCGAGGCGTTGTGCTTGCAGAGCCCGCCAATGGCCGCCGCGGTCAGAAGGAAATCGCCGATCTTCGATGGCGCCGCGCCCGGCACGTGGTCAAGCCAGTAACGGATGACCGCCGGCAGAACCCCCGCCGCGCCATTCGTCGGTGCCGTGACGACCTGCCCTCCGGCGGCGTTTTCCTCGTTCACCGCCATGGCATAGACGCTCATCCAGTCGTTGATCGTGTGAGGAGCGTTCAGGTTCATGTCGCGTTCGGCCTGCAGCGCATCGTGAATGCCCTTGGCCCGGCGGCGCACTTTCAGCCCGCCGGGCAGAATGCCTCGCCGGCCAGACCGCGTTCGATGCAGTCGTTCATCACCTGCCAGAGCCGCGCCATGCCCTCGTCAAGCTCGCGCGCGCTGCGAAACGACAGTTCGTTGGCGCGTTTCATCGCGGCAATGGATTTGCCCGAGGCCGCGGCCATGTCCAGCATCTGCGCCGCGGTCTCGAACGGGTAGGGGCAGTCGGTCGGTGTGGCTGCGCCATCGGCGGCGGCCAGTTCGGCCTCGGTCAGCACGAAACCACCGCCGATCGAATAGAAGGTCTCCTGCAGGATCACGTCGCCTTGGGCGTCCGTCGCCTTCAGGATCATGCCGTTGGCATGGCCGGGCAGCGACGGGCCATAGTCGAACACCAGATCGGTGTCGGGATTGAAGGCGAGAACCGGCAGGCCCGGCGGTGTCACCGTGGCGGTTTCGCGGATGGCGGCCAGCGCCGCTTCGGCCTTTTCGGCGTCGTAGCTGGCCGGTTCGAACCCGGCGAGGCCAAGGATCGTGGCGCGGTCGGTGGCATGGCCGACGCCGGTAAAGGCGAGCGAACCGTGCAGCGAACCTTTCAGGCCGACCGGGTGAAACGGGCTCTGGCGCAGCATGTCCAGAAAGCGCGCGGCCGCCACCATCGGCCCCATCGTATGCGAGGATGAGGGGCCGACGCCGACCTTGAACATGTCGAAAACGGATAGAAACATGGGCCTTGCGCGCCGCTGCCGGCGCCTCCTGATCGCGGTTGTGGCGGACCTTGCGCCAAAGCGCTTGTCAAAGCCACACCGAAAGCGACCCAAAGCCGCGTAATCGCGCTCTGTGGGTGCGCACTGACCGGTGCCTTCGCCTTGGTCAAATACTTCCGGGCCCGCGGGGGCGGCGCCCCCGCGCGGTCACGTCGCGCTGCCTTCGGGGGGATGGGGCAGACCAGGCGCGCTGAACGGTGTGTCGCCCAGCCCCTCGGCGGCGGTGGCGGCGGCGACCGAGGCGCGGGTTTCCAGCCGGCGCAGCATCGCCAGCAGGCCCGGCCAGCGGCCCGGGGTGTACCAGCCGGTATTGCCGCGCGGATAAAGCGCCGACCAGCGCATCAGCGCGGCGAGATAAAGATCGAGCGCCGTCGGCTCCGCCCCGGCGAACCAGCCCGGTTTCCGCGCAGCCAGAGCCTCCAGCAGGTCGTAGTGGCCGCACAGCGCCGCTGCGGTGCGGGCGCGGTGATCGGCGAGGCATTCGGGTGCGGCATGACGTTCGGTGTAGAACAAGCGGCGCAGGTCGGCATGCACGGTGTTCGACAGGAAAAACAGCCATGACAGGAAGGCGGGCCGGTCCGCGCCATCGGGCATGGGGGCCAGAGCGCGGTGCCTGTCGGCCAGCCAAAGAAGGATCGCCCCGGTTTCAAAGATTGCCCCCTGCGGCGTGACCAGCGCCGGGATCAGCCCCTGCGGATTGAGCGCGCGATAGGCGGCGCCCTTCTGTTCCTGCCGCTGGCGATCGACCAGTCGCGTCCGGTAGGGCTGGCCCAGTTCTTCAAGTGCGAGGCGGATGACCAGCGAGGCGTTGTCGGGGGCATAGTGGAGAATATACATAAGGGCTCCGTTCGGCTGGGCGAAGAATGCGCGGTCGCCGCCGAGGTTGCGCGACCAAAAGCGACGTGATGGCGTGCATGGGCGGGGGTAGGCGTTTGGCCGGCGCGCCGGCCGCGGCCGACATGGCGGCACAGGCGGGAAATTCGGTCTCGCACCGCGGTCGGGCTTTGCCTATAAGCGGGGTGCATCCGAGCCGAGGAGACCGCCATGCCCGCGTTATCGCCCATCGACAAGGCCAAGTTTGCCGCTGCCATGCGGTCCGTCGAATTTGTCGAAAGCGGTATGCGCGTGGGGCTCGGCACCGGCTCGACCGCGGCCTGGATGGTGCGCTGCCTTGGGGAACTGGTGCGCAACGAAGGCCTGAAGATCACCGGTGTGCCGACCTCGACGCGGACGGCGGAACTGGCGCGACAGGCCGGCATCGACGTCGTGACGCTCGACGAGGCCAAGTGGCTGGACCTGACGATCGACGGCACCGACGAATTCGACGGCGATCTGAATCTGATCAAGGGCGGCGGCGGTGCGCACCTGATGGAAAAGATCGTCGCCACGGCATCCGATCAGATGATCGTCATCGCCGACCCCGCCAAACAGGTCACCCAGCTTGGCGCCTTTCCCTTGCCGGTCGAGGTGATGCCCTTCGGTTGGCGCACGACCAAGGCGCTGATCGAGGAAACCCTTGTCAGCCTCGATGTTCTGGGCCGCACCTCCAGCCTGCGGCTGAACGGCCCGTCGCCCTTCGTGACCGACGAGGGCAACTACATTCTCGATCTCGACCTGGGGCGTATCGGCAACCCGCGGCAACTGGCGCTGGTGCTCAACCAGATTCCGGGCGTGGTTGAAAACGGGCTTTTCATCGATATCTGCGACATCGTGGTAATCGGCCACAGCGACGGGCGGGTCGAGGTGCGCGACGTGACGAACGGGACCTACGAGGAAAACCGTTTCGATCTCGGGGCCGAGGAAAACGCCTTTACCGATTTCGACGACTGACGGAGGCAGCGGGTGAGCTTCGACTACGACCTCTTTGTGATCGGTGGCGGCTCCGGCGGGGTACGGGCCGCGCGGATCGCGGCCGCCGAGGGCGGCGCGCGGGTCGGTCTGGCCGAAGAGTTCCGCATGGGCGGAACCTGCGTGATCCGCGGCTGCGTGCCGAAGAAGCTGATGGTCTTTGCCTCGGCCTATCCCGGTCAAGTGGCCGAAGCCCGCGCCTATGGCTGGAACGCGCGGCTGGATGGTTTCGACTGGCAGCAGTTTCGCGGCCAGCTGGAGGCCGAGGTTTCGCGGCTCGAAGCGGCCTATCGCAACACTCTGAAAACCGCGGGTGTCAGCGTTCACGACGCGCGCGCCGAATTGGTCGACGCGCATCGGGTGCGGCTTTCGACCGGGGAGAGTTCTCAGCGCCAGGCACATTCTGGTCGCGACCGGCGGGCGGCCATTCGTGCCCGATATTCCCGGTGCCGATCTGGCCATCACCTCGAACGAGGTCTTTGCCATGCCGGCCCTGCCGCGCCGGGCGCTGGTGGTGGGCGGCGGCTATATCGCCAGCGAGTTTGCCTGCATCCTGAACGGGCTCGGCGTCGAGGTTTCGCAGTATTACCGTGGCGCCCAGATCTTGCGGGGGTTCGATGACGAGGCGCGCGGCCATGTCGCCGAAGCGATGCGCGCGAACGGGGTGAACATTCATTGCGGCACCGATGTGACCGCGCTGGAAAAGACCGCCGGCGGGATCCGCGCGGTGTCGACCGACGGTCACGACCGCGAGTTCGACATGGTGCTTTACGCCACCGGGCGGCGCCCCAACAGCGGCGGGCTGGGGCTTGAAGCGCTGGGCGTCAGGCTTGCGCGGTCGGGCGCGATCATGGTCGATGCCTATAGCCAGACTGCGGTGCCCTCGGTCTTCGCCGTGGGCGATGTGACCGACCGCATCAACCTGACGCCGGTCGCCATCCGCGAAGGCCAGGCCTTTGCCGAAACGGTGTTTATGGGCGCGCCCAAGACCGCCGATCACGAACTGGTCGCCAGCGCCGTCTTCACCCAGCCGGAGTTCGGCTCGGTCGGGCTGAGCGAGGAGGCGGCGCGTGAGGCCGAGCCGATCGAGGTCTATTCGGCCGCGTTCCGGCCCATGCAGTCGCTTTTTGCAGGACGCGAGGACCGGGTTCTGATGAAGCTGATCGTCAGCCAGGCCACGCGGCGGGTTCTGGGCTGTCATATCGTCGCGCCCGGGGCGGGCGAAATGATCCAGCTGGCGGCGATCGCGATCAAGATGGGCGCGACCAAAGAGGATTTCGACCGCACCGTCGCGGTTCACCCGACCATGTCGGAAGAATTGGTGACGATGCGCAAACCGGTGCGAAAAGCTTGAAAAAACCGGGCAAAGGTCCAGTTTAGTAGCAAGGCACAGCGAACGAGGAAGATAGCCAATGGCAGGCAACAGCGGCGGTCCCTGGGGGGGCGGATCAGGCGGCGGCGGTGATGACCGCGGCGGCAATCGGGGCGGTGGCGGCGGGCGACGGCCCGGCGACGGCCCGCAGATCCCCGAGATCGACGAACTGGTCAAGAAGGGCCAGGAACGGCTGCGCGTGCTGATGGGCGGGCGCGGTGGCGGCGGCGGGCGGCCCTCAGGGCCGGGGCTGACCGGGCGTGGGCTGGCCTTTGGCGGGCTCGCGGCGGTCGCCCTTTGGGGCATGGCCTCGTTCTACACGGTCAAGCCCGAAGAGCGGTCGGTGGAGTTGTTCCTTGGCAAGTTTTCCGCGGTCGGCAACCCGGGCCTGAACTTTGCGCCCTGGCCCTTTGTCACGGCCGAGATCGTGCAGGTGACGGGTGAACGCAACACCGATGTCGGCACCGGCCGTTCCGGCGTTGTCGATAACGGCCTGATGCTGACCCGCGATCAGAACATCGTGGATATCGAGTTTCAGGTGGTCTGGAACATTTCCGACCCGGCGCGCTATCTGTTCAACCTCGCCGATCCGGCCGACACGATCCGGGCGGTTTCGGAATCGGCCATGCGCGACATCATCGCGCGGTCCGAACTGGCGCCGATCCTCAACCGTGACCGCGGCGTCATCGCCGCCGACCTGCGCACCGCCGTTCAGGCGACGCTGGACAGCTACGAGGCCGGAATCAGCGTGATTCGCGTCAACTTCGACCGCGCCGACCCGCCGCGCGAGGTGATCGACAGCTTCCGCCAGGTGCAGGCCGCGCAGCAGGAACGCGACCGGCTGGAAAAAGAGGCCGACGCCTATGCCAACAAGGCGCTGGCCGGTGCGCGCGGTGAGGCGGCGCAGCTTCTGGAAGAGGCCGAGGCCTATCGTGCCGAAGCGGTCAACAACGCCCAGGGTGAAGCCAGCCGGTTCGTGTCGGTATACGACGAATATGTGAAAGCGCCCGAGGTAACGCGGCGGCGGATGTATCTGGAAACGATGGAAAAGGTGCTGGGCGGCATGGACAAGGTCATACTTGACGGCGTTTCCGGCGGCGCGGCCGGTGCAGGCGGCGTCGTGCCCTATCTGCCGCTCAACGAATTGCGCCGGACGGAGGGCCAGTGATGAAACGCACAGCAACGCTTCTACCGGTTCTGGCCATCGCGGTCGCCGTCGCCCTGTCGTCGGTCTTTATCGTCGATGAGCGCGAAAAGGTTCTGGTTTTGCAGTTCGGTCAGGTCAAGGCGGTCAAGGAAGACCCGGGCCTCGGCTTCAAGATCCCGCTGATCCAGGAGGTCGTGCGCTATGACGGGCGGATTCTGGGCCTGCCGACCGAACCCCTGGAAGTGACGCCGCTCGACGACCGCCGGCTGGTCGTCGACGCCTTCGCGCGCTGGCGCATCGTCGACCTGGTCGAGTTCCGCGAATCCGTGGGCGCCGACGGCGTGCGATTTGCCCAGACCCGGCTCGAAAGGATCCTGAACGCCTCGATCCGCGAGGTTCTGGGTTCGGTGCCGTCCAATGCCGTGCTGTCGGAGGATCGGACCGGGCTGATGAACCGGATCCGCGATCTGGCCAAGCGTGAGGCGGCGAGCCTTGGCGTCGACGTGATCGACGTCCGGCTGACGCGGACCGACCTGCCCGAACAGAACCTCGCCTCGACCTTCGCGCGGATGCGCGCCGAACGTGAACGCGAGGCCGCCGACGAGATCGCCCGCGGTGGCGAGGCGGCGCAGCGGGTGCGGGCTTCGGCCGACCGGACTGTGGTCGAACTGACCTCGGAGGCGCGCAAGACGGCCGAAGTCATCCGCGGCGAGGCCGATGCCGAACGCAACGCGATCTACGCCGAAGCCTTTGGCAAGGATCCGGAGTTCTTTGCCTTCACGCGCTCGCTCATCGCCTATGAGCGCGCGCTGAAGTCCAACAATTCCTCTATCGTGATGCAGCCCGACAGCGAGTTCTTCGATTACTTGCGCAGCGACAGTGCCCTGGCGCCGAAGCCGGCCGGTCAATGACCACCGTTCTCTGGGCGCTGGGGCTTGTTCTGGCGATCGAGGGGCTGGTCTTTGCACTCTTGCCATCGCGGATCGAGGAGGTGCTGAGCCTTCTGGCGCGGTTACCGGCCGAAAGCCGCCGGTTGATCGGGCTGGGCGCGCTTGCGGCCGGCGTCGTGCTGATTTGGCTTGCCCGTAGCCTTGGCGGTTGAGACAATCGGATGCGGCACCGCGCAGGGCTTCACGGCGATTTGAGCCGATGCGACGGGTGTTGAGTTGCGTCTGGCCATGGCTATCTAATGATGACGCAGGTGGCGGGCTGGCCCCGCCGGATCCGAAAACGAAAGGAGTTCGGAGTGAAATCCCTAGCCGTTTCCATCCCCGCCGACGGAGCGAGCCGCGCGCGCGCGTTCTGGTTTGCGGTCCTGGCCATGGCCCTTCTGGCCCTACAGCCGCTTCAGGCCGAAGCGCGCGCGGCGCCGGAAAGCTTCGCCGATCTGGCCGAGAAGATCAGCCCATCGGTCGTCAACATCACAACCTCGACCACCGTTGCGGCCTCCTCGGGGCCGGGGCCCGTGGTGCCCGAAGGATCGCCTTTCGAGGATTTCTTCCAGGATTTCCTTGACCGTAACGGGCCGCAGAACAACCGGCCGCGTCGAAGCCAGGCGCTGGGCTCCGGTTTTGTCGTCTCCGAGGACGGGTTCATCGTTACCAACAACCACGTGATCGAAGGCGCCGACGAGATCCAGATCGAATTCTTCGATGGCGACAGCCTGCCGGCAAAGCTCGTCGGTACCGACCCCAAGACCGATATCGCGCTGCTGAAAGTGGAAAGGATGCGCCGTTGCCCTTCGTGACCTTCGGCGACAGCGACCTGATGCGGGTCGGTGACTGGGTGATGGCCATGGGCAACCCGCTGGGCCAGGGCTTTTCCGTTTCCGCCGGCATCGTATCGGCCCGCAACCGCGAACTGTCGGGCACTTACGACGATTACATCCAGACCGACGCGGCGATCAACCGGGGCAATTCCGGCGGGCCGCTCTTCAACATGGATGGCGAGGTGATCGGCGTGAACACCGCAATCCTCAGCCCCAATGGCGGGTCGATCGGCATCGGTTTTTCGATGGCGTCGAACGTGGTGTCGAAGGTCGTCGATCAGCTCAGCGCCTTCGGTGAAACCCGCCGCGGCTGGCTCGGTGTGCGTATCCAGGATGTGACCCCCGACGTGGCAGAGGCGCTCGGGCTTGAAAAGCCCGTTGGCGCGCTTGTGACCGATGTGCCGGACGGCCCGTCCAAGGACGCCGGTATCGAAAGCGGCGACGTGATCCTGTCCTTCGACGGCGTCGATGTGGCCGATACGCGCGAACTGGTCCGCACCGTCGCCGATGCCGATGTCGGCCGTGAGGTGCGCGTCGTCGTCTATCGTGACGGCGCGACCAAGACGCTGACCGTGGTGCTGGGCCGCCGCGAAGAGGCCGAGGGCACGCCGGTTCCGGCTTCGGCCGAAGCGCCCGAGGCGACCCCGGACATGGATCTGCTGGGCCTGACCGTCACCCAGTTGACCGATGAACAGCGCGAGGCGATGGGCATCGCCACCGGGACGGATGGCGTGGTCGTGACCGGCATCGACGAAACCAGCGAAGCCTTTGGCAAGGGCATGCGCGCCGGCGACGTGATCACCGAAGCCGGCCAGCAGCCGGTTGCAAGCCCTGCCGATCTCGAGGCGCGCGTCGCCGAGGCCAAGGAAGCCGGAAGGAAGTCTCTTCTGCTTCTGATCCGTCGCGATGGCGATCCGCGTTTCGTGGCCCTCTCGGTGGAATAGCGCCACCGCCAGGACCGGCACAGATCAGTGGGCGCCTTTCGGGGCGCCCCTTTTGCTAAAGCTCTTCCGGCGTATAGACCGAAAGGCCCAGACGCTTTGCCGCATCAAGCGTCAACCGGTCGCTGTCGAGCCCCAGCGCAGACTGGAACCGGCGCAGGGCGGATCGGGTTTCGCCGTCCAACGCGCCGCTGACGGTTCCGGCGAACAGGCCGCGCGCCTTCAATGCACGCTGCAGGCTTGCCACGAATTCCGGCGACATGGTTTCCGGGCAGGGGGTCAGGACCCAGACCTCGGTGCGATCGCGCAGGATGCGATGGCGCGTGGTGCTGGTGACCTGCGCGGTGCCGGTCTTGGCCGCCTGTGCGACGGTCTGCGCGGTGACCGTTTCAAAGACGGCGGGCAGGGTTTCCCCGCTCCAGCAGGCACCGTCGCGGGCTTCGGGCGGTGTCGGGCCATTGCGCGGCGCGACCGATCCGGCCAGCACCGAGGATGCCAGAGCAGGCGGCAGCGCTTCGGGGCCGCTGCCCGGCTGGCAGGCGCCAAGGCCGGCCGCCACCACCAGCATGCTTGCCAATTTTTCTGCCGTCATCCGCCCTGCGCCCCACCCGGTCGCGGCATCCTACCGGCTCGACGCCAAAGGGGGAAGCGGGGCAGGAAAAATCGCTGCGGGGCTGGCAAGTCCGTGCATCTTGGCCTATCTGGCGAGCGGATGGAGAGGTTGGCAAGGTAAGAAGATGGCAAGGATTACCTATATCGAATTCAACGGCACCCGGCACGAACTGGAGGTTGCCAACGGGCTGACGGTCATGGAAGGCGCGCGCGACAACGGCGTGCCGGGGATCGAGGCCGATTGCGGCGGCGCCTGCGCCTGTTCGACCTGCCATGTCTATGTCGACCCGGCCTGGGTCGACAAGCTGCCCCCCCGGGATCCGATGGAAGAGGACATGCTCGACTTCGCCTACGAGCCGGACCCGACCCGGTCGCGCCTGACCTGCCAGCTGAAGGTGACCGACGCGCTGGACGGTCTCGTCGTCAACCTGCCGGAAAAGCAGATCTGATGCGGGCCCTGGCGGCCGCTGCGCTGCTCTGCGCTGTCGCCGCCGCTGCCCTCGCCGACCCGGTCATCAGGACCGCGCGCTTCGACAGCCCCGTGGCGCGCTACGGCCACGACATTCTGGGCCAGACGCCGGAATGGGGCGCGCTGCGTCTGGGCCTTGCGGATTGCGCCGACTGCCCGGTCACCAGCGAACGTCTGTTGCGCCTGCCCCGGACCGCGATCTTCGAAGATCTGGCGCCCCGGCTTGCCGATCTCGACGGCGACGGCGCACCCGAGGTGGTGGTGGTCGAAACCCGCCTCGATGCCGGCGCCCGGCTTGCGGTTTTCTCGGCCGATGGCCTTCTGGCCGCGACCCCCTATATCGGCCGGAAGCATCGCTGGCTGGCGCCCGCCGCGATTGCCGATCTCGACGGCGATGGCGCTGTCGAAATCGCCTATGTCGACCGCCCGCATCTGGCGCGGGTCCTGCGCATCTGGCGTTATCGGGCCGGGGCCCTGCAACCGGTGACCGAGGTCGCGGGTCTGACCAACCACCGGATCGGCGACGCCTTCATTTCCGGCGGCCTGCGCGCCTGCCCCGGTCAGCGGCCAGAGGTCGTGCTGACCGATCCGGACTGGTCGCGCATCCTTGCGGTAACGCTTGATGCGGCGGGCAAGGCCCACGTACGCGACCGCGGCAGGTTGGGCTCCGCTCGCGACTTTGGCACGGCGATGGGCTGCAACCAGGCCAATCGACCTTCACCTTGGTGAAAATACTCGTCGCCCTGCCGCCGGGTCAAAGCGCGCGCCAGCCGATATCGCGCCGGCAAAACCCGTCGGGCCAGTCCACGGCATCGACCATGGCATAGGCGCGGTCGCGGCCTCGCGCAGGCTTTCGCCGCGCGCGGTCAGCGTCAAAACGCGCCCGCCGTTGGCCACGACCTGCCCGTCACGCAGGGCGGTGCCAGCGTGAAAGCCCATGTGAAAACTGTTCGGGCAGAGCGTCGAGCCCGCCGATGACGCTGCCTCGCATAGTCGATAGCTGCGTGCCGCCATGACGACGGCCAGCGCGTGGTCGTCGGCCCAGTTTACCCGGGCATCCGCCAGCGGGCCCTCGGCGGCGGCCAGCATCAGGTCCAACGCCTGTGCGCCCAGCCGCAAACATCAGAACCTCGCATTCCGGATCGCCGAAGCGGACGTTGTATTCCACAAGCCGCGCCCGGCCCGCCTCGATCATCAGCCCGACAAAGAGGATGCTCCTGGAAACGGGTGCCGCGCTGCGCCATTTCAGCCATGGTCGGGCGAACGATCATGTCCAGCACCTGCTCCTGAACCGGCGGCGTCATCACCGGGGCGGGCGTAACAAGCCCCCATTCCGCCAGTGTTGGGCCCTCGTCGCCGTCGTATGCGCGCTTGTAGTCCTGCGCAGTGCCGATCGGCAGCACGCGGCCTCGCCCGTCGCACAAGACGAAGAAGCTCGCCTCTTCGCCGGTCATGAATTCCTCGATCACGACCTCGGCGGGTCACTTCGCCGAAACTGCCCGAAAACATCTCGTCCACCGCAGCCAGCGCCGCGGCCTCGTCCATCGCCACGATCACGCCCTTGCCGGCGGCCAGCCCGTCGGCCTTGATGACGATCGGCGCGCCTTCGGCCTTCACATGGGCACGCGCGGCATCGGCATTGGCAAAGCGGGCGTAGCGGGCGGTGGGCGTTGCAGGCGTGTCGCAGATCTCCTTGTGAAGGCTTTGAGGCTTCGAGCCGGCCGCGGCGGCTGACGGCCCGAAGGTCAGGATGCCGGCGGCGCGCAGCGCATCCGCCACGCCGGCGGCCAGCGGCGCCTCGGGCCCGACAATAACGAAGTCCACGGCGTTTTCCTCGGCAAGACCGCCACAGCGGCCCCGTCGAGGATGTTGAGCGCGGCGCATTCGGCGATATCGGCAATGCCCGCATTGCCCGGCGCGACGATCAGCCGGTCGCACTTGGGGTTCTGTTTGACCGCCCAGGCCAGCGCGTGTTCGCGTCCCCCGCCGCCAAGAATGAGGATGTTCATCGCCGCCTCCGCTTCACCTTCGTTGCGGCGCGTTCTAAGGTGCCCCCAGTCAGGTTACAACGGGGCGATATGTCCGATCTGTTCGAAGACTCCCGCACCGGGACCGTCAGGGGCCGGCAACATGCCGGAATTCTCGGTCTCCGAGCTTTCCGGCGCGGTCAAGCGCGTGGTCGAAGGCGAGTTCGGCCATGTCCGGGTTCGCGGCGAGGTCGGACGGGTGGTGATTGCGCGCACCGGGCACATGTATTTCGGGACCTCAAGGACGACCGGGCCGTGCTGGCTGCGGTCAGCTGGAAGGGGCAGGTGGCGCGGATGACCGTGCGCCCCGAAGAGGGGATGGAGGGTTGTCGCAACCGGCCGGCTGACGACATTCCCGGCCAGTCGAAATACCAGATCATCGTCGACGATGTGCAGCCGGCCGGCGCCGGCGCGCTGATGGCGATGCTGGAAAAACGGCGCGCAGCGCTAGCGGCCGAGGGGCTCTTTGCCGCCGAACGCAAGAAGCCCTTGCCCTATCTGCCCGGTGTCATCGGCGTCATCACCTCGCCTCAGGGGGCGGTCATCCGCGATATCCTGCACCGGCTGCGCGATCGCTTTCCGCGCCATGTGCTGATCTGGCCGGTTGCCGTTCAGGGCGACAAATGCGCGCCCGAAGTGGCGGCGGCGATCCGCGGTTTCAACGCGCTTGAGCCGGGCGGGCCCGTGCCGCGGCCCGATCTGCTGATCGTCGCGCGCGGCGGCGGCTCCATCGAGGACCTTTGGGGTTTCAACGAAGAGATCGTAGCGGGCGCGCGGCAGCGGCAAGCCGCATCCTGCTGATTTCCGCCGGGCCATGGAGAGGCGACACCACGCTGATCGACCATGCCGACCGCCGGCGCCGACGCCGACGGCCGCCGCCACCGGCAGGTGTGCCCGTGCGGATGGAACCTGCTGGCAATACTGATGGTCAGGGTTCGCGCCTTGCTGTGGCCTTGCATCGTCGGGCTGCGGCGCCAGCGGCTTCATGACCTTGCGCGCGGGCTGGGCCGGCCCGGATGCGCTGGTCGGGGCGATGGCGCCAGCGGCTCGATCTTGGGTGGCCGGCCGGGATGGGGGCGTTGCGTACAGGTTCAGGCCGTTGGCCGGCTACGCGCGCATCGCCGGCGGGCTGCGCACGTGGGCTTGATCCATCGGCTCCAGCGTCTGCGCGAACGGCTGGAGGCGCGGCCGGTAGCGATGTAGAGGCGTGCCAGGCCGCCCGGTCGAACGGCGGCGCGACCGGCTTGCCGGTTGGGCCGAACGGCTGGATCCGGCGCTATTCGGCTGGCGGCGACCGCGCGGCGCGACGGGCCCGCGGCGTGGGGACCCGGGCTGCGCTGGAGCGGCGGCTGCAGCGGCGATGACGGTACAGATGGCACAGCGGCGCGAGGCGTTGGCTGCGCGCGATCGGCCGCGCCTGTCGCTGGGCTATGGCCAGCGCTGGCGCGTGCCTTGCGGTCGTCCGGGCCGAGGGTCGGGTGTGTGACCGGTGCGCCGAGGCGGAAGCGGTGAGCTTGCTGCAGTCATTCCGCGACGGCAGGGGCACCGGGTGGCGTGCCGGGCCCCGCGCCCGCGAAACGCCCAAGGCCGCGGCCCGGAACAGGGCAGCCCTCTTCTAGGCGCCCTCAGACACCCACCTCGGGCCCGGGCAGAACATCGGCCTGGGGCTCGCCTCCACGCCGATCAGCGGATCGCTTTCGCCGTCGCCCAGAAACTGTGCCTTCAACCCTCGGGCGGTGTCGGGCCGAAGAACAGCCAGCACTGTGGGTCGGATCGTCCAGGACAAAGCATCTGGCCGGCATCCTCGTACCAGTGGCCGGATTTCAGATTCCTCGTCGAGAAAGGCCCACAGCACGCGCCGGCCGGGCATGTAACGTTCGATCCTGTAGGGATGCCTCTTGGCTTGGTAATAAAGCGTCTTTTGCCCTGGGCATAGTGCTCGAACTCGGCGGCGGTCATCGGTTCGGCCGCGCGCAACGGGGTGGCGGCCAGAAGAGTTGCCAGGGTCAGTCCTTGCGCAGCATCGAAGCCTCCGCCGGTTGGGGCCACTGTGCCAGAGACAGGGGTCGGGCGCCAGTACAACCCATGCGCGCGCTGACGCAGCGATGGTGCTGACGCAGGGCGAAAGCGGGTTTAGCATGGCAACATTGGGGGAGGCAGACGATGCATGATGTCTGGTTGACGGCGGCGCTGTCCGCGCCGGGCCTGTCGGCCTCGGTGGCTGGCGCGCGGCTTTGCTGGCGCGAGGTGCCGGATGCGCACGCTGACCAAGACGGCTCCGGTCCTGCTTCGGCGCTGGCCGCCTTCCAGGCGGATATGTCTGTGGTGATCGTGGCGGGGCTGGTTCTGGGGGCCTTGGGCGATTTCCTGTTGTCGCGGCCCGGAACGACGGCGTTCGTGGCCGGGATGGCGGTTTTCGGACTGGGGTTATCCGGCCTGGCGTCAGTGGCAGCCGCACCGGACCGTCTGGCCCCATACCCCTGGATCGCTGTCGCGGTGCCGTTGCTGGCGCTATCGACCGAACGCTGGCTGGCACCCCACACCGGCGCGCTGCGCTGGCCGGTACGCGGCTATGTGGGTGCTGATCGCCGTGATGGGTGTGTCCGCGTCCACCCGTCGCCTGAAAGCTGGCCGACCATCGGCGTCGGCCTGTCTCTGCCGTCCGATCTGCTCCTGTCGGTCGAGCGTTTCGTGCTGAAGGCTGACGCACACCGCGCACTTGTCGCGCGCGGTCTGGGCAAGCTACTGGTCCGGTCAGGCGCTGATCGCGCTTGGCTGGGCCGTCTGACCCGGCCCGGGCGCTGTCCGCGGTCACGCCCGGGTGCGAAACAGCAGGTCCTGCGCGGCCTTGTCCTTTGACAGGTCGGTGCGGCTTTCGGCAGACAGGGCCATGCCGGCCTTGACTGCGGGGCGTTCGCCCACGGCCTTCCACCAGCGTGCGAAATGCGGTTTGTCCTCCAGCACCTGCTCCTGACCCTGCCAGCCATTGGCCCAGGGCCGATTGCCATATCGGCGATGGAATAGAAATCGCCAGCGGCGTATTCGTTTTCGGCCAGTTGCCGGTCGAGCACCCCGTAGCCGCGCGACCTCGGCCCGATAACGGTCCTTGGCATAGGGCAGGTCGTGCGGGTGGGGTCATGGCGGGCGCGTATTTCAGGAAATGATGTGCCTGGCCGCCATCGGGCCGACGCCGCCCATCTGCCACATCAGCCACTGATCGACGGCGATGCGGTCGCGTTCGCGTTCGCCGTAGAACTTGCCGGTCTTGCGGGCGAGGTATATTGCAGGATCGCGCCGCTTTCGAAGATCGAGACCGGCCTGCCATCGGGGCCATCGGGGTCGACAATGGCCGGCATCCGGTTGTTGGGCGAGCATCTTCAGGAATTCCGGCTTGAACTGGTCCCCGCACCGATATCGACCAGATGCACGGAATAGGGCAGGCCCATCTCTTCCAGGGCAATGGAGACCTTGCGGCCGTTCGGGGGGCCAGAAGTAAAGGTCGATGGGTTTTGGCATGGCGCGATCCTTTCGTTGACATCAAGTTAGCGGTGCGAAACGGGATTGCAACGTGACCGACCCGCGCCGCTGCACACAGGCGGCGCGGGTCTTGCATGTCACGGGTGGTTGTGCCCGCGCCGATATCGCCAACTTACGCCGGCTGACGCGGCTGTGGGCCAGACGGGGCAATGCGCGGCCCTTGACCTTGCCGGCTGGCGGGGCTATCGCTGATCGCCGTGGCGCTTTGTTACCGGATTGCGGGCCACGTTAAACAAACCGCTAAAGAGGGGCAAGACCCGCGCCTCTGGTTCCGGGGTTTTTTCTTTGCGCGCGGAGGGATGGCGCATGGGCAGCAACTGGAAAACACGCACCCGGCTGGTGCATGAAGGCACGCGCCGCAGCCAGTATGGCGAGATGGCCGAGGCGATCTTTCTGACCCAGGGCTTCGTTTACCCCGATGCCGAAAGTAAGCCGAGGCGCGGTCTGAAAAAGGCTGCAGGCGAGGATGAATTCATCTACGCCCGCTACGGCAATCCCACGGTCCGGATGTTCGAAGACCGTATCGCGGCGCTGGAAGGCACCGAAGATGCCTTTGCCACCGCATCGGGCATGGCGGCGGTCAATGGCGCGCTGACGGCGATGCCGAAGGCGGGCGACCACGTGGTGTCGGCGCGTGCACTCTTCGGGTCCTGCCTTTACATCCTGGAGGAGGTGCTGCGGCGCTGGCGGGTCGAGGTGACGTTTGTCGATGGCGCCGATCTGGACCAGTGGCGCGCGGCGATAAGGCCCGATACTCGCGCGGTTTTCTTTGAGACCAGCGTCGAACCCGACGCTGGAACTGTCGATATTCGCGGCGTGGCCGAATGCCCATGCCGCGGGCGCTGGTGGTCGCCGACAATGTCTTTGCCACGCCGGTCTTTTCCGATGCCGTGGCGCAGGGCGCCGATGTGGTCATCTATTCGGCCACCAAGCATATCGACGGACAGGGCCGCGCGCTGGGCGGTGTCATCTGCGGCACCCGCGAATTCATCCGCAAGACGGTCGAGCCCTATCTGAAGCATACCGGTGGGTCGATGAGCCCGTTCAACGCCTGGATCATGCTGAACGGCATGGTCACGCTGGATCTGCGGTGCCGGGCGATGGCCGATAGCGCAGCGCGGATCGCTACGGCGCTGGAGGGCGATGCCCGGCTCTCGAAAGTGATCTATCCCGGTCTTGCCAGCCATCCCCAGGCGGCGCTGGCCCAGGCTCAGATGGGATCGGGCGGCACCATGCTGGCGCTGGAGCTGAAAGGCGGCAAGGACGCGGCCTTCCGGTTTCTGAACGCGCTCGAGATCGTCAAGATTTCCAACAATCTGGGCGATGCGAAATCCATCGCGACCCACCCTGCGACGACGACACATCAGCGGCTGCCGGCCGACCAGAAGGCCGCACTGGGCATCACGCCGGGTCTGGTGCGGCTGTCGGTCGGTCTGGAAGATGCCGACGATCTGACCGCGGATCTGCGCCGGGCGCTGGACGCGGTCTGATGCAACTGCGCCGTTACCGTCCGGCGGATGCCGCGCGGTTGGCGGCCGTCTTTCACCGTGCCGTACAGCAGGGTACGCGCGCGGTCTATTCACAGGCGCAGCGCGATGGCTGGTCACCGACGTGTCCAAGCGCGCATCGCTGGCGCGCGCGGCTGGAAGGGTTGGAAACCTGGGTTGCCGATGTCGACGGCCGGGCCGAGGGTTTTGCCAGCTTCGAACCCGATACCGGCTATCTTGACCTCCTGTTCGTTGCGCCTGAAATGATCGGCCGGGGGCTGGCCTTCGCGCTTTATCGAAAGGTTCATGCACGATGCCGAGAGAGCGGCCTGTCGCGAATGACGGCGGAGGCAAGCGAACAGAGCCACGCCTTTTTCCTACGGCAGGGATGGACCGAAACCGGCCGTCGCAGCCGGGGCGAAGGGGCCGCGTGTATCCGGACCTGGCTGATGGCCCACGATCTGGCCGACCAGCCGGTTCGCTAGGAGGTTTCCCGCCGCGAGGTCGCGAAATGCGGCCCGCTCTTCGGTATCGGTTGGATTGCGTGGAAAAAAACCCACATAATGATCTTGCTAGGATGGAGTGCGCGCGATGACCCTGGAAAGACCGAAAGGCGCCGGCACGCCGGCCCGGGCAAGCGCCGAGGAGGCGCTGGCCACGCTGCGCGCCTGGGCCGCCAAGGCGACGCCCACCGAAATCGCACAGCTTGATCCGGCCATCGCCCGCCTGCTGCCCGACCAGCCGCTTGCAAACTATCCCGAGCTGTCGCGCCGCTATCCCGAAGGGTTCCGCCCGGACGAGGCCTACCGCCGCTCGATGCCCGATCTGCAAAACGGCCCGTCGAGCCTGATCGTCGGCGCGCGTCAGCAGATCCGCCATGTCGGCATTTCGAATTTCCGCCTGCCGATCCGGTTTCACACCCGCGACGGCGGCGACCTGACGCTGGAAACCTCGGTTACCGGCACCGTCAGCCTCGAGGCGGAGAAGAAGGGCATCAACATGTCGCGCATCATGCGCACCTTCTATGGCCATGCACAGCGCACATTCAGCTTCGAGGTGATGGAAGCCGCGCTCGACGACTACAAGACCGATCTGGAAAGCTATGATGCCAGGCTAATGATGCGGTTTTCCTTTCCGATGCTGCGCCCCTCGCTGCGGTCGGGGCTGGAAGGCTACCAGTATTACGACATCGCGCTGGAGCTGATCGAGCATCAGGGCGAGCGGCGCAAGATCATGCATCTCGACTATGTCTATTCCTCGACCTGTCCCTGTTCGCTGGAGCTTTCCGAACATGCGCGCATGGCGCGCGGGCAGTTGGCAACGCCGCATTCGCAGCGTTCGGTGGCGCGGATATCGGTCCTGCTTGCGCCCGTCTCTGAATGCCTGTGGTTCGAGGATCTGATCGCGCTCTGCCGCCGCGCGGTCCCGACCGAAACCCAGGTCATGGTCAAGCGCGAGGACGAACAGGCATTCGCCGAACTGAACGCGGCCAACCCGATCTTTGTCGAGGACGCGGCCCGCAGTTTCTGTGCGGCGCTGTTGCAAGAGCACCGGGTCAGCGATTTCCGCATTGTCGCCAGCCATCAGGAAAGCCTGCACAGCCATGACGCGGTGTCGATCCTGACCGAAGGGCCGACCTTTGCCGTCGACAGTGTCGACCCGCACCTCTTCCGCACGCTTTTCCATACCGGCTGACGGCGGCGGTTGTGTCCGGCGGCGCTTGACAGCCGCGCGCGCTGCGGCCAAGCCTCGACCATGATCGACCTGCGCCCCGTCGGATATGTCATCGGCCTGCTTGTTGCCACGCTGGGGGTGACGATGCTGTTTCCGATGATCGCCGATCTGCTGGCGGGCGATCCGCATTGGGCGGTGTTTCTGGAAACCGGCGTCATCTCGATCCTCGCCGGCGGGCTCGTGGCCCTGTCCTGCGCCAATGGCGTAGGCGAGGGGCTGACCATCCAGCAATCCTTTCTGCTGACCACCGGGGTCTGGATCGCCCTGCCGGTCTTCGGCGCGCTGCCTTTCGTCTTCGGCGCGCCGCATGTCGGGTTTACCGATGCGATGTTCGAGGCGATGTCGGGGCTGACCACGACCGGTTCGACCGTTTTTGTCGGGCTCGATGACATGCCTTATGGCACGCTCCTGTGGCGTGGCATCCTGCAATGGCTGGGCGGGCTTGGCATCGTGATCGTCGCCATGGTCTTCCTGCCAGTGATGAAGGTCGGCGGAATGCAGTATTTCCGCTCGGAAGGGTTTGACACGCTGGGCAAGATCCTGCCGCGCGCCTTCGATATCTCCAAGGCGCTGATCCAGGTCTACCTGGCGCTGTCGGTGGCCTGCGGGGTTTGCTATTTCGCGCTTGGCATGACCGGATTCGAGGCGCTGGTGCATGCGCTGACCACGGTATCGACGGGCGGTTTTTCCACTTCGGACAAGTCGTTTGGCCTGTTTGCCGGGCCGGCCGAATATGTCAGCGCGCTGTTCATGCTCGCGGCTTCAACGCCGTTTATCCGGTTCGTTCAACTCATGCAGGGCAGCGCCCGGCCCCTGCTGCATGACGTGCAGCTGCGCGCCTATCTGCGCTGGAATGCCTATGCCGTCGTCGCGATCGTCGCCTATGAGATGGTGCATCTGGGCGAACCGTTCTGGGTTACGCTGCGCGAAACCGTCTTCAACGTGGTTACCAGCTTCTCGGGGACCGGCTATACCAGCGTCGATATCGGGCTTTGGGGACCTCTGCCTTTCGTGGTTTTCATCATCGTCGGCGCCATCGGCGGCTGCACGGCGTCGACCGGCTGTTCGATCAAGGTGTTCCGCTACCTGATCCTGTTCGAGGCGATCAAGTCGCAGATACGCCGCATTCACAGCCCCAACGCGGTCTTGCCAGTGCGCCTTGAAGGGCGGCCGGTGAGCGAGGATATCCTGAATTCGGTCATCGTCTTTCTGACGCTGTTCATCGTCACCTTCGGTCTGGTTTCTGTGGCGCTGTCGCTGACCGGGCTTTCGACACGCACCGCGATCACCGCGGCCTGGACCGCGGTCTTCAACGTCGGCCCGGCCTTCGGCCCCGAGGTCGGCCCGACCGGCGCGATGAACCAGTTTCCGCTCTTGGCGAAATGGCTGATGATCATCGGCATGCTGGTTGGCCGGCTGGAACTGGTTTCGGTCTACGTTCTGTTTACCGCGCGGTTCTGGCGGCAATAAAGCCGGGTCGGGCCAGCCGCCCGGATGGACGGCTGGCGAACCGCCGGTTCAGTTCCAGCAGGAAACCAGCACCGTCATGTCGGCGGCCAGCCCGGCCATGTCTTCGGGTGCCATGACGCCGCCAACGGGATCGGCGTCGGTGACGTTCACGCCACCCGCAGCAAGGGCCGCGACAATGGATTCGGCCGAGGCCGCGAGGTTGACGTCGCCGGGAAGCAACCGATTGCCCCCCTCGACACGCGGCAGAAGCATGCCCAGAACCGCGCCCGAACCGTCATAAACCGGCCCGCCCACATCGCCGGGCAGCGCCTTCAGCGACAGGCGGCGTACGCCGGTTTCCCCGTCGAGGCCGTCAAGTCCGGCCAGCGCGCCAAAGGTCAGCACCGGCTGATCCAGCTGGTCGCCATAGGAAAAGCCCGCCACCGCGACATCGGAGCCGAGCTGCGGCGCCGCGTTCAGGAGCCGCGCGAAGGCGATGGGGGCCAGCGTTTCGCGCGGCCGAAGGACCGCAACGCCGGTCACGGCGTCACTGCTGGCCAGATCGGCGTCGTGATCGCCCGAAAGCGTGATCTGGCGGCACTGGTTCAGATCGCCGGCGCTGGTCACCACCGTGCCGGTCGCATCGACGTAAAAACCGCTGCGCGACCAGGCCGGCCGGCGCACCTCCAACCCGCCGACCATGCCGGCACGCTGCGCCTCGCTCAGCAGTTTCATGCCCGGATCAAGCGCGGTCTGGCCGGTCGAGGAAAAGGTCGCCTCCATCACCGCCAGCACACGGGCCATGCGTTCGTCATCGGCGGGGTTCCAGATGAGCCCGTATCCCTTGACCGCTCCGTCAACCAGTTTCGCGGTCACGAAGGCCGCGCGATCGGCCGACCGGCCGTTGATGGTAAAGTCGCGCGGTCCGCGTTCGCGGGCGCCTTCCAGTGGTATGATTTCGAGCGTCTGCAACAGGTCGTAAAGACCGAACAGCGTGGTTTCCGATCCCTTCTGGCTGATCAGGAACGCCTGCAGCCCGCTGGCGTTCTTTTCGGCATAATGCGCGAAGGGCGGTGCGTAGCTGTCGAATTCCAGCATCGCCATCGGCATCTCGATCTCGATTCCGGCCTCTTCATCGCGCACGAGGGTCAGGCCAAGGGCGGCCTGCGCGTCGTGGTAGAGGTTCAAAAGCGTCGCGCGCTGTGTCGTGGTCAGGATGCCGGTGGTTTCCAGCCCGTTCGCCGCCTGCCAGCTGGCCATGGCGTTGCGCGTGCCCGGGCCGAAGGCGCCATCGATCGCCGAATTGTAATGACCATACCACTGCATCGCGACCTGCAGTTCCATCCGCTCCTCGCGGCTGAGCAGCGCCTCGCTCTGGCGTGCTTCGGCCGGCGTTTCCTCGGCGATCAGCGATTCCTGCGGTTCGGATCTGACCGCCGGCGCCTCGGTGGCATCGGTTTCCGGCTGGCTTGGGGCTTCGGTGGCAGCCGCGTCGAAACCGACCGGCCAGAATTTCTGCCGGTAGGACGTGGAAAAGGCAATGAAGCTGTCGGCCGGCACCAACCGTTCGCTCAGCAGACGGGCCAGTTCGGCCTGCGCCTCTGGCGCGGAATAGGGCCCCAGCGCGATAGCGTACCAGCCCGAGGTCATGGCAAAACCCGCGACGTTGTCAAAAGCTCCGGTATAGGCGCGGGCGGATTTTTCGGCCTCGCTCAGACTGGGTTGCGCCTCGATCTGCACCCAGGCGGTTGTCTGTGCGCGGGCCATCCCGCCGACGATCAGGGAAATCGCGAAAATCAGAAAATAGGTTGTGTGTTTCATGCCTGCCTTGGCCTCGTATCGGTTTGCACCAAAAAACAGCTTCGCCATGACCGGGGCAAGGGGGCAATCGCAGGCTTTTGCCGCCTGTGCCCCGGCTGCCGCGCCACGCCGGCAATTGACCCTCTGACGGCTTCTGCCTATGGAGGGGGCGCTTTGCAGATGAGGTGCCGCATGGCCGAGGCCACACCCGCCCCGCGCTCGTTTCAGGAAATCATCCTGCGCCTTCAGGCCTACTGGGCGTCGAAGGGCTGCGCGGTGTTGCAACCCTATGACATGGAGGTTGGCGCCGGCACCTTTCACCCGGCCACGACCCTGCGCGCGCTGGGCAGCCGGGCCTGGGCCGCGGCCTATGTTCAGCCCTCGCGGCGGCCGACCGACGGGCGTTATGGCGAAAACCCCAACCGACTGCAGCACTACTATCAGTATCAGGTCATCATCAAACCCTCGCCGCCCGATCTGCAGGCGCTTTATCTCGGTTCGCTCGCCGCGATCGGTGTGGATGCTTCGGTCCACGACATCCGGTTTGTCGAGGATGACTGGGAAAGCCCGACCCTGGGCGCATGGGGGCTCGGATGGGAGGTTTGGTGCGACGGGATGGAGGTTTCCCAGTTCACCTATTTCCAGCAGGTCGGCGGGCATGATTGCCACCCGGTCTCGGGCGAGCTGACCTACGGGCTTGAACGGTTGGCGATGTACATCCTCGGCGTCGATCACGTCATGGACATGCCGTTCAACGATCCCGACGCCGCCCATCCGCTGAGCTACGGCGACGTCTTCCGCCAGACCGAACGGGAATATTCGCGCTGGAACTTCGACCAGGCCGATACCGGGGTGCTGTTGCAGCACTTCAAGGATGCCGAGGCGGAATGCGAACGTATCCTCGCGGCACCCGAAACGGACGGGGCCGGGCGGCGCATCGTCATGGCCCATCCCGCCTATGACCAGTGCATCAAGGCCAGCCACATCTTCAACCTTCTCGATGCGCGTGGCGTCATTTCGGTGACCGAGAGACAGGCCTATATCGGCCGGGTCCGGACGCTGGCCAAGGCCTGCGCTGATGCCTTCGTGTTGACCGAGGCAGGGGGCGCGGCGTGAACGACAGCCTTGCCGGCGACGCTGCCGATGACCGGATCGCGGCGCTCGAAGATCAGTTGACCAGGCACAAGCGCCGCGAAAAGCGCAATCTGCGCCATGCCCGCGCGCATGGGTTTCTGGACGGCGTGCTGGCGCTGCTGCGGCCGGGCGATCTGGTGATCGACTGCGGTGCCAACCTGGGCGAGGTGACCGGGCCACTGGCCGCCACCGGAGCCCGCGTTCGCGCGTTCGAACCCGATCCCTTTGCCTTCGGAAAGCTCGCCGAACGTTTCGCCGAAACCGAAAACGTCACGCTTCACCAGCAGGCGGTCGCGACCGCGGCCGGTACGCTGCGCCTGATGCGGGCGACGAATTTCGACGACAACCCCAAGGGCGGGTCGGTAAAAAGCACGCTTCTTGCCGGCGGCCGCGGGATCAGCGAAAGCGACGGCGTGGATGTCGAGGTGATCGATTTCGTGGCCTTCCTTCGCGAACTGATCGCGCGGGACGGCCCGGTCGCCTTCCTGAAGATGGATATCGAAGGGGCCGAACTGGACCTTCTGGAAGCAATGGATGCGGCCGGGCTATTCGCGCAGATCCGCTGCACCGTCGCGGAAACCCACGAAAACAAGTTCAAGGAGCTGCGCCCGCGCTACAAGGCGCTGCGCGAGGCTTTCGGGCAGAAATACGCCGCCAACCACGTCAATCTGGATTGGATATGAACGGCAAGCTGATATCGGGATTCATCGTTATGATCGCCATCGTCGCCGGCGCGGCGCTATACTATCTGCAGGTCTATGCCTTCTATGAACCGGTGGCCTTCCGCCCGGGCGACACGATCGATCTTGTGCCGATCACCGGCGGTGCGCCCGAACCGATGCTGGTCGAGCATTTCGAGGGCATCGACGCCGACAGCAGCCCCTTGCGGTTTCGCGGCTGTTTCACCACGCCGATGTCGCTGGCCATGCTGACCGAAACCTTCGAGGTCTATGACGGCGCCGATCCCCTGACCGGCCCGGGCTGGTTTTCCTGTTATGATGCCGGGGCCATCGGCGCGGCGCTGCAAACCGGAGAGGCGGTGGCCTTTCTGTCGCAACGTGATATCGCTCCGGGTGTCGACCGCGTCGTGGCGGTCTATCCCGATGGCCGGGCCTTCGCCTGGCACCAGTTGAACGAGACCTTCAAAGACTAGGCCCATGCCCGACCTTCTGATCGAACTCTTTTCCGAGGAAATCCCCGCCCGCATGCAGGCGCGCGCGCGCGAGGATCTGAAGCGGCTATTGACCGACGGGCTGGTCGAGGCGGGGTTGAGCTATGCCTCCGCCGGCGCCTTTTCCACGCCGCGCCGTCTGGTTCTGTCGGTCGAAGGGCTGGCGGCGGCCTCGGCGCCCCGGCGCGAGGAACGCAAGGGCCTGGCAACGACCGCGCCGGAACAGGCGCTGGCCGGCTTCCTGCGTTCGACCGGGCTTTCGCGCGACGCGCTTGAGGTGCGTGACGCCGGCAAGGGCCAGGCCTATTTCGCCGTGATCGAAACGCCGGGTCGCGCGGCCGAGGCGATCGTCGCGGACGTGCTGACCGCCACGATCCGCAACTTCCCCTGGCCCAAGGCGATGCGCTGGGGGGCGGGCAGCTTGCGCTGGGTGCGGCCGCTTCACGCGATCCTCTGCATCCTCAGCGACGAGGCCGGCGCGCGGATCGTGCCCCTTGAGGTTGACGGGATCGCGGCCGGCAACACCACGCGTGGCCACCGGTTTCTGTTGCCCGCTGCCTTCGCGGTCACCGGCTTTGACGATTACCGCGCCAGGCTGAAGACCGCGCGCGTCCTTCTCGACAGCGCCGAACGCGAGGCGCAGATCTGGCATGACGCCACCACCGCGGCCTTCGCCCGCGGGCTTGAGGTCGTCGAAGACCCCGCGCTTCTGGCCGAGGTGGCAGGGCTGGTCGAATGGCCGGTCGTGCTGATGGGCGAGATCGCGGCGGAATTCCTGGACCTGCCGCCAGAGGTTCTGCAAACCTCGATGCGCGAACATCAGAAATTCTTTTCGGTCCGAAACCCGAAAACCGGCCGGATCGAAGGCTTCGTGACCGTCGCCAATACCGAAGCCGCCGATCACGGCGCGACGATCCTGAAGGGCAACCAGAAGGTGCTTTCGGCGCGGCTCAGCGATGCGAAGTTCTTTTGGGAGAATGACCTGCGCGTCGCCAGGGCGGGCATGGGCGAGTGGCTGAGGGCCTGAAATCCGTCACCTTCCACAACAAGCTCGGGTCTCAGGCCGAACGCGTCGACCGTATCGCGGCGCTGGCACCGGAGATTGCGCCGATGGTCGGCGCGGATCCTGATACCGCCGAACAGGCCGCCCGCCTCGCCAAGGCGGACCTGCGCTCGCAGATGGTCGGGGAATTTCCCGAACTTCAGGGCACGATGGGCCGCTACTATGCGCTGGACTACCTGAAACTGACCCTGCCCCGGCCCCGAGCCGGGGCCTCGACGCAGCGGAGGGAGGCCCCGGGTCAGGCCCGGGCGGTGAAAGCCATTGCCGACGCGGCCCGCGACCACTGGCGGCCTAAGGGAGAGCGACCGGTCCCGACCGATCCGGTCTCCGTCGCCGTGGCGCTGGCCGACAAGATCGACACGCTGACCGGCTTCGGGCCATCGACGAAAAGCCGACCGGGTCCAAGGACCCCTTTGCCCTTCGGCGTGCGGCGCTGAGTGATCCGGTGAGCTTGGGAATGAGTTGCGCGTGCCGCTGCTGCACGGCCCGGCGTGTTCGCAAAGGCCGTCGAACTGGTTGGCCTGCGCGAAAACTCCGCCGGGCTGAGCTTGCCGACGTAACCAGACCTCCTCGCCTTCTTCCGCGACCGCCTCAAGGTCCACTTGCGTGACGAAGGCATCCGGCATGACGTCATCGACGCCCGCTCGCCATGCCGGGCAACGACGACCTGACGCTCTTGGTCAACCGCGCCACGGCACCCGGCCTTCCTCAAGACCGACGACGGCGAAAACCTCATCCAGGGCTTCAGGCGCGCCAACAACATCCTGAGCCAGGCCGAGGAAAAGGACGGAGTGGAATATCCTTCGGCGCCGATCCGAAATTTGCCGAGGATGCCGCCGAACGCACACTCTTTTCCGCGCTCGACACGGCAGAGGCGGCCATGGCCCCTGCGATGAAAGCCGAGAATTTCGGGCAGGCGATGTCGGCCATGGCCTCGCTCCGCGCGCCCATCGACGCCTTCTTCGAGGCGGTGCAGATCAACACCGAAAACGCCATCCCGCCGCAACCGGCTGAACCTTCTCAGCCGTATCCGCACGATCTGCCTCTCCGTCGCCGACCTGACCCGGATCGAGGGCTGATCTTCATCTTGGCCCCAATACTCTCGGGGTTCGGGGGCCGACAGCCCCCCGGCCGCGACAGCTTGTAACGCTTGCGCGACGTCGTTTCCGGTATATGCTGCACCCGAACAAAGGATTGCCGCAGTGCAGAAACACGAGCTGGTCACCGATTTCATAGAAATCACCCCCTCGGCGCCGATCGCGGCGCAGAGCCATGGCTGGCGCGCGAAATGCCTTCAGCGTCTCGTCCGGCTCGACATGCCGGTGCCGATGACGGTGGCGCTTTCGGCCCAGGCTGTGCGCGCCATCGCGGCCGGGCAATTGCCCGACAGTGCGGCCATCCTCGATCATTTCGGGGCATTGCCGCTGGTTTCGGTGCGCCCCTCGTCGGAAAATCCCGATTGGGGCGGACCGGGCACGATGCTGAACATCGGCATGAACCGCGAAAGCCACGCCGCTTTGTGCACGACCCATGGCGCCGAAGCGGCCAACACGCTCTATCTGCGCTTCGTTCAGGCCTATGCGATCCATGTCGCGCGGCTCGACCCCGACATGTTCGAGGGCGCCGAAACCTCCGATGCCGCGTTGCAGGCCGCGCTCAGGGCCTACGAGGCCGAGATGGAAGAGGCCTTTCCCGAAGACCCGGCACGGCAGCTGACCGAGGTGTTGCGTTCCATGGCGCGGGCCTGGGAAGGCACGACGGCGCGGCTTCTGCGCCAGGCAAAGGGTGCGCCGGCCGATGCGGCGCTGGGGCTTGTCGTGCAGGGCATGGCGCTGGGGATCGGGCCGGGTGAAAGCGGTTCGGGCGTGGCGCAGTTCGTCGACCCGGTGACCGGCCAGCCGCAGATCACCGGCCGCTATCTGGGTCAGAGCCAGGGGCGCGACGCCTTGTCGAAAGGCAAGGGCACGCTTTACCTCACGCGCGATCCGCGCGGTCCCTCGCTGGAAGAGGCCTGCCCCAAGGCCTTCGCCGAACTCAAGCGCCACGGCGCGGTCAGCCGCGAAAAGCTGCGCGAAGAGATGCAGATCGAGTTCACCATCGAAAACGGCGCACTTCGGGTGCTGGACGCGGTCAAGGTGGCGCGATCCTCGCGCGCGGCGGTGCGCATTGCCGTGGCGCTGGCGGAAGACGGGGTCATCACGCCGCAAGAGGCGGTGCTGCGTGTCGAACCGCGCGCGCTTTCCGAATTGCTGCATCCGCAGGTCGATCCGCGCGGGCCACGCGATGTCATTGTCCGGGCGATCGCCGCCAGTCCCGGCGCGGCGCGCGGGCGCATCGTGTTTTCCTCTGCGGCCGCACAGGCCTCGGCGGCACAGGGCGAGGCCTGCATCCTGGTGCGTCGCGAAACCGCGCCCGAGGATATTCGCGGCATGCATGCGGCGGCGGGCGTTCTGACCGAACGTGGCGGCATGACCAGCCATGCGGCGGTGATCGCGCGCGGGCTTGGCCTTCCCTGCGTCGTCGGCGCGTCCGATATCCGGCTGAACAGCAAGGACCGGACGCTTGTTGCCACGGACGGGCGGGTGTTTCGCGAAGGTGACGTGATCACTGTAGACGGTACCCACGGGCTGGCGATGGCCGGTGCCTGCGACATGCTGGAACCGGCGCTGGACGATGCGTTCCGAACGCTTCTGGGCTGGGCCGATGCCGAACGCGATATCGGCATTCGGGCCAATGCCGACACGCCGGCGGATGCGCAGACCGCGCGGATGTTCGCCGCCGAAGGGATCGGCCTGTGCCGGACCGAGCACATGTTCTTCGAAGAAGACCGGCTGACGGTCATGCGCGAAATGATCTTTGCCGACAGCGCCAAGGATCGGGCGGCCGCTCTCGACCTTCTGCTGCCGATGCAGCGCGACGATTTCGTCCGGCTGTTCGAGATCATGCGCGGAACGCCGGTCTGCATCCGGCTGTTCGACCCGCCGCTGCACGAGTTCCTGCCGCATAGCCGCGAAGGCATGCGCGAACTGGCCGAGGCGCTGGACAAGCCCCTGTCGGAGGTGACGCGGCGGGTCGAGGCGCTGCGCGAATTCAACCCGATGCTTGGCCTGCGCGGCGTGCGGCTGGGCATTACCCTGCCCGAGATTTACGACATGCAGGCGCGCGCCATTTTCGAGGCCACGGTGGAAACCGGCAAGCGTGGCGCGCCGGTCGTGCCGGAAATCATGATCCCGCTGGTGTCGGCCAAACGCGAGGTCGAACTGGTCAAGGCGCGGATCGATGCCGTTGCGGCCATGGTCCGCACGCAAAGCCGCGCCAGTTTCGACTATCGGCTGGGGGTCATGGTGGAAACGCCGCGTGCCGCGCTGCGCGCCGACGAGATTGCCGAACATGCGCATTTCCTGTCCTTCGGCACCAATGACCTGACCCAGATGACCTATGGGCTGTCGCGTGACGATGCCGGCCGGTTCATGAGCACCTATGTCCAGCAGGGCGTCTTTTCCGAGGACCCGTTTCACATCCTCGACGTCGAGGGGGTGGGCGAATTGCTGGTCGTAGGGGTCGAACGCGGGCGCCGTACGCGCGCCGATCTGACGGTCGCGGTTTGCGGCGAACATGGCGGAAACCCCGAATCAATCGCCTTTTGCCGGCAGACCGGGTTCGACTATGTGTCCTGTTCGCCGTTCCGGGTGCCGGTGGCCCGGCTTGCAGCGGCGCATCTGGCCATTCATGACAAAATGCGACCGCAGGAGCGCAGGTAAATCAATCCGCTACCATGCTGCGGTGCGGCAAATGGGCGCGGCGGGCCGGTGGCCCGCGCGGTCCTGACGGGCTTGCCGTACCCGGCGAAATGGCCCGAAGGCTGGACGAAAAGACGGTTTTGCGGTATCCCGACGGCTGGCTGCTGCCTGGGGGCACAGTTCGCTAAATAAGACCGGGAACGGATCAATGCGCTTGCTACAATGCTGGGCAAGAGGCGCGTTTGCGCTTTTTGTCCTGAGTGGAGCGGCTCTTGCCGAGATGACGGTCAGCCAGTCGAATGACCCGACTGCGCTGTCTGCCAGCCTGTCGGCGCCTCTCGCCCAGGACCCGGCGATGAACCCGATCGCCGAAGAACGGCTGGCCGCCATCAGTGCGCCGGCGGCGGTCAGGGCGCGCGGGTTGTTCAACCACGATGTGCGTTCGCTCAGCTATGATCGCGACTGGTTGGCCGCGCTGCCATCCGCGGCGGGTGGCGATCAATGGTTCTGTCTGGCCACGGCGCTTTACTTCGAGGCCCGCGGCGAGACGGTCGAAGGCCAGTTCGCGGTGGCCGAGGTGATCCTGAACCGGGTCGACAGCGCGCGCTATCCCGATACGGTCTGCGGTGTGATCGGCCAGGGCGCCAGCAGCAACCGCGGGTCCTGCCAGTTTTCCTTTGCCTGCGACGGGCGCCCAGAGGTGATCCGCGAGAAAAGCGCCTTCGCACAAGTCGGAAAGATCGCGCAGCTGATGCTTGACGGTGCGCCGCGCGCGCTGACCGGAGGCGCCACGCATTTTCACACGCTGAATGTCCGGCCACTCTGGGCGCGGAAGTTTCCGCAAACCGCTTCGATCGGTGCGCATCTCTTCTACCGTCAGCCTTCGGCTTTCGCCTCGAACTGACACGCCGCGTCGCCCCCGTGCGCTACACCGCCGCGAGAGGGCTTTGGCCCGGCGCCCGGCTGGCCTATGGTGCGCGTGACGCCGAACAGGAAGCAGCCTGCCATGAGTTCCGAAATCCGCCTTGCCTTTGCCCATCCCGAGGCACGGGCCGAAGCCACGGCCGGGGCCGATCCGCGTGACCGGATCAGTTTGCGCGACCACGTGGTCGAGGCCGAGATCGGTGCCTTTCAGACCGAACGCGGTACCACCCAGCATCTGCGTTTCAACGTCGTTGTCGAGGTGCGCCCGCACCCCGCGCCAGTGGATGACGATGTCGACCGGATCCTGAGCTATGACCGGATCACCGAAGCGATCGCGCATGAACTGGCGGCCGAGCGGCTGAATCTTCTGGAAACGCTGGCCGAGCGCGTGGCGGAACGGATACTGCACGAACCGCAGGCGATGCGGGTCTTCGTGCGCGTCGAAAAGCTGGACCGCGGGCCGGGGGCGCTGGGTGTCGAGATCGTGCGCGCGCGCGCTCAGGCGCCGGTCAAGGCCGTGAACGCCGATGGCGACGAAGAGGCGGTGCATCCGCTGGTGGTGTTTCTGGACAACGCCGCGATTGCCTCGGCCGGTCTGCCGGCCCTGCTGGACGATCTTCAGGCGAGCGGAAAGCCGGTCATCCTGACGGTTGGCCTGCCCGATGGTGCGCGGCTGCAATCGGCGGCGAAACCGGCGCAGCGGCGCATCGACCTTCTGGCAATCGAACAGAACGCCTGGGTTCTTGCCGGCCGTGACCGGCGTTGCCTGGTGGTGTCCAGCCGGACCGAGATCGACTGGGCGGTCAAGCATGGCCAGATGATCGTCTGGGCGCCGTCGAAGCTGGTGCTGGATTCGGTGGACGGGCCCAGCGCGCCGGCGCGCGATGCGGTGGCGCTGGCCCTGTGGCTTGCCGAACAGATGGCGGCCGAACGTCTGGTGGTTCACGGCACTGTTGCGGTTCCGGCGGGAAGCCGCGTGCGGGTTGAACGCGGCTGAGGTCGCGGGGCTTGCCCGATGACGCCGCGCGGCTTAACGAGGCGGGATGATCTATTACCGCCCGATCCTCTGTTGCGACACTGCCGCGCGCCCCGATGACGCCCTGACGCTGGCCGGCGGCTGGTGCTGGTTTGACCGGCTGGAACGCCTGGAACGGGGCAAGCCCGCGCGGATCGTCGGGTTGCGCGAGGCGCCGGATGCCTGGCTTGCCGCACTCACCATGCCGCGTGCCGATTTGGCCGGGCTGGCGATGACCCAGCCGCGGCTGATGGGCATCCTGAACGTCACGCCCGACAGCTTTTCCGACGGCGGCCGGTTCCTCGCGCCCGAGGCGGCGCTGGCCCAGGGCCGGGCGCTGGCCGATGGCGCCGATATTCTGGACATTGGCGGCGAAAGCACGCGGCCCGGGGCTGCGCCGGTGTCTGAAGCCGATGAAATCGGGCGGACCGCGCCGGTCATCGCGGCGCTTCGCGCGGGCGGTGTAGCGCTGCCGGTCTCGATCGACACGCGCAAGGCGGCCGTGGCCCGCGCCGCCCTGTCGGCGGGTGCGAACATGCTGAACGACGTCGCGGCGCTGGGCTATGACCCCGCCCTTGCCGGTGTTGCGGCCGCGTCCGGCGTTCCGGTCTGCCTTATGCATGCGCAGGGCGAGCCGGAAACCATGCAGGACGATCCGCGCTATGACGACGTTCTGCTGGATGTCTATGATTTTCTGGCCGAACGGGTTGCGGCCGCCGAAGCGGCCGGTATCGCGCGCCACCGCATCGTGGTCGATCCCGGGATCGGGTTCGGAAAGACGCTGAATCACAACCTGGCGCTGCTGCGCGGGATCGCGCTGTTTCACGGGCTGGGATGCCCGGTATTGCTCGGCGCATCGCGAAAACGGTTCATCGGCACATTGGGGCAGGCGCCCGAAGCGGCGGATCGTGTGCCCGGCTCGGTCGCGGTGGCGCTGGCCGGCATCGCGCAGGGTGTTCAGATCGTCCGCGTTCATGATATCCGGGAAACCCGCCAGGCGCTGACCCTGTGGCAGGCGGTGACAATGGGAGAGGGGCAATGAGCCGCAAGATCTTTGGCACCGACGGTGTGCGCGGTCGCGCCAACAGCTATCCGATGACCGCCGAGATGGCGCTGAAACTGGGCGCGGCGGCGGGCCGCTACTTTCGCCGTGACGGGCGCAACCGGCACCGCGTGGTGATCGGCAAGGATACGCGGCTGTCGGGCTACATGCTGGAAAACGCGCTGACGGCGGGCCTGACCTCGACCGGCATGAACGTGCTTCTGCTCGGTCCGATGCCGACGCCGGCCGTGGGGTTCCTGACCCGGTCGATGCGTGCCGATCTCGGCATCATGATTTCGGCATCGCACAACCCGGCCCATGACAATGGCATCAAGTTCTTCGGCCCCGACGGCTACAAGCTTTCCGACGAGGCCGAGGCCGAGATCGAGCGGCTCCTGGCGGGCGAAATCGAGCCGGTGGAGCCGGAAAATATCGGCCGTGCCAAGCGGGTCGGCGACGAGTTGGGCCGCTACGTGGAATTTGCAAAAACGACCTTTCCCGAGCGCGGTGCGCTTTCGGGGCTGAAGGTTGTCGTCGATTGCGCCAATGGTGCCGCCTACAAGGCCGCGCCCGAGGTGCTGTGGGAGCTGGGGGCCGAAGTGATCCCGGTCGGGGTCAGCCCGAACGGTTTCAACATCAATGAGAAATGCGGCTCCACCTACACCCAGACGGCAGCCGAGGCGGTCGTGGCACATGGCGCGGACCTTGGCATCGCGCTTGATGGCGATGCCGACCGTGTGATGATCCTGGACGAGCACGGACAGGTTGCTGACGGCGACCAGATCATGGCGCTTTTCGCGGCGCGCTGGGCCGAAGAGGGGCGGCTCGCCGGCAACACACTGGTGGCCACGGTCATGTCGAACCTGGGGCTGGAGCGGTTTTTAGCCCAACGCGGCATCGCGCTGGAGCGCACGCCGGTCGGCGACCGCTATGTGGTCGAGGCGATGCGGCGGGGTGGCTGGAACCTGGGCGGTGAGCAATCGGGCCATATCGTGATGACCGACTACGCCACCACCGGCGACGGGCTGATTGCGGGCCTGCAGTTTCTGGCGGAAATGGCGCGCACCGGCGAAAAGGCCAGCCGGCTGGCGCAAAGCTTCGAAACGGTTCCCCAGCTTCTGAAGAACGTGCGCTACAGCCGTGGCGCCGAGCCGCTTGCAGCAGCGCCGGTCAAGGCGGTGATCGCCGAGGCCGAGGCGCGGTTGGCCGGATCGGGGCGCCTGCTGATCCGCAAGTCCGGAACCGAGCCGCTGATCCGCGTCATGGCGGAATGCGAGGATGCAACGCTGTTGTCCGAGGTCGTGGACGGGATCGTGGCGGCGGTCGAAGCGGCGGTATAGTTCCGCCGGCGCCTTCGGGTGCCACGCAATTCGTCTGGTGTGAGGATGGGTGGGTCCGGCGTCGGCGAATGCCGGGCGCGACCGGCGCAGAATGGCTTTGATTTTTTGTAAGCGATGACTTACAGTAAGTAATGGCTTACGATGATTCCCTTGCCGCATTGGCCGACCCGACCCGACGCGCGGTTTTCGAACAGTTGGCTGCACGTCCCTGTGCGGTGGGTGAGCTGGCCGAACGACTGCCGGTCAGCCGGCCGGCGGTATCGCAGCATCTGAAAGTGCTTGCCGATGCCGGGCTGGTATCGGTTCGTGTCGAGGGGACTCGTCGCATCTACGCGATCCGGCCCGACGGATTGGCGGAACTTCGCGCCTGGCTCGACAGGTTCTGGGGTGATGTCATGGCCAGCTTTGCTCGGGAAGTCCAACAGCCAAGGAACCGCCAATGACCGCGCCTATCGTCAAGACGATCACCGTTGCCTGCAACGCCGCGCAGGCATTCGAGATCTTTGTTGCCCGGATTTCTGTCTGGTGGCCGCTGGATCGGCATGCCGCCTCGGCCGCCGCTGGCAAGGCGGCGCTGGCCGTTACCATCGAGCCGCAGGTCGGGGGCAAGGTCTACGAGACGATGTGGGACGGCGCCATCGACCATTGGGGTGAAGTGTTGGCCTATGAGCCGCCCCGCCATTTCGCGATGACCTGGCATCCGGGCAACAACAAGGATCATCCGACGCGGGTTGCGGTGCTGTTTGAAGACATGCCAGACGGCGGCTGCCGTGTCACGTTGACCCATTCGGGCTGGGAAGCCTGGGCAGACCGCGCCGACGCGATGCGCGAGAACTACAACAACGGCTGGGATGCGGTCCTTGCGCGTTTCATCGCGGCGGCAGGCCGGGATTAGAAAATTGGTCAGCGGCGGCGGTACTGGCTGATCGCAAGCCCGGTCAGGATCGCGCCAAGCGCCAGCCAGAAGTTCGGCGACAGGCTTTCGTCCAGGACCAGCGCCCCGAAGGCCACCGACCAGAGTGGCACCTGGTAATTCGTCAGCGTCATGAAACTTGGCCCGGCCGAGCGGATGACCCGCACCCGCAGCAACGTGGCAAAGGCGGTCGGGACGAGCCCGAGGAAGATGATGGCGATTGTCGGGGTCGTTGCGGCGCGGTTGGGCAACCCCTCGAATACCAGCATCGCGGGAACCAGTGCGACACTGCCGATCAGCAGCGAAAGCGCCGACAGCATGATCGGGTCGATCGGCGGGCAGCGCCGGGTCGAGATGCCCGAGACCGCGTAGCACAGCGCCGCCGCGACACAGGCCAGCCGGGGCAGCAGCCCGCCACTGCCGCCGGAAAAGGCATCGTGCCCGAGCAGGACCAGAACCCCCGCGAAGCCCAACGAAAAGCCAAGCCCCTTGCGCAGGGTGATCACCTCACCGGGAATGAAGACATGCGCCAGGGGCAGCACGAACAGCGGCACCGCCGCCATCGACAGCCCGGCAAAGGCCGAGGGCACCGATTGCTGGCCCCAGGACAACAAGAAAAAGGGCAGCGCGGTTGAACAGACACCGATCAGCAGCAGGTGCGTCACCATGCTGCGCGACATCCGGGGCAGGGGCCGGCGCATCGCTGCGGCCATCACGCAGAGCATCAGAGCGCCCAGGGTCGTGCGCGCCGTCGCCACCGTCAGCGGCCCATAACCGCGCAGCGCCAGCGCGATCACCATGAAGGTACCGCCCCAGATGAGGCCGAGCGCGGCAATGGAAAGCCAGTCGCGGAGGGTCGGCTGCGGCATCCGCTTCATTCCAAAAGAACAGGGGGCAGCATAGACGCCGCCCCCCTCCGATGCTTCGGTCGCGACGCGCTCAGTTCCGCGACTTGTCGACCATCTTGCCCTTGGAAATCCACGGCATCATGGCGCGCAGCTTCTCGCCGACCTGTTCGATCTGGTGTTCGTCATTCAGGCGACGGGTCGCCTTGAAGAACGGTTGGCTGACCGAATTTTCCCTGCATGAAGTCGCGCACGAACTTGCCGGTCTGGATGTCGGTCAGGAACCGCCTTCATCCGCGCCTTTGGTTTCCTCGTAAGGCAGGATGCGGGGCCCTGAGATATATTCGCCGTATTCGGCGGTGTTCGAGATCGAGTAGTTCATGTTGGCGATACCGCCTTCGTAGATCAGGTCCACGATCAGCTTCACTCGTGCAGGCACTCGAAATAGGCCATTTCCAGGCTCATAGCCGGCCTCGACCAGCGTCTCGAAGCCCATGCGGATCAGTTCGACGAGACCACCGCAAAGCACGGCCTGTTCGCCGAAGAGGTCGGTTTCGCATTCCTGGCGAAAGTTCGTCTCGGATGATGCCGGACCGGCCGCTCGCCGATGGCCGAGCAGGGACAAGCCGATTTCCATCGCCTTGCCAGAGGCATCCTGATGAACGGCGACGAGGCAGGGCACGCCGCCGCCCTGACGTATTCGCTACGCACCGTGTGACCGGGCCCTTGGGCGCCATCATGATGACGTCAACGCCGGGTTTGGGCTCGATCAGGCCGAAGTGGACATTCAGGCCAGCTGGGCGAAGGCAATGGCCGCGCCTTTCCTTCAGATTGTCGTGGACGTATTTCTTGTAGGTCGCGGCCTGCAGTTCGTCCGGCATGGCGAACATGATCAGGTCGCACCAGGCGGCGGCTTCGGCGATGCCCATGACCTTCAGGCCTTCCTTCTCGCACTTGGCGGCCGAGGGCGAGCCTTCGCGCAGCGCGATGACCACGTTCTTGGCGCCCGAATCGCGCAGGTTCAGCGCGTGGGCGTGGCCCTGCGAGCCCTAGCCGAGGATGGCGACCTTCTTGTCCTTGATGAGGTTGATATCGCAGTCGCGATCGTAATAGACGCGCATCGGGCGTTCCTTTCTTGGTTTCTTGGGGCGAAAATATCGGAAAACCGGGGATTGAACGTTCAAAACTCGTGCAATAATGAAAAATGAGATGATAGTCATTCGTAACTTCCGATTTCTTTGAAATAGTCATGCACTTAGACGACACCGACCGCCGCATCCTGCGCCAGCTTCTGGCCGAGCCGGGCCTCGCCACGGCCGATCTGGCAAAGCGGGCGGGGGTGACCGCCGCGACCTGCTGGCGGCGGCTGGAAAAGCTGAGCGAAGCGGGTGTGCTGAAGGGTCAGCACGCGGTGATCGACTGGCGTGCGCTTGGCTGGGCGGTCGAGGTCAGCTTGCGCTTCACACTCGACAAGACCAACCCGCGCGCCTTCGACGAGTTTCTCGACGCGGCGCGACAGGTGCCCGAGGTGATCGAGATTCAGACTTTCCTCGGCCGGGTCGATGTGCGGCTTAACGTCATCGCCCGCGACATGGGCCATTATCAGGAGGTTTACCGCGACCAGATCCTGACCCTGCCGCATATCGCCGATATCGAAAGCCTGATGCTGGTTTCGACCATCAAGGAAACCGGGAGCCTTGCGCTGTGATCGACCTTGACGATACCGACCGCGCGATCCTGCGCGCGCTTGTCGGCGATGCCACGCAAAGTGCGGGGGCTGTGGGGCGGGGGCTGGGTCTGTCCCAGCCGGCGACCTGGCGGCGCATCCGGCGGCTGGAAGAGGCGGGGGTGATCGCGGGTCGGCGCATCGATCTGGACGCCGAGGCGCTGGGGTTCGGCGTCACGGTCTTTCTGGGGGTGAAGCTTGCCACCAAGGGCCGGGTCAGCCTTGAGGATTTCGAACGTGCGGCGACCGCGATCCCCGAGGTGCAGACGGTCCAGCATGTGCTGGGCCTTTACGACTACCGTCTGCGCGTCACCGCCCGCGACCTGGCCGATTTCGAGCGTGTGCTGCGCCGCCGGATCATGACGCTGCCCGGTGTCGGCAATGTCGAGGCGAATGTGCTTCTGTCCGAGGAACGGCGACCGGGTCCGATTGGCTGAACCGGGGAAGCGGCGTTGCAGTACCCGCTTTTCGTCGCGGATAAGACGGGAGAGAGCCGCCGGCGCGATGTCGATGTCATCGTTCGGCACCGGTGAAACAGGGCGCGTGTTCGTCAACCGGTTTCCTGCGGTGGCCGGCTGTGTCGCCTGCGCGCTGCCGCGCCTTGTCGCGCCGGGGACGAGGGGTTACATCGGAGCGATGAAACGCTGGATACCCTTTATCAAGAAACCGCCTTACGTGCCGGTCATCCGGCTATCAGGGGCTATTGGCGCCGGTGGCGCGATGGCGGGCGGGCGGCTTAGCGATGCGGGCCTTGCGCCCCTGATCGAACGCGCGTTTCGGCGCGGCAAGCCGGCGGCGGTGGCGCTGGCCATCAATTCACCGGGCGGTTCGGCGGTTCAGTCCAGCCTGATTGCCGCCCGTATCCGGCGACTGGCCGATGAAAAGGGTATTGCCGTTCACGCCTTTGTCGAGGATGTCGCCGCTTCGGGGGGCTACTGGCTGGCCTGTGCGGCCGACCGGATCTGGGCCGACAAAAGCTCCATCCTCGGTTCCATCGGGGTGATCTTTTCCGGCTTCGGCTTTCACGAGGCGATGGCCCGCCACGGCGTCGAGCGTCGGGTTCTGACCGCCGGCAAGTCGAAAAGCCTGGCCGATCCGTTTCTGCCGCAGAAGCCCGAAGATGTCGAAAGGCTGACAGCCCTGCAGGGGCCGATCCATGCCGCCTTCATCGCCCATGTCCGGCAAAGCCGGGGCGAGCGGCTGGACAAGGAGGCCACGCTATTCGAGGCCGATATCTGGACCGGCGAGCGCGCGGTGGAGCTGGGGCTTGCGGATGGCATCGGCCATCTGGTGCCCAAGATGAAAGAGCTTTACGGCAAGGATGTGCGGCTGGCCGTGCTGGAACAAAAGCGCCCCTTTCTTCGCCGTTTCGGCGTGGGGCTTGCCGCCGATGCGCTGGCCGAAATCGACGAACGCGCGCTTTGGGCGCGCTATGGCCTCTAGATGATCGTCAAGATCATCACGCTGTTCCTTGTCGCCATGGCTGTGCTGGCCATGTTCGGGCTGTTGCGGCTGCGCTGGCTCGATCCGCGGCGAAATGCGCGCTGCGGGGCCTGCGGACGCCCGCGGATCGGCAAGGGGCCATGCGGTTGCGGCGGCGGCAAGCGGGGATAGCGCGATGATCGCGACGCTAGCGATGGCCGCGTTGGGCCTTGTCATCCTGGTTCTGGCCGGCGACGCTGGTGCGCGGTGCCGTCGATCTGGCGCTGCGGCTGGGCATTCCGCCGTTGATCGTCGGGCTTACCGTCGTGGCCTGCGGCACATCGGCACCCGAGCTTCTGGTTTCCGGTCAAGGCGGTTCTGGATGACGCGCCGGGCATCGCCTTTGGCAATGTCGTCGGTTCGAACATTGCCAATGTGCTGCTGGTTCTGGGTCTGCCCGCGATTTTTGCAACGATCCATTGCGACCACAGCGACACGCCACGCAGCTATGTGCTGATGCTTCTGGCCACCGGTCTTTTCATCGGCCTCTGCTTTGCCGGGCCGCTTGGCTGGATGCACGGGCTTGTCCTTCTGGCCGCCCTGGCCCTGGTTTGCGGGACAACCTGCGCGCGGCGGTGTCGGTTCGCGGCGATGACGCCCTGCCCGCAGACGGTTCGGCGCGACCCTGGTGGACGATCGCGCTGCTGCTTGGCATCGGGCTGGTCGGTCTGCCGCTTGGCGCAGAAATCCTTGTCGACAACGCGGTAGAGATCGCGCGCGGCCTTGGCGTCAGCGAGGCGGTGATCGGGCTGACGCTGGTGGCGTTGGGCACGTCGCTGCCGGAACTCGCCACCAGCGTCATGGCGGCCCTGAAGGGCGAGGCGGATGTGGCGATGGGCAATGTCATCGGTTCCAACATCTTCAACCTTCTGGGTATCGTCGGCGTGGCCGCACTGGTCGGCCCGATGCCGGTGCCGGAAGCAATGCTGCGGCTGGACCTGTGGGTCATGCTGGCCGCGTCGTTGGCCCTGGGGCTTTTCGCGCTGGCCGGGCGGGTACTGACGCGCGGCTGGGGAATGACGCTGGTCGGGGGGTATCTGGCCTATGTGTTGGCGCTGCTGACGTGAGGGGGCGGACATGACCGAGGGCGGATCGCAAGGCAGGGCGCTGGTTACCGGGGCAGGCAAACGGCTGGGTCGCGCGATGGCGCTTTACCTTGCCGATCGCGGCTTTGACGTGGCGGTGCATTATGCCGGTTCGCAGCGCGAGGCCGAGGCCACGGCCGGGGATATCACGGCGCTGGGCCGGCGCGCCACGGCGATGCAGGCCGACCTTCTGCAGGATGAGGATACCGACAAGCTGGTGGGTCGTGCCGCCGAAGCGCTGGGCGGGCCGCTGGATGTGCTGGTCAACAACGCCTCGATCTTCGAATACGACACATTGGCCAGCGCGACCCGGCAGGGCTGGGACCGGCACATGCAATCGAACCTGCGCGCGCCGTTCCTGCTGACCCAGCGCTTTGCCGAACAGGCGCCGCGTGCGGTGACGGACGACGTCGGTGAACAGGTTTCCCGCGCGCTGGTTGTCAACATGGTCGATCAGCGGGTTCTGAAACCCACGCCAGAATTCATGACCTACAGCCTGGCCAAGGCCGCGCTTTGGGCGTTGACGCGGACCGCGGCGCAGGCGCTGGCCCCGGATATCCGCGTGAACGCCATCGGGCCCGGCCCGACGCTGATCGGCGCGCGGCAGTCGCAGGATCACTTTTCGCGGCAACGCGCGGCCACCATCCTGAAACGCGGCGCCAACCCGGCGGATGTCACGGCGGCGCTGGGCTATTTTCTCGACGCGCCGTCGGTCACGGGGCAATTGCTGTGCGTCGATGGCGGTCAGCATCTGGCCTGGAAGACCCCCGATATCCTTGGGGTTGAGTGACCCAAGGGCAAGGATCTGGCTGGCCCCCTTGACTTGTCCACTTTCGAGATGGGGGTCACAAAGCTGTTACGAATCTGCCAGCGATTTCAGATGTTTGCAGCGGATCACAAAAAATATATAACAAAAACAAATGGTTGCGGAGTTGCCTAAAAAATAGGCATTTCGGGGAACCCTGCCGGAAACAAGGAAAATTTCAGGCTGCCGCAGGCTTGTCACCAGAGTTATCCACAGAAACCGTGGACAGGTTTCCTCTTGCGGAAGCTCGCGTAAGATTGCAGCCCAAGGAGGGATCGGAGCAGGACATGACGGACGAAAGCAACAAGTCAAAGTGCAAGGAGGGGACGGCGATCACGGGTCACCGGCGTATCCAGTCCTACCTGAAGACCCTCGACAGCTCGCCCGGCGTGTATCGGATGCTCGACGCTCAATCCCAGGTCCTTTACGTCGGCAAGGCGCGTGATCTGCGGGCGCGCGTGTCGAACTACGCCCGCCCCTCTGGTCATTCCGCCCGCATCGCCCGGATGATCCACGAAACCGCTTCGATGATGTTCCTGACGACGCGCACCGAGACCGAGGCGCTGCTTTTGGAACAGAACCTGATCAAGCAGCTCAAGCCGCGCTACAACGTGCTTTTGCGCGACGACAAGAGCTTTCCCAACATCCTGATCAGCCGCGAACACCGCTTTCCACAGATCAAGAAGCACCGGGGCCGGAAATCCGAGAAGGGCGAATACTTCGGCCCCTTTGCCAGCGCAGGGGCGGTGAACCGAACGCTGAACCAGCTTCAGCGGGTCTTCCTGCTGCGCAACTGTTCGGACGCGATGTTCGAAAGCCGGACGCGGCCCTGCCTGCTCTACCAGATCAAGCGTTGCGCCGCTCCCTGCGTCGGCTACGTGGACGAGGCCGCATATGGCGCGCTTATCGACGATGCCGAACGCTTTCTCGAAGGGCGCTCGACCGCTGTGCAGGCCAACCTCGCCCGCGAAATGGCCGAGGCGAGCGAGGCGCTGGAGTTTGAGCGTGCCGCCGCCCTGCGCGACCGGATCAAGGCCCTGACCCAGGTGCAAAGCGCGCAAGGCATCAACCCGCGCGGCGTGTCCGAGGCCGATGTGATCGCCCTGCACATGGAGGGTGGGCAAGCCTGCGTGCAGGTTTTCTTCATCCGCGCGAACCAAAGCTGGGGCAACCGCGATTACTACCCGCGTACCGGATCTGGCGCCGAAGCCCCCGAGGTGTTGGAGGCTTTCCTTGGCCAGTTCTACGACGACAAGGAACCACCCCGGCTTGTACTGCTCAGCCACGGGATCGAAGACGCCGACCTGATGGTTCAGCTGCTGTCGGATCGTGCGGGCCGCAAGGTCGAACTTGCCGTACCCCAGCGCGGAGAGAAAGCCGAGCTTGTTGAAAACGCCGCCCGCAATGCACGCGAAAGCCTGGCGCGGAAGCAGGCCGAAACCGCCAGCCAGACGCGGCTCCTGGAAGGTCTGGCCGAAACCTTCGACCTCGAGGCCGCGCCACGCCGCATCGAGGTTTACGACAACAGCCACATTCAGGGCACCAATGCCGTCGGCGGCATGATCGTGGCAGGGGCCGAGGGGTTCCTCAAGTCGCAGTACAGAAAGTTCAACATCAAGGGAAAGGATCTGACCCCGGGCGACGATTTCGGCATGATGAAAGAGGTGCTGACCCGTCGGTTCGAACGGCTCCTCAAAGAAGACCCCGACCGCGAGACCGAGGCCTGGCCCGATCTTCTGCTGATCGACGGCGGCGCCGGGCAGGTCTCGGCCGTCGCTGGCATCATGGCGGAACTGGGCGTCGACGATATCGCGATGATCGGCGTGGCCAAGGGCATCGACCGCGACGCCGGCAAGGAAGAATTTCACCGCCCCGGCGCCCGTCCCTTCGCCCTGCGGATGAACGACCCGGTGCTCTATTTCATCCAGCGCCTGCGCGACGAGGCGCATCGCTGGGCCATCGGCGCCCACCGCGCCAAGCGTGCCAAGGCGGTTTCGGCCACACCGCTGGACGATATTCCGGGCATCGGTGCGGCACGCAAGCGCGCGCTTCTGGCGCATTTCGGTTCGGCCAAGGCGGTGGCGCGGGCCGGGTTGGCGGACCTCAAGGGGGTCGAGGGCATATCCGAGGCGCTGGCGCAAAGCGTGCACGACTTCTTTCACCCCGAGGGGTAAGGCGCGTTGCGGCGGGCGCGGCGATGCGCTTATCTGGCCTGAACACCGGAAGGGGCCGATGCGATGACCACCGATGACAGCGACCGGCGTGCGGCCGACCTTCTGCATCTTCGCGGGCGCGACCTGTCGCGGGGCGAGCCGCTGGTCGCACCGATGGTCCATTCGACCATGTACCACTTGCCGGGCGACCCGGCCGGCGTGCCGGGGTACGGGCGGGTGGACAACGCCACATGGCAGGCGCTGGAAAAGGCGCTGACCCATCTGGAGGGCGCGCCGGCGCTGGCCTTCCCCTCGGGCATGGCCGCCTTGTCGGCGGCGTTCTTCGCCACGCTGCGCGCCGGTGACCGCTTGCTGCTGCCGGCCGACGGCTATTATGCGACGCGGGTTCTGGCCGAACGGTTCCTGGTGCCGCTTGGCGTCGGGCTGACGCTGCGCCCCACGGCCGAGTTTGCCGAAGGCGGGTTCGCGGGCTTCCGCCTGGTGATGATCGAAAGCCCGTCAAACCCCGGGCTCGACCTTGTCGACATCGCCGCCGTCGCCGCGGCGGTGCGTGACGCGGGCGGGCTGAGTGCCGTCGACAACACCACGATGACGCCTTATGGCCAACGCCCGCTCGACCTGGGGGCCGATATCGTCATCGCCGCCGATACCAAGGCGCCGGGTGGGCATTCCGACCTTTTGATGGGCCATGTTGCGACCCGTGACGAGGCCATACTGGCGGCGCTATCCGACTGGCGGCGGCTTTCGGGCGCCATTCCGGGCCCGTTCGAGGCCTGGCTTCTGCACCGCAGCCTGGAAACGCTGGAACTGCGCTTTGAACGGATGTGTCAGAACGCGGCCGTAATTGCCGAACGCCTGTCGTGCCACCGCGCGGTGCGCGAGCTGCGTTTTCCCGGGCTTCGCGGCGATCCGGGCCATGCGCTGGCGCAGCGCCAGATGCGGCGCATGGGCTTCCTGATCGGCCTGACGCTCGACAGTGCCGAGATTGCCGAAGCCATGGTCGCAGCCTGCCCGCTGCTGCGGCCGGCCACGTCTTTTGGCGGGGTGCACAGTTCGGCCGAACGGCGGGCGCGCTGGGGCGACGCGGTGGCGCCGGGGTTTTTGCGCCTGTCGGTGGGTTGCGAACCGCTCGAGGAATTGTGGGCGGCGCTGGAGGGCGCGCTTGAAACGGCGATCGGCGGTAAGTGACACCGGGGTAAAACTGCCCCTTTCCAAATCCCGACCGGAAAAGCTAGACATGGGCCCGTGGAACGGAGGGAAGCCTTGCAGGTGTTGGTTCACTCAGTATCGCGGTTCAAGACGGGGGGGCTGCCCCGCCGGGCGGGTGGCTGAACGATGCGCTGGACGGTTCCCAATATCCTGACGCTACTGCGCCTTTTGGCGGCGCCGGGTGTGGCGGTCATGTTCTTGTATTTCCACCGGCCCTGGGCCGACTGGTTTGCACTGGCGCTGTTTGTCAGCGCCGCGATCACCGATTATTTCGACGGCTATCTGGCGCGGCTCTGGAAGCAGGAATCGAAGTTCGGCGCCATGCTGGACCCGATCGCCGACAAGGCGATGGTGGTCATCGCCATCATGGTCATCACCGGCTATTCCGGCATGAACCCCTGGCTGATCCTGCCGGCGAGCGTGATCCTTTTCCGCGAGGTCTTCGTTTCGGGCCTGCGCGAATACCTGGGCGACAAGGCGGGGCTTCTGCAGGTCACGAAACTGGCCAAGTGGAAGACCACCGCGCAGATGATCGCCATTGCGATCCTCTTTCTGGGCACCGGGCTCGAGCATCTGGAAGGCATCGCGCGGCAGGGCATGACACCGGAACAATATGCCGAGGCGGTCACTGCCGGCCTGGCCGACCCGATCCGGTCCTGCGGCACACGCGGCTGTTCGTCGCTCGCCACGCTGGTGGGGCTGGGCCTGATCTGGATCGCCGCCGCGCTTACCTTCCTTACGGGGTGGGATTACTTTCGCAAGGCGCTGCCCTTTCTGAAGGATGAAGGATGATCGAGGTTCTCTACTTCGCCTGGCTGCGCGAACGCATTGGCCTGCCGCGCGAAACGGTGGAAACCACGGCGGTATCGGTGGCCGATCTGGTCGCGGAATTGCGCCTGCGCGAAGACCGCTATGCCGCGGCCTTCGCCGATCTCGGCTCGGTTCGTGTGGCCCTTGACCAGAAGCTTGCGGATTTCGACGCGCCGCTTGCCGGGGTTCGCGAGGTGGCGTTCTTTCCCCCGATGACGGGGGGATGAGCATGGCGGTCCGGGTTCAGGCGGCGCCGTTCGACTATGGCGCGGAATGCGCGGCCTTTGCCGGCGCAGGGGGCAATACGGGCGCCGTCGTGACCTTTCTGGGCCTTGTGCGCGACGATACCGGCACGATGCGCGCGATGGAGATCGAGCATTATCCCGGCATGACCGAAACCGCGATTGCCGACATGGTCGAAACCGCGCGGACACGCTGGAACCTGACCGATGCGCTGGTCATTCACCGCCATGGTGCGCTGGTTCCCGGCGAAGCGATCATGATGGTCGCCACCGCCGCGCGGCACCGGGTTGCGGCCTTCGCGGCGGCGGAGTTCCTGATGGATTACCTGAAATCCCGCGCGCCGTTCTGGAAGAAAGAGATCGGCCCGGACGGCGCCGAATGGGTTGCCGCCCGGGTCGAGGACGAAGATGCGCTGAAGCGCTGGTAGCGCCGCGCCGCGCTATTACTTGATTTTCCAGGTTCCCTGTTTCTTGCCGTCGCGATAGCTGATCAGCGCCTTGTCGCCATCGCGGACGAAGTTGAAGCAGCCCTGCCAACCGTCGCTGGTTTCCTCGCACCATTGGCCGTTCCTGATTGCCCAGGTACCTGTGTATTTGTCCGACCCGTAGACGCCGTTGAAGATGCCGTCTTTCTTGGTGCCGCTGCGCTTGCTGTAGGCCTGCGCCCAGGCAACGCCGTCCTGCGAGGTGCCATTGACCTGAACGCCCGGCAGGCTCGCCAGCATCTCGTCCTCGGTCATGAAGGTCTGTGCCTGCGCGGCAGGTGCCGCGACCCATGCGGTAAGTGCAAGGGCGATGGCGGTGGTGTAAGATGCCTTGGTCATGATGCTATCCTTTCCGATGAATGCGGAAAGGGTAACCGCGTTCGAGCCATCGGGCATGACCAAGATGGGCTATAGCCCGGCGAGGCTGGCTTAGCCCGCGTTCATCTTCTCGATATAGTCGCGCATCTCCTCGGCCTCCTGACGGGCATCGCGCAACCCGTCCATCGCCGCGCGCAGTTCCGCCTCGGCCTGCTGCAACTGGTTGACCAGTTCGCCCTCGCGGTTCTCGAAATAAATCGCCGCCTGATCGCGGGTTTCCTCGGCCTCGTGCAGCGCCTGCGCCAGCCTGTCGAGTTCGCCGATGTCGGCCGGATCGACGCGGGTGAAGCGATGCAGAAGCCAGTGCACGAACCAGCCCAGCATGAACGCGACGAAAAGGATGATCGCGGTTGCAACGATGAATTCGGTCCGGTTCATGGGGTCCTCGTTCTACTCGGTCTTGGGCCGGGCCTTGGGGCGGATGGTCTTTTCGTCCGGGGCGAATGATGGGCTTTCGGGGTCGGTTGCGGCATCGGCAGTATCCGCACCGTCGCCGTCGCCCGAACCCTCTTCCCCATCACCCGAACCGCTGTCGCCATCACCCGAACCGGCCTCGGCCCCGTCATCGCGGCTGGGCGTCATTCTGGCACCCTCGTCGCTCGTTGCGCCGTCGGCGCCGCCACCGTCGCCGCTGCCGTCTTCGATTGCGATAGCCTCGTCCGCGGCGTCGGCGTTTTCGTCGGTGATCAGCGTAAACTCGATCCGGCGATTGGTTTCGCGGCCTTCCTCGGTTTCGTTGTCGCCGACCGGCACGCTTTCGCCATAGCCCTTGGCCGACAGGTTCGACACCGGTACGCGCCGGTCCATCAGCGCGACCAGAACCGCCTCGGCGCGCGACTGGCTGAGTTGCAGGTTCATCTCGTCGCGACCCTGGCTGTCGGTATGGCCGCCAATTTCCATACGCACCTCACCGCATTTCTTCAGCTCCTCGGCCACAGTATCCAGCGTGACGGCGGCGGAGCTGTCGATATCCACCGAACCCGGGGCGAAGGTGATTTTCGAAGCGTTCAGCAGCCGGTTGATTTCGGCCACATTCTTCGGGCGTGGGCAGGGCGGCAAGCGGATCAAAGGCTTCGTCATAGGTGACCGAAACCTCGAAGCGCTGGCTTTGTCCCAGCTTGTCGGAAAGGATCCGCGATATGGCGTCGCTGGCGTCGGTGCTGCCGGTGACACCGGAAATTTTCACCAGATCGGGCTGAACCTCCATTTCGCCGTGGTGCAGGTGGGCCAGCGCCTCCAGCCCGGCCAGCACGCGCACGGCCAGCCGGATGGAAGCGTGTCGTCCAGCCGGGCCGCGGAATAGACCGCGGCAGTGCCGAAATGCGCGCGGGCCACGGCATCCACGGCATTGCGCATCCGGTCGTCCTCAGCCGGCCGCGCAATTGCAGCTGACCGTCCTCGCCAAGGCTCGCCGTAAAAATGGCAGGGCCGCGATCGGGGGCGTCGGCGGGTTTTTCGGGCAGGCTGGCGGCCAGTGAAAAGACATCGGGAAGCGCGGCGTCCAGATCGCCGACAACACGGTCATAAAGCTCCTGCGGGGTTCCGGCATCGGCGATGAGCGATACATCGGCATCCGAAAGGTGATGCTGCCCTTGCCCAGTGCGGCCACCGCCTCGATCCCGGCGCTGACCGCTTCGGCCCAGCGCGGGGTCGGCACGCCGAGGCCAATGGTGCAGGTCGCCTTGCCCTGCACGCCGGCGGCGATGGCGGTGGAGGTGATGGTGCTGCGGGCGCGTTCGGTATCGGCCGAACAGGCATCGAAACGTGGCCCCCGGTCGTCGATGACAAAACGCAGCGTGAACGGCGTGATGACCGGACGCGGCGCCGAAATGGCGATGCTCAGCCCCAAACCCTCTGGGGCCATACGCGCCAGATCGCTTTCCAGCTTGCGCTTTTGCTGTTCGCTGTCGCCGATGGCGGTCACCGCGACGTGATCCGCGGCGATGGACACCTTTGAACGCGGCAAAAGATGCAACGCCTTCGGGCCGAAATCCAGCGCCGCGTCCCAGCCTTCGGGGCATCGTAGCTGGCGGTTTCCAGCATGTCGGTCAATGGCCCTCGCCAACCAGTTCCGACAGGTTTTCGGTCAGGCGCTCGTGGCCGGTCGAAGCGGGCACGAGGCCGATCAGCGAAATGCCGTCGTCATTGCGCAGAAGCTCGACCGAAAAGCGCGGCGGCTGGATGTCGGCGGTGGGTGCTACCTCCATCTTGTCGCGGATACGTGTGCCATCGACGACCATGCCGGCGCGGGCGACGGCGCGAAAACGTGCGGCCTCGTTCGGCGCGGTGCCTTCAGATGTACCTGCAACCCGTCAGTTTCGACACTGACAAAGCTGAGATCGGCGGCGACCATGCTTGCGAGACCGCCAGCAGCGAACGCCGCTCCATCACCTTGGCGGCGACAAGCGCGGCAAGGATGCAGGCCAACATGGCGCCGGCGAGCGCCGCGAGCGTCAGCAGCTTTCGCGGGATGGGCATCGGCAGGGCGAACCCCTTGGTTTCTGCCCCCTCTCCATAGGGGGCGTACAGGCCGGGCGCAATCAGAGCATTGCGGCCACGGCAAGAAACAGCGCAGGTAGAAGACCCGCGTCGCGGTTGGCACGGAAAAGCCGCAGGTTGATCTGCGGGCTGTCGATGTCGAGCCGCGCCAGCTGCCAGGCCAGATGCCAGCCATAGGCCCAGGCGCCGGCGAGCCCGGCCAGTAGCGCGGCGATGGGCGCGCCGGACCGGCCAGCGCCAGAATCACCGCGGTCGTCAGCAAGAGCACCGACAGGACCAGAAACGCGCGAAGCCAGGCCGGGGTACGGTCGCCAATAGCCGCGCGGTCGATTTCACGCCGATCAGCGCGTCGTCTTCGCGGTCCTGATGGGCATAGATCGTGTCGTAAAAGAGCGTCCAGGCGATGCCGGAAAGGTACAGGAAGACCGCGGGCGCCTCGATCCGGCCGGCATGGGCGGTCCAGGCCAGAAGCGCGCCCCAGTTGAAGGCCAGTCCCAGAAAGACCTGCGGCCACCAGGTGAACCGCTTGGCGAAGGGATAGATCACCACCAGCGCCAGCGAGGCGATGCCAAGGGCGATGGCGGCGGTGTTGAAGGTCAGCAGGATGGCAAAAGCCACCAGTGCCTGCGCTACCATCCAGATCACCGCGCCAAGAACCGTGACCTGCCCCGAGGGGATCGGCCGGGAGCGTGTGCGCGCAACCTCGGCATCGATGTGACGGTCGGCGATGTCGTTCCAGGTGCAGCCGGCACCGCGCATCAGGAAAGCGCCCGCCGCGCAGGCCAGGGCGATCCAGATGTCAGCGGCGGTGCCGCCGGCGGGGTCGGCCGCCACGGAAAGCGCCAGCGACCACCAGCAGGGCAGCAGCAAGAGCCAAGTGCCGATCGGTCGGTCGGCGCGGCTGAGCCGCAGGAAGGGCCGTGCCCAGGCCGGGGCCAACCGGTCGACCCAGTTGCCCTCGACCGCATCGGCAACACGGCCGCTTTGCGCGTTTCCATCGGTGTCGCGGGTCCCGGCGGGCTCTGGCATTTGCGGCGTCTCGGTCATAGGGTCGGCCTCATGACGGCTGCGAAAATCCGCCTTTATGTAGATCACCCGCTTGGGGCAGGGCAATCGGTTCCTCTGAACCGCGATCAGGCGCATTATCTGTTCGCCGTCATGCGGATGGAGGCAGGCGCGGCGGTCTTGCTGTTCAACGGGCGTGACGGGGAATGGCGCGCCAACGTGGCCGACGCGGGAAAACGCGGCGGGGTTCTGGACTGCGTCGAACGTGTACGACCACTTGCACCGCCACCCGATCTTTGGCTCCTGTTCGCGCCGATCAAGAAGGCGCGGACCGATTTCATCGTCGAGAAGGCGGTGGAAATGGGCGCGGCTCGGATCCTGCCGGTGCAAACCGCCTATACCAATTCCGAGCGTATCCGGCAGGACCGTTTGCAGGCCCATGCGGTCGAGGCGGCCGAACAATGCGGCGCGACGGTCGTGCCAGAAGTGGCCGAATTGGTGCGGCTCGACCGTTTGCTGGGCGACTGGCCGGAAGGCCGCCAGCTGATGTTCTGTGACGAGGCTCTGGCCGGCGCAAGTGAAACCTTGCGGGCGGCGGGCGCTGGCCCATGGGCAATCCTGATCGGCCCCGAAGGCGGGTTTTCCGAAGTCGAGCGCGACCGGCTGAAGGCACTGCCTTTCGCCCATCCCGTCAGCCTTGGGCCCCGTATCCTGCGCGCCGATACCGCCGCCGTGGCGGCGCTGACGCTCTGGCAGCAGGCGCTGGGGGACTGGTGATGCGGCGGGCGGGTCAGGCGGATCTGCCGGCGATCCGCGCCTTTCTGGGCGCGCGGATGGACCGGGCGATGTTTCCGCGGTCCAATCTCGCGCGCTACGGTCTGGATGGTGACCATCGCTATGCGCCGCGGTTCTGGGTGGACGAAGAAAAGGGCGTGGTGTGCGATGTGCTAACCGTGTCGAAAAGCGGCATGGTGATGCCGGCCTTGCCCTCGGGTGACTGGACGGGTGCGGCGAAGGCACTCGCCGGCCGCACCATCGAGGGGTTCATCGGCCCGGCAGAGGAGGTCCGCCCGCTGATCGCTGCGATGGGGCTTGCCGGCCACCGCGCCAATCTCGATCATGACGAGCCGCATTTCGCGATGGATCTGGCGGCGCTGGTCATTCCCGACGGGCCGGGCCGGCTGGTGCCTCTGGGTGAGGCACCGGAGGCCGAGATGATCGGGTGGCGCATCGCCTATGAAACCGAGGCGCTGGGCCTGACCGCCGAGGCGGCAAACGCAGCGGGCAGGCAAGCCTACGAGCACTTCGTGGCCGAGGGCACGCACCGGGTCCTGGTCCACGAGGGCCGGGCGCTGGCCCGACCGGGTTCAACGCCCAGCTCGCCCGAAATCGTGCAGATCGGCGGGGTCTACACGCCACCGGCGCTGCGGGGTCGCGGCCATGCCCGCCGGGCGGTTGCGCTGCATCTTGCCGAAGCGCGCGCGCAAGGGGTCCGGCGCGCCACGCTGTTTTCCGCCTCCGACATGGCGGCGCGGGCCTATCGGGCCATCGGGTTCCGGCGGATCGGCAACTGGTCGCTGGTGCTGTTTGCCGAACCCTGGACCGTGCCGCGATGACCGCGCCGCGTCTTTTCGTGCTGACCGCCACCGACAGCCCCTGGGCGGTCATCCTGCGGCGCGGGCCGGCGCGCCGCGTCGCGACCATCGGCTGGAACCGCCACACGGGTGCGTTTCTGGACGGCCAATGGCTGAATGGGCGTATCTATGAACACCGCTGCGATCTGTCGCCCGACGGCCGGCACATGGTCGTGTTCGCCGGAACCGGTCGGCGGTGGTGGACGGCGGTCAGTCGCGCACCCTGGCTGACGGCGATCTATTGCGAACCGCAAGCCGATACCTGGGGCGGTGGCGGCGCGTTCACCGCCGAGGGTCACCTCTGGCTGGGCGGCGGTGCGACCGATCGTCTGCCAAAAGAGCTGGCCGGCGCGGCAAATCGCGCGGCCTATCCGCCTTCGACCGACGGGTTTCACATGGGCGCGACCTTTGTCGCCAAGATGACGGCGCGCGGCTGGCGGCATGTCGGCGGGCAGGGTTATGACGCGGTCCTGCACCGCGACCTGTCGGGCGGGCGGACGCTCGAGATGCGTTTTGAAGTCGGGGCGAAGAACCGGGCGATCATCGCCAACCGCTATGCGCTGATTGCCGATGACGGGACGCGGCGCGAAACCGATTGGGAATGGGCCGAGCCGGGACGGAAGGGGCTTTTTTACGCGGCGGGCGGTTGTCTTTGGTCGCAGGCGCAAGGGGGCGAGCCCGTGCTGTTGCGCGATTTCGCGGCGATGGACTATGGCGAACGCCGCGCACCCTATCGCGGGGTGGCGCGATGAGCTTTGTGCGACCCGAGGCGCGCGCGGCGCTCGTGCGCTGGCGCGAAGTCGTCGGCGGGCTGGCCGTTGCGGCGGCGGGGCTTTGGCTGGCGTCGCTGGGCGGCCTGTTCCTGATGCCACTGGGCGGGGCGGTCGCGCTCGTCGGGCTGACACTGGCTTGGAACGGTCGCCGGCGCATGGAGTTTTCGCGCGACGTGACCGCGCCCGGCATGGTCGAGGTCGATGAAGGGCGGGTCAGCTTCTTTCATCCATTCGGCGGCGGCTCGGTCGCGCTGCGCGATCTGAGCGAGGTGGCGCTGACCGGCCATGGCACGGCGCGCGGCTGGCGGTTGTCGCAGCCGGGGCAGCCGGCCCTGACGGTGCCGCTGGCTGCCGAAGGCGCACCGGCGCTGGCCGATGCGCTGACCGCGCTTCCCGGGCTCGATCTGGCGCGTCTGTCGCGCGCGCTGGGGGCGGCCGAGGGCGCGCCGGGTGATCAAGCCGTCGTTATCTGGTCACGGAATGTCTGGCCCGAGGCTTGACTTTCGCCGCGCCGACAGGCCACCTCTGGCCCCTGTCGAAGGCCAAATCGGAGCGCCCCCATGTCCATTCCCCAGTCCGGCGGCGGCCCGATCGAGCGGTTCGAACAACTGGCCGAATACATGGCTGCCGGCGAAAAGCCGAAACCCGATTGGCGGATCGGGACCGAGCACGAAAAGTTCGGTTATTGCAAGGATACGCTGAAGCCCCTTCCCTACGAGGGTCCACGGTCGATCCGGGCGATGCTGGAAGGGCTGCGCGACCGCTACGGCTGGGCGCCGGTCTACGAACAGGACAAGATCATCGGCCTGGTCAAGGACGGCGCCAATGTCAGTCTTGAGCCCGGCGGGCAGCTGGAGCTGTCCGGCGCACCTTTGGAAACCATTCACCAGACCTGCGACGAGGTAAACGAACATCTGCGCGAGGTTCAGTCCGTCGCCGATGAGATCGGCGCGCGGTTCATCGGGCTGGGCGCGGCGCCGCAATGGTCGCATGACCAGATGCCGATGATGCCGAAAGGGCGCTATCGGCTGATGACGGATTACATGGGCCGTGTCGGCACCCATGGCACGCAGATGATGTACCGGACCTGCACGGTTCAGGTGAACCTCGACTTTGCCTCCGAAGCGGACATGGTGAAGAAGTTGCGTGTGGCGCTCAGCCTGCAGCCGGTCGCCACCGCGCTATTTGCCAATTCGCCCTTCTTTGACGGCAAGCCCAACGGTCACAAATCCTGGCGCTCGCGCATCTGGCGCGGGCTTGACGATGCGCGCACCGGCATGCTGCCCTTCGTTTTCGAAGATGGCATGGGCTATCAGCGCTATGTCGACTACGTGCTCGATGTGCCGATGTACTTCGTTTACCGCGACGGCCGCTATATCGACGCGCTCGGCCAATCGTTCCGCGATTTCCTCACAGGCGAACTGCCGGCCCTGCCGGGCGAAAAGCCCACCTTGTCGGACTGGGCCGATCATATGACCACCGTCTTCCCCGAAGCGCGGGTCAAGAAGTACATCGAAATGCGCGGCGCCGATGGCGGGCCCTGGCGGCGGCTCTGCGCGCTGCCGGCGCTGTGGGTCGGTCTGATGTATGACGAGGGCGCGCTTGATGCCGCCTGGGAACTTTGCAAAGGCTGGAGCCAGGACACGCGCGAGGCGCTGCGCGTTGCCGCCAGCGTCGAAGCACTTCAGGCCGAGGTGGGCGGTATCCGCATGCACGATCTGGCGCGCGAGGTGGTGGCGATCGCCGATTCCGGGCTGAAGGCGCGGGCGGTGCCCGGAGCCGGCGGGCTGGTGCCGGATGAGACGCATTTCCTGAACGCGCTCAAGGACAGCCTCGACAGCGGGCAGGTGCCGGCCGATGAACTGCTGGCCAGGTATCACGGCGAATGGGCCGGGGATCTGTCGCGCATCTACGCCGAATACAGCTACTGACCGGCCCGCCCCGTGCTAGACTGTCCGCAGGTCAAACCGGCGGAGGGTTCGGACATGCGGGATTTCTTCATCACATCGCTTGAGAAGGTCATCAACGTCATCGTGGTTCTTGGCGCCGTTGCGGTGCTGGTCGCGGCGGGCGCGACGCTGATCGGTGGCGGGCCGATGATGGGGCCGGGCGGAAACACGATGCCGGGCGGCGGGGTGCTGGCGGCGCTCGCGATCCTCGTTGTCGGCGGTATCTATATCGTTCTGGTCGGTGGCTTCATGTATCTTGGCCTGGGTATCTACCAGAACACCCGGCGAACCGCCGAGGCGGTAGAGAAGCTCGCCGGGCGGGCGTAGCGCGCGTTTTCACGCGGTTGTCGACGCCGTGCCATCGCACAGGGGCACGAGGTTCAGGACGAAGGTGCGCACCTTCGCCTCGGCCATTTCACAGGGTTTCAGGCGGTCGCCGGCGGCCAGGCGATAGACATTCAGGCTGATGTAGTCCGGCCCGCCCAGTTCCCAGGCCACCAGCTTGATGCTGCGCCCGCCGGCCAGCGTCGTCTTGCCGATGCGGTAGCGGCGGTCGCCAACCATGCCTTCGCTGTAGCCTTCGGGGATCCTGTCAAGCGCCCGGTGGAACGGGTCAGCCACTATTTCTGGCCGATCTTCGGCTCGGTCCCGGCGCGCAGGCGGGCAATATTCGGGGCGTGGCGCCACCAGATCAGCGCAATCAGCGACAGGATCAGCCAGAACATCGCACCTTTGGAAAAGACGAAAATCCAGACGATGGTCGAGGCGGCGGCAACCAGCGCGGAAAGCGACGAGATGCGCGACAGCAGGGCGGTCACCAGCCAGGTTGCGCAGGCCGCAAGCCCAACCGGCCAGGCCAGCGCGATGAGCGTGCCGAGAAAGGTCGCCACGCCCTTGCCGCCCTTGAAGCCCAGCCAGAGCGGAAAGCAGTGGCCGGCAAAGGCGGCAAGACCGGCAATCTGCGCGGCATCCTCGCCGCCGGTCAAGGCACGGGCCAGCAGCACCGCAACCCCGCCCTTGCCGGCATCGCTGACAAGCGTCAGGAAAGCGGCGGGCTTGTTGCCGGTGCGCAGCACATTGGTGGCGCCGATATTGCCCGAACCGATCTGGCGCAGATCGCCCAGACCGAAGAGGCGCGACCAGACGATGCCGAAGGGGACCGAACCCAAAAGATAGGCCAGGATCCCGGTGGCAATCAGCGCCAGGGCACCGGTGGTGATTTCGGGCATCTACGCCTCCGCGCCGAAGACCTGCGTGCCGCCCACGAAGGTTGCCAGCACCTTACCTTCCATCCGCTGCCCGTCAAAGGGCGTGTTCTTGGATTTCGAGCGCAGGGTAAACCTGTCCAGCAGGAAGGGTGCATCGGGGTCGAACAGCACCAGATCGGCCGGCGCGCCCACGGCCAGCCGCCCCTGCGGCAGTCCAAGCCGGTTGGCGGGGTTCAGCGCGATGGCGCGGAAAAGCCCCGGCAGCGTCAACTGCCCGGCATGAACAAGGCGCAACGCGACAGGCAGGAAGGTTTCCAGCGCGACAGCGCCCGATGCGGCATCCTCGAAGGGCAGGCGTTTGCTTTCCTCGTCCTGCGGGGTGTGCATGGAAGAGATGATGTCGATCAGGCCCGAGGCCACCGCCTCGACCACCGCCAGCCGGTCGTCTTCGCTGCGCAGGGGCGGCTTGACCTTGAAGAACGTGCGGTAGTCGCCCACGTCAAACTCGTTCAGCGTCAGGTGGTGGATCGAGGTGCCGGCGGTCACGTCGAAGCCGTTCTGTTTGGCACGCTCCAAAGGCGGCAGGGCGCGGGCTGTGGTGATCTGGTCGAAGTGGTATTTCACCCCGGTCATCTCGACCATCCCCATGTCGCGGTCGAACCCGATGCGTTCGGCCATGGGCGAAACGCCGGGCAGACCGCGAAGGCTGGCGAACTTGCCGGAAGTCGTGGCCGCCCCGGCGGAAAGCCCCGGTTCCTGCGGATGGCCCATCACCAACGCGCCGAGAGAGCGGGCATAGGTCAGGGCACGGGTCAGAACCTTGGTGTCGGTCACGACGTGGTCGCAATCGGTGAATGCGATGGCGCCGGCGTCCAGAAGAAACCCGATCTCGGTCATCTCGCGCCCCTCGCGGCCCTTGGTCAGGGCGGCCATGTGGCGGATGCGGACGGCGCAGGCCTCTGCCGCGCGGCGGGTGACGAATTCCAGCGTTTCCGGCGTGTCGATGGCCGGGTCGGTATCTGGCCGGGCAATGATCGTGGTCACGCCGCCAGCCGCTGCGGCCAGCCCGGCGGAACGGAAGCTCTCCTTGTGCCGTTCACCCGGCTCGCCGATCTTGACGCCCAGATCGACAATGCCGGGGCAAGGCACTTGCCGGCACAATCGATGACGGTCGCATCCTTCAGCGCCTTGACCCGGCCGGTTTCGGCGATCACGCCGTCGGCGATCAGCAGGCTGCCCGTGGTTTCCGTCTGCGCCTCGGGGTCGATCAGGCGGGCGTTGGTGAGAAGGGTGGTCATGTCGCGCGCGCCTCTTTCCTTCCCGGTCCACCTGCGGACCGGCCCGCCCTCGCGCCCGCCTCGGCCGGTCGCGGCCCTCTGTCGTGACCTGAACGCTTCACACCATCACTCCCGCTGCCTGCCGTCCGCGTTCGTGGCGCAGGTTGCGCGCCAGAAGTTCCATCGCTGCCATGCGCACCGCAACGCCCATTTCCACCTGTTCCTGAATGACGCTCCGGTTGATGTCGTCGGCCAGTTCGCCGTCGATCTCCACGCCACGGTTCATCGGGCCGGGATGCATGACGATGGCGTCGTCCTTGGCATAGGCGAGCTTCTCGGCATCGAGGCCAAAGCGGTGGTAGTATTCGCGTTCGGACGGGATGAAGCCGCCGTCCATCCGTTCGCGCTGCAACCGCAGCATCATCACCACATCGGCGTCGCGCAGGCCTTCGCGCATGTCGTCATAGACCTCGCAGCCCAGATCGGCCACGCCCGAGGGCATCAGCGTCGGCGGACCGACAAGGCGCACGCGGTTTTCCATCTTGCCCAGTAGGATCAGGTTTGACCGCGCCACGCGACTGTGGGCGATATCGCCACAGATCGCCACGGTCAGCCGCTGGATGCGGCCCTTGGCGCGACGGATCGTCAGCGCGTCCAGCAGTGCCTGCGTGGGGTGTTCGTGCCGCCCGTCGCCGGCGTTCAGAACCGCGCAGTTGACCTTTTGCGCCAGCAGGTCGACCGCGCCCGAAGAAGGGTGGCGCACCACCAACAGGTCGGGATGCATGGCGTTCAGCGTCAGCGCGGTGTCGATCAGCGTCTCGCCCTTTTTCACGCTGGAATGGGCCATCGTCATGTTCATCACGTCGGCGCCCAGCCGCTTTCCCGCCAGTTCGAAACTGGCCTGCGTGCGGGTCGAGTTTTCGAAGAACATGTTGATCTGGGTCATGCCCGCCAGCGCGTTCGACTGCTTGATCGTCCGGCGGTTCAACTCGACATAGCTTTCGGCAAGGTCGAGGACGGTGCGAATCTCTTCTGGTGCAAGGTGTTCGATACCCAGAAGATGACGCGCGCGGAATGTCATGGGGGCCTCCGGTGGCGGATTTGCCGCTCTCTATCGCAAAGCGTGTCGCGGGCCAACCGGTTTTGCTGCGGCCGGGGACAGGGCGGTGGCGCTTGGCGCCGGGCGCGAATCCGGCTAGCCCTTGGCGATGGCCCAAGCGCTGACCCGAGCCGAATTGCTGGCCGCCCTCGAATGGCAGTTCGAACTGGGCGCTGATGAGGCTATCGGCGAGGTGCCGCTTGACCGCACCGAAAGCGCCGATGCGCCCGCGCCGGACATGGCGCTGCCCGTCGTTTTGCCGGCAGGGGGCGAACCCGAACCGGCCGTGCAGCCGGTTGTGCCGGCCGGGCCGGATCCGGTGGCGATGGCGCGCCGGGCGGCCGGGGCGGCGGGTGACCTTGTTGCGCTGCGCGAGGCCTTGGCGGGTTACGACCATTGCGAGCTGAAGAAGGGCGCCAGGTCGCTGGTCTTTGCCGATGGCGATGCCCGGGCCCGGGTCATGGTGATCGGTGAGGCGCCGGGGCGCGAGGAAGACCTGCAGGGCCTGCCTTTCGTCGGGCGCGCCGGCCAGCTTCTGGACCGGATGTTTGCCGCCATCGGCCTTGGCCGGCAGGGCCCCGACCCCGAACAGGCGATCTACATCACCAATATCCTGCCCTGGCGCCCGCCACATAACCGCGACCCGGACCCGCAGGAAATCGCGATGCTGCTGCCGTTTGTCGAACGGCATGTGGAACTTGTGGCGCCCGACCTGATCGTGCTGATGGGCAACACGCCCTGTGCGGCGCTTCTGGGCAAACGCGGGATCACCCGGCTGCGCGGGCAATGGGCCGAGGTTCTGGGCCGTCCGGCGCTGCCGATGTTTCACCCCGCCTACCTTCTGCGCCAGCCCCATGCCAAGCGCGAGGCCTGGGCCGATCTCCTGGCGCTCCGGGCGCGGCTGGAGGGCGGTCGATGATTGTCGATCCCCTGACGCTCATGGCGTTCGTTCCCGCAGCGCTGGCGCTGAACCTGACACCCGGGGCCGACATGATGTTCTGTTTCGCGCAAGGTGTCCGGGGCGGGCGCGGCGCGGCGGTGGCGGCAAGTGCCGGGATCAGCGCCGGTTCGATGCTCAGCGTCACGCTGGCGGGGCTGGGGCTGGGTGCCGTGGTGGCGCGCGTACCGCATCTGTTCGACGCGATCCGCTGGATTGGCGTTGCCTATCTGCTGTGGCTTGCCCTTTCCACCCTGCGCCGGCCTCTGGCGCAATCCGGCGTCTTGCCGGTGCGTCCGGCGCGGGCGTTTCGCGACGCATTCTTCGTCAACATCGCCAACCCCAAGGTTATCCTTTTCATCCTGGCCTTCATCCCGCAGTTCGTCGATCCGGCGCGTGGCGCGGTCCTGGGCCAGTTTCTGGTGTTCGGCGGGCTGATCGCGCTGGGCGGCTTCGTGGTCAACGCCGGTGTCGGCTGGGGCGCGGGCGGGATCGGGCGGGTCCTGGCACGCAGCCGCCGGGTGGAACGTGGCCTGCGGTTCACCTCCGCTGCGATCTTCGCGACAATCGCCGCCCGACTGGCATGGGAAAAGATCGGATGAGCCGCATCGACGATACCAAAGAGTTCATCGCGATCCGTATCGCGCTTCTGACCGTCTCCGACAGCCGCAGCCTGGCCGATGACCGTTCGGGCGATACGCTGGCCGCGCGGATCGACGAGGCCGGCCATGTTCTGGCCGCCCGCGAACTCGTGCGCGACGAACGGGCGGCGATTGCCGCCAGGCTTCGCGCCTGGTGCGCCGATCCCGCCATCGACGTGATCATTTCGACCGGCGGTACCGGACTGACCGGCCGCGACGTGACCGTCGAGGCACATCGCGATGTCTATGAGAAGGAGATCGAGGCGTTTGCCACGGTCTTTACCCTCGTCTCGATGCAGAAGATCGGCACCAGCGCCGTGCAAAGCCGCGCAACCGGCGGGGTGGCGAACGGTACCTATCTGTTCGCGCTGCCGGGCAGCCCCGGCGCCTGCCGCGATGCCTGGGACGAGATCCTGAAATGGCAGCTCGACTATCGCCACCGGCCCTGCAATTTCGTGGAAATCCTGCCGCGCCTGGACGAACATCTGCGACGGAAATGACAGCCCTCGCCGTTTGATGGGTGCGCCAGCGCTGACGCCATTGTGGCTTGGCCTTGAACCGGGTGCGGCGTATGTCTTTGCAAAGGCGGGGTGAAAGGACCGGAATGCGGTTTCTGCGACGCAGTCTGACAGCGCTTTTTCTGTTGGCCCTGACGCTGGGGCTTTTGGCCTATGCCGGCCAGACACTGCGCGAAGCGATCGCCGAACGGCAGGCACGCGATACCGGCATGCCGGTCGCGCGGGAAGAGGGTGTTTGCCGCTAACGTGACCGCGGTAGATGGGGCGCATCGTTCCGGTCATCGCGGCCTACACGGCGAAATCCGTTCGCGCCGGGTGCTGGAGCTGCGGGCACCGGCTGCCGGCACGGTGGCGGAGACTGGCGCCGGGTTTCGAGGACGGCACGCGGGTTGCAGCCGGCCAGCTGCTTCTCAGGCTCGACCCGGCGGCGGCCACGGCCGCGCGCGATCTGGCACTGAACGACCGCGACCGCGCGGTTGCCGACCGGCGCGACGCCGAGCAGGCGCTGGATCTGGCGCGCGAGGATCTGGCGGTGACCGAAGCGCAGGAGGCCTTGCGCCGTGCGGCGCTGGAGCGGCGGCAGAGCCTGCGGGCATCGGGTGCGGTCAGCGAGGCGGCCGTGGAAGAGGCCGAGCTTGCGGCAAGCGCGGCGGCGCAGGCGGTGGTGGCGCGCCGTCAGGCGCTCGCCTCGGCCGAGGCGCGGTTAGGTCAGGCGGTGGCCGCCGCGGACCGGGCCGCCATCGCGCTGGCCGAGGCCGAGCGCGATCTGGCCGAAACCTCCGTCTATGCAGGGTTTTCGGGTGTGTTGAGCGATGTCTCGGCGATTGCCGGTGGCCTGGTCGGCACCAACGAACGGTTGGCGCGGCTGGTCGATCCCGATGCGCTGGACGTGTCGTTCCGCCTGTCGACCGCGCAATTTGCCCGGCTGGTGACCGAGACCGGTTCGCTTGCCGAAATTCCGGTCACCGTGGCGCTTGACGTGCTTGGTCTCGACATTTTGGCGCAGGGGCGCATCGCGCGGGTTTCGGCCGAGGTCGGCGAAGGCCAGAGCGGCCGGCTGGTGCATGCCACGCTGGATGCCGCACCGGGGTTTCGGCCCGGCGATTTCGTCGCGGTTCGCGTCGAGGAACCGGCGCTTGACGATGTCGCCATCCTGCCGGCGTCGGCGGTGGACGGGCAGGGCACGGTTCTGGCGCTTGGCGACGATGACCGGCTGGAGGTGGTTTCGGCCCCGGTCCTGCGCCGGCAGGGCGACAGCGTGATTGTCGAGGCCCGGGCGCTGGCAGGGCGCGAGGTGGTCAGCGAACGCTCTCCGCTTCTCGGGGCCGGGATCAAGGTGCGGCCGAACCGGGCGGGCGCGCCGGCGGCGTCCTCAGAGCCCGAGATGGTTACCCTCGACCCCGAAAGGCGGGCGCGGCTGATCGCCTTTGTCGAGGCCAATACCCGGATGCCGGCCGAGGCGCGCGAACGGGTTCTGGCGCAGCTGCGCGAAGAGGCGGTTCCGGCCCAGGTCGTGGCCCGGATCGAGGAACGGATGGGGGGCTAGGCGATGAGGCGCGGGGCCGGAGGCGACAGGCGCGAAGGCCGTGCGGGTGGCATACTGTCCTATTTCGCGCGCCACGCCACCGCCGCCAATCTGGTGCTTGTGCTGATGATCGCGCTCGGGCTGGCCGCCCTGCCGAAAATGCGCAGCCAGTTCTTTCCCGATGTCGTCGTGGAGGAGATGGAGGTTTCGGTGGTCTGGCAGGGCCGCCGGGGCCGAGGATATCGACCGTGCCATCGTGCAGGTTCTCGACCCGGTGCTGCTGGCGGTCGAGGGCGTAACCGGCTCGACCGCGCGCGCTACAGAAGGGCGCGCGTCTCTGTCGCTGGAATTCGAGCCGGGATGGGACATGGCGCGCGCCGCGGCGGATGTGAAGGCGGCGGTCGACACGGTGGCGATCTGCCCTCTGACGCGGAAGAGGCACCCGGGTGCGCCGCAGCGCAGCGCGACCGGGTGACTGATGTGGTGATCACGAGGCCCGTCGGTGTGGACCAGCTGGGCCGCTTTGCCGACGAATTCGTCGCCCGGCTTTTTGCCGCCGGCGTGACACGGACCACGATTCGCGGCCTGGCCGAGACCGAAACGCTGGTCGAGGTGCCGACGACGGCGCTGGTCCAGCATGGGTTGACCATGGCCGGGATCGCCGAAGCCATCGGCGCCGAGGTCACCGCAGACCCTGCCGGCGATGTGGGCAGCGGGGCGGCGCGGGTCCGCACCGGGAATGCCAAGCAGGACGCCCGCGCCATCGCCGCCATCGTGCTGAAGACCGGTGCCGATGGCGCCGCGCGCTGAGGGTGGGCGATGTGGCGCGGATCGAGGTTCTGGGTATCGACCGGACGCGCGCCGCCTTTAATCGGCGACAACCCGGCGCTGACCGTGCGTGTCGATCGTTCGGACCGGGGCGATGCCATCGCCATTCCAGGCCGCCGTCAGACGGTCGCCGACCAGATGCAGCCGACGCTGCCCGCAGGCACCGGGATTCGTCTGGTGCGAGGCCGGGCCGAGGCGATTACCGGGCAGCTCCAGCATCCTGCTCGACAATGGTGCGATGGGGCTGGCGCTGGTTCTGGCGCTTTTGTTTCTGTTCCTGAATGCGCGCACTGCGCTTTGGGTGGCCGCCGGCATTCCGGTTTCGATGCTGGCGGCGATTGCCGCGATGCATGCCTTCGGCCTGACCTTCAACATGGTGTCGCTTTTCGCGCTGATCATCACGCTTGGCATCGTTGTCGATGATGCGATCGTCGTCGGCGAACATGCCGATGCCCGCGCGCGGCGCGGCGAAACGCCGGTCGAGGCTGCCGAAAACGCCGCGCGCCGCATGGCCGCGCCGGTCTTTTCCGCGACGGTGACGACTGTCATCGCCTTTTTCGGGCTGGTCGCCATCGGCGGCCATTTCGGCACGATGATCGCCGACATCCCTTTCACGGTGATCGCGGTTCTGGCCGCGTCGCTCGTCGAATGCTTCGTGATCCTGCCCAATCACATGGTGCATGCGCTTGCCCATGCCGGGCGCGCGCATTGGTACGACTGGCCCAGCCGTCAGGTGAACCGGGGCTTTTCCTGGGTCCGCGACCGCGCCGTTCGCCCGCTTGTCGCGGGCGTTATCGTGGCACGCTATCCGGTGATGGCGCTGGCGCTGGTCGCGCTTGCCTTGCAGGCGGCGCTTCTGGTGACGGGCAAGGTGCCCTGGCGGTTCTTCAATGCGCCGGAACAGGGGTCGGTCACCGGCAATTTTGCCATGCTGCCCGGCGCGACGCGCGCCGACACGCTGGCGATGATGCGCGAATTGCAACGCGCGACCGAAGCGCTGGGCAAGGATTACGAGGCGCGCTATGGCCGCAACCCGCTCGATTTCGTCATGGCCGAGACCGGCGGCAGACCGACGCGCACTGGCCGGTTCGGATACCAAGGACGAAGATGCGCTGGGCGCGATATCGATCGAGCTGATCGACCCCGACCTGCGCCCCTATTCCTCGTTCCAATTCGTCGGCGAACTGCAAGAGGCGGTGCGCGCCCACCCGCTGTTGGAAGAGGTCAGCTTTCGCGGCTGGCGGTCCGGGCCGAGGGGGTGACGCGTTGTCGGTCGATCTCTTCGGCGCCGAGGCCGAGGTCCTGAAGGCTGCCGCCGAGGCGATCAAGACTGCGCTTTTGCCGTTTCCGGAAGTGTCGGCACTGGAAGACAGCACGGCCTACGACAAGGACGAACTGGTGGGTGCTGGACCTGACCGCGCAGGGTCAGGCGCTGGGGTTTACCATTGACGAACTGGGCCGTGTGCTGCGTCACCGACTGAACGGGATCGAGGCGGCCGTATCCCGACGGGCCGCGTTCGGCCACGATCGGGTCGAACTGCCGTCATCGGAACGCACCGCCGATTTTCTGGACCGAACGCTTTTGCAAAGCCGGGCCGGGCAGGCGGTGCCGCTGGCCGATATCGTGACGGTGCAGACGCGCGCGGGCTTTTCCACCGTGCGGCGCGAAAACGGCGTGCGGGTGGTGACCGTAAGCGGCGATATCGCCGAGGACGACCCCGCCCGCGGCGGAGATCACCCGCTTTCTGACCGAAGAGGTGCTGCCGGATGTCGAAAGCCGCTTCGGCGTCGCGTCGCGTCAATCGGGGCTGGCGGAGGATGAGCGGGAGTTCCTGAACGACGCGCTGCTGGGCTTTCTTCTGTGTCTTGTCGGCATCTACCTGGTCCTGGCCTGGGTCTTTTCCAGCTGGACGCGGCCCATGGTGGTGATGGCGGTCATCCCCTTCGGCCTCGTCGGGGCGATCTGGGGGCACAACTGGTGGGAGGTGCCGCTGTCGATGTTTTCCGTCGTCGGGCTCATCGGCATGTCCGGGATCATCATCAACGATTCCATCGTGCTGATCACCACGATCGACGATTATGCCCGCACGCGTGGGCTTAAACAGGCGATTGTCGATGGTGTGGCCGACCGGTTGCGGCCGGTGTTTCTGACCACGGCGACCACGGTTCTGGGGCTTGCACCGCTTCTCTTCGAAAGCTCGTCGCAGGCGCAGTTCCTGAAACCCACGGTCATCACGCTTGTTTACGGTCTGGGTTTTGGGATGGTTCTGGTACTGCTGGTGGTACCGGCGCTTCTGGCGGCACAGCTGGATATTGCGCGGCAGTTTCGCAGCCTGCGCCACGCGCGCCGACTGCCGCGCCGTGCGCGTGCCGCGGCGCTGTTGCCGGGGCTCGCGGCACTGGTCATGGCGGGGGCCTTTGCCGCGACCCTCGGCGCGGTGATCGTGACGGGGCATCTGCCCGCCGCGCTGGACGGTTGGGTGCCGGGTGGGGCAAAGACGGCGGCGCTGGTCCTGTTCGTGATTGCGACGGCGGCGATTGCCGTTCTGGCGCTCATGGCCGGGATGCTTGCGCGGCTGGTGCGCCCGGCGGGCTGAAGCGGCGCTAGCCGGCCGGGCAACCGGCCAGTTCAACCGCGCGGTCACCGCCCAGAATGGTGATGGTCACACCCTCGCGGTTCAGCGCAAAGGGCTGGCCGTCGGGGCGGTACATCTCGGCACTGGCCAGCAGTTGCGCGCCGGCACGCCGGCTTTCGACCGGGGCTACCCAGACGTCGCGGTCGGCAAATTCCACCACCACGGTTTCGCGTTTTCCCTGCGCCGGAATCGCGATATCGGCCGAAAGCCGCAGGCCGTCGGCCAGCGGTTCCACCGTGCAGCGCACCGCGCCGACGCCGGCCGCGGCAGCCGAACGCGGGCCACGCTCCAGCGCGGCGCGAATGCCGGCATCCGGCGCGCCGGCACCGTCGAGCCTGCCCGAAAGGCGCAGCGAAACCGGAACGCAGATATCGGAACAGATGCCAAGTTCAACCGCGGCATCCAGCGTGACCGGCCCGTCACCTTGCGGGGTAATCACCATCGGCAGGGTCAGTTCATGTTTGTACCCGATGGCGGCGATCCCGCCGAGGTCGAAGACCTCGGGGCTGGGCCAGCGAAACTCCACGCCGGCCAGATTGGTCGATCCGGCCCAGTTGAAACTGGGCGGGATGCCCGCCTCGCCCGGCGCACGCCAGTAGGTTTTCCAGCCGTCGGCCAGTTCGATCTGCAGGGCCGCGACATAGCGGCCGTCGGGCTCTCGCCAGCCGGGGCGCAGCTCTGCCCGAATCGCTTCGGACACCTCAAAGGCGCCGGCGCCCGAAGGCAGGGCCAGTGCGATGGTCAGAAAGGTGGTCAGCCGTGCAAACATGGGCGCAGGATAATCGTCGGGGCGCGAAGGAGAAATCACGTTTGGGCGACGGCGGTGTGACCGTGTGCTATCTGCCACTTGCAACCGCCGCACCGCGTACCATTCTAAGGGAATGGATCGAACGACCGATATGTCCAACCTCAGCGGCAAGCTTCTGATCGCGATGCCCGGCATGAGCGACCCGCGCTTTGAATACAGCGTGGTCTTTCTGTGCGACCATTCGCCGGAACGCGCGATGGGGCTGATCGTCAACAAGCCTTCGGATGCGGTCCGCTTTGACGAGTTGCTGGAGCAGCTTGGCATCGACCGTGCGCCGGGTGCGCGCGATATCAGGGTGTTCTTCGGCGGGCCGGTCGAGATGGGGCGCGGCTTTGTCCTGCACAGCCGCGACGAGGATGACCGCGAGGTGACATTGCCGGTTGACGAGCGTTTCGGCATGACCGCGACGCTCGATATTCTGGAAGACCTCGCGCGCGGCGAAGGGCCGAAACGTGCCATCTTTGCGCTGGGTTATGCCGGCTGGGGGCCGGGGCAGCTGGAAGACGAGATCCTGCAGAACGGCTGGCTGACCTGCGACGCTTCGCCCGATCTGGTCTTTCGCGACGACAGCGGCGGCCTGTGGGAGGCGGCCATCCGTTCGCTCGGGATCGACCCGCTGCTGCTATCGGCCAGCGCCGGGCACGCCTGAGCCGCCCGGCGGGGTGCCATCTATTCGCCGAAACCGCAGGTTTCCTTGAGATACAGCAGCATTTTCGAGGTCGAGCGCGCGTCGAACTTGTATTTCGTGCCGTCCTTGTCGACCACCCAGAACGATTTGTTGCGGCCGGTCTCGGTCTCCAGCAGCAGACGGATGATGGTGCCGCCGGCCTTGCCATCGGCTATCGAGAAAACCTTCTCCGCGCCGGTGCCGGTATGGGTCAGGGTAACCGCGGCGTCGTTGGCCACCAGTTTCACGGTATCGCCCGGCTTGGCCGGCTTGACCGCGGCGAAACGCAGGCCCGAACCCGGGTCCTTGCCGCCACGCGCCGCCAGAAAGCTGAAGAGCGGCGCGCTGCGCCCGTAATTCAGGTTGTGCGACCAGCAGACCGCCGATCCGTCCTCATAATGCGTGCGTTCGATATACCAGGGGCCGATTTTCTTGGTGATAACCGAACCGCCGCGCTGGCTGATGGTCTGGGCGGTTACAGGCTGGGCGAGGCAGAACGCGGCGACGGCAGCGGCAAGTATCGGGAATTGCACGGGAAATCCTTGGTCAACTTCAACAGCTGCATTTGCCGAGGTTTTGGTGTCACTGTCAACCTGACGTTGATCCGTGCATTCGAGAAATTCGTCAGGGTCGAGGCGCGGCTGCGCGCCGCAGGCGGTCGTTGATGGCCCGGCCTAGACCGGTTTGCGGGATCGGGGCGACCGCGATGCGCTTGCCGTTCCTGGCCAGACGGTCGATTTCACGCATTGCATGAAACAGGTTTGCCGCCGCCTCAACCAGATCGCCCGCGGGCGAAAGGTTCAGCGCTGCGCCGGCACAATCGGGGCCGAAACCCAGCCATAGCTCGTCAGCTGTCGGCTGCGTGACCCCTAACCTTACCGGCGCCTCGGGCGCGTAGTGCGAGGCGAGCTGCCCCGGTGCGCTGGGTTGCGCGGCATCGCCATTGCCGGTGGGAAGGGGCGCGCCCAGACAGGCCTCGATCGCTTCGGCGGGCAAGCCACCGGGGCGCAGCAGAACCGGTGTGCCGGTTAGCCCGACGATCGTGCTTTCGACGCCGACCGGGCAGGCACCGCCATCCAGAACCGCCTCGATCCGGCCGGCGAGACCCTCCAGCACATGCGTCGCGCGCGTCGGGCTGACGCGGCCGGAGGGATTGGCGGAAGGCGCTGCCAGCGGGCCGCCGAAGGCGCGCAGAACCGCCACGGCCAGCGGATGTGCGGGCACCCGGATCGCAACGCTGGTAAGTCCCGCGGTGACCAGAGGCGAAAGGCCGGCATCGGCGCGAAGCGGCAAGACAAGTGTCAGCGGTCCGGGCCAGAAGGCAGCGGCCAGCCGTTCGGCCGCCTCGGGAAACCGGGCATAGCGCCGCGCGGCCTCGACATCGGGCAGGTGCACGATGAGCGGGTTGAAGCGCGGCCGGTTCTTGGCCGCGAAGATACGCGCAACGGCGTGGTCATCCCGGGCATCCGCGGCCAGCCCGTAAACCGTTTCGGTCGGCACCGCGACAAGCCCGCCGCCGGAAAGGATCCGCGCGGCGCGCGCGATGCCCAGGTCATCGGGCGGCAGAGTTTCGGTTTCAATGGGCGGCACGGCGGGGCTTTGTGGGTTCGTGACGTGGCGTTTTGCTTGCGGGGGCTTGCCCTTGCGGCAACTCTTTTGGCAACACTCGCCAAAGCTGCCCGCGCCCCGGTCCCGGATTGCCAAGCGCACAGCCCCCGGGAGAGAGCCATGGCCTACCATTGCGCTGTCGCCGATTATCAGTTCCTGTTCGACCATGTCGTCGGCTATGGCGACGTGGCCGCGACCGCGATGTTCGCCGAAGCCAGCGCCGAGACCACCGAGGCGATCCTGACCGAGGCGGCGCGGATGTGCGACAATGTGCTGGCGCCCCTGCAGCGCAACGGCGACACGCAGGGCGCGGTACTGGAAAACGGGGTGGTGCGCTGTTCGCCGGGTTTTGCCGAGGGCTATCGCGCGATCACCGAAGGCGGCTGGGTGGCGATCTCGGCTCCGGTCGACTATGGCGGCATGGGTCTGCCGATGACCCTGACCACGGCGGTGAACGAGATGATGGCCGGCGCCTGCCTGGCGCTGCAGCTCAACCCGCTGATGAGCCAGGGCCAGATCGAGGCGCTGGAACACCACGCTTCGGACGCGTTGAAGGCCCTCTATCTGCCGCGGCTTATCAGCGGCGAATGGCACGGCACGATGAACCTGACCGAACCGCAGGCCGGCAGCGATGTGGGTGCGCTGCGCAGCCGCGCGGAACCCAATGGCGACGGCAGCTATGCGATTACCGGCCAGAAGATCTTCATCAGCTGGGCCGACAGCGATTTCGTGGCCAATACCTGCCACCTGGTTCTGGCGCGGTTGCCCGATGGCGGGGCGGGGACCAAGGGGATCAGCCTGTTTCTGGTGCCCAAGTTCATTCCCGACACCGATGGCAACCCGGGCCGGCGCAACAGCCTGAGCGTTGTCAGCCTGGAACACAAGATGGGCCTGCACGGCAGCCCGACCGCGGTCATGCAGTACGACGGCGCGACCGGCTGGATGGTGGGCGAGCCGCATGGCGGCATGAAGGCGATGTTCACGATGATGAACAACGCGCGTCTGGGTGTCGGCGGGCAGGGCATCGGCGCCGCCGAAGCGCGTACCAGCGCGCGCTGGCCTATGCGCTGGAACGCAGGCGGGGCCGGACCCCGGTCGAGGGCGGGACAGGTGCCATCGTCGATCACGCCGATGTTCGCAGGATGCTGGCCACCATGAAGCCCGATGTCTTTGCCGCCCGCGCAATCGCGCTCGCCTGCGCGGTGGCGCTGGACATGGCGCGCGACTGGGGGCGAGGGAGTGGCGGGCGCGCGCAGCTGCTGACCCCGATCGCGAAAAGCTGGCACCGACACCGGCATTTGCCGTGGCCGACATGGGGGTGCGGTACATGGCGGCATGGGCTTCATCGAGGAGACCGGCGCCGCGCAGTACCTGCGCGATGTGCGGGTGACGGCGATCTACGAAGGCACCAACGGCATTCAGGCGATGGATCTTGTCGGGCGCAAGATGATGGACGAGGGCGAGGAAGCCTTTCGCCTCTTGCAGGAAATCGAAGACGCGGCCGAAGCGGCGCGCACACGCCTGCCCGAACTGGCCACTGCGGTCTGGTCGGCGGCCGAAACCCTGCGCGAGGGGACCGAATGGCTTCTGGCCAGCCCGATGCAGGACCGGTTTGCCGGCGCGGTCGCCTACCAGCGGGCCTTTGCCCGTGTGTTGGGCGGGTATTATCACCTCTGCGCGGCACTGGCCGAGGGCGAAGACGGTCCGCGCACGCGGCTGGCGCGGTTTTACGTCGCACGGCTTCTGCCCGAACATGCCGCGCTTCTGGCCGGCATTCGGCAGGGTGCCGAGGGGGTGTTCGCGATCACCCCCGAGGATCTTGGCGCGTGAGTGACCTTTCGCCCGACGCACTGCGCTACCCCTGGCCCGATCCACCGGCCGAGGGCGCGGCTATCCAGATAGCCGAAGGCGTGCTGTGGCTGCGCCTGCCGCTGCCAATGGCGCTTGATCACGTCAACGTCTTTGCGCTGGACGATGGTGATGGCTGGACGGTCGTCGATACCGGGTTGATGAGCCGGCGCGGCAAGGCGCTTTGGCGTGCGATCCTCGATGGGCCGCTGGCCGGCAAGCCGCTCGTCCGGGTCGTCGTCACCCATCACCATCCCGACCATGTCGGGCTCGCCGGCTGGATGCAGACGGAACTGGGCGCCGAGCTGGTGACGACCCGCACCGCCTGGCTGTTCGCGCGCATGCTGACGCTGGACGAACAGGACCGCCCGACGCCGGAGGCGTTGGCGTTTTTTCGTGCGGCCGGAATGGACGAGGCGATATACCAACGCCGGGCGGCGGAACGACCGTTCAACTTCGCCGATGTGGTCGCGCCGCTGCCGCTTGGATTTACCCGGGTCCGGGCCGGGCAGACGATCACCATGGGCGGTCGGGTCTGGGACATCGCCGAAGGCAACGGCCACGCGCCGGAGCACGCGGTGTTCTTCAGCCGTGACGACAGCCTCGTTCTGGGCGGCGATCAGCTCTTGCCCTCGATCTCGCCCAATCTCGGGGTCTATCCGACCGAACCCGGGGCCGACCCGGTGACCGAATGGCTGGCAAGCTGCACCGCGTTTCTTGACATCGCGCGGCCCGATCATCTGGTGCTGCCGGGCCACAAGCTGCCCTATACCGGGCTGCCATTGCGGCTGCGCCAGCTGGTTGCGAACCATCACGGCGCACTGGACCGGCTTCTGGATCATCTGGGCCAGCCGCGACAGGGCGGCGATTGCTTTGCCCCGCTTTTCAAGCGCGAGATTGGCGATGGCGAATATGGCCTGGCGCTGGTCGAGACGGTTGCGCATCTCAACCATCTGCATCAGGCTGGGCGCGTCAGGCGCCGGCGCGACGGCGAGGGTGCCTGGCTCTGGCAACGGGTATGAAGGCGGAAGGCAGCGCGATGGAAGACGAGATCATGACCTCGGCAGAGGCTTTCGAGGCCTCGGCGCTGCCCTGCGCGCGCGTCGTGCATGCCGACCCCAAGGCGGCGCCGACTGCCGAACAGAAGCCGTTGCCGAAGGCGGTCGCGCAAAAACCTGTCGAACAGAAAAGTCCCGCCGAATGGGCCTATGAGCGGCTGATCCTCTACATCAAGAATTTCGAGGAACAGCTCGATGCCGGGCAGGAAGTGGCGATGGGGTTCGCCGGCGGTGAGGCCGGCGTGATCCGGATCGAGGGGATCGGCTATTTCGACCCCGATATCGTCACATTCTACGGGCAGGATGACGCCGGGGCCAAGACCCAGTTGATCCAGCATGTCACGCGGTTGAGCGTGATGCTGCGCGCTGTGCCGAAGGAACCCGAGGCCGAAGAGCCGCGCCGCATCGGTTTTAGGCTGGCCGAAACGCTGGACGACAAGACCTGACCCGGCGCGCGTGGCGTCAAGCCGGGGTGGTGACAGGCCGCCGTGAATCGGCTAACAGGGCAGCACCGCAGGATTTGCAGGAGCAGGACGATGGCAGAGCACAAGCACGGCAGCATGGACATTCGCAACCATGAAAAGGTTTTTGCCGGGTTCATCCGCTGGGTCACCTGGGGCGCCGGTATCTCGATCGGCATTCTGATCTTCCTGGCGCTTGCCAATTCCTGACCGGCCCGTGCCGGCCTGCGTACTGAGGCGGAACATGCACCGCTTGCTGATCCTTCTGGGATTTCTGGGCTTTCTTTCGGCCTGTGGCGCCGAACAGGTCTGGGCGCCGGATGAGGCGGTGGCGCGGGCGCGCTACACCCATCCCGGCCCCCCGGCGATCACGCTGTTTACGGTGATCAGCAATTCCACGGGCGAAGGCGGGCACTCGGCGCTGATGGTGTCGGGTTCGCAGCGCGTCATCTTCGACCCGGCCGGAAGCTGGGGCCATACCTATGTGCCGGAACGCAACGACGTGCTTTTCGGCATCACGCCGCTGCGCGAGGAATTCTACATCGATTATCACGCGCGCACGACCTATCACGTGGTCATCCAGACGGTCGAGGTTTCGCCGGCGGTGGCCGAACGCGCGCTGGCGCTGGTGCAGGCGCAAGGCGCAGCACCCAAGGCGTTCTGTGCAAACAGCGTATCAACCGTTCTGGGGCAGCTGCCGGGTTTCGAGCATATCCGCGGCACCTTCTTTCCGAAAAAGATCATGGATCGGTTCGGGCAGGTTCCGGGCGTCAAGACCGAAACCGTCTATGACGACGACGACGACAACAACCAGCCGCTCCTGCGCGTTCAGCAGAACACGGCGGGCTGACGGTTCATCGCCCGGCGCCGGTTTGACAAGCCGGATCATTCGCACCAAGTCTTGATTGCAATGATGGGGGGCGAATGCCTGTTCTGATCTCTTTGCCTGATGCCGGTTTGTTCCGCCGGTCGACGTTGCCATGAGGCGCGCCGGCATCACGCTGGGCTCGGGCCTGCGCGAAGACGAGCGCGACGCCGCCGCCCGGCTTTACTGGAACGCCTTCGGAAACAAGCTGGGGCGGGTTCTTGGCCCCGAACCGCGGGCGCTCCGGTTCATCACGCGGGTGATCCGCGACGATCATGTGATCGTGGCACGGGGGCGCGTGACGAGGTTCTGGGCGTTGCCGGGTTCAAGACCGCCGCGGGCGCTTTCGTGGGCGGTACCCTTGCCGATCTTCTGGCGGTTTACGGGCGTCTGGGCGGGCTGTGGCGTGCGGCATTTCTGGCGTTGCTGGAACGCGATGTGGAAAACCGCCGTTTTCTGATGGACGGCATCTGCGTGGCGACCGAGGCACGGGGCCTTGGCGTTGGCACCGCGCTTCTGGAGGCGATCTGCGACGAGGCGATACGTCGCGGCTACGGCGCCGTGCGGCTGGACGTGATCGAGCAGAACGCCCGTGCGCGCGCGCTTTACGAACGCCGCGGATTTCGTGCGACGGGCGCGACGCGGCTTGGCCCGCTGTCGTGGGTTTTCGGGTTTTCCAAGGCGACGACCATGGTGCGCGACCTGACGCTGGCCAGCTAGGCCATCTTTCTTGCTCAGTCGAAGGTGCCCGTCACCCGGCCAAACAGCATGAAGGCACGCGCCGTCCGGGTTTCGGCCAGCGCCGAGATATCCTGGTCCGAGGCGGTCTTTTCAAAGGTCACGAAGCTGCGGTCGAACTGGCGAAGGAAGTGATGCGCCGCATCGCGAAAGACCGGGTCCTTGCGCATCCGGCCAGCGGTAAGCGCCAGCGACGAACGGTCGCGCACACCGCCAAGGCCCGCGATGGTGCGGCCGCGTTCGCCCTGGGCAAAGCGGCGCCAGAGATCGGGGCGGGCACGGTCGGGCTTCAGGTCATCCATATAGATGCCGTCCTGGCTGAGCAGGGTCAGCACATCCTGCGCGGCGCGGATCAGCTTGGACAGGCTGTGATCCTCCAGCGCCAGCCGCAAGGCGCGGAAGCCTTCGCGGTCGTCGGCACTGTCGGGGAAGTTCAGCGCACGGATGAAATCGGCAAGCGAAAGCGCGGGCTTGTTCAATGCGTCGACCGGTGTGCCAAGGGCCAGCGCCGGTTGTTCCTCGGCCGGGCTCGCCGGCGTCAGCGCAAGAACCGATTTGCGGTCGGCCGAGGGCACGGCCAGGTTGCCGTCGCGACGCGATGCGAAAAGGGCGATGGCCTGTTCGGTCTGGCGTTGCGCGGCGGCCAGTTCCTCGAGCTTCTTTTCGACGGTCGATTTCGGCGCATTGGCGGCGGTTTGCTGTTGCTGCACGTAGTTCTGGCGCATCGTATCCACGGTCGCGCGCAGCCGCGCCGATTCTTCGCGCAGTCCGCGCACCGTACGGGCGGTCGTCGCGGCAAGCCAGATCAGCGCCAGCGGCATGAAGACCGCAAGCAGCGTGACCAGAATCGCGCCGATGCTGGCATCGGCGTTTTCGCCGCGGTCGATGAACAGGAAGAAGGCGGCGACCGCGGCCAGCCAGATCAGGCTCAGCAGGGTGGCGATCACTTCGGCCGCGCTGATACGCCCGCCCTCTCCCGGGCGGTTGTAGACGCCGAGATCAATCGGCTGGTCGTCCCTGTGTTCTGTCATAACGGCCTCTGTCCGGCCTTAGATATACCGGATACTCACGACTTCGTAACTGCGTTCGCCCCCCGGGGTACGCACCTCGACGCTGTCGCCTTCGTCCTTGCCGATCAGCGCGCGCGCCAGCGGCGAACGGATGTTCAGCAGGCCACGCTCGATATCCGCCTCGGCCTCGCCGACGATCTGATAGGTCTTTTCCTCGTCGGTATCCTCGTCGACCAGCGTGACGGTCGCGCCAAACTTGATCGCACCCGACAGCCGGGTCGGGTCAATGACCTCGGCCAGTGCCATCATCGCCTCAAGCTCCTTGATGCGGCCTTCGATAAAGCTCTGCTTTTCGCGCGCGGCATGGTATTCGGCATTTTCCGAAAGATCGCCATGTTCGCGCGCTTCCGCGATGGCGCGGATCACGGCAGGGCGTTCCACCGTCTTCAGCTCTTTCAACTCTGCGTCAAGCGCGGCGTGGCCGGCGCGGGTCATCGGTATCTTTTCCATCGGTCCCTTACTGAAAAAGAAAACCAGCGTCCCTTTCGGGGCGCAGGTGTCGGGGCGTTCGGTCCTGACTTCAAGTGATCCCAACCGCGCCCGTTTTGCAAGTGCTTCGGACCCTGCGGGCAGGGATTCGCCCAGTGGTGCGGAATATCGGGGACAGGGCGCGGAAGGGCGCAAAAATCCCCGCGCTCATGCCGCATTGCGACCTTCTGATGCCGCGTAACGATTGACCCCCGGTCGCGCAGTAAGATAACCGGTGATGCGAACAGAAAGACCGATTGTTGCGCGCGGCCCTGCGACGCGCGCCGGAGAGGGGAAGAGATGAGCGACGTGACCCGGGAATCGATGGAATACGATGTGGTGATCGTGGGTGGCGGCCCCGCGGGGCTTTCGGCCGCGATCCGGCTGAAGCAGCTGGATGCCGATCTGAATGTCGTGCTTCTGGAAAAGGGTTCCGAGATCGGCGCGCATATCCTTTCGGGCGCGGTGCTGGACACGTCGGGCCTTGATGCGCTGATCCCCGACTGGAAGGAAAAGGGCGCGCCGATCACGACCGAGGTCAAGCAGGACAATTTCTATTTCCTGGGCGAGGCGGGGCAGATCCGCATCCCGAACTGGCCGATGCCGCCTCTGATGTCGAACCACGGCAAGTACATCGTGTCGATGGCCAATGTCTGCCGCTGGATGGCCAGCGAGGCCGAAGCGCTGGGCGTCGAGATTTTCCCCGGCATGGCCTGTTCCGAACTGGTTTATGGCGAGGATGGCGCGGTCAAGGGCGTCGTCGCCGGTGTGATGGGCCTGCAGGCCGACGGCACGCCGGGGCCGCATTACGAACCGGGGATGGAGCTGCACGGCAAATACGTCTTTCTTGCCGAGGGCGTGCGCGGCTCGCTCGCCAAGGAGGCGATCGCGCGGTTCGAATTGTCTAAGGGTCACTGCCCGCAGAAATTCGGCATCGGCATGAAGGAAATCTGGGAAATCGACCCCGAAAAGCATCGCGAGGGCACGGTCACCCACACGATGGGTTGGCCGCTGGGCAGCAATGCCGGCGGCGGGTCTTTCATCTATCACCTTGAAAACAATCAGGTCTATGTCGGTTTCGTGGTTCACCTGAACTACGAAAACCCGCATCTCTACCCCTATATGGAGTTTCAGCGCTTCAAGCATCACCCGATGGTCGCCGAGCTCTTGAAGGGCGGCAAGCGCGTCGCCTATGGCGCGCGGGCGATTTCCGAGGGCGGCTGGCAGTCGATCCCGAAAATGGCGTTTCCGGGTGGCGTTCTGCTGGGCTGTTCGGCCGGGCTCGTCAACGTGCCGCGGATCAAGGGCAACCACAATGCCATGCTGTCGGGCACGGCTGCGGCAGAGGCGGCGCATGCCGCCATCACCGCCGGGCGGGCAGGCGACGAGCTTGATGGCTACGAGGCCGAGGTGCGCAACGGCGCCATCGGCAAGGACCTCAAGCGTGTGCGCAACGTCAAGCCGATGTGGTCGAAATGGGGGATGCTGGCCTCGCTGGGGTTCGGCGGGCTCGACATGTGGACGAACAACCTTTTCGGTCTCTCGCTGTTCGGCACGCTGAAGCACGGCAAGACCGATGCGGCGGCAACCGGCGAGGCCTCCCGGTTCAAGCCCATCGACTATCCCAAACCCGATGGCGTGCTGTCCTTCGACCGGCTGACCAACGTGTCGTTCAGCTTTACCAACCACGAGGAAAGCCAGCCGGCGCACCTGAAGTTGAAGGATGCGTCCATGCCGATTTCGGTCAACCTGCCGAAGTTCGACGAACCGGCGCAGCGTTATTGCCCGGCCGGCGTCTATGAGGTGGTCGAAAAGAACGGTTCGCCGGAATTCGTCATCAACTTCCAAAACTGCGTGCACTGCAAGACCTGCGACATCAAGGATCCGAGCCAGAACATCACCTGGACGACGCCGCAGGGTGGCGACGGCCCGAATTATCCCAACATGTAACATTTTCGGCAGAAAAGGGCGTGCGGCGGGCCGGGGGCGGCGCGCCGCATTGCCACGGGCTGGAAGCCACACTAGGTTTGGCCTGCCCTTTGCGCGAGGTCCTTCATGCCCCCCATTTCCCGCCGTTTCCTGTCCGCCGGTTCCGCACTGGCCATCTCGGCGCTTCTGGCGGCGGCGCCGATGCGGGCCGAAGACGGTCTGGCCGGTGCCTACCTGGCCGCGCGGCATGCCAATTTCGATGGCGATTTCCGCAATTCCGCCGCGTATCTGACCCAGGCGCTGGTGCTCGACCCCGACAATCCCAACCTGATGGAAAACGCGGTGATGGCCTATATGGCGCTGGGCCAGTTCGCCAATGCGTTGCCGATTGCGCGGCGGCTGGAAGAGGTCGATGCCGGCCGGCAGGTGGCGCGGCTGGCGCTGCTCGCCGAGAAGCTGCACGACAAGGCTTATGGCGATGCGCTGACAGCGGTCGAGGCCGGGATCAACGTGGGCACCCTTGTCGACGGGCTGGTGGGCGCCTGGGCCGAGCTTGGCGAAGGCCGGATGTCGGAGGCATTGACGGCCTTCGACACGGTTGCGACGGCCCCCGGTGTCGAAGCCTTCGGGCTTTATCACAAGGGTCTGGCGCTGGCGTCGGTGGGCGATTTCGAAGGCGCGGACCGGGTGTTTGGCGGTGGCGACGGCAGCAAGGGGCTGCGGCTGACCCGGCGCGGAACCCTGGCCTATGCCGAGGTGCTGAGCCAGCTGGAACGCAACGCCGATGCCATCGCGCTGATCGACGAGGGCTTTGGCGCGTCGGCCGACCCGCGCGCCTCAGAGCTTCGGGCGCGGCTGGAGGCCGGTGAAACCGTGCCCTTCGATATCGTGCGCGACCCGCTTGACGGGCAGGCGGAGGTATTCGTCAGTGTGGCCAATGCGCTGAATGGCGAGGCCGAAGACAGCTACACGCTGCTTTATGCGCGTGTCGCGGAATACCTGCGGCCCGATCACGCCGATGCCGTGCTTTTGTCGGCCGATCTTCTGGAACGGCTGAAGCAATACGATCTGGCGACCGAAACCTACGATCGGATCGGGCGCGATGACCCGGCTTTCTATTCGGCCGAGATTGGCAGGGCCGAGGCGCTCTATTCCGCCGGCAAGCCCGAGGCGGCGATCGAGGCAATGCGGCAGCTGGCGCATGCCTTGCCCGACCTTCTTCTGGTGCAGGTCACGCTGGGCGACATGCTGCGCCGGCAGGAACAGTTCGGCGAGGCAGCCAAGGCTTATAGCGACGGCATCGCGCTGATCGAGGCGCCCGAGGAACAGCACTGGGCGGTCTTCTATTCACGCGGCATCGCCTATGAGCGGTCGGGCCAGTGGCCCCAGGCCGAGGCCGATTTCCGCAAGGCGCTGGAGCTGTCACCGGACCGGCCACAGGTGCTGAACTACCTGGGCTATTCCTATGTCGAGATGCAGGAAAACCTCGATGAAGCGCTGGCGATGATCGAAAAGGCGGTGGAACTGAGCCCTGAGAGCGGGTTTATCGTCGATTCGCTGGGCTGGGTCCTTTACCGGCTGGGTCGCTATGACGAGGCGGTGGCCAAAATGGAACGCGCGGTCGAACTGATGCCGGTCGATGCCATCGTCACCGACCATCTGGGCGATGTCTACTGGGCCGTGGGCCGCAAGCTCGAAGCGCGGTTTCAGTGGCGCCGGGCGCTGTCATTCGACCCCGAGGAGAAAGAGCTTCAGCGGATCCGGCGCAAGCTGGAGGTTGGTCTGGATGCGGTGCTGAACGAAGAGGGTGCGCCGCCCCTGGCTGTCAGTGCCAATGACGGTTGAGGCGTTCGCCCCCGCCAAGATCAACCTGACGCTTCACGTGACCGGCCGGCGCGGCGACGGCTATCACTACCTTGACAGCCTTGTCGTCTTTGCGGCGCTGGGCGACCGGGTTCAGGCTGAGCCGGCCGATCGCCTGACGCTTGAACTGGCCGGGCCGGAAGCCGATCCGCTCCCGCTTGGCGACGACAACCTGGTCTTGCGCGCGGCCCGTCATCTCCACCCGACGCGGGGCGCGGCGCTGAGGTTTGTCAAGAACCTGCCGGTGGCTTCGGGCATGGGCGGGGGATCGTCCGACGCGGCGGCGGCCTTGCGGGCCTTGTCCGCGCTGTGGGATTGCCCGTTGCCGCCAGCCGAGGCGACCGTTGCGCTTGGCGCCGATGTCCCGGTCTGCATGGCCGCCGCGCCGATGCGCATGACCGGGATCGGCGAGGTTCTGAGCGCTGTCACCCTGCCCCCCGGCGTGTTGTGGGCGGTGTTGGCCAATCCCCGCATCGGGGTGTCCACGCCGGCGGTCTTTGCGGCGCTCGGGCGGCGCGACAACCCGTCCATGCCGGCGGTGTTTCCCGCCTGGTCGGGGATGCGCGCGTTTCTGGCCTGGCTAGGTGAACAGCGCAACGATCTTGAAGCGCCGGTCGTGGCGATGTGCCCGCCGGTTGGCGCGGCCCTGACGGCGCTGCATTCGCATGGTGCGGCACTGGCCCGGATGTCGGGTTCGGGGGCGACGGTATTCGGGCTTTTCGAAACCGAGGCCGCATCACGCGCGGCGGCGCAGGCGCTGGCGCGGGAGCAACCCGGCTGGTGGGTACATGCCGCGCCGCTGGGCGGCCCGTTTACCCGTTATTCCTGAATTGATCGGCGGCTCAGCGCAGCCGTGCGACCACGTAGTCGGCCAGATCGTGCAGCATGGCGCGGAGTTCATGGGCAGGCAAGGCCTCCAACGCCGCCTTGGCGCGGTCGGCCCAGGCCATGGCTTCGGCGCGCGTCGCCTCCAGTGTGCCGTGGCGCCGCATGATCGTCAGCGCGTGGTCCAGATCATCGGGCTTCTGCTGGCCCTTTTCGATCACCCGGGTCCAGAACGCGCGTTCCTCGTCATTCGCACGGGACACGGCCTTGATCACCGGAAGCGTCAGTTTGCGTTCGCGGAAATCGTCGCCGATATTCTTGCCGATCGTTTCGGTACCGGTGTAGTCCAAGAGGTCGTCGACGATCTGAAAGCTGATGCCGAGGGCATCGCCATAAGCGAAAAGCGCATCGACTTGTGCCTGCGGGGCGCCGGCGATGACCCCACCCACCTCGGTTGCCGCCGAAAAGAGCGCCGCCGTCTTGCCGCGGATCACCTTCATATAGGTGTCTTCCTCGGTGCGCAGGTCCTGTGCGGCGCTCAGCTGCAAAACCTCGCCCTCGGCGATGGTGGCGGCGGCATTGGCCAGAATGTCGAGCACCCTGAGGCTGCCGGTTTCGACCATGAGCTGGAAGGAACGGGCAAAGAGGTAATCGCCGACCAGAACCGATGACTTGTTGTCCCACAAAAGGTTCGCGGTCGGCCGTCCGCGCCGGCGCTGGCTTTCGTCGACCACATCGTCATGCAAAAGGGTCGCGGTGTGAATGAATTCGACCGTGGCCGCCAGATGCAGGTGATAGGGGCCGTCATAGCCGCAAAGCCGCGCCGCGGCCAGGGTCAGCATCGGGCGCAGGCGCTTGCCACCGGCTTCGACCAGATGCGCGGTCACTTCGGGGATGCGGGGCGCGTGTTCGGAGGCCATGCGTTCGCGGATCAGCGCGTTGACGCGGCCCATATCGTCGGCCAGCCATGCGGCCAGCCGGTCGTGCGGCTTCTGCTGTGCCTCGTCCAAGCCCATCACGGTCGCGTCACTTCCCTCGACAAAGCGCGTCAGTTGCTCTTAAGTCCCGGAAGATGAAAGAGCTTCTGCGCACGACTGACCCCACACTCATCGCCTTTGCCAGCGCGCTGCTTCAGGGCGAGGGTATAGCCGCCTTTGCCATGGACGTCCACATGAGCGTGCTGGAAGGTTCGATCAGGATCCTGCCGCGCCGGCTGATGGTTCCGGCCGATGACTGGGCGCGTGCGCGGCGGGTTCTGCACGACAATGACATCGCGCTGGAAGGCTAGGGCGGTGTTTGACCCGTCCGAACTGACCGACGACGGGTTTCTGGGCGGTGCGCTGCGTATCCTGCAGCCCCGCGAAGGCTATCGTGCTGCGACCGACCCGGTGTTTCTGGCCGCCGCCGTGCCGGCCAAACCGGGGCAGACCGTGCTGGAACTGGGCTGTGGCGCGGGGGTGGCAAGCCTTTGTCTGGCGCACAGGGTGGCGGGGCTGTCGTTGATCGGGCTTGAACTGCAACCCGCCTATGCAGAGCTGGCGGGTGCCAATGCCGCGCGAAACTGCATGGCGCTGAAGGTCGTGACTGGCGATCTGGCGGCGATGCCGGGCGAACTGCGGGCCGAGGCGTTCGACCAGGTACTGGCCAACCCGCCCTATTTCCCGGCCGGAGGGGGCACCGCGGCACGCGACGCGGGGCGCGAGACGGCGCTGCGCGAAGCCACCCCGCTGGCCCAGTGGGTCGATGCCGCCGCACGGCGGCTCCGGCCCGGCGGCTGGCTGACACTGATCCAGCGCGCCGACCGTCTGGGCGAGCTCTTGTCGGCGGTCGACACTCGTCTTGGGTCTTTGGCGATCCTGCCGATGGCCCCGCGCGAAGGCCGACCGGCCAACCGCGTCATTCTGCGGGCGCGCAAGGGCGGGCGCGGCGCGCTGCGTCTTTTGGCGCCCTTTGTCGTTCACGAGGGCCCCGATCACCGCGGGGATGGCGAAGACCTAAGCGCAATGGCGCGTTCGGTGCTGCGCGGGGGCGGTTCGCTCGACGCGGCATATCGGGTGTAACGGGCGCGATTGTTCACCGCAAATTGCGGCATTTGCGCCGTCATGGATTTGTTACAGGTGACACGACTCGTCTTCTGTGCTGCAATCGGGCCATCTGAAACCCTTCAGAGGAGGACGACCATGACAATGACTTCGCATCTGCAAGAGCTTCGGCGCAAGCACCAGCTCCTCGCGGAACAGGTGGACGAGGCGCAGCGAAGCCCGGGCATGGATGCGCTGAAGCTGTCCGAAATGAAGAAACAGAAACTGAAGATCAAGGAAGAGATCGCCAGGCTCGAAGCCTGAGAACCGGTATTCAGGCGCTGGCCCAGGCGGCCAGTGCCGCCCCGGCGGCAATCAGACCCGCCGATGCCAGAAGCGACAGGCTGCCGGCAGCCTGACCGGCGAGGACGAGGATGATCGTCGACAGAAGCGGCGCCGCGTAGGAGGTGACGCCGAGAAGCTGTATATCGCCGCGCTTTACCCCGATATCCCATGTGAAAAACGCCAGCCCGACCGGGCCGAGGCCAAGCGCGGCGATTGACGCCCAGCCGGTCGCCGTCTGCGGCCAGACCGTGGTTTCGAGCGCCAGATGCGCCAGCGTCGACAGGAGCGCGGTCAACAGGCAATAGACGGTGACCACCTCGCTTGGCACGCTGCCAAGGCGGCGCGACAGGATGGAATAGCCAGACCAGGTAAGTGCGCAAAGGAAAGCCAGACCGAGACCGGGCAAGGCCGCAGGGTCATAACCGCCACCGCCGCGCAGCACGACAAGCGCGGCGCCGGCAAAGGCCAGAGCGGCACCCAGAATATGTGCGGCGCGCAGCCGTTCACCGGGCAGCAAGCCGGAAAACAGCACGATGAACAGCGGCCAGAGATAGGCGATCAGGCTGGCCTGGGCGGCGGGCGCCGCGCGCAGGGCCGAGAAGTAGAGCGCGTGATAGCCGAACAATCCCGCGGTCCCGAAGGCATAGACGCGCCATGACACACCCGAAAGGCGCGCGAAACCGCCGCTCGCGGCCAGCCAGATCAGCCCCAGCGTACCGCCAATGGCAAAGCAGAGCGCGTTCAACTGCAGTGGCGGAACCGGCGCGCTGCCGACCGTCAACAGCGCCAGAAGCGCCCAGAGAAGGACGGCGGTGAAGCCGATCAGTGTCGCGCGCGTTCTGGCCATTGCCGGTCCCTCCCCGAACCTGCAGCTAGGCCGGGCGCAAGGGCAAAGGCAAGAGGCCGCGTGCGCAAGGCCGCTGCCGGCGCTGCGCAGGCGCAAAAAAAGCCCCGGCGCGACGGCCGGGGCGTTTCAGGGCTGTTCGGGGGGCAGGTCAGCCGAAGAACTGTGCGCCGTTGGCCGAAATGGTCGAGCCGTTGATGAACTGCGCGTCGTCCGAGGCGAGGAAGGCCACGCAGCGCGCAATCTCTTCCGGCTCGCCAAGGCGGCCAGCGGGGATCTGGGCGATGATCGCTTCGCGTACCTTTTCCGGTACGGCCATCACCATCTCCGTGGCGATGTAACCGGGGCAGACGGCGTTGGCGGTGATGCCGGCGCGCGCACCTTCCTGCGCGAGGCTGCGCACGATGCCGATGTCGCCGGCCTTCGTCGCGGCATAGTTGACCTGCGCGAACTGGCCCTTCTGGCCGTTGACCGAGGAAATCACGATAACCCGGCCGAACTTGCGCTCGCGCATGCCGGGCCAGACCGGATGCACGGTGTTGAAGACGCCGGTCAGGTTGGTGTCGATGACCTGTTGCCACTGTTCGGGGCTCATCTTGTGGAACGGTGCGTCGCGGGTGATGCCGGCATTGGCGACCACGACCTCGACGGGGCCCAGATCGGCCTCGACCTGGGCGATTCCGGCCTTGGAGGCTTCGTAATCGGCCACGTTCCACTTGTAGGTCTTGATGCCCGTCTCGGCTGTGAAGGCAGCGGCGGCTTCGTCATTGCCGGCGTAATTCGCCGCAACCGTGTAGCCTTTCGATTTCAGTTCCTTGGAAATCGCCGCGCCGATGCCGCGCGATCCGCCGGTGACGAGTGCAACTCTGGCCATGATGTCCTCCGTATGGCGATAGCGTTGTGGTCTTGTTACGTATTTGTCTTCGCCGGCGCAATATAATTGCGAAAGCAGTTTCTGCGGTGCGGCGAAGGCTGGGTGGCGCCGCTATAGACGCCGATCCAGCCCGTGGCCATGCGACGGATCGACCGCAGCAACGAAAATCGCGCCAGCCGGGGCCAGGCGCGGTTTCGTCGGGTGCTGCACAGGGTCAGGCGCGTTCCAGGCACATGGCGACACCCATGCCGCCGCCGATGCAAAGCGTCGCAAGGCCCTTCTTCGCGTCCCGGCGCTTCATCTCGAACAGGAGCGTGTTCAGGATCCGGCAGCCCGAGGCGCCGATCGGGTGGCCGATGGCGATGGCGCCGCCATTGACGTTGACGATGGCGGGGTCCCACCCCATGTCCTTGTTGACCGCGCAGGCCTGTGCGGCAAACGCCTCGTTCGCCTCGACCAGATCCAGATCGCCGACCTTCCAGCCGGCCTTGTCCAGCGCCTTGCGGCTGGCATGGATCGGACCGACACCCATGATCGCGGGTCGAGCCCGGCGGTGGCATAGCCGGCGATGCGGGCCAGCGGGGTCAGGCCACGCTTTTCCGCCTCGGTCGCCGACATCAGCATGACGGCCGCGGCGCCGTCGTTGATGCCCGAGGCGTTGGCGGCGGTGACCGACCCGTCCTTGGTGAAGGCCGGGCGCAGTTTCTGCATGCTGTCGAGCGTGGCGCCGTGGCGGATGTATTCGTCCTGATCGACGACCGTGTCGCCCTTGCGGGTCTTGACCGTAAACGGCGCGATTTCATCAGCAAACCGGCCGGCTTTCTGCGCGGCCTCGGCCTTGTTCTGGCTGGCCAGCGCGAATTCGTCCTGCATGTCGCGGCTGATTTGCCACTGGCTGGCGACATTTTCGGCGGTCTGGCCCATGTGATAGCCGTTGAAGGCGTCCCACAGCCCGTCCTTGATCATCGAGTCGATGAACTTCATGTCGCCCATCTTCTGGCCGGCGCGCAGATGCGCGACATGGGGGCTGAGGCTCATGTTTTCCTGCCCGCCGGCGATCACGATCGCGGCATCGCCAAGCTGGACGTGCTGGGCGCCCAGAGCAACGGCGCGCAGGCCCGAACCGCAGACCTGGTTGATGCCCCAGGCAGAGCTTTCCTTGGGCAGGCCGGCAAGGATATGGGCCTGACGCGCGGGGTTCTGGCCCTGCCCGCCGGTCAGGACCTGCCCGAGGATGGTTTCGGACACTTCCGCCTTGTCGACCCCGGCGCGAGCGACCACCGCCTCGATCACGGCGGCGCCCAGGTCATGGGCGGGCGTGTTGGCGAAAGATCCGTTGAAACTGCCCACGGCGGTGCGTGCGGCCGACACGATTACGACATTGGTCATGAAGCGTCCTCTCCCTGTGCGCGGCGAACGGGAGCGGTCTGTCGCCCCCCTGCTGCTGTGCAGCATGACGCTTGGGCCGGTCGCGTCAAGGGCTATGGCGGATGGCAGGGCCCTGATCGCGGCGATAGGCGGCGGAAGGGGCGCGGTTCACGCGGTCTGGCGCTGGGTTTCCCCCAGAAAGGCCGGTCGCAGCGATGGCGCGCCGAACAGATAGCCCTGCAGGCAGTCGATGCCAAGCGCGGCGACCGCCGCCGCGTCGCCGGCGGTTTCAACGGATTCGGCGACCGTGAACATGTCGAAATGCCTGCCGATGGAAATCAATGCCTGGGTCAGGCACTGGTTGTCGGGGTCGGCGGCGATGCCGCGGATGAACTGGCCGTCGATCTTCAGGATGTCAAAGAAGAAGTCCTTGAAATACCGAAAGGCGGTATGGCCGGCGCCAAAATCGTCGAGCGCGAAGGAGATGCCCTCCTTCTGCAACTCGTCCATGAAGACGGTCACCATATCGGGCACAACCATGGCCGAACTTTCGGTGATTTCCAGGATCAGCCTTTCGCCGACGGTCGGATGGGCGCGAAGCACCCTGTGCAGCGTCCGGATCCAGCGCGGGTAGCCGATGGAGCGTGCCGACATGTTGACGGATAGCCGCAGCGCGGGGTGGCGCACCAGCGTGTTCAGCCCCATCTCCAGCGCTAGACAGTCCAATTGCCGGCCGGTCTCCGTGGTTTCGACGGCATCAATGAAGTCGCGCGCGGGAATGACCCGGCCCGTGTCGTCGGTGACGCGGATCAGCGCCTCGTAAAAGGCGATGCGCGACTGTTCGGCGGCGGCGACGACCGGCTGGTAGGCCAGCATGACGGTGCGCCGTTCGATCGCCCGCGTCACCATGGCCAGCGTTCCCCGGTCGCGTTCGGCGATGGCGTAGTTCAGCGGATTGCTGCGTTCCGCGCGATGTCCTGCGTCGCCCCGTCGTTCCGTGCCGTTCATTCCGAACCTCCCTGCGATTGCTGGACATCATGGGTCGGCAGCGGTAAAGGATGAATGAATGTTCGGATTTTGTTCTAATTCTAGAGACCGCGGAAAAACCGACCTAAGCATTTGAGGGGAATGCAGAAATGACGGAAAGATGTGGCTGGTGCGGGGTCGAGCCGATCTATGTGGATTACCACGATCGCGAATGGGGCGTGCCCGAGCGCGACAGCCGCGCCCTGTGGGAAAAGTTGATTCTGGACGGATTTCAGGCCGGTCTTTCCTGGCTAACGATCTTGAAGAAGCGCGACAATTTCCGCGCCGCCTTCGCCGGTTTCGATCCGCATGTCATCGCCGGCTGGGGCGAGCCGGAGGTAGCGCGGCTTCTGGCCGATCCGGGGATCATCCGCCATCGCGGCAAGATAGAGGCGACGATCGGCAATGCGCGCGCTTTCGCGGACATCGAGGCGCGGCAGGGCTTCGACCGTTTCCTGTGGAACTATGTCGACGGTGTCGCCGTGCAGAACCGGTTTGCCAGCATGGCAGAGGTGCCGGCCGAAACCGCGCTGTCAAAGACCATATCCAAGGACCTGAAGGCGGCGGGGTTCCGGTTTTGCGGGCCGACCATCGTCTACGCCTTCATGCAGGCGGTCGGCATGGTGAACGACCATATCGTCACCTGCCACTGCCATGATCGGGTGGCGGCACTGGCGCGTGGCTGAACCATAGCGCGGCACATCGCGGGCGTTGCAAAGCACCGCCAAGATCACTATGCCCCGCCACGTGAGGAAGGCCCCGCGACAACGGGGCGGGGAGGCCGGCGATGGATCATTTCCTGTACCGTGATGGCCGGCTTTGCGCCGAAGACGTGCCGGTGACCGAGATTGCCGCATCGGTGGGCACGCCATTTTACTGCTACTCCGCCGCGACCCTGACGCGTCACTACCGGCTTTTTGCCGAAGCGCTTGATCCGTTGCCGCATCTGGTGTGCTTCGCGATCAAGTCGCTGTCGAACCTTGCGGTGCTGAAACTCCTGGGCGATCTGGGCGCCGGCATGGATGTGGTATCGGGGGGCGAATACCGCCGTGCCCGTGCCGCCGGCGTGCCGGGCGAACGTATCGTTTTCTCCGGCGTCGGCAAGACCCGCGAGGAGATGCGGCTGGCGCTTGAGGGCGGCATCAGACAGTTCAACGTGGAAAGCGAACCGGAGCTTCGCGCATTGTCCGAAGTGGCCTCGGCCATGGGGGCGACGGCACCGATCACCATCCGCGTCAACCCCGATGTCGATGCGAAAACCCACGAAAAGATCGCGACCGGCAAGAAGGAAAACAAGTTCGGCATCCCGATTTCGCGCGCCAGCGAGGTTTACGCCGAAGCCGCCCGGCTGCCGGGCCTGAAGGTGATCGGGATCGACGTTCACATCGGCAGCCAGCTGACCGAACTGGAGCCATTCGAGGCGGCCTATCGCAAGGTTGCCGAGCTGACCCGCCAGTTGCGCGCCGAAGGGCACGAGATTGAGCGGCTCGATCTTGGCGGGGGCCTGGGCATTCCCTATGAGCGCGCCAATACCGCGCCGCCGCTGCCCGTCGAATATGGCGCGCTGATCAAACGGACCGTAGGCGATCTTGGCTGCGAGATCGAGATCGAGCCGGGCCGGCTGATCGCCGGCAATTCCGGCCTCCTGGTGTCGCGTGTGATCTATGTGAAAAACGGCGAAGACCGCGATTTCCTGATCCTCGATGCGGCGATGAACGACCTACTGCGCCCGTCGATGTACGGCGCATGGCACGATATCGTGCCGGTGAACGAGCCTGAGCCCGGGCTGTTGCCGCACGCCTATGACGTGGTCGGCCCGGTCTGCGAAAGCGGCGATACCTTCGCCAAGGGCCGGCCGCTGCCGCCCCTGAGCGAAGGCGATCTGGTGGCTTTTCGTTCGGCCGGCGCCTATGGCGCGGTGATGGCGTCGGAATACAACACTCGCCCGCTGATTCCCGAGGTGCTGGTCAGTGGCGATCACTTCGCCGTCATCCGGGCGCGGCCAAGCTTTGACGAAATCCTGAACCGCGATAGCATACCCGAATGGCTCTAGGGCGCGCGTCGTCCGGACAGGAGGTATGACCACCAAAGTCCCAAACCCCCAGGCGGTCCTTTACCGCCTAAGGTGGCCGCTGCGGCTTGGCTGGGCGGGCCTTTTTGCCGAACGGCTGGTGCGCGGGTTCTGGCCGGTCTGGACGCTGCTCTTGGGCTATGCGGCGGGCTTTTCGCTGGGTCTGCAGGACTATCTCTCCATCGAAGCGCTCTGGGCCGTGCTGGTACTGGGCCTTGGGGCGTTTGTCTGGTTCGTTGTATCCGGTGTAAGGCGGTTTCGCTGGCCCACGCGGGCCGAAGCGCTGGCGCGGCTTGATGCGCGCCTGAAGGGGCAGCCGCTGGCGACGCTGCTTGACCGGCAGGCTGTCGGGCTTCGCGACGATGACTCGGTCGCGGTCTGGCGCGCGCATCTTGTACAGATGGCGGACCGGGCCGCCCGGGCCCGCGCGCCGAAACCCGATCTGCGGATCAGCCGGCTTGACCCGTTTGCCCTGCGTTACCTGGCGCTGACGGCCTTTGTCGTGGCGCTGCTCTTTGGGTCTTTGTGGCGGGTGAGCGAGGTCGCCGGGCTTGCCCCCGGTGGCGGTGTCGGGCCGGCGCTCGCCTCCGGACCGGCATGGGAAGGCTGGGCCGAACCGCCCGCCTATACCGGAAAGCCCGCGCTTTACCTCAACGACATCCCGGCGGGCGAAATCGCCCTGCCACAAGGCACCGTGCTGACCTTCCGGCTTTACGGCGAGGTTGGCGCACTTGGCCTTACCGAAACGGTATCGGGGCGCGAGGCCGCGCCGGAGGCCGAGACCGGCCCGTCGCAGGGCTTCGAAGTCACGCGTTCAGGCGCGGTATCGGTGACCGGGCCCGGCGGTCGCGACTGGCAGGTCGCGATGCTGGCCGATGCTGCACCGTCGGTCGAAACCGTGGGTGTGATGGAACGCGAAGCCTCGGGCGAGATGCGGCAAAGCTTTCGCGCGCGCGACGATTACGCCGTGGTCGCAGGACATGCCGAAATCACGCTGGACCTTGGTACGGTCGACCGCCGCCATGGCCTTGCCGTAGCGCCGGAACCGCGCGAGGCGATCGTTCTGGACCTGCCCATGCCTTTTACCGGCCGGCGCGACGATTTCAGCGAAACGCTGGTTGACGATCTGTCCAAGCACCCCTGGGCCAACCTGCCGATCCGCATGCGGCTTTTGGTCGAAGACGGCCAGGGGCAGGCGGGCCAGTCCGAACCGCTGGTCACGCCATTGCCGGGGCGGCGGTTCTTCGACCCGCTGGCCTCGGCGCTGATCGAAATGCGCCGCGACCTCATGTGGTCGACCGAAAACGGAAAGCGTGTGGCACAGGTGCTGCACGCCATCAGCCACCGCCCCGAAGGCTTCATTCGCAACGAGCGCGCCTATCTTCTGCTTCGCGTCGCCATGCGCCGGCTGGATGGCGGGCTGGACGAGGCCGGCGCGGGGAGGATTGCGTCCGAGCTGCGCGACGAAGTGGCCGAAGCGCTGTGGGAAATCGCCTCGCTCGTCGAAGAGGGCGATCTGGCATCGGCGCTGGAACGGCTGCAGCGCGCGCAGGACCGGCTGGCCGAAGCGATCCGCAACGGCGCGACCAAGTCGGAAATCGACGAACTTATGCAGGAGATGAACGAGGCGCTGGACGATTACATCCAGCAGCTTGCCGAAGAGGCACAGCGCAACCCCGACCAGCAAAGCGCCGAAAACCAGGACGGGATGCAGATGTCGGGCGACCAGCTGCAGCAGATGCTGGAAAAATTGCAGGAGTTGATGGAACAGGGCCGCATGGCCGAGGCGCAGGAGCTTCTGGAGCAGCTGCGCCAGTTCATGGAAAACATGCAGGTCACGCTGAACGAAAACGGCGAGGGCCGGCGCAGCCCCGGGCAGCGGGCGCTTGAAGGGTTGAACGATACGCTGCGCGATCAGCAGGGCCTGTCTGACGACAGTTTCCAGCGGCTGCAGAACCCCGAAAACAACGGCCGCATGGGCCAGAACGAACAGCAGGGCGAAAACGGCGAAGGCCAGCCCCAGCGCCGCGATGCCCAGCCCGGCGAAGGGCCGCGCGACGGTCAGGGCGGCGGCGGTGACGACGCGCGCGATCTGGCCGAACGCCAGCGCGAATTGCGCGACCGGCTGGCCGAGCAGCAGAACCAGCGCCTTCCCGGCGACGGCACGCCCGAGGGCGAAGCGGCGCGCGACGCGCTCGATCGCGCCGGGCGGGCGATGGACGAGGCCGAGGAGGCGTTGCGCGACGACGATCTGTCAGGCGCGCTGGACCGGCAGGCCGAGGCGATGGAAGCGCTGCGCGACGGGATGCGCAACATGGGCCGGGCGCTGGCCGAAGAACAGCGGCGCGAAGAGGGCGGGCAGGGCCAGGCGTTCGGTGGGCAAAACACCGACGGCCGGCGCGATCCGCTGGGCCGGGAAATCGGTCAGGCCGGCGGGCTGGGTACGGATGAGAACCTGACGCAGGGCGAAGATGTGTATCGCCGTGCGCGTGAAATCCTCGATGAACTGCGCCGACGGTCCGGTGAACAGGATCGTCCGCGAATCGAACTGGATTACCTGCGGCGCCTGCTGGACAGGTTCTGACCCGCGCGGGCCGTCATGCCTCCGGACATGCGGACTGCCCGACAGATCAGGACGCGCCGCCGTTCGTCATCTGCTGGATGGCCGCGATTGCCGCGCGCAGCCATTCATCCAGCTTCAGCCGCAACAGATCGACTGTCACAAGATAGGCATTCATGAACTTTGCGGTTTGCGGGAACCGTTCGGCGATCAGCGGCGCGAAGAGGTAGAGCGCGAAGAAGATCAGTGCGGTCAGAACGATCACCCGGAAACCAAGCCGGAAACCGCGCCGCCGCTCTTCGGCCCGCGCTTCGTCCTCGTCGATCGGTTCGTCTTCGGCGCCCCGTTCGTCGGCCGCGCGCAGCGACGAGTTGATTTCGTCGACATCGGGAAATCCGGCGCGCGCGCCGCCGTCGTCGTCGGCCTCTCCGGCATCCTCGCCGTAAAGGATCGGGTCGAGCCGCGGTTTGCCCGTCGCGGCGGCAGCGGCCGGCACGGCGCTGGCCAGACCCATTTCGGTCTGGGTTTCCAGCGGGCTTTCGGCCTGACGCTGCGCGGCTTCGCGTTCGGCTTCCTCGCGCAGAATGTTCAGAAGATGGTCGTCAAGCTGGCGCCGACCCGTGCCGGGCGCAACCGCGGGGGGCGGGGTTTCGTCGCCGGCATCCTCGTCGGCCTCATCGGCGGTGTCGGCATCGTCACCATCCGTATCCGCATCGCCGATGTCGACGATTTCGTCGGTCACTGTGCCTGCGTCGTCGGCCTCGGTCTCCTCGGCCGCATCCTCGACGGGCTCGGCGGGTTCATCGGCCGCGGCCTGGGCCTCGGGGGCGTCGGCTTCGGCGGCATCGTCAAACTCCGCTTCGAGGTCGACGTCATAGTCCTCGTCGTAATCCTCGACCTGCGGCACCGGAATCTGGCCGGTGCTGTCGGGCAGCAGTTCCGCCTCTTCCTCTTCGCCCATGGGCAACTGGAACCACGCATGGCCGCAGTTGGAGCATTGAACGTCGCGGCCCGCTTCCGGAATCGCAGCGTCGTCGACCTCGTATTGAGCGTCGCAGTTCGGGCAGATCAGCCGCATTCCCCAGGCTTCCCCTCAGCTTGCCATTGGCCCCAGCACGGTCATGTTGTAGCAAGCGTGTGTTGTTTGTCCAAGTGTTTGGTGAAACGGCGAATCTGGCCGGGCTGGAAAGGCGGCGCGGCGCGAACAGGTTGACCAACGGGGAACGCGGCGTGATTGCCTTCGAAAACGTGGCCTACAGCTATGGCGGGGGCGAGCTTCTGTCGGATATCTCGCTGACGTTGCCGGCCGGGTCGTTTCATTTTCTGACCGGACCTTCGGGTTCGGGCAAGTCGACCTTTCTGAAGCTTTGCTACGGGGAACTGAGCCCGACCGCCGGCCGGCTGACGCTGCTGGGCACGGAACGCCGCGCGATCGGGCGCGACGCCATGGCGCTGATGCGCCGGCGAATGGGGATCGTGCATCAGGACTGCCAGTTTCTCGACCATATGTCGCTGCGCGCCAATGTCCTGTTGCCGCTGACGGTCGCGGGCCTTGACGCGCAGGGCTCGGACCTTGACGATCTTCTGGCCTGGGTCGGGCTTTCCGACCTGGTGGAGGCGCGGCCGCCGTCGCTTTCGGGCGGCGAACGCCAGCGTGCGGCGCTGGCCCGCGCCATCATCATGTCGCCCGAGGTCATTCTGGCGGATGAGCCCACGGGTAACCTGGACTGGGAGATGTCGTTGCGCCTTCTGACCTTGCTGATCGAACTGAACCGGATGGGCAAGACCGTGGTCGTGGCCACCCACGATCTGAACCTGATCCGCAACGCCAAGGCGCAGGTGGCAACCCGGGTTCTTCGCATCCGCAACCGACGGGTTCAACTGGCCGGGGCCGACCTGTGACGGTGGCGCTGCCAAAGCTGGCCAGCCTGCTGAAAGGTCGCGACGCCGGTGCCGAAGCGGTGGTTCCGGCCACGGGCGCCACCGCTTGGCTGACCAATTTCACTGCCGCCGCCATGGCATTTCTGGCGGTTTTCGCGCTGGCCCTGTCGCTGGCCGCGGGGCGGCTGGCGGATCGCTGGTCGGGCGCGCTGGCGGGGACGGCCACGGTGCGCATAACGGCGCCTGCCGATCAGATAGATGCGCAGGCGGCGGCGGTTCTGGCGATCTTGCAGACCACGCCGGGTGTCGCCACGGCGCGCGCGCTCAGCCTCGAGGAAGAGCGCGCGCTTCTCGCGCCCTGGCTCGGCCCCGACCTGCCGCTGGACAGCCTGCCGATGCCGCGGCTTGTCGAACTGACCGAGGATCGGGACGGCTATGACGCCGAAGGGCTGCGCAACCGGCTGGCGGCCGAAGCACCGGGCGCGGTGCTCGACGATCATACCCGCTGGCGCCGCCCACTGGCCGAAGCGGCTGCGCGGCTGCGCTTTCTTGGCCTTGTGGCCGTGGTGCTGATCGGTGGCGCCACCGCGGCGATGATCACCCTCGCCGCCGGCGCGGCGCTGTCGGCCAATGCCCAGGTCATCGCGGTCCTGCGCCTTGTCGGCGCGCGCGACCTCTTCATCGCCCGTGCCTTCGTGCGCCGGTTCACGGCGCGCGCCTTCTGGGGGGCGATGGCCGGCACGACCGCCGGCGCCATCGCCCTGGCGTTCCTGCCCGCCGCGGACGAGGCCGGCGGGTTTCTGACCGGGCTTGGCTTTCAGGGGGCGGCGTGGCTCTGGCTTGCCGCGATACCGCCGCTGGCCGCGCTCGTCGCCTATCTTGCCACGCGGCTGGCCGCCTTTCGCCGCCTGAGGGAGTTGACCTGATGCGCCATGCCCTGCAATGGATCCTGTCGCTTCTTTTCATCGTGCAGATGTATGCGATGCTGCTGATCCTCGCCGTGGGTTTCGCCCCCTGGGCGCTGCTGCGCCGCGACGGTGCCTTTGACGCGATCCACGCCTATTGCCGCTGGGTGCGCTGGACCGCGTCGTGGATGGTCGGCCTGCGTTCGGAACTGCGCGGCGAGGTGCCGACAAACGCGGTGATCGTCGCGTCAAAGCATCAGAGCTTCTTCGACATCATCCTGATCGTCAGCGAAACGCCGCGGCCGAAGTTCATCATGAAAAAGGAACTGCTCTGGGCGCCATTCGTCGGCCAGTATGCGCTCTTGATCGGCTGCGTGCCGGTCGATCGAGGCAAGCGCGGGCATGCGATCAAGCAGATGCTCGACGGGGTGCGCAACAGCCGCAACCGCGACGGGCAGCTGATCATCTATCCGCAGGGCACCCGCGTCGCGCCGGGCGCTGACAAGCCCTACAAGATCGGCACCGGCCTGCTGTACAGCCAGCTTGGCCGGGACTGCATTCCGGCGGCAACCAACGTCGGCGTGTTCTGGCCACGCCACGGCATCCTGCGCAAACCGGGGCTGGCGGTGGTCGAGTTTCTGCCGCGAATCCCCGCCGGGCTCGACACGCAGGCCTTCATGACGCGGCTCGAGGCCGAGGTCGAAGAGGCCTCCGACCGGCTGATGGCAGAGGCCGGCTTTCGCAAGAGGTAGGGGCGATGTGGATCGAGGACCTCGACGCGCTGCAAAGCCATTACGGCACGCCGGGCGCGGCTTCGCTGGTCAAGGTGGCGCGGCGCATGACACCCGGCTATCGCGCCTGGATCGCGCGGTCGCGTTTCTGCATCCTGTCGACGGTCGGCCCGGAAGGCACCGATGCCAGCCCGCGCGGCGATGACGGCCCCGTGGTGCGCGAACTGGACCCCGGCACGCTTGCGCTGCCCGACTGGCGCGGCAACGAACGGATCGACAGCCTGCGCAACATCGTGCGCGACCCGCGTGCCAGCCTGATGTTCCTTGTCGCGGGGTCCGACAATGTGGTGCGGGTGAACGGCCGCGCCCGGGTCAGCGCCGAAACCGGTCTGCGCGACAGTTTCAGCAAGGATGGCAAGGCGCCGCGCACCGTCATCGTGTTGGCCATCGACGAGGTCTATTCGCAATGTGCCCGGGCGCTGAAACGCGCGCGGTTGTGGCAGGATGGCGATTGCTCCGCAGGCCTTCCCAGCGTCGGCGACCTTCTGGCCGAGATGAGCGCGGGCACGATCGACGGCGCCGCCTATGATGCCGAATGGCCAGGGCGGGCGGCAAAGACTCTCTGGTAACGGCATCGGGCCGCGGCAAACCGGCACCGCGGCTGACAGCCCCGAACAGCCGGTCTGCCGATAATCAGGCCGCCAGCCCCTTGGAGCCGATGGCCAGAAACTTATCGCGCCGTTCCTTGATCAGGGTCTCGGGCTTCTTGCCCGACAGCTCCTTCAGCATTGCGGCAATGTCCTTGCCGACGGCGGCGATGGTTTCGGCGCGGCCGCGCTGGGCGCCACCCATCGGCTCCTTGATGATCCGGTCGATCACACCGAGTTTCAGCAGGTCCTGGGCAGTCAGCCGCAAGGCTTCGGCCGCTTCGCGCATCTTTTCGGCATCCTTCCACAGGATGGAGGCACAGCCTTCGGGGCTGATCACCGAATAGATCGAGTGTTCCAGCATCGCGACACGGTTCGCCGTGGCAAAAGCCACCGCGCCGCCTGATCCGCCCTCGCCGATGATGACGGAAATCAGCGGCACGCCGATCTGCAGGCATTTCTCGGTCGAACGCGCGATCGCCTCGGACTGGCCGCGTTCCTCGGCACCCTTGCCGGGATAGGCGCCAGCTGTATCGACCAGCGTGATCACCGGCAGGCGGAACCGGTCGGCCAGATCCATCAGCCGCGTCGCCTTGCGATAGCCTTCGGGCCGGGCCATGCCGAAATTGCGCTCGATCCGGGTCTTGGTGTCGTGGCCCTTTTCGTGGCCTATCACCACCACGGCGCGGTCCTCGAACCGGGCAAGCCCACCCATGACCGCGTGGTCGTCGGCAAAGTTCCGGTCGCCGGCCAGGGGCGTGTATTCGGTGAACAGCGTCGCGATATAGTCCGTGGTATGCGGCCGGTCGGGATGGCGCGCGACCTGGCATTTGCGCCATGGTGAAAGGTTCTTGTAAAGGTCCTTCAGCAGCGCATCGGCCTTGCGGTCGAGCGCGGCGGCCTCTTTCTCGACATCCATCTCCGAATTCGCACGGGCCAGTGCCCGCAACTCCTCGGCCTTGCCCTCGATCTCGGCCAGAGGTTTTTCGAATTCCAGATAGTTGGTCATCGGGCGCTCCGTGAAACCTACGCGCCTATATGACAATGCCTGCGGCACGATGCAACCGAGCTTGGGCACATCGGCACGTCATCTTGGCGGAAAATACTCGCGGGGGTGAGCCCGGGCCGGGGCCCGGGAGAGGGGGCGGCAGCCCCCTAGCCGGCGATCATTTCGGACTGACGCACGATCACCTCGGCCTGCTTGATCGAGGCGATATCGACAAGGCGGCCCTTGTAGACGGTCGCGCCTTCGCCACGTGCCTTGGCGGCCTCCATCGCGGCAAGGATTTCGCGGGCTTCGGTCACCTGTGCCTCGGACGGCGTGAAGACCTCGTTGCAAAGCGCGACCTGCTTGGGATGGATCGCCCATTTGCCGACCATGCCGAGCGTCGCCGAACGGCGGGCCTGCGCACGAAAGCCCTCGTCATCGGAAAAATCGCCAAAGGGGCCGTCGACCGGCAGCACGCCATGGGTGCGGCAGGCAGCGACGATGGCGGCCTGCGCCCAGTGCCAGGGATCGGACCAGTGCCTCTCGCCCTCGCGCACCATGTAATAGTTTTCCTGCGTACCACCGATACCGGTGGTCTGCATGCCCATCGACGCGGCGAAATCGGCCGCGCCGAGGCTCATCGCCTGAAGGCGGGGGGAGGAGGCCGCGATCTCCTCGACATGGGCGATGCCGGCCGCACTTTCGATGATCACTTCCAGCGAAATGCGCTTCTTGCGGGCCTTCGCCGCCTCGACCGCCGTGACCAGCGCATCGACCGCATAAACATCGGCCGCGCAGCCCACTTTCGGTATCATGATCTGGTCCAGCCGCTCGCCCGCCTGTTCCAGAAGGTCCACCACGTCGCGGTACCAATAGGGCGTGTCGAGCCCGTTGATGCGGACGGAAAGGTGCTTGTTGCCCCAGTCGATGTCACCGATGGCCTGAATGATGTTTTTGCGCGCTTCCGGCTTGTCGTCGGGCGCAACCGAATCCTCGAGGTCGAGGTTGATCACATCGGCCGCCGAACCGGCCATCTTTTCGAAGATCGCGGGGCGTGAGCCGGGCCCGAAAAGCTGGCAACGGTTGGGGCGGGCGGGGGCGGCGGGTTGCAGGCGGAAGGACATCGGCGGGCAATCTTCTTTCGTTGCTGGTTGAGCGTTTGGTAGATTATTGCCGGCCATGCTGCAAGTGCGACAATGCAGTCGCAGCAAAGTCAGGTTTTCGCGCGCACCCGATTGTTGCGGGCCTGATGCTCCAGTTCGACCAGCCCCAGCGCTTCCAGCACCGGGGTGACATAGTTGGCGAAGCGGCCGCGATAACCCTTGCGCAGCCCGTAATAGCCGCCAACCGGGTTGGCCGGGTCGCGCGCCCAGGCCTCTACCGTCCCGTCGGCGCAGGGCTTGCCCTCGTCGGCATTGCCCAGCGCCATCCAGTCGCCATGGGCGCGCAGCATCGCCGCGCAGTCGTCGAGCGCGCGCAGCTGATAGGACAGCTGTGTCTTGCCGACCTGCACGACCAGCCGGGCCGGTTTCGCGGTTTCGTCGCGCCAGGCCTGGAATTCGGAGCCGAGCGGCGGTGTGCGCAGCAGCCAGGGGTCGTCGGCGGTTCCGGTTCCGTAGGTGACTGTCATATTCGGCCGCTCCTTGTCTTTGGTTGATCTGTTGCGGTTATACGGCAGTATGGGTGACATCTTCCGTCATCTATAGGAGAGCCGATGCGCGGTGCCCGTCTCTTGCAAACGCTGCTGCTGTTGCAGAACCGCGGCCGGATGACCACCGCAGCGCTTTCGGCCGCGCTGGAGGTCAGCCGGCGAACCGTGTTGCGCGACGTCGATGCGATGACCGAGGCGGGCCTGCCGGTGATCGTGCACCGGGGTCCGGGGGGCGGTATCGAACTGGGCTTTGACTACCGCACGCGGCTGACCGGGCTCGATGCCGATGAGGCCGAAGCGATCGCGGTGATGCTGAGCCTCGGCCACCCGGCGCTGGATGATCTGGGCCTGGCCGGCGCGGCGGCGCGGGCGCGCGCCAAGATCTGGGAGGCATTTCCCGATCAGACACGTCAGCAGATGGACCGGGCGCGTGTGCGGTTCGCAGCCGCACCCAATGGCGGCCCTCTGCCGGACCCGTCGCGGCAGGCGCTGGCCCGTGCGGTTCGCGAAGGACGCATCGTGCGTTGCCGGGTCGGAAGCGCGCAGGAACGCATCGTCCACCCGACCGGTCTGGTCGTCGCCCCGCAGGGCTGGGCGCTTCTGGACGGGTTGACCGGCGAAGCGATTGCCGAGGCCGACTGGGGGGACCTGAACATCTCTGCCCATCGTTTTGCTGCGGTCGGCCCCGGGGGTTAGACCGGCAAGAAATGTGCGCCATGGGCAGCGATTTGCCGGTTATTTCCCGCCTTCGGGTTGCATTGTGCCGGAATTTCCCAAGAATTCCCGGCCAATTTGCGTGATCCCTGTGTGACAACTGAAGATGGAGCCGACGATGATCGAAACCCCCTACCTCCTGTTTCTCGGTGACGCTCCGGATCAGTTGGCCGCCAAGGTGGCGCAGGGAATCAAGGACTGGCGGCCGGAATATGCGCTTGGCCAGTACCGGATGGCGGGCTGCAAGGCGGATATGGCGTTGCCCGACATGGATCTCGCCGAAGCCCATGCCGCCGGCGCGCGCACGCTGGTGATCGGGGTGGCGAACCGGGGCGGAGTGATCTCCGACAGCTGGAAGGCAGTGTTGCACACGGCGCTCGAACAGGGGTTCGATATCGCCTCGGGCCTGCACAACCTTCTGCGCGACGAGGCCGATCTGGTCGCCACCGCCGCGCGGCATGGCCGCCTTCTGCATGACGTGCGCATTCCCTCGGTGAAATACCCGATTGCCAACGGGGTGAAGCGAAGCGGCAAGCGCTGCCTGGCCGTTGGCACAGACTGTTCGGTGGGCAAGATGTACACCGCGCTTGCCATGGATGCTGAAATGCGCCGGCGCGGTATGAAGGGCACGTTTCGCGCCACCGGGCAGACCGGCATTCTGATCACCGGCGATGGCGTGCCGCTGGATGCGGTCATCGCCGATTTCATGGCCGGGTCCATCGAATACCTGACACCCGACAACGACCCCGATCACTGGGACCTGATCGAGGGGCAGGGGAGCCTGTTTCACGTCTCCTATTCCGGGGTGACGCTGGCGCTGATCCATGGCGGTCAGCCCGATGCGCTGATCCTCTGCCACGAGCCGACACGCAGCCATATGCGCGGTCTGCCGGGCTATGACTTGCCAAGCCTTGAAGCGGTGCGCGACACGGCACTGGCGCTGGCGCGCGTCGCCAACCCGGCCTGTCAGGCGGTTGGCGTGTCGATCAACACCCAGCACATGGGCGAAGACGAGGCGCTGGCCTATCTGGCTGAGGTCGAGGCCCGGATGGGGCTGCCCGCCGTCGATCCCTTCCGCCATGGGGCGGGCCGGCTGGTCGATGCGCTGGCCGCGGTCTGAGGGACGCCGATGGTGATCAAGGTTAGGCGTGACTGCTTTCCACTGGCCGAGGTCTTCACCATCAGCCGGGGGTCACGGACCGAGGCACAGGTGCTGACCGCGACGGTGACGCGGGGCGGCGTGACAGGCCGGGGCGAATGCGTGCCCTATGCGCGTTACGGCGAGACGCTCGACAGTGTCGCGGCGGAAATCGAGGGCCTGCCGGGCGACATCACGCGCGCTGAATTGCAGGGCGCGCTGCCTGCCGGGGCCGCCCGAAACGCCGTGGATTGCGCGCTGTGGGACCTGGAGGCGAAGGCGGCTGGCAAACGGGTGTGGGAACTGGCCGGGTTGCCGACCCCGGGGCCCGAGATTACCGCCTTCACCCTGTCGCTCGACACGCCGGAAGCCATGCGCGCGGCGGCGGCGCGGCATGCGCATCGCCCGCTTCTGAAGATCAAGCTGGGCACGCCCGACGACATGGCCCGGCTCGAAGCGGTGCGTGCCGGAGCGCCATCCACGCGGATCATCGTCGATGCCAATGAAGGCTGGACGGCCGATGTCTATTGCGATCTCGCGCCGCATCTCGTCCGCCTTGGCGTGGCGCTGGTCGAACAGCCGTTGCCGGCGGGCGACGATGCGATGCTGGGTGAAATCGCCCGGCCGCTGCCGGTCTGCGCCGACGAAGCCTGTCACGACCGTGAAAGCCTGCCGGCGCTCAGGGGCAAGTATGACATGGTCAACATCAAGCTCGACAAGACCGGCGGGCTGACCGAGGCGCTGGCGCTGAAAGCCGCGGCGCTGGCCGAAGGCTACGGGCTGATGGTCGGCTGCATGGTCGGTTCGTCGCTGGCCATGGCGCCGGCGGTGCTGGTGGCGCAGGGCGCGGCGGTGACCGACCTCGACGGTCCGCTCTTGCTGGCGGCGGACCGCGCGCATCCGTTGCACTACGACGCCGCGGGGGTCCATCCGCCAGGTGCGGCGTTATGGGGCTAGGCGGGGCGGGCGCGGACCGGCCGGCGATAAGATACATGCCAGATTCCCCTTTTTGACGCAGGTCAAGGTTTGCCCGGCGGGGGCGGGCCATAGAGGCTCGAACGATCGCGAATCGGAGCCAGGCCATTGACGTCCCCCGAAACCAACCCGCCCGCCCTCTATGCAGCGCGCGAGCCGGTCTTTCCGCGCCGCGTCAAGGGCGCCTTCCGCACCCTGAAGTGGTGGATCATGGCGGTGACGCTGGGCATCTACTACATCACGCCGTGGCTGCGCTGGGACCGTGGGCCTAACCTGCCCGATCAGGCGGTGCTGGTCGATCTGGCCAACCGGCGCTTCTTCTTCTTCATGATCGAGATCTGGCCGGATGAATTCTACTTCATTGCCGGCCTTCTGATCATGGCGGGTCTGGGGTTGTTCCTGTTCACCTCGGCGCTCGGCCGGGTCTGGTGCGGCTATGCCTGCCCGCAGACGGTGTGGACCGACCTCTTCATCCTTGTCGAACGCTGGGTCGAAGGCGATCGCAACGCGCGGGTGCGGCTCTGGAACGCCAAATGGGACCTGCGCAAGTTCCGGCTGCGGATCACGAAATGGGTGATCTGGTTCCTGATCGGGCTCGCCACCGGCGGCGCCTGGGTCTTCTACTTTACCGATGCGCCGGCGCTGGCACGCGATCTGGTCACCGGCAACGCCCATCCGATCGCCTATACGACCATGTTCATCCTGACGATGACGACCTTCCTGTTCGGCGGTTTCTTTCGCGAGCAGATCTGCATCTATGCCTGCCCGTGGCCGCGCATCCAGGCGGCGATGATGGATGAAGACACGCTGGTCGTCGGCTATCGCGACTGGCGCGGCGAGCCGCGCGGCAAGCTGAAGAAGGGCGAGGCCGACCCGACGCAGGGCGATTGCATCGACTGCATGGCCTGCGTCAATGTCTGCCCCATGGGGATCGACATCCGCAACGGGCAGCAGCTGGAATGCATCACCTGTGCGCTGTGCATCGATGCCTGCGACGAGATGATGGACAAGATCGGCAAGCCGCGCGGGCTGATCGCCTATATGGCGCTGAAGGACGAAACGCTGGAACGCGCCGGCGGCACGGCACGCAACATCTGGAAGCACATCTTCCGGCCCCGCACCATTCTTTACACGGCGCTTTGGTCGCTGGTCGGCATCCTGCTGGTCGCAGCACTGTTCCTGCGCACGCCGATCGACGTGAACGTCACGCCGGTGCGCAACCCGACCTTCGTGCTCCTGTCCGACGGGTCGATCCGCAACGCCTATGAAATGCGGCTGCGCAACAAGCATGGCGAGGACAGGCCGTTCCACATCTCGCTTGCCGCCGATGTCCCCCTTGCGATCTCGCTGGAGGGCGCCGAAGGCCAGGTGGTCATCGTGCCGGCCGACGAAACCCGCACGCAACGCGTTTATGTCACCGCGCCGGCCGGAAGCGTTGCCGCAACATCGGACCGCACCGAACTGCGGTTCTGGGTCGAGGATCAGGAAAGCAACGACCGCGTGTCGCATGACTCGGTCTTCAACGGAAAGGTCAACTGAGATGGCACCGCTTACCGGACGCAAGGTCTTTGCCATCACCGCTTCGGCCTTTGCGGTGATCATCGGGGTCAATCTGGTGCTGGCGACGCAGGCGATCCGTACCTTTCCCGGCCTCGAGGTCAAGAACAGCTATGTCGCGAGCCAAAGCTTCAATGCCGACCGCGCCGCACAGGAGGCGCTGGGTTGGCGGGTCGAGCCGCGTTATGACGGCGAAACCCTGACACTGGGCTTTGCCACCGAAAGCGGTTTGCCGGCCGATGTGGCTGCGCTGAATGTCCTTGTCGGCAGGGCGACCGAGGCGCGCGACGACCAGCACCCGGCGATGGCGCCGGTTGCCGGCGGGTTCGCCGCGCCGGTTACGCTGGAGCCGGGCCAATGGGTGATCGTGATCGAGGCCACCGCGGGCGATGGTACGCGCTTTCGCCAGCGGCTGCCCTTGCAGGTCCGGGGCTGAAGACCGTGGCCGCCACCGCCGCCCCCTCGGCCTGCCCGGCCTGTGTTGCCGCCCCTTCGGCCGACCAGATCGCGCGGATGACCCAACCGGTCGAGGCGCGGCTGATGCTGTCGGTCCCGGCGGTGCATTGCGCGGCCTGTATTTCGACACTGGAACACGGGCTGGAGCGCAGCCCCGGCATCCGCAGCGCGCGGGTCAACCTGACGCTGAAGCGTGTCGCGGTCGAGGCCGCGCCGGCCGTGACCGCCGACGATGTCATCGGCCGGATCAAGGCGCTCGGTTATGAGGCCTACGAGCTGGACCCCGGCGCGCTATCGATGACCGAAACCGACCGGCAGGGCCGCGATCTGGTTATGCGGCTGGGCGTTGCGTTCTTTTCGATGATGAACGTGATGCTTCTGTCGGTCGCCGTCTGGTCGGGGGCGGAGGATGCCACGCGCGACCTCTTCCACTGGATATCCGCCGCCATCGCGCTGCCGACGGTCGCGTTTTCCGGCCAACCCTTTTTTCGCAATGCGGGGGCCGCGCTCAGGGCGCGGCGTCTGGGCATGGATGTGCCGATATCGCTGGCGCTGATCCTTGCCTCGGCAATCTCGCTTTATGAGACGTTTGAAGGCGGCCACCACGCCTATTTCGATGCAGCCGTCATGCTGTGCTTTTTCCTGCTTGCCGGCCGCTATCTGGACCATCGCACGCGGGCCGCGGCGCGGTCGGCGGCGCAGGAACTGGCGGCGCTGGAGGTGCCCCGCACCATCCGCCTGCGCGACGGGCAGCAACAGACAGTGCCGCTTTCGGACCTTGTCGTGGGCGATCTGGTTCTGGTGCGCCCCGGCGGGCGCATCCCCGTCGACGGTGTGGTAACGGAAGGAACAAGCGAGGTTGACCGTTCGCTCCTGACCGGGGAAAGCCTGCCGGTCTGGGTGGGTCCCGAAAGTGCCGTCAGCGCCGGGGAGGTGAACCTGACCGGGCCGCTGACGATCAGCGTTCTGGCCGCGGGGCGCGACAGCAGCCTGCACCGCATGGCCGATCTGGTCGCCGTCGCCGAGGCGGCGAAGAACCGTTATACATCGCTGGCCGACCGTGCGGCGCGGCTCTATTCGCCGGGCGTGCACCTTCTGTCGCTTGCGGCTTTCTCAAGCTGGCTGTGGATCAGTGGCGGCGATGTGCGCCTGGCGCTGAACATCGCGGCGGCGGTCCTGATCATCACCTGTCCCTGCGCGCTGGGCCTTGCGGTGCCTGCTGTGGTGACCGCAGCTTCGGGCCGGCTTTTTCGCAAGGGGCTCCTGATCAAGGACGGAACCGCGCTGGAACGGCTGGCCGAGGTTGACAGCGTGGTCTTCGACAAGACCGGAACACTGACCCTTGGAACCCCCGAACCGACCAATCTGGCCGTACAGGCGCCCGGCGATCTTGCGGTTGTCTCCGCACTGGCGGCCGGGTCGTCGCATCCGCTGGCGCGGGCGCTGGCAGCAGCGAACAATCAGCCGCCGGCGCCGGTCAAGGATCTGCGCGAGGTTCCCGGCTCCGGGGTGGAGGGCCGCCTTCATGGCCAGATCGTGCGATTGGGGCGGGCGGAATGGGTGGGTGCGGTGCCCTGCGACGAAACTGCGACCTATCTGGCGGTCGGCGGGCGCAGCCTTGCCCTGACCTTCGCCGACAGCCTGCGCCCCGGCGCCGAAGCCATGGTCCGGGCACTGATGGCGCAGGGCAAGACGGTTTACCTCTTGTCCGGCGATGCCGAGGGCGCGGTGCGGCATCTGGCGGATGCCTTGGGCATCGCGCAGTGGCGGGCGGGTGTTCTGCCGCAGCAAAAGGCCGCCTTTGTCTCCGCCCTGATGGCAGAGGGGCACCGGGTTCTGATGGTGGGCGACGGTCTGAACGACACCGCCGCGCTGGCCGCCGCGCATGTCTCGATCTCGCCGGCATCGGCGCTTGATGCCGCGCGCGTCGCATCCGACATCGTGCTTCTGGGGCAGGACATGGCACCGGTGGCCGATGCCGCACGCATCGCTGTCACGGCAACCCGCAGGATCAGGGAAAACTTCGCCATCTCGGCGCTTTACAACGTTGTCGCCGTGCCGATCGCGCTGGTCGGGCTGGCCACACCGCTGGCGGCGGCCTTGGCGATGTCGCTGTCTTCGATTACCGTGTCGCTGAACGCGCTGCGGCTGAAGTGATCGCATGGACATTCTCGCCTATCTGATCCCGATCTCGCTTCTCTTGGGGGGGCTCGGGCTTGGCTTTTTCTTCTGGACGCTCAAGAGCCGGCAGTACGAAGACCCCGAGGGCGATTCGCGCCGGATCCTTTCAGGGGACTGGGATGACCGGCCAAAACCCTGATGTGTCGGCGCCATGACACTTGCCTATGTCACGGCGGCCGAACGCGGCCAGACCGACAGGGTGTTGCGCGCTGTCGCGGACCGGCTGGGCGCGCGCGGCATTGCCCTTGCCGGGGTGGTGCAGACCAACAGCCGCTGCCGTGACGGCGGGCATTGCGACATGGATGTCGAGGTGCTGGGCGACGGCGCAGTCATCCGCATTTCGCAAGACCTCGGGCCGGGGGCCTCGGGTTGCCGGCTGAACCCCGAAGCGCTGGAACATGCGGTGGCGCGGGTCGAAGCGGTGCTGAAGGGGCCGACACGGCTGCTGATCGTCAACAAGTTCGGCAAGCACGAGGCCGAAGGGCGCGGATTTCGCAACCTGATCGGCGAGGCGCTGAGTTCCGGCCTGCCGGTGCTGACCGCTGTCAATGCCGAGAACCGCGCCGCTTTCGCCGAATTTCACGGCGGGTTGGCGCAAGAGCTGGCGGCGGATGCGGAAGCGGTTCTGGACTGGTTCGAAGGCGCGGTAACGCTGAAAGCCTGAGCGGCAGCGGCGTGACCGGCGGTCAGACCGAGCCACCGGTGAGCGCGATGCTTACCTCACCCAGCCCCGTCACCGCGACCCGGCAGCGGTCGCCGGGCGACAGCGCGCCTACCCCGGCCGGGGTTCCGGTATAGATCAGGTCGCCGGGTTGCAGCTCCACCAGCCGCGACAGATGGGCGATGATCGCGGCAACGGGCCAGATCATCGCTGCCAGCGGGGTTTCCTGGCGAAGCGCGCCATTTACAAAGGTGCGCAGGCTTTGCCCTTCCAGATGGCCCACCGCCGACACCGGCACCACCGGCCCGCAGACGGCGGAACTGTCAAAGCCCTTGGCCATGTCCCACGGGCGGCCCGCGGCCTTGGCCGCGCTTTGCAGGTCGCGCCGCGTCAGGTCGTTGCCGGGCGCGTAGCCAAACACGTGGCCGGGGGCGTCCGCTTCGGCGATGTCGGCACCGCCGCGCGACAGCGCCACCACCAGTTCGCCCTCGAAATGCAGATCGTGCGTTGCCGTCGGAAATGGCAGCGTCGCCCCGTCAAGGGTCAGCGCATCGGCCGGCTTGCAGAAGAAGAACGGGGCCTCGCGGGTCGGGTCATGGCCCATTTCGCGGCTGTGTTCGGCGTAGTTGCGGCCCACGCAGAATATCCGGCGAACCGGAAACCGTGCGCTTGTTCCGACCACCGGCAGGCTGGGCTGGGCCGGTGCGGGCACGACGTATAGGCTCATCTCATGCTCCCTTTGGGGCAGGATGGCCCGCCCTTGGGCCGGGTGCAAGCGGATGAAAGCCCGTGGACGTCAGGGCCCGAAAGCCGCGCAGGAGATTTGCCGCGCCGCCAGCCGCCGGCAGGCCAGATCGGCCTGTTCCTGGCTCATGCCGACGAAGTTGGCGTCAAATCCGCCTGAACGTTCCATCACCTTGCGCAGGCTGTCGCCCAGCGCGACGGAATCGGCCAGCGCGGTTTTCAAAAGCGCGCGTTCGGCGCCGTCGCGGGTGGTGAAGCGGCCGACGGAAATGCCCCAGTGGCGCCCGCCCGAGGTCGAGATCCGCGTCACGACCACCGGTTCCGAGGGTGCCGGGGTTGTGGGCAGGAGAACCGCCGAGGTCGGCGAAACCGAAGCCAGAACCAGATCGTCCGGCTGTGCGGCGGTTTCGGCGGCTTCGGCCACGGCCAGGGTTTCGCCGGTTTCCTGCGGCACCTCTGCCGGTTCGGGCAGGGCGGCCAGTTGGGTGTCTTCGGCCGGGGCGATGGCCATCTGCGTTTGCGGGCGCGGCGCTGGGCGGATACCGGCAAGCCCGGCGTCGGCAAGCGCGACCGTCTCGTTTTCGTTGGCCGTTTCGGCCGCTTCAGGGGCTGCGGCCACGGCTTCGGCCAGCGCGGCCTCGACCGCAGCGGCGGTGGCTTCGGCCAGCAGATCCGCAGCCGGCGCGTCCATGCCGGTTTCGGCCTCCGCCTCGGCGGGCAGTTCGGCCAGCGCCATGGCTTCCGCCTGGGGTGCGGCAAGGTCCAGCGCCTGGGCTTCCAGGGTTTGCGGCGGCGGCGGGGTTTCGGCCGCAGCAAGTTCGGTTTCCGGTTTCGGTTCGGGCCGTGCCGCCGGTGCGGCTTCGGCGACCTCGGCCAGCGCGTCGGAAATGCCGTCCTGCATGGCCACCAGCGTTTCTTCGGGCAGGGCATCGGCCGCCGGGCGCGCCTTGGGCCGCGGGCTGGTCTTCAGCGTCGTGACCAGGCGGATGGTCTTGCCCGCGCCGCCGATGGTGGCGGCCGAGGTTTCGACATTGGCGACGAGAAGCTCCTCGGACGGTTCGCCATAGCTGGGCGGGGCAGGCTTGTTTTCCTTCACGTTGTTACGCGCCGCGCCAAAGCCGAGGTCCAGCAATTCGGCCATCTTGGCGTTGCGCTGCGCGGTCGACGAGCCGCCGAACACCGTGGCGATGATCCGCTTGCGGCCGCGTTCGGCCGATGCGGTCAGGTTGAAACCCGCCGCGTTGGTATAGCCGGTCTTGATCCCGTCGGCACCCTTGTAGCTGCTCAGGAACCGGCGGTTGGTGTTATAGACCTTGGCCATGCCGGCATCGGTCGTCACGCGCGAGAAGATGTTGTATACTGCGGAAAATCGTAAAACAGCCGACGGCCCAATATGGTCATGTCGCGGGCGGTGGACAGATGGCCGGACGCGGTCAGCCCATTGGCGTTCTTGTGAAGGTGGTGTTGCGCATTCTCAAAGCCTTGGCCGTGCGGTTCATCCGCTTGGCAAAGGCGCCTTCGCTGCCGCTGATCGCCTCACCGATGGCGGTGGCGGCGTCGTTGGCCGACTTCACAGCGGCGGCGCGGATCAGGTAACGCAGCGCGATGGACTGGCCGGCCTTCAGCCCCAACCGCGACGGCGGTTCGGACGCGGCGTTCTTGGAAATCTTCACGCGTTTGTCGAGCGAGATTTCACCGCGCTCGATCGCCTCGAAAGCGATGTAGAGCGTCATCATCTTGGTCAACGAGGCGGGATGAAGGCGGGTGTCGGCGTTCTTTTCATAAAGGACCTCGCCACTACGGGCATCCATCACCAGCGCCGCAAAGGGTGCAGCCAGTGCGGGCACCGCCAACACCACCGACAGGGCAATCACCGCCCATGCCAAAGCCAGTCCACGAATACACTGCCCCAGACGCGTCGCCACTACGCCGGTCCTTTTCCTGCCTCTGGCCCCGGTTTTTGTTGGGGCTCTAACTGCTTCGGGTGACCTTAGCACAGGCTTTGCGGGCGAAAACCCCTTGGAATCAACAGCTTTGGTATGTTGCGCGCAAGGCAGACTAGATGTGGTGGGTGGCGCCGGCCATCGCGCTACATCCTGGCGCGGCGCGCTCAGCCCATGGGATCTTGCAGCGTGATCGAACCCGGCAACCAGCGGGCAAGGCCGCCAAGATCGGGCAGCCGGCGATGGCGCGGCGCCGCTGTCGGCTCCTCGGCATGTTCCAGCGCCCAGGTCAGATCGTGCGGCACGTAAACCCCCCAGCCGCTGGCGGCGATCGCCGGCAGAACGTCGGAGGCCAGAGAATTGCCCACCATCATCGCCCGTTCGGCGCCGTAGCCGTGGCGGGCGAAGATCGCGCGATAGGCGCCTGCGGTCTTGTCAGACACAATCTCGACACCGTGAAACAGATCGCCCAGCCCCGACTGGGCCAGTTTGCGTTCCTGATCCAGCAGATCGCCCTTGGTGATCAGAAGCACGCGGTAGTCGCCGGCCAGCGCCTCTATCGCTTCGCGGGCATGGGGCAGCAGCTCGATCGGGTGGCGCAGCATCTCCTGCCCCGCGGCGATCAGCTCGGCGATGACCGAGGCCGGACCCTTCGCTGCGGTCACCTCGATGGCGGTCTCGATCATCGACAGCACGAAACCCTTGATGCCAAAGCCGTAGTGGCCAAGGTTGCGCCGCTCGGCCGCAAGAAGGCGTTCATGCAGCTGGTCGGTTGGCGCGAAATCGGCCAGAAGTGCTGTAAAACGTTCCTGCGTCATGCGAAAGAACTGTTCGTTCTGCCAGAGCGTGTCGTCGGCATCGAAGCCGATGGTGGTCAGGTGGCGCGTCATCACTTCTCCGCGCCGCAGTCTTGCGTCAAGCCGCCGCGATACAACCGATACGACTGCGCCCTTTCTCGACCGATCAAGAAGCTATATTCTGCCGTATGTTCAAGACCCGAGTCTGGCGGAGCCAAGGTTTGACCCATCGCCCCTTCACCCTGTCCGACGCGCCCCGTGGGCCGGATGGCGATGCGTCGGTCCTGACCAAGACCAAGACGCGCACCGAGCGTCCGCCGATGTACAAGGTGCTGCTTTTGAACGACGACTACACGCCGATGGAGTTCGTGGTTCACGTGCTGGAACGCTTCTTCGGGTTGTCGCATGCGCAGGCGTTCGAAATCATGCTGACGGTGCACAAGAAGGGGCTGGCGGTGGTCGGTGTCTTTTCCTTCGAAGTGGCGGAAACCAAGGTGGCGCAGGTGATGGATTTTTCGCGCCGGCACCAGCACCCGCTGCAATGCAGCATGGAAGGGTAGGGCCGCGCAGGCTGGCTCTTGTGATCGGCCCGACTTTCCCTGGCGCTGGAAACCGGCGCGCTGGTCTTGCCCGTTGCCGGCCGGATCGCGGTGTTTCGTCCGCGCGCAGAGGATGATCTTTCGGCCCTGCCCAAGGATCGTGTTCAGATCGTTCAGGGTTTCGCCCCGATCACGATGCCTTTGCCGCGCGCGGTTACGCGGTGGCGCCGCAGGTCGACGGGGCGTTTTCGGCCGCGCTCATTTGTCTGCCGCGGGCGCGGGCCGAAGCGCGGGCGCTTATCGCCGAAGCCGCGCGTCACCTGCCGCCGGGAGCGCCGCTGATCATCGACGGGCAAAGACCGACGGCATCGACGGGGTGATCCGCGAATTGCGCGGCAGGCTGGACCTTGGCGCGCCGGTTGCCAAGGCCCATGGCAAGCTGGTTGTCGCCACCGCGCCGGGGCCACAGGCGCTGGTCGACTGGGTGGCGGCGGCCGAACCGGTGGAGGTCGCCGGCGGGTTCCTGACCCGGCCTGGCGTCTTTTCTGCCGATGGGGTCGACCCCGGATCGGCGCTATTGGCGGCAGCGCTGCCCGCGCGGCTGCCGGCGCATGTCGCCGATCTCGGTGCCGGCTGGGGCTATCTCTCGCGCGCGATCCTCGAACGTGACGGGGTAAAGACGCTGGACCTGGTCGAGGCGGAGGCCGCCGCGCTGGATTGCGCGCGCCTGAATGTGACCGATCCGCGTGCGCGGTTTCACTGGGCCGACGCCACGCGGTTCCGGCCCGAAAGACCGCTGGACGCGGTGGTGACGAACCCGCCCTTTCACACATCTCGCGCCGCCGACCCGGCGCTTGGCGCGGCGTTTCTGGCGGCGGCGGCGGGCATGTTGGCGCCTTCAGGAACCTTGTGGCTGGTCGCCAATCGCCATCTGCCCTATGAGCGGGTTCTTGCCCAGTTTTTTCGTGACAGTGAGGAGATCGGCGGAAACGCCGCCTTCAAGGTTTATCGTGCCACCCGGCCGGTGCCTCCGGCACGGCCAAGCGGCGATCTGACGGGCGCATCCCGGGGAAGGACCTGAGCCATGTCGTTTTCCATCGCGGGCAAGACCGCCATCGTCACCGGTGCGGCCAACGGCGTCGGTCTGGCGATTGCCCGGCATTTCGTCGAGAAGGGCGCGAATGTGATGTTCGCCGATATCGACGAGGACCGCCTGGTCGAACAGATCGGCGAGGAGGCCAGCGCAGAAGGCGCGGTGCGCATGTTCGGCGGCGATCTTTGCCAGAAGCTGACCATCGCCAACCTGCTGTCCGCCACGATCGACGCCTTCGACCGGGTCGACATTCTGGTCAATGCCAGCCGGCAGGTCGCCCTGTCGGACCCGCTGAACCCCGAGGCCGACGCGGTCGAGCAGATGCTTCAGCAAAACCTGATGACCAGCCTGCGCCTGTCGCAGCAGGTGGCCCGACGCTTTTGCGCCCAGGCCGAGCGCGAGGATGACGACAGCGAGGGCAGCATTGGCGCCATCGTCAACATCTCTTCGGTCGCCGCCAGCCGAACCCATCCGCAGCTCTTGGGCTATTCGGTGGCCTGCGCCGCGCTTGACCAGATGACACGGTCGCTGGCCGTGGCGCTGGCTCCGAAACGTATCCGTGTCAACGCCGTCGCCTTCGGCAGCGTGATGAGCGCGAGCCTTCAGGCGGCGCTGCGCGAGGATGACGACATGCGCGGCGCCATCGAGGCGTCAACGCCGCTTGGCCGCATCGCCTCGACCGGGGAACTGGTAGAGGCGGTGCAGTTTCTGGCCAGCGGTGCGGCCGGTTTCCTGACCGGTCAGGTGGTGACGGTGGATGGCGGCCGCTCGCTTCTGGATGCCGCACAGGTGCCCGCGCACTGAGGCGCGGGTTATCCGGCGGTTTCGGGGTAGCTTTCCTTGCAGGCGGCGACCTGCGCCACGGCGGCACTGGCCAGCGCGGCGCGCTTTTCACGCATCGCCGCCAACTTGCGGGTCTCGGCAGGAATGTCGATGGCGCGTGGTTCGGAGCGGACGATGTCGTGGTCTTCCCAGCAGAATTGCAGCGTGCGTTTGGCGCCCTTCGCCACCGCGGGCTGCACCGCGCAGGGCACATAGCGATGGGTGCGCAACACGCGTTCCTCCACCGTATAGCCGCGGGCCAGATCAACCTCGGCCCGGGCGATCAGCCCGTCGAGCACGCGGATGTCGCGCGTGGCGCTGGCGATGCAGCTTTGTTGTGGCGTGGCGCAAGCGGCCAGAAGCGGGAGGACAAGAAGGCTAAGTCTGCGCATGGCATGCTCGTTTCCGGGGATACATCTGCAAGATAGCGTTCCCGGGGCCCGAACCCAATGCCCGGCGCGACAATTCTGCCAACTGGCAGGGCGCGGCCATTGCTGCTAGTCAGGCGCGAAGACGGGGGACATGCCATGACAGTGGATTTCGATGACCGCAAGGCGCGCGCGGCGGGCTGGTTTCGCGGCCTGCGCGACCAGATCGTGACGGCCTTCGAAGGGTTGGAGGACGATCACGGCGGCAGCGCGCCGGTCGGCCGGTTCGAGGTGACGCCGACCCGGCGGGTGGGCGAAGGTGGCGGCGATGCCGGCGGCGGGCTGATGAGCGTGATGCGCGGCGGGCGGGTCTTCGAGAAGGTCGGCGTCAACGTGTCGGAGGTTTACGGCGCGCTGGGCGAGCGGGCGCAAAAGGCGATGGCGGCGCGCGGCGTGCCGGGAATGGACAGCGATCCGCGGTTCTGGGCTTCGGGCATCAGCCTGGTTGCGCATATGCAAAACCCCCACAGCCCGGCGGTGCACATGAACACGCGCATGTTCTGGACGCCGTCAGCCTGGTGGTTCGGCGGCGGTGCCGATCTGAACCCCTGCATCGAGTATCGCGAGGATACCGCGCATTTTCATGCGCAGATGCAGGCCGCCTGCGAGGCCCACGATCCGGGCTATTATCCGCGCTTCAAGGCCTGGGCGGATGAGTATTTCTTTGTTCCCCATCGCGGTCGCGCGCGCGGTGTCGGCGGCATCTTCTTTGACGATCTGAACAGTGGCGGGGCGGATCGCGACAGCTGGGAGGCGGATTTCGCCTTCACCCAGGATGTCGGCCGCGCCTTTCTGCCGGCGTTCCTGCCCCTGGCGAAGGCGCGCAGCGCGATGCCCTGGGGCGAGGCCGAACGGGAGACACAGCTTGTCCATCGCGGGCTATATGCCGAATACAACCTTGTCTACGACCGGGGCACGAAATTCGGGCTGGAAACCGGCCATGACGCCAATGCGGTGCTGATGAGCCTGCCGCCGGTGGCGAAATGGCCATGACCGGGCGGACGCGGTGACGGTGTTCGGGGTCACGCCAGACCTGCTCGCGGCTTTCGCGCTGACCTCCACGGTGATCGAGCTGACACCGGGGCCGAACATGACTTATCTGGCGGTTGTGGCGCTGAGCGAGGGAAGGCGGTCCGGTTTTGCCGCCGTTGCCGGCGTCGCGCTCGGTCTGGGCCTTGTCGGGCTGGCGGCGGCGCTGGGGCTGGCCGCCGTCATCAATGCCAGCCCGTTTCTCTACCAGAGCCTGCGTTGGGTCGGCGCGGCCTATCTGCTGTGGCTGGCCTGGGACGGCTGGCGCGGCGCCGCGGAGCCATCGGATGGCCTGCAACCGGGCACCACGCTTGCGCGCTATTTCCGGCGCGGGTTGATCACCAATCTGCTGAACCCCAAGGCCGCGGTGTTCTATGTCGCGGTTCTGCCGACCTTTCTGCGGCCCGACGCGCCGTTGACCGCACAGGCCATCACGCTGGCCGCGGTCTACGTGGCGGTGGCAACGGCGATTCATGCCAGCATCGTGGCACTGGCCGGCACCGCGCGCAGCTGGCTGGAAGACGCTCGGCTGACCGGCATCGCCCGGCGCGTGCTGGCGCTGGCACTGGCGGCGGTCGCGCTGTGGTTTCTGGCAAAGACCTAGGCGCTCAGTCCGTCGGGTTCTCGATGGCGAGATAGTCGGCGGCGGGGATCGCAACCATTCCTTTCAGCCCCAGCGCCATGCGGTCAGCCGGGTCAAGCCGCGCGATGGCAGCGGCGACGGCGGCGAAACCAGCCGCGGCATCGGCACCGGGCCCCGCGATATACGGCAGGCCCGGCGTCGGCTCGGTCGCGTCCAGCACCGCGAGTTTCGCGGCGAAGGGTTCATAGCGCGCGATCAGCCGCCAGCTTACGGCATCAAGAGCGGCGATATCGGCCGCGCCTTCGGCCACTGCCCGGGCAGAGGCCCTATGGCTGCCGGTTTCCAGCTTGCGCGCGAAGCGAAAGCCACGCGCGCGGGCATAGCTCCACGGTGCGGCATAGCCCGATTGCGAAATCGGCGCGTTGAAGGCAAGGACGCTGTCGGCGAAGTCGGCGACACGTGCGCGTGGATCGTCGGCGCGAATGACGAAGATGCTGCGGTAATAACCCGGCGGGCAGCCCTCGACCCCGAAATCGGGTGTACCGATCAGGGTCACGCGGTCATGAAGCCGGGTGCGGTAGGGCATGCCGCAGGTCTGGGCAAGAACCAGATCGGGCGCCGTCCAGACGGCGAATTCCTCGGCGTCCTGTGCGAGGTTTTCGGGGCTGTCGATGCCGCGTGTGGCCAGTTCCTCGCGGATCAGCGCCCAGTAGCGGCCGATGGCGCCGTCGATCTCGGGCCGGCGGTACATCATCAGGCTGGCGATCATGGTGGCGACCTCAGCGCCAGCTGAAGAAATCTTTGGGTGCCTGGCCAAGCAGGCGGCGGGCCAGATCGCCGCCCAGTTCGGCAGCATCGGCAGCCGGTCCGCGCGCTTCGCCGGCAATCGCCTCGGACCCGTCGGGGCGCAGGATCTCGCCGCGCAGCCAAAGCGCCCCGCCCTCCAGCACCGCCAACCCGGCAATCGGGGTTTCGCAGGACCCGTCGAGCGTGGCCAGATAGGCGCGTTCGGCGGCCAGCCGCTGGCCGGTCGGGTGGTCGTGGATGGCGGCAAGCATATCGGCCGCGGCCTTGTCGTCCTGCCGACGTTCGATGCCAATGGCGCCCTGCGCCACGGCGGGCAGCATGGCGTTCACGTCGATGGCAGACCGCGCGACCTCGGCCATACCCAGGCGGTTCAGCCCCGCCATGGCCAGAAAGGTCGCCGCCGCCACGCCATTTTCCAGCTTCTTCAGCCGGGTCTGAACATTGCCGCGAAATTCCACCAGCGTCAGATCGGGCCGCCGGTTGGCCAGCTGCGCGCGCCGGCGCAGGCTTGAGGAGCCGACCACGGCGCCCCGGGGCAAGTCCTCGAGCCGCGCGAAGCCGGGCGAAACGAAGGCGTCGCGCACGTCTTCGCGCGGCAGGTAGCAATCCAGCACAAGGCCGGCCGGCTGCGCGACCGGCATGTCCTTCATCGAATGCACGGCAATGTCGATCGCGCCCGACAGCAGCGCCTCTTCGATCTCCTTGGTGAAAAGGCCCTTGTTGCCGATCTCCTTCAGCGGACGGTCGGCATCGATCATCGTCCGGTCGTCGCCGGTGGTCTTGATCACCGTGATGGCAAAGGCGGCTTCGGGCAGGCCATGCGCAGCCATCAGCCGGGCGCGGGTTTCCTGCGCCTGCGCCAGCGCCAGAGGCGAGCCGCGCGTGCCGATACGGAGGGGGGCCTCGGGAGAGGGAAGGCGTGTTGTCATGGCGTCAGCCTTACCCGTGGCAAATGCGCCTGACAACACCCCGCCGGGTTGACTTCACGCCGCAGGCGGTGGAGGCAGGGCAGCGACCCAAGCCGGAGGCCCCATGAGCGACACGATGAGCAACAAGACCATCCTGCGTGCGCTGGCGGGCGAGCGCCTGCCGACCCCGCCGATCTGGATGATGCGGCAGGCCGGCCGTTATCTGCCAGAATACCGCGCAACACGGGCGAAGGCCGGCGACTTCCTGTCGCTCTGCTACACGCCCGATCTGGCGGCGGAGGTCACCTTGCAGCCGATCCGGCGCTATGGCTTCGACGCGGCGATCCTGTTTGCGGATATCTTGCTGGTGCCGCAAGCGCTGGGGGCCGATCTGTGGTTCGTGACCGGTGAGGGCCCGCGGCTGTCGACGATCACCGACATGGCCGGGGTCAAGGCATTGAAACCCGTCGAGGCAATCCACGAAACCCTGTCGCCGGTCTATGAAACGCTGCGCATACTGTCGCGCGAACTGCCGCGCGAAACCACGCTGATCGGCTTTGCCGGCGCGCCCTGGACGGTGGCGACCTACATGATCGCCGGGCGGGGCACGCCCGATCAGGGCCCCGCCCATGTGCTGAAGGGCGCCGACCGCGCCGCCTTTGTGGCGCTGATAGAGCGGATCACCGAGGCGACGGTCGAATACCTCAGCGAACAGGTGAAGGCCGGCGCCGAGGTGATCAAGCTTTTTGACAGCTGGGCGGGCAGCCTGAAGGGCGAGGATTTTTCCGATTTCGCCGTGAAGCCCGCGGCACGGATCATCGCGGAACTGAAGGCCCGCCATCCCGGCCTGCCGGTCATCGCCTTTCCGCGCGAAGCCGGCGACGGCTATATCGGTTTTGCCCGGGCGACCGGGGCGGATTGCGTGGCCATCGACAACTCCGTCAGCCCGGAATGGGCCGCGACGAATGTGCAAAGGGATGGCTGCGTGCAGGGCAATCTGGCGCCGCATCACCTTGTCACCGGCGGCCCGGCGCTGGTGGACGAAACCCGCCGCGTGGTCGCGGCGTTTTCCGGCGGGCCGCATATCTTCAATCTCGGCCATGGCATCACACCCGATGCCGATCCCGAAAATGTCACGCGGATGATCGCGGCGGTGCGCGAAGGTGCGGCCAGCTAGGGAATGACCTTGCCGGGGTTCATCAGCCCCTGAGGGTCGAGCGCCGCCTTGATCGCGCCCATCACATCGAGCGCGACGGGATTCTTGCGTCGGCGCATCGACGAGAGTTTGGACAGACCGACGCCGTGTTCGGCCGAAAAACAGCCGCCCAGCGACAGCACGATATCCTCGACCGCTTCGACCACACGGTCATGCAGGGCCGGGTCGTCGCGGGTGGGAAACGCGGTGACATGCAGATTGCCATCGCCGAGATGCGCGACGGTGATGGTCCTCGCGCCGGGGTCGATCCGGTTCAACCGCTCAAGCGCGGCGTCCAGAAAGGCGCTGACCTTGTCGAGCGGCAGGGCGACATCGGTGTCGATAGCCGGCTCCACCCCCAGCGTGATTTCCGCCGCCGCCTCGCGGCGTTCCCACATCCGCCGGCGCTGCGCCTCGGTCTGCGCGACGATGGCGTCAAGGAGCAGCCCGTCGTCGAAGAGAGGGGCCAGCGTGTCTTCCAGAAGGGTGACAATGGGCAATGTGCCGTCCGGTGCCGGCGTGGTATCGCGTGGCGCGGTCGCGGCCAGTTCGACCAGGATGGTCACATCGTGGATCCGGTCGAAGGGTTGGCCAAGGTCGGGCCGTTTCGCGGCAAGCTGTTCCATGTAGGTTCGCGGCATGAATTCAAAGGCCTCGACCAGCCCGCCGGTGGCTTCGCGCAGCCGGTTCAGAAGGCTCAGCGCGGTGTCGAGATCGGGCACGGCCAGTGTCGCCGTGGCATGGGCGCGCGGCTGGGGCACAAGCTTCATCACTGCCGCGGTGATCACGCCCAGCGTGCCCTCGGCGCCGATGAACATCTGCTTCAGGTCATAGCCGGAATTGTCCTTGTGCAGCGCGCCCATCAGGTCCAGCACGCGGCCATCGGCCAACACCACCTCGAGGCCCAGGCACAGTGCCCGGGTGGAGCCATAGCGCAGCACGTTCGATCCGCCGGCATTGGTCGACAGCGCGCCGCCGATCATCGCCGAGCCGCGCGCGCCGAACCAGAGCGGGAAGTAAAGGCCCCGCGCTTCGGCGGCGTCGTGCAGACGCGACAGGATGACACCGGCCTCGACCACCGCGACCTGCGCCTCGGGCCTGATGTCGCGAATGCGGTTCAGCCGCTCCAGCGACAGCATAAGCTGCCCCGGGGCCATCGTGCCGCCGACCAGGCCGGTGTTGCCGGATATCGGCACCACGGGTGTTCCCGCGGCGCTGGCAAGCCGCAGTGCCGCAGACACCTCTTCGGTGGAACCGGGGCGGATGACGGCCAGCGGTTCGGCCACATAGCGGCCCATCCAGTCGCGCCCATAGCGTTCCGTGTCGGGCCCGGTCAGAACATGGGCACCGCCGAGAACCCGGCGCAGATCGTCAATCAGGCTCATCCGGTCCTCCGCCACGCCCCGCGCGATTGGGCATGGCGGGGGCGGGTAGGCAAGTCAGTCCGCGGCGCGCAGAACCCGCGCCGGGCGCGGGCGCCCAGCGGGCGAAGGGCAAAGACCAGCCCGGCCAGCAGAACCGCCACGACACCGCCCGCGACGATCAGGAGCGCCGATGCGGGTTCGAAGCTATAGGGCGCATCCATCACGAAATGCATGACCGCCCAGCCGGCCGCGCCGCCCGCCACCACCGCGACCAAACCCGCCGAGGCGCCAAGAAGCGCGGAGCGCAGGGCGAAACTGGCCAGGATACGGGCGCGTGTGGCGCCCAGCGTCTTCAACACCGCCGCTTCGTAGACGCGGGCCGGCTCGCCCGCCGCCGCCGCGCCGATCAGCACCACGAACCCGGTGGCCAGCGTGACAAGCGCGGCGCCCGCCGTCGCGGCGGCGATGGCGTTCAGGGCTTCGGTGACGCGGGCGATGGCGTCGCGCACGCGGATTGCGGTGATGTTGGGAAAGGCGCCGGCCACGTCGCGCAAGAGCCGCGCCTCGGCCTCGGGCGCGGTGTGGACGGTGGCGATGTGGCTGTGCGGCGCGCCGGCGACGGCGGCCGGGTTCATCAGCATGACGAACCCGATCCCGGCGGTTGAAAAATCGACCTCGCGAAAGCTGGTGATCTCCGCCTCGATGTCGCGGCCGAGGATGTTGACGGTCAGCCGGTCGCCCAGCTTCAGGCCCAGTTCCTCGGCCTCTTCGCGGGCAAAGCTCAGCTGCGGCGGGCCGGAATAGGCTTCCGGCCACCAGGTTCCGGCGGTGATCGTGGTGCTGGCCGGCGGACGGTCGGCATAGGTGACGCCCCGGTCGCCGCGCAAGACCCAGTGTTCGCCGGCGACCGTGCGCGCCTCCTGTCCGTTGATGCGGGTGATGACGCCGCGCAGCATCGGCGCGGTTTCGACGTTGTCGACGGCGGGTTCCGCGGCCAGCCGGTTCAGAAAGGCCGGCAGCTGATCGTCCTGGATATCGACGAAGAAGTAGCTGGGTGCACGTTCCGGCAGGTCGCGGGCGATGGCGGCGCGCAGGTTGGCATCGATCTGGCCCATAGCCGCAAGAACCGTAAGGCCCAGACCCAGCGACAGGATTACCGCGCCGGCCTCCTCTCGCGGGCCGCCGATGGCGCCCAGCGCGAGCCGCAGGGGAACGCCGCGCGCGCGCGGAGCCAACCGCCGAGCCAGCCGCCGCAAGGCCCATGCCGTGGCTGCCAGAACCGTCAACGCGGTGACGATGCCGGCGGCCGACCAGAGCGTCAGCAGGGTCATGCCCGATAGTGCCGCGGCCGCGCCGACAAGCGCGGTGGCCAGTACCGCGACCGCGATGGCGGCGCCGGCGCCGGGCCAGCCACGCACCGATCCGCTGGCCTGCCGGTAAAGCGCGGCGGCGCGGATCCTCGCGGCGCGCGACAAGGGCCAGAGCGTGAAGACAAGCGCGGTCAGAACGCCATAAAGCGCGGCTTCGGCCATCGGGCCGGGATAGGGCGCCAGTGCGATCGGAAAGGGCAGGCGCGAAACAAGCAGGGGCGCGGCGCCCAGCACCAGTGCGGTGCCCAGCACCAGCCCCAGGGCGATGCCGAGAAGCGTCAGCGCGCCGATCTGCAGCAGGTAGACCTGAAACACCAACCACCGGCCCGCGCCCAGCGATTTCAGCGTGGCGATGACCGCGGTCTTGCGTTCCAGATAGGCGCGTACGGCGGCGGATATGCCTATGCCGCCCACCGCGAGCCCGGCGAGGCCGACCAGAACCAGAAAGGCGCCGATCCGCTCGACAAAGCGTTCGACCCCCGGCGCGGCGCGGCGGCTGTCACGCCAGCGCAGGCCGGTATCGGTGAAGGCGGCGCGGGCGGCGCTTTCCAGTGCCTCCAGATCGGTTCCGGCCGGCAAGGACAGCCGGTAGTGGCTGTCAAACAGCGATCCCGGCGCCAGCAGGCCGGAGCCTTCCAGATCGGCGTTGCGAACGATACTGCGCGGGCCAAGGCCAAAGCCGCCGGTAGCACTGTCGGGTTCGCGTGTCAGGATCGCGGCGAGGTAGAAGCTTTTTTCGCCAAGGCGGAACGCATCGCCCGTGCGCAGGCCCAGCCGATCCGCCAGAACGCCGTCCATGACCCCGCCGGGCCGGCCGGCGGCATCCGGCGCGAAAGCCTCGGCCAGCGGCATGGCGGGGTCGAGCGTGACCGTTCCGGTCAGGGGATAGGCATCGTCCACCGCCTTGACCTGGGTCAGCGCGCGTTCTGCCGTGTCGCCCGTTCCGGTCACCGCCATCGAGCGGAAATCGACGATCTCGGATACCTTCACGGCGTGGTCGGCCATGAAGCGGCGTTCGTCGTCGCTGGCAAGCCGGTAGGTAAACGACATTTCGGCGTCGCCACCCAGAAGCACGGTGCCCTGTTCGCCAAGGCCACGCGCGATGCCTTCGCGCACGATGCCGACCGCCGCGATGGCGGCGATGCCGAAGGCGAGGCAGGCCAGGAAGACGCGAAAGCCCTGCAGCCCGCCCTTGAGTTCGGCGCGGGCGATGCGTGCGGCGAGGCGCAGGCTCACTGCGCGGCCTCGGTCTGTACGGGATCGTCGGCCAACCGTCCATCGGCCAGCCGGATCACCCGGTCGCAGCGCCGTGTCAGTTCCGGGGCATGGGTGACGAGAACCAGCGTCGATCCGTACCGGTCGCGCAGGCCAAAGAGCAGGTCCATGATCTGGGCACCGTTGGCGGCGTCGAGATTGCCGGTTGGTTCGTCGGCCAGAAGGATCGCGGGGCGGGGCGCCGCAGCGCGGGCCAGCGCGACGCGCTGCTGTTCGCCCCCGAGAGCTGTGCGGGGTAGTGGCCGGTGCGGTGACCCAGACCCACGGCCTCGCTCGGCCGTGGCACGGGCGCGGGCATCGGCGACGCCGGCCAGTTCCAGGGGCAGGGCGACATTGTCAAGCGCGCTCATCGTCGGAATCAGGTGGAAGCTTTGGAAAACGATCCCCATATTGTCACGGCGGAAGCGCGCCAGCCGGTCCTCGTTCATCGCGCCGAGGTCTTCGCCCAGCGCCATCACGCGCCCCCCGGTGGCCTGTTCCAGTCCGCCCATCAGCATCAGGAGGGATGACTTGCCCGACCCCGAAGGCCCGATCAGGCCAACCGTTTCGCCCCGGCCGACCGACATGGTGATGCCGCGCAGGATCTCGACGGGTCCGGCATTGCCGGCAAGGGTCAGGCGTGCGGCCTCGAGGCTCAGGACGGGGTCGGTCATCGGCAGGGCGTTTCCTTGGCGGCTGTCTTTTCGATATGGCGCCTTGGCGGCCCTGCGCAACCTTGCCGTGGCGATTTTGCTGTCGGTGGTGGCGTTTTCGCCCGCCACGCTGGCCCGTGCCGCACCGCTGCGGGTTCTGGCTTTCGGCGACAGCCTGACACAGGGCTACGGGCTTGACCCCGGCGAAGGGCTGGTACCGGTGCTGGAGGCGTGGCTCAGGGCAAGGGGTCACGATGTCACGCTGATCAACGCCGGGGTTTCGGGCGACACCACCGCCGGCGGCAAGGCGCGGATCGGCTGGGCTTTGGGCGAGGGCGCCGATGCGGTGATCGTGGCGCTTGGCGGCAACGACATGCTGCGCGGCCTGCCGCCTGCCGAGGCACGGGCCAACCTCGACGCCGTGCTGGCCGCCGTTGCACCAAGGCCTGTGCTGCTGGTCGGGCTCTCGGCGCCGGGCAATTTCGGGCCGGAGTACAAGGCGGAGTTCGACGCGGTCTATCCGGATCTGGCGGCGGCGCATGGTGCGCTGTTGCTGCCTGACCTTCTGTCACCGCTGACCGGTCAGGCCGATCAGGTGGCGGTCTTGCGTGACCTGATGCAGCCCGACGGCATTCACCCCAATGCCAAGGGTGTCACGCTGGTGGTCGAGGCGCTGGGCCCGCGGGTCGAGGAACTGCTGGCGCGGGTCGCCCCCGCCTCAGGTGGCTAGGGCCACCGGGGGCTTTCGCGATGACGCGATTTGCGCTTTGCTGGCCGAAGCGGGAGGGGCCATGGACACGCGCGCGATTCTGGAACGGCTGATCGGTTTCGACACCGTCAGCGACCGCCCGAATACCGGGCTTGTCGCCTGTCTGCGCGACCTTCTTGTCGCGGCCGGGGCGGAGGTGACCCTGCTGCCCGATTCCACCGGCACCAAGGCCAACCTTTACGCCACGATCGGCCCGCGCGACCGGCCCGGCGTGCTGCTGTCGGGCCATACCGATGTGGTTCCGGTCGATGGCCAGAACTGGCACCATCCACCCTTTGCCCTGACCGAAGCCGATGGCCGGCTTTACGGGCGCGGCACCGCCGACATGAAGGGCTTTGTCGCCGCGGCCACGGCACTGGCGTTGACCGCCGCCGGTCGCGATCTGAAAACGCCGCTGCATCTGGCCTTCAGCCATGACGAGGAGGTGGGCTGTCTGGGCGTGCGTTCGCTCATCGACCTTCTGGCCGGCGCGCCGTTTCGCCCGGCGATGTGCATCGTCGGCGAACCGACCGGGATGGCGGTGGCCACAGGCCACAAGGGCAAGGTGGCTTTGCGCGCGACCTGCACCGGGCGCGAGGGGCATTCGGCGCTGGCGCCCATGGCGCTGAACGCCCTGCATCTGGGCGCGGAATTCATCGGCGCGGTGCGGGCCCTTCAGGCCGATGTGGCCGAAAACGGCTTGCGTGACGGCGATTACGACGTGGCCTATACGACGCTGCATGTCGGCAAGATGGCCGGCGGCGTTCAGGTCAACATCGTGCCCAATGCCTGCGTTCTGGATTTCGAGATCCGTAGCCTTGCCGAGGATGACCCGAAGGCGCTGATTGCCCGGCTGGAGACGGCTGCCGACGCCATCGTTGCCCCCTATCGCGGCGATTTCCCCGAAGCGGCGATCACGATCGAGCGGCTGTGGGATTATCCCGGGCTTGGCACGCCCGGCGATGCCGGCGTGGTGCGGTTCGTTCAGGGGCTGACCGGCGCCAACGGTACGATCAAGGTGGCCTTCGGCACCGAGGGCGGGCTGTTCGACACGCGGCTGGGCATCCCCACGGTGATCTGTGGGCCGGGCAGCATGGCGCAGGGTCACAAGCCAGACGAGTACGTCAGCCTGGAACAGATGGCGCGATGCGACGCGATGCTGGCGGCGCTGCTGGCGCGGCTGGAGGCGGGGCTCTGAGATATGGCCCCTAAGAAGCGGGCGGGGGCGTCGCCCCCGCACCCCCGGAGTATTTCGGCCAAGATGAAGGGGACAGGGATGCGAGTGGCGATTTGGCAGGGGCATTCGGCGGCGGGCGATGTCGGACGGGCGCTGGCGGTCTTGCGCGACCTTCTGCCCGCCGCGGCGGCGGCCGGGGCTGACATGCTGGTCATGCCGGAGTTGTGGTTGCCGGGTTACAATGCCGAGGATGTCGCACTGTGCGCCGAAGCTCTGGACGGGCCGTTTCTGACCGCGGTCGGCGAGGCGGCGAGGCATGCGGGCTGCGCGGTGGTCTTGGGGTTTGCCGAGCGCGACGGGGAGCGCTGTTACAACAGCGCGGTCGCCATCGGGGCCGATGGCCGGCGGCTGGCGCATTACCGCAAGATACAGCTTTACGGGGCGCGCGAGGCGCGGCTTTTTTCACCCGGAGCGGACTATGCCGTTTTCGACCATGGCGGTCGGCGGATGGCGCTGCTGATCTGCTATGACGTGGAATTTGCCCCCCATATCCGTGCCTTGGCCGAGGCCGGCGTTGAACTGGTTCTTGTGCCCACGGCGAATATGGATCCCTTCATGCATGTGCCGGCGCTGACCGTGCCGGCGCAGGCCGTCAATCACGGGCTTGCCATCGCCTATGCCAATTACGCCGGAACCGAGGGCGATCTGACCTATACTGGCGGGTCCTGTCTGGTGAACGCCGATGGCGCGGTTCTGGCGCAGGCGGGGCGACACCCGGCACTTCTGGTTGCCGATCTGCCGGCGCCCGACGCGGCGCGACCGTCGACGCAGCAGGCCGATTTCCGGCCGGTTGGCTGAGCGACGCTGGCGTCAGTGTGTTCGCCGGTGTAGGAGAGCGCCATGGCACTGACGCTGACAACGCTGGCGACGCTCGACGCGGCAGATTTCGACACGATCATCGATGCCCGGTCGCCGGCGGAATTTGCCGAGGATCATCTGCCGGGCGCGGTCAACCTGCCGGTTCTGGACGACGGCGAACGCGCGCGGGTCGGCACGATCTACAAGCAGGTCTGCCCGTTCGACGCCCGCAAGGTCGGCGCGGCGCTGGTGGCGCGCAATGCCGCGCGCCATATCGAGGGTCCGCTGGCCGACAAGCCCGGCGGATGGCGCCCCCTGGTCTATTGCTGGCGTGGCGGGCAGCGGTCGAATTCCTTCGCTTCGATCCTGTCGCAGATCGGCTGGCGGGCCGAGGTGCTGGACGGCGGCTACAAGAGCTGGCGGCGGCTGGTCGTCGCGGCGCTTTACGACCGGCCGGTTCCCGCGCCGGTCACGGTGCTGGACGGCAATACCGGCAGCGCCAAGACAGAGGTTCTGGCCCGGCTTGCGGCGCTGGGGGTGCAGGTGGTTGACCTCGAAGGGTTGGCCAATCATCGTGGCTCGCTTTTTGGTGCGATGCCGGGCGGGCAACCCGGCCAGAAGGCGTTCGAGGGGCGGCTGGCGCTGGCGCTGGCCCGGCTCGACCCGGGGCGGCCGGTTCTGGTCGAGGCGGAATCGAGCAAGATCGGCGATCTTCGCCTGCCGCCGCAGCTGTGGAAGGCGATGTGCGCAGCCCCGCGCATCGCCATCGCCGCGCCGCCCGAAGCGCGGGCCGATTACCTGGCGCGCAGCTATGCCGATCTGGTGGCCGATCGCGACGCACTTCTGGCAGTGATCGAACGGATGCGGCCGATGCAGCCTGCCGAACGGATCGAGCATTGGCTGGTACAGGCGCGCGCCGGTGCCTTCGCGGATCTGGCGCTGGGGCTGATCACCCATCACTACGATCCCCGCTATGCGCGCCAGCGGGCCAGGACCGGCGACGGCACGGTTCGCGAGATTGCCTGCGAAACGCTCGATGACGCGGCCATCGCGAGCCTGGCGGAACGGATCGCCGGGCTGGTCTGAGCGGTATTGCGGATCAGCGGCGGGTGATCTTCGGCGTGCCACTTCTGATCTGGCCGATGATCGCGGCCGTTGCGCCGCCCTCGTTCAGCGCGGCGATCAGGGCGCCGGCCTTTTCGCCGGGCACCGAGGCCAGCAGCCCACCGGCGGTCTGCGGATCGTAAAGCAGCTTTGCCCTGGCATTGTCGGGCAGGTCGGTTCGCGGCGATGCAGCGGCATGGTTTGCGGGAAAAAGACTGGATTGTTCGCCGGAGCCTGCCAGAGCGAGAGCGCCGGGCAGAACCGGGATAGCCTCGAGATCGAGCCATGCGGCGGCGCCCGAGGCGTCGAGGATCTCCAGCAGGTGGCCGGCGAGACCGAAGCCGGTCACATCGGTCATTGCATGCGCACAGGGCGCAAGCCGTGCCGCGTCGCCGGCAAGCGGGCGTTGCATGGCCTCCAGAGTGGCGGCGGTATCGATGCCCGAGGCGGTTCCGGTCATGGTTGCCGCCATGATCGTGCCAGAGCCCAGCGCCTTGGTCAGGATCAACGCGTCGCCCGGCCTTGCGCCGGCCTTGGTGACGGGCGTGCGCGCCAACCCGGTGGCGGTGAACCCCAGCGTCAGTTCGGCGCCGATGGAGGTGTGACCGCCCGCGATTTCGGCCCCGGCCAGCGTGGCGATTTCGGTGGCGCCGGCCATGATTTCGCGCAGGGTTTCGGCCTGCAGCCGGGGGGCGAGCCGGGGCAGGATGATCTGTGCCAACAGTATCTGCGGTTCCGCCCCCATGGCCCAGATATCGCCAAGGGCATGAACCGCTGCGATCCGGGCCATGACATAGGGGTCTTCGGTAAAGGCGCGCAGATGATCGGTGGTCATCACCTGAACGCCATCGCCATGGCGCAGGATCGCGGCGTCGTCACCGGGGCCGGATATGAGGTCGGCCCGGCGCGATGGCGGCAGGCAGGCAATCGCGGCGTCCAGAGCACCCGCGCCGACCTTGGCCCCGCAGCCGCCGCACAGCGGTTTTTCACCCATGGCCTCGCGCAGGCCCGCGGCACTGTCGGCCGGCAGGTCGGCTGCCGGCATTGGCGGATAGCTGCGAAACCGATCCATGAATCGTTGATCGATCCGGTTCTTCCAGCGCCAGAGAAAGGCGCCGTCCAGCCGCAGGCCCCATTTGTCCGCCACCGCGCCCTTGCCGCCGGTCGAGATGAGTTTCAGGTAGTCGCGCTGCGGGCGATAGGCGCGCAAGGGGCGGCCGGTCAGGCTGGCGCGCAGGTTGTGGTAAAGAACCGGGGCCTGACGTACCGCGAAGACGCCGGCCTTGGGCCGCGGCGCGTGGGAAAGATGCGCGCAGTCGCCCACCGCGAAGAGGGCAGGGTCGGTCAGGCTTTGCAACGTCGGGCGGACGGACAGGTAACCGGCTTTCGTAGCCAGGCCCAGGCCGGAAAGCCAGCCATGCGGCCGGGCGCCCGCCGCGCCGAGGATGAAGCCGGCGGGGATCAACCGGCCGTCGGCAAGGCGCAGGGTGTTGCCCGTGGCTTCTGCCGGCTCGGCATCGGCCAGCAGGGATATCCCGGCGCGCTCCAGATGGGAAAGCAGCGCGTTACGGGCGCCCCGGCCCGGGCCGGGCAGCGGACTTGCCGTGCGTTCGACGATGGTGACGGCGGGCGTAACACCCGCCGCCTTCAACCGGTAGACCGCCGCAAGCGCCAGTTCCACACCGGCGATGCCCGAGCCGATCACTACAACCTCGGGCCGCGCCTTGCCCGCGGCGACCGCTTCGACAAACCGCTGCCAGCGCGCCGCGAACCGGTCCAGCGGTTTGGCCGGCACGCCCACTTCGTCGAACCCCGATAGCTCCGGCATGGCGGTGGTGATGCCGACATCGAACGAGGCGAGGTCGTAGGCCACGTCCGGCCTGCCGGCGACCTGGACGCGGCGCGCCTCGCGGTCGATGCCGGTCGCCGGCGCCAGGATCAGCCGCGCCCCGGCGAAACGCGCAAGCTGCACGAGGTCGATATCCAGTTCGGCCTTGGCGTAATGGCCGGCGACATGGCCGGGCAGCATGCCGGAATAAGGCGCGGTGGGGCCGGGATTGATCAGGGTCAGCCGGGCGCCGGCCAGCGGGTTCATCGCCCACATCCGCAGGACCAGCGCATGGGTATGGCCGCCGCCGATCAGGACGACATCGCGCGATACGGGCAGGGGCGGGGAATGCATGGCGGGCAGAAACCTGTCGGAACCTCCCGTCTTGGCTAGCCTGCCAGCGCCGCCGTGGCGAGGAAAAAGCGCCGCACATCACGCGATGGTGCTGGCTTGCCGCCGGGTGGGCATTGACCCTAGTCTCGGGGCAAAAGGGGACCCGATGAAACCGGCGCAGCGGATCGAGATCCGGCAGAAACGGACACTGGCGATGACCGCGTCGCTCAGGCAGGCGATTGCCATGCTGGCTGTTCCCTTGCCGGACTTGCGGCGAATGCTGGAAGAGGCGGCGCAGGACAATCCCTATCTGGAACTTGCGCCCGCGAAGGCGGTGAAGGCCGAAGAGCGGCCCCGGGCCGAGCCGCCGGCGGGTGGTCGCCGGTTTGCCACCGGTCTGGCGCCGGCGGTGGCGTCGCTTTGGCCCGATGCCCATGGCGGTGGCGGAGCTTACGACCCGGCCGAGGCACTGGCGGCGCCGGAAACCGGCCTGACCGGCCATGCCATGGCCAGCGTCGATCTGCATTTTCGCGCGGCCGACGAGCATGCGCTGGCCGTTGCCATGGTGCTGGCGCTTGAACCCACGGGCTGGCTTGGCCGGCCGCTGGAAGATATCGCGGCGGAATGCGGTGCAAGCCTGCAAAGCGCCGAAACGGTTCTGCACGAAGCGCAGAAGCAGGCCGAACCGGCGGGGCTTTTCGCGCGCAGCCTGCAGGAATGCCTTCGACTTCAGGCGGTGGACCGGGGCGAGATGGATGCGGCGATGACGGCGGTTCTGGACAATCTGGAAACCGTGGCGCGCGGGCAAAGCGAGGCCCTGGCCGCGGCCCGGGGCCTGCGACCCGAGGAGATCGCCGGCGCGCTGGACCGGTTGCGCCGCTATGACCCCAAGCCGGGCGCGCGTTTCGGGCAGGATGCGGTTTCGGCCGCCCCGGCGGATCTGGTCGCGCGGCGCGGCCGGACCGGGTGGGAGGTGGCAGCCAACGGCCCCATGCTGCCGGAACTGCGCGTGACCGGCGCGCCCGAAGGCAAGGCGGCAGAGGCGGCGCTTTTTCAGGCGCGAAGTCTGGCGCGGGGGCTGGAGCGGCGCGCCGGTGCGATGCTGGCGGTTGGCCAGGCTCTGGTTTCACGCCAGCGCGCCTTTCTGGACCGCGGTCCCCTTGCGCTTGGCCCGCTCACCCTGGCGGAACTGGCGGGCGATACCGGCTATCACATCAGCACTGTCAGCCGGGTAGTGGCAGGCGGCGCCATCCAGACCCCGCGCGGCACCTTGCCGATGCGCGCCTTCCTTTCGGGGGCGGTGCCGACGGCAAAGGGGGCGCCAGTGTCCAGCGAAACGGTGCGTCAGCTGATCCGCCGACTGGTCGCGGGCGAGGACCGCGCGCGACCGTTGTCGGATGTCGCCATCGGCGAAGCGCTGGCGCGTGACGGTATGGTCCTGGCCCGCCGGACGGTGGCGAAATACCGCGCCGAATTGGGCATACCGGCCGTGTCGCGGCGGCGGCGCTAAGGCCGGAGCCGCAGAACCTCCGCAAGTCTCCGCGCGGCGGCATCCAGCGTTGCCTCGTCATGGGCGCTGTAGCCCAGCACCAGTCCCTGAACCGGTGCCGGCCCGGCGAAATAGGACGAAACCGCGCGCGGGCCAAGCCCGGCTGCCGCCGCGCGCGCGGCCCATTGGCGGTCGTCACCCCCTGCGGCCAGCGCATCCGACAGGCTGGCCACCAGATGCATGCCCGACGGCTGTGATGCGACGGTCAGAAGACCGGCCAGATGGGTGTCGGCCGCGGTTACAAGCGCCGCCTGTCTGCGCGCGTAATGCCGGCGCATTCGGCGCAGGTGGGTTGCGAAAACGCCGCTGTCGATCAGCTGCGCCAGCGCCGGTTGCGGCACCAGCGAGGCTCGCATCCCCAGCTTTCCAATGGCCCTGTTCAGGCCGTCGCACAGGGCCGGCGGCGCAACGAGGTACGACAGGCGAAGCGCGGTGCTGAAGACCTTTGAGAAGCTGCCGAGGTAGATCGTGCGCCCGGCGCCGTCCATCCCGGCAAGCGCCGGCGTCGGCGCACCGACATAGCGAAACTCGCTGTCGTAATCGTCCTCGATCAGCCAGCCGCCGGTGTCGCGCGCCCAGTCGAGCAGGTGCAGCCGCCGCGACAGTGGCAGGGTCATGCCCAGCGGATACTGGCGCGAGGCGGCGATCACCACGGCGCGGGCCTGCCGATGCTCCAGCACAGCGGTGTCAAAGCCCTGATCGTCGACCGCAACGGGATCGACCCGCAATCCATGCATCGTCAGCGTGGCGCGGATCGGGGCAAAGCCCGGGTCTTCGACCAGCACGCGCTCGCCGGGCCGCAACAGCGCGCGCGCCACGATTTCCAGCGATTCCACCGTTCCCGAGGTGACGAAAACCTGATCGGGGTCGCAGTCGAGCCCGCGCCAGGCGCCAAGGTGGCGGGCGATGGCGCTGCGCAGTGGCCACCAGCCCTGCGGATCGACGCGGCCGGTCAGCCCCGGATCGGGGCACGCCCAGGCATCGTGCAGCGCGCGCGCCCAAAGCCTGGGCGGCAAGAGCGCGGGGTCTGGCGCGCCGGGCTGGAAGGGCAAGATGGCCTGAACGGCCGGTGGCGACAGCGCGGCGGGTGCGGGCGAGGCCGCGTGGTGGTCGATATCCGGCAGGTTGGCGGCCACGCGGGTGTCCGCGCCCTGGCGGGCATCGAGGTAGCCTTCGCTCGTCAACTGGTCATAGGCCGCCAGAACCGTGGTGCGCGATACCGACAGTTCCTGCGCCAGAACACGGCTTGCGGGCAGGCGCTGGCCGGGCCGGGCCAGACCTTGCAGGATCAGCTCGCGCAGGCGGTGCGTCAGCTGCGCGGCCAGTCCGCCAGCGCCGGGATCGAGGCTGAGCGCGAAGAGCGCCGCATCCAGATTGGTATTTTGAGATTTTTGAGAACCGGACATTTTGGGGGGCCAATTGTTCTGCCAGATTTGCCCCGGATCGCAGGAGTGTGCAATGGCTGATACGACGAAACCCGCAACCGACCGCGTCAGGCTGCGCCGCGCGCATGAGCGTGGCCACCATGATGCCGACACGCTGCACGCGGTGCTGGATGCCACACCGATCTGCACGGTCGGCTATGTGGTCGATGGCCTGCCCTACGTGACGCCGACGATGCATTGGCGCGAGGGCGACCACGTGTACTGGCACGGATCTTCGGCCAGCCGCATGCTGAAACGTTCTGCGGGAATGCCGGTTTGCCTGACGGTGCAGGTCCTTGACGGTTTCGTCATGGCCCGCTCGGCGTTCAACCATTCGGTCAACTACCGTTCGGCCATGCTGTTCGGAACCGCGTTCAAGGTTGCCGACACGGACAAGGAGGCGCGGCTGCGCGCCTTTACAGAGGCCTCTTTCCCGGACGATGGGACATGCTGCGCCCCGTCACGGCGCAGGAGCTTAAGGCGACAACGGTGCTTGGCATGGCGATTGACGAGGCTTCGGCCAAGATCCGCAGCGGCCCGCCGGAAGACGAGCCCGGGGATTACGACCTGCCGATCTGGGCGGGTGTGATTCCCGTCGAAACCCGCGTGCGTCCGCCTGTCGATGACCCGCGTAACCATCCCGGGCTGAAACCGCCCGGTCACGTCACCGGCTTCTGTCTGGGCTGAGCGGTTCGGTTTTTTCGTCCGGTGTCGTTTTCGCGCCATTCGCGCGGCTTTCTGTCGCCTCCGGGGCTTCGCCTGACTGCCGCCTTGGGCTACACCCCATGCGCGTGAAGGCGAACGGGATATTACGATGGCGGTACTTCTGGGCGTCGATACCGGCGGCACCTATACCGATGCGGTGATCGTCGACGAGGCGGCCGAACAGGTGTTGGGGCAAGCCAAGTCGCTGACCACGCGGACCGACCTGTCGCTCGGGATCGGGCGCGCGGTCGATGCGGCGCTGGCCGAAGCGCGCGTGCATCCCGCCGATGTGGCGATGGTGTCGCTGTCGACCACGCTGGCCACCAATGCGCTGGTCGAGGGCAGGGCGGCCGCGTGGCGCTGGTGTTCATCGGTTTCGATGCCGAGGATCGCGCGCGCGCCGGGCTTGACGAGGCGCTGAAGGGCGATCCGGTGATCGCGATCGCTGGGGGGCACAGCCATTCGGGGACCGAAGTCGCGGCGCTGGACCTTGCCGCGCTCGAGGCAGAGATCGCCGGGCTCGAGGGTATTCTGGGCTATGCCGTGGCGTCGCGCTTCGCGGTACGCAACCCGGCCCATGAACTGGCCGCGCGCGATCTGATCCGGCGGCTGACCGGCCGGCCGGTGACCTGTTCGCACGAATTGTCCGCCAATCTCAACGGCCCGAAACGGGCGCTGACGGCGGTACTGAATGCACGCCTGATCGGCATGATCGACCGGCTTGTCACCGCTTGCGAGGCGCATCTGGCGGCGCGCGGCATTCTGGCGCCGCTGATGGTGGTGCGCGGCGACGGCGCGCTGATTTCCGCCCCCGTGGCCCGCGAACGGCCGATCGAAACCATTCTTTCGGGGCCTGCCGCCTCGATCGTGGGCGCGCGCTGGCTGACGGGAGAGGCGGAAGCGCTGGTATCCGACATCGGCGGCACCACGACCGACGTGGCGCTGTTGCGCGACGGCCGTCCTGAAATCGACCCCGAGGGCGCGCGCGTCGGCGGGTTCCGCACCATGGTCGAGGCGGTGGCGATGCGCACCACCGGCCTCGGTGGCGACAGCGAGGTCCATGCGCTGAGCGCGGGGCTTGATGGCGGGCTGCGGCTTGGCCCACGGCGGCTCATTCCGGTATCGCTTCTGGCGGTGGACCACCCGGCGCTGGTGCATGACGCGCTGGACCGCTGGCTGTCAACCGATACCTCGGGTGAACTGACGGCCGGTTCGTCGTTCCGCTCTGGCAGGGTGCTGTGCCGCAGGGGCTGGGCCCGCGCGACACTGCGCTGTTTCAGCGACTGGGGGCGATGCCGTCAACCGTTTCCGGCGCGCTGCAAAGCCGGCTGGAGGTCGCGGCGCTGGAGCGGTTGGTGGCGCGCGGGCTGGTGATGCTGGCCGGCGCCACGCCTTCGGATGCAAGCCACGTGCTGGGCCGGCTTTCCTGCTGGGACGGCGCCGCGGCGGAAAAGGCGCTGCGGCTTTTCTCGCGCAAGCGCAACGGGCGGGGCGAACGGATTGCGCCGACGCCGCAGGCCATGGCGCAGGCGGTGATCGACCAGTTGACCGCGCAAACCGTGGATTGCCTCCGGAAGCCGCTTTTGACGAGGATCCGGGCGATTTCGGCGGCGAAGCGGCCGAGGTGCTGGCCCGTCATCCCCTGATGCGCGCCGGGCTTGACCGCCACCGCGGTGTGATCGCGCTCGAGGCGCGGCTGAACGTGCCGGTCATCGGGTTGGGTGCCTCGGCACCGAGCTATTACGGGGCGGTGGGCGAACGGCTTGGCACCCGGATGGTGCTGCCCGAACATGCCGGCGTCGCCAACGCGATCGGTGCCGTCGTCGGCCAGGTGGTGATGCATGCCGAAGGGATTGTGACCAGCCCCGGCGAAGGGTCCTTTGCGGTGCACCGCCCCGATGGCATTGCCATCTATTCCGACCGCGATGCCGCGCTCGAGGCGCTGGAAACGGCGTTGACGCGCGAGGCAACCGAACGGGCGCGCGCCGCCGGTGCCGAAGAGGTCAATGTCAGCACCCGGCGCGAAGTGCGCGAAATCACGGTCGAGGGCGCCCGATGTTCATCGAGGCACGGCTCAGGGCCTCGGCCTCGGGCCGCCCGCGCATCGCCGTCAGCGCCGCCGGTTAGGCATTCCCGCTAGGCACTGATGCAGCGGTCTTCGCCGTCAAACAGGTAAACCGACGAGGCGTCATAGCCCAGCCGCAACCGGCTGCCGACCTTGTGGTCGTGCTGGCCGAACAGCCGCACGGTCACCATCTCGCCCGTGGCAAGGCGCAAGAACAGGTTGGTGTCGCCGCCCAGCTTCTCGACATGGCTGACCTCGCCCTCAAGGCTGCCGCCGGCCTCGACGCGCAGATGTTCGGGGCGGATGCCGGCGGTCTTTGCCCCGGTTGCACCCAGAAGGGCGGCGTCGAAGAAATTCATGCCGGGCGAGCCCAGAAACCCCGCGACAAAGCGGTTGGCCGGCCGGTTGTAAAGCTCCAGCGGCGCGCCCACCTGTTCGACCCGGCCGTCGCGCAGCACGACGATCTTGTCGGCCAGGGTCATCGCCTCGGTCTGGTCATGGGTGACATAGATCATCGCCGCGCCCAGCTTGCGATGCAGCGCGGCGATCTCGATCCGCGTGGCGACGCGCAGCGCGGCATCCAGGTTCGAAAGCGGCTCGTCGAAAAGAAACAGCTTCGGTTCGCGCACGATGGCCCGGCCGATCGCCACGCGCTGGCGCTGACCACCCGAAAGCTCTGCCGGACGCCGGTCCAGGTAGTTTTCCAGCGACAGCATCGACGATGCCTTTTCGACCCGCCGCGCGATTTCATCCTTGGCGGTGCCTTCCTGCTTCAACGCCAGCGCCATGTTGTCGCGAACGCTCAGGTGCGGGTAAAGCGCGTAGCTTTGAAACACCATGGCGATGCCGCGCTTGGCCGGCGGGGTCGTGTTGACCTCCTGCCCGGCGATCTCGATGCGGCCGCTCGTGGCATCCTCAAGCCCGGCGATCACCCGCAGAAGCGTGGACTTTCCGCAGCCCGAGGGTCCGACGAAGACGACGAATTCGCCTTCTTCCACACTCAGGTCGATGGCCTTCAGCACTTCGACGGGGCCGAAGGACTTGCCGATGTTTTCAAGGCGAAGCGAGGTCATGGGGCCTCCTCAGATCAGAGCGATGGCGCGGCCGGTGCGAATGCTTTCGTCGGCGGCAAGACAGATGGCGAGGGAGGCAACGGCGTCCTCCATGTGGCGGGTCAGGTCGGTGTCATCCGCGATGGCGTGCAGCATGAAATCCTGTTCGGCGTCGCACAGCGCCTGATGGCCGGGCTCTGTGGGGAAGTCGATATCGGTATCGCCGGCGCCGGCGCGGTGGATGCGCAGGGCGCCCACCTTGGTATGGCCTTCGACGCTGTCGCTTTCGGGATGCATGCCGGAAAGGATCGATACCGCGCCGTTCGGGCTGATCACATCCTTCACGAAATAGGCGACCTCGGACATCATCGGGCCCCAGCCGGCCTCGTACCAACCGACGGAGCCGTCTTCGAAAACCACCTGGAACTGGCCATAGTTGTACATGTCCGCCGCGATTTCATCCGAAAGGCGCAGCCCCATGCCATGAACGCGGACGGGTTTCGCGTCGGTGATCTGGCACATCACGTCGACATAATGCACACCGCAATCGACGATGGGCGGTGTGGTCTGCATCAGCTGCTTGTGGGTGTCCCATGTCGCGCCGGTGGATTGCTGGTTGAGGTTCAGCCGGAACACGTAAGGCCCGCCCAGCGCGCGCGCCTCGGCGATGAGCCGCTGCCACGAGGGATGGTGACGCAGGATGTAGCCGACAACCAGCTTGCGGCCTGTGGCCTTTGCGCAGTCGACCACGCGGCGGGCATCGGCAACCGTCGTTGCCAGCGGTTTTTCAACGAAGACATGGGCGCCGGTCGTCATTGCGGCGCAGGCATAATCGGCATGGCTGTCGGAATAGGTGGCGATGACGACGAGATCCGGGGCCGTCGCGGCAAGGGCGCGCGCGAAATCGTCGAAGACGGGGTAGGCGGCCAGATCGGGGTGATCGCAGCGGCCCGATCGGTTCACGAGCCCGACGATTTCGGCATCCGGGTGGTGGTGGTGGGCCAGCGCGTGGCTCAGCCCCATGTTGCCAAGGCCGGCTATCAGGACCCGCGTCATTTGACCGCCCCCGAGGTGATGCCGCGAATAAGCTGCCGCGAAAAGATGACGTAAAGCACCATGACCGGAAGGATGGCGAGCGCCAGCGCCGAAAGGACCGCGTTCCAGTCGGTCACGAACTGCCCGATAAAGACCTGGCTGCCCAGCGTCAGCGTCTTTGTCGCCTCTGCCGGGGCAAGGATCAGCGGGAACCACAGGTCGTTCCAGATCGGGATCATGTTGAAGACCGCGACCGTCGCCATGGCAGGGCGCACCAGCGGCAGAACAAGGCGAAAGAAGATCGTGTATTCCGACAGCCCGTCGATCCGGCCGGCGTTCTTCAGATCGTCCGACACCTGGCGCATGAATTCCGAAAGGATGAAGACGGCCAGCGGCAGACCCTGCGCCGTATAGACGAGGATCAGCGCGAAAAGCGTGTTCACCAGCCCGGTCTGCACCATCAGTTCCAGGATCGCGACGGTCCCGATCCGGATCGGGATCATGATACCGAGCGCCAGGTAAAGCCCCATCAACGTGTTGCCCCTGAACCGGTACTCGCTCAGCGCAAAGGCCGCCATCGCGCCGAAAAGCAGGATGAAGCCGATCGAGACGACGGTCACGATCATCGAGTTCTGGAAGTACTGAAAGAAATCGCCCTGCTTCATCACCGTTTCGTAGCCGATCATCGAAAAGGTGTCGGAGGACGGCAGCGCCAGCGGTTCGCGAAAGATCGCCTTGCGCGTCTTGAAGCTGTTGATCACGATCACGAAGACCGGAAAGAGCGCGATCAGCACATAGGTGATCAGCGCGGCATGGGCGGCAATCGAACGGGCGGGGCTGTGGCGGGCCTGGCTCATGCTGTCCCCCTCAGAACTGGTAGCGGCGCAGCCGCGTCTGGATCGCGAACAGGTAGATGCAGACGCCGATCAGGATGATCGCGAACATCGCGCTGGCGATGGCGGAACCCATATGCGGGTCGCCCAGTTGCAGCTGGAAGCCGAAGAAGGTGCGATAAAGGAAGGTGCCAAGGATATCGGTCGAATAGTCCGGGCCGGCCAGCGCACCCTGCGCCGCATAGATCAGGTCGAATGCGTTGAAATTGCCGACGAAGGTCAGGATCGAGATGATGCCGATCGCGGGCAGGATCAGCGGCAGCTTGATCTTCCAGAAGGCTGACCAACCGGTGATGCCGTCGATCTCGCCGGCCTCGAGAATCTCTTCGGGGATCGACAGCAGCGCGGCATAGATCAGCATCATCGGGATGCCGACGAACTGCCAGACCGAAATCAGCGCCAGCGTGGTCAGCGCATAGGCTTCCTTGCCAAGCCAGGGCGCGAACAGCGCTTTCAGCCCGACCGCGTCCAGCATGCCGGGCGCTATACCCCAGATCGGCGACAGGATCAGCTTCCAGGTGAAGCCGACGATGACGAAGCTCAGGATCGTCGGGACGAAGATGGCGGTGCGGTAAAAGGCGGCGAAGCGCAGGCGCGGATGCGACAGGAGCGCCGCGAGTGCGATGCCGATGGGGTTCTGCACCGCCATATGGATCGCAAAGAACCAGAAATTGTTGCCCAGCGCGTTCCAGAAAGCGCCGGACCAGTTCGGATCGCCCAGAAGCGTGCGGAAATTCTGAAGGCCGACAAAATGGCGGGTCTGCTCGGTTGTCTCGTAAAGCGCCAGCCGCAAGGTGTTGAAGAGCGGCATGATCATGATCGCGGTGTAAACCAGCACGGCGGGTGCCAGAAACACGGCGATATGAATGCGGGAACGGGTAGCCATCACGCCCTCCTGTTCATCACCTGGTTGGAAATACTCTTGGGGGGTCCCGGGGGGCAAAGAGCCCCCCGGGGCGGGCACGGCCGGGCGTTACTGCTGCGGCGCGTACCAGGAGGCGAGGCCGTCCTGAAGCCGCTTGCCCGCATCCTCGGGCGTCTCGGTGCCCTTGATCACGTTGACGGATGCGTTCCAGGTTTCGTTTTCAAGGTTCGGCGTGCCGCGCGACAGGATCTGGTAGGTCGATCGGATCGTCGAATGGCACTTGCCGCGCCAGGAAACGAATTCCTGCGCCAGCGGGTCGGCCATCTCGACCGGGGCCGAGTTGAGCGAGAAGAAACCCGGCAGCGCGTTGGCATAGAGCGAGGCGAATTCAGCCGAGCCCACCCATTCCAGGAACTGTTTGGCCGCATCGGCATTGGGGCTTGCGGCGTTCAGGCCAATGGCGATGTCGGTGTGATCGGAGATGTAGCACTCATCCCCGGCATTGGCGACGGGCGGGTTGAAGGCGCCCATCTCGAAATCGGCCTGTGCGTTGAAGCCCGAGATTTCCCACGAACCGGCCGGATAGATCGCCGCGCGGCCCAGCGTGAAGAGGTTCTGGCTGTCGGGATAGGTCTGCGCCTCGAACCCGTCGCCCAGATAATCCTTCCACTTGGCAAGCTGACGATAGGGCGCAACCCAGGCCTCATCGGTCAGCGTCTGTTCGCCCTTGATCAGCGCCAGGCGGCCTTCTTCGCCCTTCCAGTAGTTCGGGCCGATGTTGTTGTAACCCATGGTCGCGGCTTCCCACTGGTCGTTGGTGCCCATCGCCATCGGGATATAGGTGCCGTCTTCCTTGATCTTGTCGAGGGCCTCGAAGAACTCGTCCTCGGTGGTCGGAACTTCTATGCCCAGTTCGGCAAAAGCGTCCTTGTTGTAGATGAAGCCGTGGATCACTGAGGCCATCGGCACGCAGAAGGTATGCGCGCCATCGTCGGTCTGCCATGCGGATTTGGCGACGTCGGAGAAATTCGCCATCGCGGCGAGGTCCGACAGATCGGCCAGCTTGCCACCGTCGTAAAGCGCCAGCGAGGCGTCGAACGGGCGACAGGTGATCAGATCGCCGGCGCTGCCGGCATCGAGCTTGGAGTTCAGCGCGGCGTTGTATTCCGCCGGGGCCGAAGGCGTGAATTGGACCTTGATGCCAGGATGGCCGGCCTCGAAGGCGGGAATGATGCTGTCCTGCCAGATGGTCAGGTCGTCGTTGCGCCAGCTTTCGATGGTCAGCGTCACATCCTGTGCGCCGGCGGCGCCGGCACTGGCGATGACGGTGCTGGCCAGAAGCAGGCTTTTCAATCTCTTGGTGTGCATGGGTGTCCTCCACGTGGTTTGCACAGGTCGCATCCGGTTCTTACCCGGCCTTTTCTGTCAGGGTCTCGATTGCGCGCCTCAGGTTTCCGCCCCCGTCTTCCAGCAGGGTTAGAGCTCGGGCCGGCGTGTCGGCGCCAAGCGCCAGCAACACGGCCGGTTTGACATGGCCCTCCGCATCGCCCAGCGCCCGCTGCGCCGCGGGTTCGCTGCAATCGGCGATGGCGGCGACGATGCGCGCCGCGCGGTCGCGCAGCTTGGCATTGTCGGCGACAAGATTGACCATATAGCCGTCATGGACATGGCCTAGGCGGATGCCGGCCAGCGTGGAAATCATGTTGAGCGCGATCTTCTGCGCGGTGCCGGCGCCCAGCCGGGTTGAGCCGGCCACGATTTCCGGCGGCGTGGCCAGCAGGATGGCATGGTCGGCCAGCGCGAAGAGGGGGGCGTCGGCGGTGTTGGCCAGCGCCGCGACGGTTGCGCCGCTATCGCTAGCGGTGCGGGCGAAGGCCAGCGCATAGGGGGTCGACCCGCTGGCCGCGACGACAATCGCCAGATCGCCCGCTCCAAGCCCGCCGGCATCGCGACGGGCGGCCTCGGCATCGTCCTCGGTCGCGCCGCGCATACCGTCCTGCTGGCCAGGCAGGCCGCCGGCCATATGGATGCGAACCCGCGCGCGGGCGATGCCGAACGTGCCGGGAAGTTCCAGTGCATCGGCGAGCGCCATCAGGGCCGAAGACCCCGCGCCGGCATAGGCCACGCTGCCGCCGGCCTGCAGGGTTTCAGCCATCGCGCGCGCGACCTTGACGATGTTCGGTCGTGCGGGGGCAACCGCGTTCAGCGCGTCGCGCTGGGCGTCGAGCATCAGGGCGGCAATCGCGGCATCATCGCGCAGGTCCAGGTCACTGGCCTTGGGATGGCGCTGTTCCGATTGCCTGAGCACGTGATTCCCCTCCGTTTCAAACATAATACCTTTACAATACCTTTTGTCTACCAATTTCGCAAGCGCACGAGAATCGCCCAAATTCCTCACATGAAAGGACTGCGAAAGGTCTTTCTTTTCGCCGATAGGTATTATAAAGGTATTCTATGGGAACTCACGCGGGCACATATCTCTTGGGTGTTGATGGTGGCGGAACGCGCTGCCGTTTCGCATTGGCCGATAGCTCGGGCCGGGTCATCGCGCGCCACGAAGCCGGCGCGGCGAACATCGCCACGGATTTCGAAGCCGCGGCCGCCGGCATTTCCGCAGGTCTGCGCGCGCTTTGGGCCGGTGCGGGAATGCGCGCCGATGGGTTCGGCAGTGCGGTCTGCTATCTCGGCCTTGCCGGCGCCAATCTTGACGGGGTGGGCGAGCGTCTGAAGGCGCGGCTGCCGTTTCGGATCTGCGGCGTGGGCGACGACCGTTTGACGACGATGGTCGGCGCGCTGGGCGGGGCCGATGGCGGGCTGGCGTCGGTCGGGACGGGGTCTTTTCTGTGCCGGCAGGCGGATGGGGTCCTGCGCTCTCTTGGCGGCTGGGGCTTTGTCGCCGGCGATCAGGCATCGGGGGCATGGCTAGGCCAACAGGCGCTGCGTTGCGCGGTGCTGGCCCATGACGGGCTGGCGCCCGAAGGGCCGCTGGCGCGGGCGCTGTTTGGGCGTCTGGGTGGCATCCAGGGGCTTGCCAGCTTTTCGCTTGGCGCAAAGCCGCATGAATTTGCCGCGCTCGCCCCGGAAATTCTGGCTGCGGCGGATGCGGGCGATGCGGCGGCGGTCGGGCTGTTGCGCGACGGCGCCGACTATATCTGTCGCGGGCTGGCGGTTCTGGGTCATCGGCCCGGTGAACGGCTTTGCCTGCTGGGCGGCCTGGGCGAGCCCTATCGTCGATGGTTGCCCGAGGCGATGGCCACTGGGCTGGTCGCACCGGGGGGCAGCGCGCTGGATGGCGCGCTGACCCTGGCCGGGCGGCTTGCCAAGGTTCCGGTCGTCAACGGGGGGCGGCCATGATCGCCCGGTTTCTCGACCCCGAAAACTGGCTTTCGCCGCATGGCGGGCCGCTATACCTGCAACTGCGCCGCCGGATCGAAAGCGGGATCGAAGCCGGTACGCTGGCCGAAAACGCGCCCTTGCCGTCTGAACGTGAAATCGCGGCGATCACGGGCATGTCGCGGGTCACGGTGCGCAAGGCGGTCGAGACGCTGGCCGATGACGGGTTGATCATCCAGAAACAGGGCTCGGGTTCCTTCGTCGCGCCGCAACGCCGGCGTGTCGAACAGTCGCTGTCGCGGCTCACCTCCTTTACCGAGGATATGGCCCGGCGCGGCATGGCCACCCAGTCGCATTGGCTGGAGCGCGGGCTATACATGCCGTCGCCGCACGAGGTGGTAGCGCTGGGGCTTGCCGCCGGCGATTCCGTGGCGCGGGTCGTGCGGCTGCGCACCGCAAACGATCAGCCGATGGCGGTGGAACGCGCCTCGCTTCCGGTCGATATCCTGCCCAACCCGACCGAGGTGACGGGGTCGCTTTACGAACATCTCGGCCGGTCGGGCAACCGGCCTGTGCGCGCCGTTCAGCGCATCTCGGCAACCAACCTGGCCGAAGCCGAGGCGGCACTTCTTGAGGTGCCGGTCGGTGCGGCGGGCCTTTCGATCGAGAGGATTTCCTATTTGCCCTCGGGCCGCGTGGTGGAGATGACGCGGTCCACCTATCGCGGCGACACCTATGATTTCGTCGCCGAATTGCGGATCGCCAACGAACAGGACAGCCGATGAGCCAGACACAGATGGGGCGGGAAGTTCAGGAAATTCCGGATGCGGTCGCCCGGCTGCTGGATGGCCGCGGGGCCATTGCCGCGGCAGCCACAGCTTTGCGTGGCGCCGATCCGGTCTTTCTGGCGACCATTGCGCGCGGCTCGTCGGACCATGCGGCGACGTTTCTGCAATATGCCTCGGCGCTGCTTCTGGGTGTGCCGGTGGCGTCGCTGGCACCGTCCGTCGCCTCGGTCTTTGGCGTGACGCCGCGGCTGGCGCGCGCGGGCTGCATGGCGATTTCGCAGTCGGGTCAAAGCCCCGATATCGTCGCGATGACCGCGGCCGCCCGCCGCACCGGGGCGCTGACCCTGGCGCTGACCAACGATCTTGGCTCTCCGCTGGCCGCGGCGGCCGACCACGCCATCGACATATGCGCGGGCCCCGAACGCAGTGTGGCGGCGACAAAGACCTTTGTCACCTCGGCGGTCGCGGCGCTGGCGGTTCTGGCGGAATGGGCCGGCGACGACAGGCTGCAAGCCGCGCTGGCGGTGCTGCCCGATGCGTTGCGCGTTGCCGCCAGTTGCGATTGGCCGGAGTTTCGCCAGGCCCTGGCGGGGCGAAATTCGCTTTACGTCCTTGGACGGGGTCCGGGGCTGGCAATTTCGAACGAGGCGGCGCTGAAGTTCAAGGAAACCTGCCAGATCCATGCCGAAAGCTATTCTTCGGCGGAGGTTCTGCATGGGCCGGTTTCCATCGTCGAGCCGGGTTTTCCCGTGCTGGCGCTGGCCAATCGCGACGCCGCCGAAAGCGCGCTGGTTTCCGTCGCCGACAATCTGGCCGACCGCGGCGCGGCGGTTTTTGCCACTTCGGCTCTGGCGGGGCGGGCCCGGAGGATCGACTTCGTGCCAACCGGTCACGGCCTCACGGACCCGCTCAGCCTGGTGGTGTCGTTTTATGCCATGGTCGAACGGCTGGCCGTCGAACGCGGGGTCAATCCCGACGCGCCGCGCCATCTGAAGAAGGTGACCGAAACGCTATGAGCGACGCCGCCTTTGCCCTGAGCGCCGATGTCGTCTTTGACGGCGAGCGCAGCCACGACCGGGCGGCGCTGGTGGTCGAACATGGCCGGGTCGCGGCGGTCCTGCCGCAATCCGAGGTGCCGGCCGGCCTCACGCAGCAATGGGCTGGCGCCATGATCGCGCCAGGCTTTGTCGATTTGCAGGTCAACGGCGGCGGCGGGGTGATGTTCAACGACACGCCCGATGTGGCCACGCTGCGCCGCATGGCCGACGCGCATGCCCGGTTCGGCACGACCGCGATGCTGCCGACGCTGATCACCGACCGGCCCGAGGTGACGAAAGCGGCCGTGGCGGCCGTGCGCGACGCCGTGGCCGCAGGGGTTGCCGGCATTGCCGGGCTGCATCTGGAAGGCCCGCATCTGTCGATTGGGCGCAAGGGCGCCCACGATCCCGCATTGATCCGCCCGATGGGACCGGAGGACCTGGCCATGCTGGTCGCCGCAGCGCGCGATCTGCCGGCGCTTCTGGTCACGGTGGCGGTCGAGGCGGTGACACCCGAACAGATTGCCGCCCTGAAGCAGGCCGACGCGGTCGTCTCGCTCGGCCATAGCGGGGCGAGCTTTGCCGAAGCCGAAGCGGCTGTCGCAGCAGGCGCGCGGGCGGTGACGCATCTCTTCAACGCGATGAGCCCGCTGGGCAACCGCGAGCCGGGGCTGGTCGGCGCAGCGCTGGCGCAGGGCGAACTGTCGGCCGGCGTGATCGCCGATGGCTTTCACGTGCATCCGGCCAGCCTTGGTGCGGCATTGCGGGCCAAGGTGGGGCCGGGCGGGCTGTTTCTGGTCACCGACGCGATGGCAACGGTGGGCAGTGAACTGACCGAATTCACGCTGAACGGCCGCCGTATCCTGCGGCGCGGCGGGCGGCTGACGCTGGAGGATGGTACCCTGGCCGGCGCCGATCTGGACATGATGGCGGCGGTGCATTTTGCGGCCGAAACGCTGGGCCTTGGCATCGAACGGGCGCTTGCCATGGCCGGGGCGGTTCCGGCGCGGTTGATGGGGCTGGACCGTCTGGGTTGGCTGGGCGCAGGTTCGGCCGCCGATTTCGTGGTTCTTGATGCGGGCTGGACCTTGCAGGCGGTCTGGCGCGGCGGTGAAAAGCTCACCCCCTAGCTTGGCGCCCCGCGCAGGAGGCTGGCGATCAGCGCCGGGACCTCTGGGTGCAGGCCGATCGGGTCCAGTAACGTCCCGGCAAAGCCGGCGCGGTCCAGTGCCTGCGGGATGTCATCGATCACATGCCCGCCACGCGCGACGAACAGCGGCAGGCACAGCGCGTGCGGCCCGGCATCGCAGGCGACGTCGGCCAGCCCGGGCGCTTCCTCGATAAAGCCAAGGCGCTGGTCGGCGAAGCCTGCCGGGAGCATCGCCTGGGCAAAAGCGCGTGCGGCCTTTCCGGCCGCCGGCCCGGTGGCGGAACCATGGGCCGCAAGAATGAGCGTGCCGGCCTCCGGCGCGAAACCTGCTATCTGTGCGGCCTCGCGGGCATAGTTGATCGCGATCGCGACAAGCCCGGGGGCAAGGCCAAGGGGAGGCAGGACCGGCGCCCCGGCCAGACCGGCCTCGGCCAGGCGGGTCGGCAGCAGGCGGCGCGTGAACCAGCCATCGGCCATGAAGAGTGGCAGTACCAGCGGTGCATCAAGTGTGCCGGCAACCTCGCGCAATGCGCCGTTCATGGCGAGCGTCGCACTTTTGATGCGCCAGCCCGGCATCAGTGCGCCAACCTTTGTCGCCTCCAGCGCCAGCGCGGCTTCGGCGGCCTCGGGCGCGGAGGGCTGGCCATGGGCGATAAGGAGCGCGTCGGGCATGGTGCAGGTTGTGACAGGTTGGAATGAAAAGGGCCGGCGCATGGCCGGCCCCAGTATGCTCTTGCTTCGGACTTATTCGCGATTGCCGAGGAATTGCAGAAGGAACATGAACATGTTCAGGAAGTCGAGATAGAGGTTCAGCGCCCCCATGATCGCCGACTTGGCCAGCCATTCCTGATCGCCATGCTGGGCATGGGCGATATAGGCGTTCTTGATGTTCTGCGTGTCATAGGCGGTCAGACCGGCAAAGATCAGCACGCCGATGACCGAGATCGCGAACGCCACCGCGCCCGAGGCGAGGAAGATGTTCACGATAGAGGCGACGATCAAGCCGATCAGGCCCATCAAAAGGAACGTCCCCATGCCGGAGAGGTCCTTTTTCGTGGTGTAGCCGTAAAGGCTGAGCCCGGCAAAGGCGATGGCGGTGACAAGGAAGGTCTGGGCAATCGAGACACCGGTATAGACCGCGAAGATGTAGCTGATCGACAGCCCCATCAGTGCGGCAAAGCCGTAAAACACCAGCTGCGCGGCCGCCGAAGACATGCGGTTGATCATGGCGCCAAAGGCAAAGACCACGATCAGGGGCGCGAACATCACCACCCATTTCAGCGGCGAGCCGAAGATGGCGGCCAGCATCGCGTCATTGGTGCCGACGGCCCAGGCCACGGCGCCGGTCAGCACCATGCCGATCGACATCAGGCCATAGACCTTGTTCATATGGGCGCGAAGGCCCTCGTCGATCTGCGCCGCGCGGGTTCCAGCGCTCGTGCTGCGGATCGTGTCAAACTCAGCCATCAAAGCCTCCAGATGCGTTTCCAAAAGGGGCGAAGGTGCTGCCACCTCGCCGTCCTGTTGAAATATCGGGAAAGCTTACCCTGATTTCAAGCCATTCGCGGTGATGCGGTGCAATTATCTGCGCCAATGGCCGGGCACGTCCCAGACCGGTCGCCCGGCCTCGGTGCGCGCCTCGGCCTGCGTGATGCCCAGATCGCGCAGGCGGTCTTCGCCCAGCTGGCCAAGGCTCTGACGCTGGCGGCGCAACTCCAACAGCCGCTTCAGCCGGCCGAAGGGGGCAAACCGGACAGGGCGGTGGGCACGGGAATGCAGGCGTTCCATGGCAGGTTCCTTTCCGAATCGTGATATCCTGGTCCGTCTTCATCAAATGACTTGATCAAACTGATGCGCCGTGATGAATATTGAAAACGAATGATTGTGCGAAGATGCATCAAGGATTGTGATGATGCCCCGGAACCTGGACCTGACCGCCCTGCGCGCCCTGGTCGCCGTCGCGGATGTCGGCGGCGTGACCCGTGCCGCGGGGCTTCTCAACCTCACGCAATCGGCGGTGTCGATGCAGATCAAGCGGCTGGAAGAGAGCTTGGGGCAGGCGCTGTTCACACGCGCGCAGCGCAGGCTGACGCTGACGCCCGAGGGCGAACTGCTGGCCCGGTACGGGCGCAAGATGCTGTCCATGAATGATGAGGTTCTGGCCCGGTTGACCGACGATGAATGCGGTGTGGAGATCCGGTTGGGTGTGCCGCATGACATCGTCTATCCGGCGATCCCGCGGGTCTTGCAACAACTTGCCGCGATCTATCCTTGCGCGCGTATCAATCTGGTTTCGTCGTTCACCAACCTTCTGAAGGAAGGGTTCGCCAGGGGCGAGTTTGACCTGATCGTGACCACAGAAGAAGCGCCGGGCGAAGGCGGGGCGGCGATTGGCGAATTGCCCCTGGTCTGGGTCGGCGCGCCGGGTGGCGTGGCCTGGCACCAGCGGCCGTTGCGTCTGGGTTTCGAGGAAAACTGCCGTTTCCGGCCGCTTGCGGTTGCCGCCCTCGATGCGGCCGGCATCGCGTGGGAGATGTCCTTTTCCGGCCGCTCGAACGATACGATCCAGGCCATGGTCGCGGCCGATCTTGCGGTGACCGCGCGGATGCGCGGGCTGTTGCCCGAAGGCACGGCAGAGATTCGCAGCGCGGCCGAACTGCCGACGCTCGGTGCGATGGGCATATGCCTTTACGATGCCGGCGTCACGCGCGGCAAAGTCGTCGACAGTCTGAAGGCCGAGATCGCCGGGGCCTATTCCGCCGCGGCAACCCGCACGACGACCTTGCCGGTGGATTTGCGCTCGCGCAGGGTCGCCAATGCCTCGCCGGCGTTTTCCAGCGAAAACCGGTGAGAGATATGCGGGCGCAACCCGCCCTCGGAATACCAGCCCAGCAAGGTTGACAGGCTTTGGGTCAGGACTTCGGGGCGGAAGGTCAGGTAACCGCCCCAGTAAAGACCGAGGACCGCGAGGTTCTTGACCAGCAGGTGATTGGCCTTGATCTGTGGCACGGTTCCGCTGGCAAAGCCGATCACCACGATCCGACCCTCGGGGCGCATGGCGCGAAAGGCGGCGTCGAACTGGTCGCCGCCCACGGGGTCGTAAACCACATCGGCGCCCCCAAGCGCGCGGATCTTGTCGCGCAGATTGCCGGTTTCGCTGTCGAGCAGGTGGTCGGCGCCCGCGGCCCGGGCGGCGTCCAGTTTTTCGACGCCGCGTGCGCAGGCGATCACGCGGGCGCCCATGCGTTTGCCGATTTCGACCGCCGTTAGCCCGACACCGCCCGCCGCCCCGAGAACCAGAAGCGTTTCACCCGGCTGCAGGCGCGCCTTGTGGTCCAGCGCGACATGGCTCGTGCCATAGGCGATCTGAAAGGCGGCGGCATCGTCGAAGGGCATCGCATCGGGCAGGGTGAGGCAGCGGTCGGCGCGAAAGCAGCCGTAATCGGCAAGCCCACCCGAGCCGGCAAAGACGGCGACGCGCGCGCCGATGGCGGGGCTGGTTACACCTTCGCCCAGGGCTTCGACGGTTCCGGCCAGTTCCAGGCCAAGGGTAAACGGCGGCTCGGGCGTGTCCTGATACTGGCCCTTCGCCATCAGCAGATCGGCGAAGTTCAGCGCCGCAGCGTGAATGCGCACCAGAACCTCGCCCCGGCCCGGCGCCGGGCGCGGGCATTCAACCAGGGTGGGCGGGGCGTCGAAGGCGGTGACCTGAAATGCGCGCATGAAGTTCTCCTTTCCGGCGGTGTAGCCCGGAGGCCGCCACTTGCCAATCGCGGGATATTTGCAAAATGCAAAAATATTCGTGTACATACGTTGCAAAATGCAATGCAAAATGCAAAACACGCTAGAGGAGAACGCGAGCTTTAACTGACACTTTTCTCGCGTGCCTGTCCTTTTAGACAGGTCGGGCGGGAGAGCCGGGCGCGGTGAAAACTTTTTTGCCTCCCCCGACTTGTCTTTTTCGGCAGGTTTCGCCCTGAAATCCGTTAATTGGTGGATTTTGGCATGATATTTGCATAAAGAGTTGCGAAAGGGGACCCTTGAACATGAAGCATCCTGTAGACGTACATGTCGGCAAACGCATCCGCCACCGCCGCTGGATGGTGGGCATGACCCAGCAACAGCTGGCCGACAGCGTGGGTATCAAGTTCCAGCAAATTCAGAAGTACGAGACCGGCATGAACCGGGTCAGCGCCTCGCGGCTTTGGGACATCGCCGATACGTTGAGCGTGCCGATCAGCTTTTTCTTCGAGGGGCTCGATGACCGGCGCGAAGCCAAGACCAAGGTCGAAGGCGACATTCTGGCCGACAAGGAAGCGCTGGAACTGGTCCGGTCCTACTATGCGATCCCCGAAAACCAGCGCCGGCGCCTGTTCGACCTTGCCCGCGTGCTGAGCGAGGCGGCCTGAACGCAGCGCCCCGGCTTGACCTCGGTTGCTGTTGGCGCTACCGCGATGGCAGCCGGAGGGACGCCGTTGCCGAGATTCAGTGAACCCGAGCGGGCCGCGCTTGTGGCCTGCGCGCATGAGATGGCCGATGCCGCACGGGTTGCGACCCTGCGGCATTTTCGTTCCGACGGGCTTATGGCCGACAACAAGCTTGCCGCCGGTTTCGATCCGGTCACCGTGGCCGACCGCGAGGCGGAACTGCGGATGCGCGAGGTTCTGGAACGGCTGCGGCCGCAGGACGGCATCCTGGGCGAGGAGTTTGGCAACAAGGATGGCGAAAGCGGTCTGACCTGGGTTCTCGACCCGATCGACGGCACGCGCGGCTATCTTTCCGGCACGCCGACCTGGGGTGTGTTGATCGCGTTATCAGATACGTCGGGGCCGATCCTTGGAATCGTCGATCAGCCGTTCATCGGCGAACGTTTCGTCGGCGGGCTTGGGCTGGCCGAGGTCAGCGGGCCAACCGGAACCCGGGCGCTGAAGGCGCGACCGGCGCGTTCGCTGGATCAGGCGATATTGTTCACCACCTTTCCCGAGGTCGGCACGCCGGTCGAGGGCGCGGCGTTTCGCGCTTTGTCCGCGAAGGCACGGCTGACGCGTTACGGCATGGATTGCTATGCCTATGCCCTGATTGCCGCCGGCCAGATCGACCTTGTGGCCGAGGCGGGGCTGAACGCCTATGACGTTCAGGCACCGATTGCCGTAATCGAGGCGGCCGGCGGTGTCGTCACCGACTGGCAGGGCGGGCCGGCGCATGACGGCGGGCGGATCCTGGCGGCGGCCAACCCGGCGATCCATGCCGAGGCGTTGGCAATCCTTTCGCGCGCCGACCAGCCCTGAGCATGGCGGCGGCCACCCAGGCGAAGTTTGTCGAGGGCAATCTCTTTCGGCACGTCGCGGTGATGGCGCTGACCTCGTCGGTCGGGCTGATGGCCATCTTCTTCGTCGACCTGATCAACATGGTCTACATCTCGTGGCTGCGTGACGCGCGGGCGACCGCCGCGGTGGGTTACGCAGGCGCCGTCCTTTCTTCACCACCGCGTTCGGCATCGGGCTTTCGATCGCGGTATCGGCGCTGGTGGCGCGTGCCGTCGGTCGCGGCGATCTCGCGCTGGCACGAATGCGCGCCACGAACGGCATGGTGATCGGGCTGGCCTTCGGTCTGGTCTTCTTCGCCGCAGTGTTCGCGGCGCTTGGTCCGATCGTCTCGCTTCTGGGGGCCACCGGCGAGATTCACGCGATGACGGTGCATTTCCTGCGGCTCGTGATGCCCGGCCAGCCGCTGCTGATCATCGGCATCGTCGGGGCGGCGATCCTGCGCGCGCATGGCGACGCGCGCCGGGCGATGATGGTGACGGTATGGGGCGCGGTGGCGCTGGCGGTGCTCGACCCGATCCTGATCTTCGGTGCCGATCTGGGGCTGACCGGCGCCGCGCTGGCCGGCTTCGCCTCGCGCGTGATGATCGCGGTCATGGCGATCCGGCCGATCCTGCGCCACCACGGCGGCTTCGACCGACCTTACCGGGACGGTCTTCGCGCCGATTTCATGCCTTTGACCGCGATAGCCGGTCCCGCGATCCTGACCCAGCTCGCCACACCCGTCGGTCAGGCCGTGGTCACCCGGATGGTCGCGGGCTATGGCGCCGAGGCGGTGGCCGGCATGACCATCGCCGGCCGGCTGACGCCGGTTGCCTTCGGCGTCATCTTCGCGCTGTCCGGCGCGCTCGGGCCGATCATCGGGCAAAACTTCGGTGCCGGTCGGCTTGACCGGGTACGGCGCGCGTTTCTTGATGCGGTGATCTTTACCGCCGTCGTGATCGTGTCGATATCGGCGCTGCTGTTTCTGGCCCGCGAACCGATTGCGGCGCTTTTCCACGCCGAGGGCATGACGAAGACGCTGATCTTCCTCTTCTGCGGCCCGCTCAGCCTGCTGTTTTTCTTCAACGGGCTGATCTTCATTTCCAACGCGGCGTGCAACAATCTGGGTGCTCAGGGCCAGTCGACGTTGATCAACTGGGGGCGCCACACGCTGGGAACGATCCTGCCGGCGGCCTGGGCGGCGTCCCACTGGGGGGCGGTCGGGGTGCTTCTGGGGCAGGCAGTGGGCGGCATTGTCTTTGGCCTTCTGGCGGTCTGGCTGGCCCTGCGTGTGATCGCCCGGCCCCGGATCACGGCCTGATCAGAGCCGCGCCGCAAAAGGCGAGTTGCCCGTCAACCGCGGCCTTTTCGCCGGCCGTCAGGGATTGCGCGCGCGGATAGACGGGCGCGGCGCGGTCATCCAGGATCGGCGCGTCCCAACCCGCGGTGGTTGCAAAGAACCGGGTCAGCCCTTCGGGGCCGAATTCGCGCAGGAACCCCTGGGCCACCGTATCGATATAGCTCAGCAAGATCGGGTGGCGCACGCTGGGCGGTTCGGAATGCACGGGGTCGACCACGTAGAGCTGCACCTCGATCGGGTGGCCGGCATCGTGGTGAATGTCCTGCGGCGCGATCCAGTGGCGTTCGTAGGCGGCTTCGCGCAGGTCGAGTGCCGCCCAGTCGGCGCCCGGCACGACGGCGACCAGACCATCGATTTCCGAGTCGGCCTCGCGTTCGGCGGTCAGGTAGGCCAGCTTGCGCATCCGTGTGTGGCGCCAGGCCCGCCGCCAACCCCTGAGCCGCGCTGGCCGGGCCTGCGCGTAGTCGTGCGTGGCGCGGTTCACCAAGGAGCCGTAGCCGAAGAAAAATGGGTCGCGCATGTCGCCTGCCGTCGCCGGGGTGTCGCTTCGTTGCCTTCCCTCTTGCCAGAGCGCGGCAATCCGGGCTAGAGCGAAGCCGTCAGGATCGGGAGAATCCGGGCGGGGCGTGCCCCGGCCGGTGCCGAAGGAGCAACCGCCCCGGTAAACTCTCAGGCGCAAGGACCGTTCTGACACCGAAACTCTGGAGAGAGCCCCGATCAGGTCGGGGACGCCGAAGGGATAACGATCTCAGGCGGAAGGACAGAGGGGGCATCGGAACGGGCGGTCTTGACCGCCCAGGTCGATGCCGGACACCATAGACCGGCGTGACAGAGGGAGGACGGCATGGCCGATCTGAAGCGTACGGTTCTATACGATCTGCATCTGCGACTGGGGGCCAAGATGGTGCCCTTCGCCGGTTACGAAATGCCGGTGCAATATCCTTTGGGCGTTATGAAGGAACACCTGCACACGCGCACTGCGGCGGGGCTTTTCGATGTCAGCCACATGGGTCAGGTGATCCTGAAGCCTAAGGCGGGATACGAGGCGACCGCCCGCGCCTTCGAGGCGCTGATGCCCGTCGATGTGCTGGGCCTGAAGGAGGGCCGGCAGCGCTATGGGCTGTTCACGAACGATGCCGGCGGGATCGAGGACGACCTGATGTTCGCCAACCGGGGCGATCACGTCTTTGTCGTCGTCAACGCGGCCTGCAAGGCGGCCGATATCGCCCATATGCGCGCCCATCTGTCCGATGCCTGCGATGTGATCGAGGTCGGCGACCGCGCGCTTCTGGCGCTGCAGGGCCCGGCCGCCGAGGCGGCGCTGGAGGCGCTGGCGCCCGGTGCGGCGGCGATGCGGTTCATGGATGTGACGACGCTGGATTGGGCGGGAACCGCGCTTTGGGTTTCGCGGTCGGGCTATACCGGCGAGGACGGGTTCGAAGTGTCGGTGCCGGCAGACCGGGCCGAGGCACTGGCCGAAGCTCTCTTGGCCAATCCGGCGGTGGAGTTCATAGGCCTTGGCGCGCGCGACAGCCTGCGGCTGGAAGCCGGCCTTTGCCTTTACGGCCACGATATCGATACCACCACCAGCCCGGTCGAGGCGGCGCTGGAATGGGCGATGCAGAAGGCCCGCAAGCCTGGCGGCGAGCGTCAGGGGGGCTTTCCCGGCGCGGCGCGGATTCTGGCCGAATTGCAAAACGGGGCCTCGCGGCGCCGGGTCGGGCTGCGCCCCGAGGGCCGCGCGCCGATGCGTGAGGGCACGCCGCTTTTTGCCGCGGCCGAAGGCGGCGAGGCAATCGGGACCATCACCTCGGGTGGTTTCGGCCCCTCGATCGAGGCCCCGATGTCGATGGGGTACCTGCCATCGGCCTTGGCGGCGGAGGGCAGCACGGTTTACGGTGAGGTGCGCGGCAAGCGCATGGCCGCCACGGTCGTGGCCATGCCGTTCCGGGCCTCGGGCTACAAACGCTGAACCACAATCACGACCCAATCTGAGAGGGATACCATGAAATACACCGAAGATCACGAATGGCTGCGGGTCGAGGGCGACCTGGTCGTCGTCGGCATCACCGAACACGCGTCGACCCAACTGGGCGACGTCGTCTTTGTCGAACTGCCCGAACCGGAAACCCAGGTCGCCAAAGGCGACGAGGTGGTGGTGATCGAAAGCGTCAAGGCCGCGTCGGATATCGCAGCGCCGCTTGACGGTGAAATCGTGGCGGTGAACGAGGCGTTGAGCGACAACCCCGGCCTTGTGAACCAGGATGCCACCGGTGCGGCGTGGTTCTTCAAGATGAAGGTCGACGATCTGTCGGTGCTCGACGATTTCATGACCGAAGACGAATACAACGACATGGTTGCCTGAGAGGCTTTGGCGATGCCCTTCACCCCCACGGACTATCTGCCCTGACTTCGCCAACCGCCGCCATATCGGCCCTTCAACCGGCCGAGATGGAGGAGATGTTCAAGGTGCTGGGGGTGAAGGATCTTGACGAACTGATCGACCAGACCATCCCCAAATCGCTTCGGCAGGAAACGCCGCTGGATTTTGGCAAGCCGCAATCCGAGCGCGAGCTTTTGTGGTTCATGCGGCAGGTGGCGAAGAAGAACCAGGTCTTCACCTCGATGATCGGGCAGGGCTATTACGGTACGGTCTGTCCGCCGGCGATCCAGCGCAACATTCTGGAAAACCCGGCCTGGTACACGGCCTATACGCCCTACCAGCCCGAAATCAGCCAGGGCCGGCTGGAGGCGCTTCTGAACTTCCAGACCATGGTCTGCGACATGACGGGGCTCGAAATTGCCAATGCCTCGCTGCTGGACGAGGCGACGGCAGCGGCCGAGGCGATGACCATGGCCCAGCGTACGTCGAAGTCGAAGGCCACCGCCTTTTTCATCGACGAGAACTGCCATCCGCAGAATATCGAGGTGATGAAGGTCCGCGCGGCCCCCATCGGCATCGAGATCATCGTCGGCAATCCGGAAGAGATCGAGGCCGACAAGGTCTTTGGCGCGATCTTCCAGTATCCCGGCACCTATGGCCACCTGACCGATTTCACCCCCCATATCGCCAAGCTGCATGAAGCGGGCGCGCTGGGCATCGTCATTGCCGACATCATGGCGCTGACGCTTCTGAAAGAGCCGGGCGCAATGGGCGCCGATATCGCCGTGGGGTCGACCCAGCGTTTCGGCGTGCCGATGGGCTTTGGCGGGCCGTCGGCGGCCTACATGGCCTGCAAGGATGCGCACAAACGCAACATGCCGGGCCGGATCGTGGGCGTTTCCATCGACGCGCAGGGCGGCAAGGCGTACCGGCTGAGCCTGCAAACGCGCGAACAGCATATCCGCCGCGAAAAGGCCACCTCGAACGTCTGCACGGCGCAGGCGCTTCTGGCCAACATGGCGTCCTTCTACGCGGTCTATCACGGCCCCGAAGGCCTGCGTGCCATCGGTCAGCGCATTCACCGCAAGACCGTGCGTGTGGTGCGCGGGCTTGAGGCGGCGGGCTATGCGGTGGAACCCAAGCATTTCTTCGACACGATCACCGTCGATGTCGGCGCGATGCAGGGCGCGGTTCTGAAAGCCGCGCGGGATGAACGCCTCAACCTGCGCAAGATCGGCACCACGAAGGTCGGCATCTCCATCGACGAAACCACCCGCCGGCTGACCATCGAACGACTGTGGCGCGCCTTCGGGATCGACCAGAAGGACGCGGAACTGAAGGTCGAATACCGGGTGCCGGACCATCTGCACCGGACAAGCGAGTACCTGACCCATCCGATCTTCCACCTGAACCGGGCGGAAACCGAGATGATGCGTTACATGCGCCGGCTGGCCGACCGCGACCTTGCGCTGGACCGGGCGATGATCCCTCTGGGCTCCTGCACGATGAAGCTGAATGCCGCGGCCGAGATGATGCCGATCACCTGGCCGGAGTTTTCCAACCTCCACCCCTTCGCGCCTGCCGACCAGACCGAAGGCTATCGCGAGATGTTCGACGACCTGTCGGCCAAGCTTTGCGAGATCACCGGCTATGACGCGATGAGCCTGCAGCCGAATTCCGGCGCGCAGGGCGAATACGCGGGCCTTCTGACCATCGAGGCGTATCACCGGGCGCGCGGCGGGAGCCATCGCAACATCTGCCTGATCCCGACCTCGGCCCATGGCACCAACCCGGCCTCCGCGCAGATGGCGGGGATGAAGGTGGTCGTGGTGAAATCGGCCGAGAACGGCGATATCGACCTGGAGGATTTCCGCGCCAAGGCGGAAGCGGCGGGCGACAACCTTTCGGCCTGCATGATCACCTACCCCTCAACCCATGGCGTCTTCGAGGAAACGGTGCGCGAGGTCTGCAACATCACGCATGAATTCGGCGGTCAGGTCTATATCGACGGCGCCAACATGAACGCCATGGTCGGCCTCGTCCGGCCCGGCGATCTGGGTGGCGATGTCAGCCACCTGAACCTGCACAAGACCTTCTGCATCCCGCATGGCGGCGGCGGTCCCGGCATGGGCCCGATCGGCGTCAAGGCGCATCTGGCGCCGCACCTGCCGGGCCATCCGGTGACGGGCGGCGAGGAAGGACCGGTATCGGCAGCACCCTGGGGCTCGGCTTCGATCCTGCCGATTTCCTGGGCCTATATCCTGCTCATGGGTGGCAAGGGGCTGACGCAGGCGACGAAGGTGGCGATCCTCAACGCCAACTACATCGCCAAACGGCTGGAAGGCGCCTATGACATCCTTTCAAGGGTGGCAAGGGCCGGGTCGCGCATGAATGCATCCTCGACACGCGGCCTTTTGCCGACAGCGCCCATGTCACCGTCGACGACATCGCCAAACGTCTGATCGACAACGGGTTCCACGCCCCGACGATGAGCTGGCCGGTCGCGGGCACGCTGATGGTGGAACCGACCGAATCGGAAACCAAGGCCGAGTTGGACCGGTTCATCACGGCGATGCTGGCGATCCGGGATGAGATTGCCGCGATCGAGAAGGGCGAGATCGACGCGGAGAACAACCCGCTGAAACACGCCCCCATACGGTCAACGCGCTGATCGGCGACTGGGACCGGCCCTATAGCCGCGAACAGGGCTGTTTCCCGCCGGGATCGTTCCGGGTCGACAAGTACTGGCCGCCCGTGGGCCGCGTCGACAACGTCTATGGCGACCGGCATCTGGTCTGCACCTGCCCGCCGCTTGAGGATTACCTGGACGCGGCCGAATAGGCGCAGCCATGGGCGATACGGCAGGGCGCGGGCGGGAAACCGTTCCGCGCCTCCTAGCTTTTGCGGGCCATGACGCGGTTGACGTGGCCCATCTTGCGGCCGGCCGCGCTCGGCCTTGCCGTAAAGGTGAATGGCGGTGCCGGCTTCGCGGGCCAGTTCGTGCGCCGGGCGATATCGTCGCCGATCAGGTTTTCCATCACCACATCGGCATGGCGGTTGCCATCGCCCAGCGGCCAGCCCGCCACCGCGCGGATGTGCTGTTCGAACTGGTCCACGGCGCAGCCGTTCTGTGTCCAGTGGCCGGGAATTGTGCACCCGGGGGCGATTTCGTTCACCACCAGCCCGTCGGCCGTCACGAAGAGTTCAACCCCATGACGCCCACATAGTCGAGCGCACGCACGATCCGGCCTGCAAGGATCACCGCGTCGGTGGTCTGCGCGGCCGACAGCCCAGCCGGAACGGTGGTGGTGTGAAGGATGCCCGAGCGGTGCAGGTTCTCACCGGGGTCAAAGCAGGATACGGCGCCGTCAAGCCCGCGCGCCACGATCACCGAAACCTCGCGCGCGAAATCGACAAACCCTTCCAGAACAGCCTCGGCGCCCTGCATGGCCGCCAGCGCCGCCGGCCCCTCGGCGGGTGTCATGATCCGCGCCTGCCCCTTGCCGTCATAGCCTAGCCGCGTGGTCTTGAGGATCGCCGGCATACCGATCTCGACCAGCGCGGCATCAAGATCGTCCCTGGTGTTTACGGCGCGGTAGGGTGCGCAACTCAGCCCGAGGCCCGTCAGGAAATCCTTTTCCGCGATCCGGTCCTGACTGACCGCCAGCGCGCGTCGGTTGGGCCGGATCGGGCGGCGCGCCTCCAGCAGGTCAAGCGCCGCCGTGGGGATGTTCTCGAACTCGTAGGTGATGACATCGACCGCATCGGCAAAGGCCGCCAGCGCGTCATCATCGTCATAATCGGCGGTCGTCACTCTGTCGGCAACCTGCCCGGCGGGCGGGTTGGCGGCGGGTTCATAGATATGGCTGCGAAAGCCGAGCCGGCTGGCCGCGACCGACAGCATGCGGCCCAGCTGGCCACCGCCCAGAATGCCAATGGTGGCGCCGGGCGCCAGTGGTTCAGTCATCGCGCGGCTCCTCGGGGATCGAGGCGGAGAGCGCGGCGCGCCAGTCGTCAAGCCGCTTGGCCAGCCCCGCATCCGACAGCGCCAGAATGCCAGCGGCCATCAATCCGGCGTTGGCCGCGCCAGCCGCGCCGATGGCCATGGTGGCGACGGGATAGCCCTTGGGCATCTGGACGATGGAGTACAGGCTGTCGACCCCGGCCAGCGCCTTGGTCTGGACCGGCACGCCGACGACCGGAACCCGGGTTTTCGAGGCCATCATGCCCGGCAAATGCGCGGCACCGCCGGCGCCGGCGATGATCACCTGCAAACCGCGCTCGACCGCCGTTTTGCCATAGTCCCACAGCCTGTCCGGGGTGCGATGGGCGGATACGATGCGCGTTTCATAGGCGACACCGAGTTCGTCCAGAACCTGCGCGGCCTCGCGCATCGTCGCCCAGTCGGATTGCGACCCCATGATGATCCCGACCTTGACACTCATCGTTCGCCTCCGGCCTCGCGATAGGAGCGCGCACTATAGCCGCAGCGCAGCGCTGGGCAAGGCCGCCGGTGGCGCGGTACGGCATTGACAGCGCCGCGCCGCGGCATAGGCTTTGACCATGATGGTGCTGCAAGCCTCACTGACCGGCGTTCTCGCCCTGCTCATGGCGCTGCATGTCGCATGGGGCATCGGCCTGTGGTTGCCGATCCGCGACGAGGCGGCGCTGGCGCGCGCCGTGGTCGGGGCACCGGGCCGGAACCGGATGCCCGGGGCGGTCGCCTGTTCGCTGGTGGCCGTGGCCCTTTTTGCGGCCGCGTCGGTGCTGTGGTGGTCCGACAGCACCCGGCGCGACCTGGCCCTTGCGGGTGCGGCGGCGGTGTTTCTGGTGCGGGGGCTGGCGGCCTGGCTGCCGGCCTGGCGGCGGCTTCTGCCGGTCGAACCCTTCGCCACGCTAGACCGGCGCGCCTATGGCCCGTTGTGCCTGGCGATCGGGGCCGGCTTTTTGGCGGTATTGCTGGCCTAGGCGATGATGTCCGGTGTCAGGGTGTCTTCCAGCCGGGCGATCTGATCCTTGAGCGCGAGTTTTTGCTTCTTCAGCCTGCGCAGCGCCAGCTGGTCACCACGGCCCGACAGTTCCAGCGCGTGGATCGCATCGTCCATGTCGCGGTGTTCGCGGCGCAGCACTTCAAGCTTGATGCGGGCCATTTCCTCGCCGTTCAATTCCTTGGGGGCATTCATCCGCAGCGCCTGAGTCGATCCGTTTGCGAACCAACTATAACCTTTCCGCCTCTGTTTCGGGAATGAAAACCGCCCGGCGCGCGGCCTTGCAGCCGAGGGAGGGGTTGCCCATATCTAGGGCAGGCCGCCCGATCCGGGGGCCGTTGCTAAGTCGCTTGAGTGGAAGGACTGGCCATGACGAAACTGACCTTTGGCGCGCATCCCTTCGTGGTGGGGTTCGATCAGCTGGAACGGCTTCTGGAGCGCACCGCGAAAACCGGCAGCGACGGTTATCCGCCGTTCAACATCGAACAGTCGGGCGAGAACACCTTTCGCATCACGCTCGCGCTGGCGGGTTTTCGCGAAAACGATATCCAGATCACCGTGGAAAACCGCCAGCTCAGCATTCGCGGCCGGCAGGAGGAGGATGGCGAAGGCCGCGTGTTTCTGCACCGTGGCATCGCTGCGCGCCAGTTTCAGCGCAGCTTCGTTCTGGCCGAGGGCGTCGAGGTTTCGGGCGCGATCATGGAGAACGGACTTTTGCATGTCGACCTGCGCCGCGACATCCCCGAACCGAAGGTGCAGACCATCGCCATCACGCGGGGGTAGGAAAGACCATGAACAGCAAGTACGAATTCGAAACCGAAGCGGCGCGGCCCATCGTCTATGTGCGCCCGGTCGAAGTGGCCGACCTGCCCGAAGACATCCGCGCCCAGGCACACGGGTTGCACACGATCTATGCCGTTCACGATGCCGATGGCGAACGCATCGCGCTGGTCCGTGACCGCCGGATGGCCTTTGCCCTTGCGCGCGACAACGACATGGCACCGGTCAGCGTGCATTGAACCGCCGGCCGCGGCGGATGGCGGGCGGCATTTGATGGGACAATCGGCTGGCTGGTCGGAAACGGCGGCGGCATCCCGAGCGTGGGTTTCGGTGGGGCTGGCGCGCCGTTCTGGACAAGGTGGTTCGCGACCCCCATTCGCTTTCTGGTGATGAAAAAGCCCTGCAGGTGGCAGGGCTTTGGTGCCTTGGCCGGCGCGGTGCCTCAGGCCTTGATGAGGCCGAGGCTTTCCAGTTTCAGCACCACCTGATGGGCGCAATGGTCGACATCCACGTTTTCGGTGTCGACGACCAGTTCAGCACTGACCGGCACTTCGTAGGGGTCGGAGATGCCGGTAAATTCCTTGATCTTGCCCTCGCGCGCCAGCTTGTAGAGCCCCTTGCGGTCGCGGCGTTCGCACTCCTCCAGGCTCGTCGCGACATGGACCTCGACGAAGGCGCCGAACGCCTCGACCATTTCACGGACAGCCCGGCGGGTTGCGGTATAGGGCGCGATTGGGGCGCAGATGGCGATGCCGCCGTTCTTGGTGATCTCGGAGGCGACATAACCGATGCGGCGGATGTTGATATCGCGGTGTTCCTTCGAAAAGCCCAGTTCCGACGACAGATGCTTGCGCACCACATCGCCATCCAGCAGAGTCGTCGGGCGCCCGCCCATTTCCATCAGCTTGACCATCAGCGCATTGGCGATGGTCGATTTGCCCGAACCGGAAAGGCCGGTGAAGAACACGGTGAAGCCCTGTTTGGACCGTTCCGGCGAGGTGCGGCGCAATTCCTCGACGACTTCGGGGAAGGAAAACCATTCGGGAATGTCCAGCCCTCGCGCAGGCGGCGGCGCAATTCGGTGCCCGAGATGTTCAGGACCGTCGCGCCTTCGCCGACCTCGTCGGCGGGTTCGTACTGGGCGCGCTCCTGCACATAGACCATCTGTTTGAAATCGACCATCTGGATGCCGATTTCCTCCTGATGGCGGGCAAACAGATCCTGCGCGTCATAGGGGCCATAGAAATCCTCGCCCTGGCTGTTCTTGCCGGGGCCGGCATGGTCGCGGCCGACGATCATGTGGGTGCAGCCGTGGTTGCGGCGGATGATGCCGTGCCAGACGGCCTCGCGCGGGCCGGCCATGCGCATGGCGAGGTTCAGAAGGCTCATCGTGGTGGTCGAGGCGGGGTATTTGTCCAGCACCGCCTCATAGCAGCGCACGCGGGTGAAGTGGTCGACATCGCCCGGCTTGGTCATGCCGACGACCGGGTGGATCAGAAGGTTCGCCTGTGCCTCACGCGCGGCGCGAAAGGTCAGTTCCTGATGCGCCCGGTGCAACGGGTTGCGGGTTTGAAAGGCCACGACCTTGCGCCAGCCAAGCTTTCGGAAATAGGCGCGCAGTTCGTTCGGCGTGTCGCGCCGTGCCTGAAATCGTAATGCACCGGCTGCTGGATGCCGGTTATCGGCCCGCCCAGATAGACAGTGCCGGCGCTGTGGTGCAGGTAATTCACGGCCGGATGGGCCAGATCGTCTGCGCCAAAGACCTTTTCGGCCTCATTGGCCTTGTTCGGCAGCCATTTGTCGGTGACCGAAAGGATCGCCAGGATCACGCCTTCGGCGTCGCGCAGCGCAATGTCCTGACCGGGCTCGACGCTGTCGGCGAAAGCCTCCGACACGTCCAGCGTGACCGGGATCGGCCAGAGAGAGCCGTCGGAAAGCCGCATGTCTTCGACCACGCCGTTGTAGTCGGCTTCGGTCATGAAGCCCTTCAAGGGGTAAAAGCCGCCATTCATCAGCAGTTCCAGATCGCAGACCTGGCGTTGGGTCAGATCCCAGGAGGGCAGGCTGGCCGCCTCGTGCTTGAGCTTCTGGGCGCTGTCGTAGGAAACGTAGAGCTCCGGGATCGGGGCGAGGTTGGAAAGCATCAGGGGGTCCTTTTCTTGAGATGGAGAAGGCCGCTCTCCGTGCCGGTCAGTTCGGCGTGAAGCGCGTCGTATTCGGCGAGTTTGCGGGCGAGGAACCGGTCGGTCAGGCGGGCCTTGGCGGCGGCGCCCTTCGTGGTCAGCTCATAGGTGAAGCGCTGGCGCCGGTCGGGGCCCTTGCGTTCGGCGACGCGGATGTAGCCGGCGTCGGCCGCGGCGCGCAGATGGGCGTTGAGCGCGCCGAGGCTGACGCCCAGCGCCTCGGCCGTGGCGCGCTGTGCCGCGTCCGGCGCGCGGTCAAGCTGGCGCAGCAGGCGGAAAAGCTGGTCGTCATCCGGGGTGTGGGCGGGTTCGGTCGGCACGGAAATGCGGCGGGTCAAAGTGTGTTCAGTGATGAACGCATTTCACAGCGCGCTGCGAAAGGAAAGCGAATTCGTGCCGGCAGGCCGGATTTTCGAAGGCGTTGCGAAGGGGCAACAAGGCCGCGACGGGCCGGGCGTGCCGTGCCGCGTCCGCGTCAGTCCTGTTCGGCCAGCCAGCGTTCGGCGTCGAGCGCGGCCATGCAGCCCATTCCGGCCGAGGTGACCGCCTGACGGTAGACGTGGTCGGTCAGATCGCCCGCGGCGAAGACGCCGGGAACCGAGGTTGCGGTCGAGCCGGGGTTCACCTTCACGTATTTGCCGTGGTGCAGTTCCAGCTGATCGGCCACCAGTTCCGATGCAGGCGCATGGCCGATGGCCACAAAGAAACCGGCGCAGGGCACGACCTGGTTTCGTCGGTTTGAACATGCTTGACCCGCACGCCCGTCACGCCCAGCGGCGTTTCGTCGCCAAGGATCTCTTCGACCGTGTGGAACCACAGCGTTTCGATCTTCGGGTTCTTGAAGAGACGATCCTGCAGGATCTTTTCGGCACGCAATTCATCCCGGCGATGCACCAGCGTGACCTTTGAGGCGAAATTGGTCAGAAACAGCGCCTCTTCCACCGCCGTGTTGCCGCCGCCGATCACCACGACTTCCTTGCCGCGATAGAAGAACCCGTCACAGGTGGCGCAGGCCGAGACGCCGAAGCCCTTGAACTTCTCCTCGCTCGGCAGACCCAGCCATTTGGCCTGCGCCCCGGTGGCGAGGATGACAGCATCAGCAGTATAGGTTGTGCCGCTGTCGCCCTTTGCCGTGAAGGGGCGCGCCGACAGGTCGAGCGCGCTGATGTGATCGCCGATCACTTCGGCGCCCATCGCCTTGGCATGGGCCTCCATCCGCACCATCAGGTCGGGGCCCTGAACCTCTGTATCGCCGGGCCAGTTTTCCACCTCGGTCGTGATGGTCAGCTGCCCGCCGGGCTGGATGCCCTGCACAAGAATCGGGTTCAGCATGGCCCGGCTGGCATAGACCGCCGCGGTATAGCCGGCGGGGCCGGAGCCAATGATCAGAACGCGGGTGTGACGTGTCTCGGCCATGTGTTCCCCCATTGATGCCCACCCGGTATAGGGCTGGTGCGCGGCAAGGGAAACCCCCCGACAGCGGTCACAGGAGCCCTTTGCCATAGGTTGCCTGCGGGGCGATTTGGCACAGGCCGGTTTCGCGGAATTTCAAGACCGTGAAATATTATTGCGCATTCCGGTGCGGGAAACTAAGTTCCCGAAAAACCAGCGGAGCGACCATGTCCGGAACCAAACTCGACTCTATCGACCGGAAAATCCTGGCGGAGTTGCAGGCCGATGGTCGCATGACCAACGTCGAACTGGCCAAGCGCGTGGGCATTTCCGCGCCGCCCTGCCTGCGCCGGGTCCGCACGCTGGAAGAGGCGGGTTATATCCGGGGCTATCACGCCGATATCAACGCGCGCGAGCTTGGCTTCGAGGTGCAGGTCTTCGCCATGGTACGGCTGCACAGCCAGGCAGAGGCCGACCTTTCGGCCTTCGAGGCACGCTGCCGGGCCTGGCCGCTGGTGCGCGAGTGTCACATGCTGAATGGCGAGATCGACTTCATCCTGAAATGCGCCGCGCCGGATCTTTCGACATTCCAGAGCTTTCTGACCGAACAGCTGACCTCGGCCGAGAATGTGGCGAATGTGAAGACTTCGCTTGTCATCCGTTGTGCCAAGGACGATCCTGGCGTTCCCTTCGACATTCTGGAGGAACGTGTAAACAGGCTGGCCTGATTTCTCAGACCAGCCTACTGGTTACACGACATTGGGACGACAGTGATGAATTACGCCCGAGGCACTTGCTAACAAACGGGTGTTAAGAACTGGTATGAAACGACACGGGTACTGAAAGACTGGTACGGGTTACTGGGACAGACGGTTACGGGTTACGGGTACTCGTCACGAAAATCCTGGATCAGACGGCCATCAGGTTTTCGGCATCCATGGCCGAAAGGCGCTGATGGGTTTGCGGACCGAAATCGGCCAGCCCGTCGACATGCGGGAAGAGCGACTTGAAAAGCGGCAGCACGTTCGGTTGGGCAAAGGTCTTGGCCGCGGCGCCGGGGTGATAGCTTTCCAGCTCGACACCATTGGCGATGATCGTGCGCTGACCCTTGAAGGCCAGATGATATAGCGTGACGGCCGAGGCCGGGGTGACGCGGAATACGCCAAAGCCGTCTTCCAGCGCACGCACCTGGCCAAAGACCTTGCGGTCGCCGGCCATGCCGTCGCCGCGCAGGTTGCGCATCAGCATCCGCGCACCGGGGCCAACCATCAGGTCGGCGGCCGGGCGGGCATAGCCCAGTGCCTCGGCCGTGACGCGGGTCAGCGGCACGAGGTCGGGGCGGTTGTCATGGGCGGGGATCGGGTAACGGGCGATCGAGCCGATCCAGGGCAGGGTTTCCACGCCGTTTTCCAGCGTGATGACCTTCATGCCGGGGCGCAGGTCCTCGATCGCGACCTGGCCTTCGGGCGTGGCGATCAGCGTGCCGCGGGCAACCGCCGAAAACGCCTCTTCAAAGATCGGCTGGGCCGGGGCGATGCGGGTAAAATCGTCGATGGTGCCGTCGGCACGCAGAACCTGAACGGTGTAGTTGCGCATCAGCGGCATGGCGCGGCGCGGGGCCGAACCGGGAGCCTTGGCAATGGTCAGAGAGGACGAGACAGAAGTCTTCGAGACGGCGCGAGCAGCCGCCGGCAGGGGAGTGTTCATACGACCAACCTTCCAGGTTTTTCGTCTGCACCGGCCCCCACCGGACAACGCAGAGCGCTATTTCTGAACACAGGCTTGCCGCAATTCTGCCTTACTTGTCAAAATTTTCTGAACATTTGCCCGAAGAGAACTTCAATCGCCGGGAGGGTGTGGGCATTGTTTCCGCAACCGGGAGTTATCCTGCCACATTCGCGCCACATTTCGGACCGGGCGCGATTCGGCGCAGATCGGGGCGCCCGAATCGAAACGGCCGGGGCGAACCCCGGCCGACTGTTCGATGGTTCTGCGCAATACGGTCAGCGCGCGCCGACGGCGCGTTTCAGGACCGGGGTTGGGACAGGGGTGAGGGAAACGGGACGGCGACGCGCGCCACGCTGCCAGGGAAGGGACACCTGGGGCTTGCTGGCTTCGGCCAGAACTGACTTCATCCAGCGGCGTTCTTTGGTCATGCTCGTCGTCCTTGTCGTTACGGCCGGTGCCTCATACGGCCGGTCGATTGCGTATGACTGTGAATCTCGGTGTGGATTGCGGCGCCAGATGGCGGGAATCGTGGTCTTTTTGGGGCAGGCCCATGCCAATTGTGGCAAGGGCATGCGGCAATGGCGGCGGATTGGCGCGCGGTGGGCCGACAAAGGCGCGGGGTGCTTCGGCTTTGTTTCGCGATCGCCCCGTTACGCCGGCTAAAGGCGGATGACCGAAATCAGGCGGCCGTAATCGGCCTCTCCGGCGTGGCAGGACCGACGATAGGAATAAAAGCGGTCGGGGTCCGAATAGGTGCAATGCCGGATCCATTCGGCCGAACCGATGCCGGCCTCGCGCAGCCGATGCAGGCCGAAGGCCGGCAAGTCAAAAAGCATGCGGTCACCAATGCCCCCGGCGAAAAACCGCGACAGCTCCGGGTCGTCGCCCAGAAAGCTGTCGACAAACTCGGGGCCTACTTCATAGGCGCGCTGGCTGATGGTCGGGCCGATGGTGGCCACGGTATCCTCGCGCCGCGCGCCCAATGCCTCCATGGCGTCCAGCGTCGCCTCGAGCACGCCCGAAAGCGCGCCGCGCCAGCCGGCATGGGCGGCGCCGATGACCCCGGCGGCGTGATCGGCGAACAGCACCGGCTGGCAATCGGCGGTAAGGATCGCCAGCGCCAGCCCCGGCGTCGCGGTCACCATGGCGTCGGCGCGGTGGCGGGCCTCGCTGGGCCCATCAAGCCGGACGACATCGGCGGAATGAACCTGATGAACGGTGGCCAACCGGTCGGGCTCCAGCCCCATCGCCTCGGCCACCCGCGCGCGGTTGATGGCCACCGCTTCGGACTGGTCGGACGAACCCTGACCACAGTTCAGCCCCTGAAAGATGCCAGACGATGCACCGCCACGACGCGTGAAGAAGCCGTGCCGCAAGGGGGCGAGGTTGTCGGAGGTCAGAATTTCCAGCGTCATGGCGCAAACCCCGGTGGCAAGGGCGCCGTCGCTTGGGTCAGGGCCATTGCCTTGAACAGGTTTCCCATTTCCTGCGGATGGGTCAAGCGGCGATATGCGGCGCGGTGCGAGGCCAGCACCTCGCCCGTCAGGTTCTGTGCGAGCGCTTCGGCACGCGTTCCGATGCCAAGCCGTTCCAGCAGCGCGCCCTGGGTAACCAGCGGGCTGACCCGGGCCGGGTCTGCGGCGCGGGCCAGCGCCTCGAAATCGACATGGGCGGTCAGATCCGCCTGTCCCGGCGCCGCCAGCGGGTCGACGGGGCGGTGCGCGGCCAGCGCCTGAAACGTGTCCCCGCGCGAACGCCAGCCGCCATAATCCACAATCAGTGCCGCGCCACCATGACGGGCAATGCGGGTACCGATTTCGGCGACGATGGGCAGGGCCGCGGCGCAGGTCTCGACGATGTCGCCGGGCACGGTGTCGGCCAGCCGGTGATCCAGCGCGGCAAAGCCTGTGGCCGGTGCCAGCGCCAGCGTCAATGCACCGTTTCCGTCAAGCGCCACGACCCGTTCGCGCCAGCCCCGTTGCGCACGCTGAAACTGGCGGATCGGCAAGGCGTCGAAGAATTCGTTGGCGACGAGGAAAAGCGGCGCCTGCGGAAGTGCCTCTATCCGGTCATGCCAGACGACAGGGCGGTCGCCCAGGGTCTGGCGCTGCACCGCGCGCAGATGCGCGGAGGCCTCGACCAGATGCGGGCGTGCGGCATCGGAAAATCCCGGCAGGCGGGCGGTGGCGCGCAGGATATCGGCCATCAGCGTACCGCGGCCGGGCCCGATCTCTGCCAGAACGAACTGTCGAGGCGCGCCCTGATCCAGCCAGCATTGCGCCAGCCAGAGGCCCAGAAGCTCGCCGAACATCTGGCTGATTTCCGGCGCGGTCGTGAAATCGCCGGCCGCGCCGAAGGGGTCGCGCGTGGCGTAATAGCCGTGATCGGGGTTCAGCAGGCATTCCGCCATGTAGTCGGCCAGGGTCATCGGCCCCATGGCGGCGATCCGCCGCGCCAGGATCGCGGCCAGCGCTGTCACCGGGCGGGCCGTGCGCGCCACAGGAGCCAGAGCCCGACCGCGATCATCGGCAAAGACAGAAGCTGCCCCATCGACAGCCCTGCCTCGCCGAGGCGGAGCACGTAACCCATCGGATTATCGGGGGTGATGAACTGCGCATCGGCCTGCCGGAAAAGCTCCACAAAGACGCGCGCGGCGCCATAGCCGGCAAAGAACAGCCCGGTGAGCCGTCCGGGGTATTTCAGCCAGTCGCCGCGCAGCGCCAGCAGAAGAAGGAGTGAGCCAAGCAACAGCCCCTCGAGCCCGGCCTCGTATAGTTGCGAAGGGTGACGCGCGCAGATGCCGGCGATGCCGGGGCAATCCTGCGCGGCGGGGCCGGGAAAGGCCACGGCCCAGGGCAGGTCGGTCGGCCGGCCCCAAAGCTCGGCATTGATGAAATTGGCGATACGGCCCAGAAACAGCCCCGGCGGCGTGGCCACGGCCAGAGCGTCGGCGGCGGAGAGGACCGGAATGGCATGGCGGCGAAAGAACAACGCCGCGGCGACGACCACACCCAGGAATCCGCCGTGGAAGGACATGCCGCCTTCCCATAGACGCACGAGCCTCAGCGGGTCTTCGAAGAAGCTGCCGGGCTGGTAGAGCGTGTAGCCCAGCCGGCCGCCCAGCACGACGCCAAGGATCACCCAGGTCAGCAGTTCCTCGACCCGGGCCGGGGTCATGGGCGCGGTGGCCGCCGGCCAGAGGCGTGGCCTGCGCATCAGCATCACGACGATGCGCCAGCCTATAAGCAGGCCCGCAATATAGGCCAGCGCGTACCAGCGCAGCGCCAGATGGAAACCGCCGATGTCGATGCTGAAGATCTCGGGCCCGATATCGGGGAAGGGGATATAGGCGTTCATGCGGTCCTCGTTGACCCTTACCTGTGGCGGTGCGCGGGCGAAGTCAACCGCGTGCTTGCCAAGGCCGGGGCAGGCGCTCATATAGGGGCCAGAATGAAGGAGCCCGCGATGCAGAGCCGCAACCGTTTCCTCGACGACATGTCGCAACTGATGACCAACGCCATGGGCGTGGCCCAGGGCGCGCGGAGCGAGGCGGAAAACGCGATGAAGGGTCTGATCGACCGCTGGCTCGCCGACCGCGATTTCGTGACCCGCGAGGAATTTGACGCGGTTCGCGCCATGGCGCAAAAGGCGCGCGAGGAAAACGAGGCGTTGAAGGCCCGTATCGCCGCGCTGGAAGCGGCGAGCAGGGGCTGATCGCCCTTCCGGCTACCTTGCCGGGGCTCGGCCCGCTCATGAGTATTTCGTCCAAGATGAATTCAAGATGAATTGAGGACAGGTCTCGCGCCGCGGCGTGAGCACTTGTCCCCAGCATGCCGCGATGCGGCGCGATTTCCGTGGAAAACCCCGGGCGGCGGGGGAAAAAGCGCTTTACAGCGCCGGGCTTTCGGCACACCATATCTAGTAAGGGGGAACTGGCTTTGCGCCGCAATTAGTCGGCCCCCGCAGTCTTTAGTGGAACACCGCCGCTAACAGGCTAAGAAACGATGGGGCATGGCCGATGGCACTGGCGGAATCCTTCCTGATAGGCGACGACCTGCATCCGATCGATGTGGTCGAACACCTGGCCGAACACAACGAATGGGAATTCGACCGGGTTGGCGATGACCAGATCGCGATGGCGGTCGAGGGGCAATGGCGGACCTATTCGCTGACGCTGGCGTGGTCGGGCCATGACGAGACGCTGCGGCTGATCTGCACTTTCGAGATGGAGCCGCCGGAGGCCAGCCTGCCGAAAGTTTATGACACGCTCAATCGGATCAACGACCTTGCTGGTCCGGCGGGTTCACCTATTGGCACGACCAGCGGCTGATGGTCTATCGCTACTGGCTGGTTCTGGCCGGTGGCCAGTCTGCGGGGCCGGAGCAGGTGGACAGGATGATCGGCACCGCGGTGCTGGCGGCTGAACGCTTCTATCCGGCGCTGCAGCTGGCCGCCTGGACCGACCAGAGCCCGGAAGAGGCGATGAAGGTCGCCATTGCCGAGGCCTACGGGCGCGCCTAACCTGCCCCCGGTTCGAAAGGGGGAATGCATGAGCTATGATGCGATCGCGGCGCGCGGCCTGGTGTTGCTGGGCTGCGGCAAGATGGGATCGGCGATGTTGCAGGGCTGGCTGGCGGCGGGTCTTGCGCCGGCTGCCGTCTGGGTTCTGGACCCGAAGCCGTCGGCCTGGCTTTCCGCGCAGGAGGCGGGCGGGCTGCACCTGAATGCCGGCCTGCCGCCGGACCCGGCCGTTGTGCTGATCGCGGTCAAGCCGCAGATGATGGCCGAGGCGCTGCCGGCCCTTGCGGCACTGGGCGGCGGCAAGACCCTGTTTCTGACGGTGGCGGCGGGCACCCGGATCGCGGCCTATGAGGCGGTGCTTGGTGACGCGACGCCGATCGTCCGTGCCATGCCCAACACGCCGGCGGCAGTCGGGCGCGGGATTGCCGCGCTTGTCGGCAACGCCCGGGCCAGCGAGGCGCAGATGGTGCAGGCCGAAACGCTCTTGTCGGCTGTGGGCGACACCGTTCGGTTGGAAGGCGAGCACCAGATGGACGCGGTGACCGCCGTGTCGGGTTCGGGGCCGGCCTATGTGTTTCACCTGATCGAAACGCTGGCCGCCGCCGGCGAGGCGGAGGGCCTGCCGAGCGATCTGGCGATGAAGCTGGCCAAGGCCACGATCGCAGGCGCGGGCGAACTGGCGCGTCGGGCGGTGGAAAGCCCCGGCGAACTGCGCGTCAATGTCACCTCGCCCGGCGGCACCACGGCGGCGGCGTTGGCCGTGCTGATGGATGAAAAGGCGGGATTTCCACCGCTGTTGCGCCGCGCGGTGCACGCGGCGGCGGAACGGGGACGGGAACTGGGCCAATGACCATAGGCTTCGACGATTTCCTGAAGGTGGATATCCGCGTGGGCCGGATCACCCGGGCCGAACCCTTTCCCGAGGCGCGCAAGCCGGCGTTGCGGCTGTGGGTCGATTTCGGCCCGGAACTGGGCGAACGCAAATCCTCGGCGCAGATCACCCGGCACTACACGCCCGAGGCGCTGGTTGGCCGACAGGTGCTTGCGGTGGTGAATTTCCCGCCGCGCCAGATTGGCCCGGTCATGTCCGAGGTGCTGGTTCTGGGGGTTCCCGACGACGACGGCGAGGTCGTGCTGATCGGACCGGGCCATGATGTGCCTTTGGGGGGGCGGCTTTATTGACAGCGAAGGTTCTGATCACGCGCCGCCTGCCCGATGCGGTGCTGGAGGCTGCCGGCGCGCGGTTTGCGGTGACGTTGCGCGACGATACACGGCCGATGACCCGCGCCGAGGCGATTGCGGCCTTGCGCGAGTTTGATGCGGTCCTGCCAACCCTGGGCGATCCTTATGATGCCGAAACCTTTGCGGCAGCCGGGCTGATGCGTTGCCGGATTCTTGCAAATTTCGGGGTGGGCACCAACCATATCGACGTAGCCGCGGCGCGGGCGGCTGGCCTTGCTGTCACCAACACGCCGGGCGCGGTGACCGATGCCACGGCCGATATCGCCCTGACGCTGCTTCTGATGGCGGCGCGCCGCGCCGGCGAAGGCGAACGGTTGGTGCGGTCCGGGCAATGGCGTGGCTGGCACCCGACGCAGATGCTCGGCCGTCATGTGACGGGCAAGTCGCTGGGTGTTGTCGGCATGGGCCGGATCGGACGGGCGATCGCCCGGCGTTGCCACCACGGCTTTGCCATGCCGGTCCGATTCTTCAACCGCTCGCCTGTTGCCGATCCGGGGGTGCCGGCGGTTCAGGTGGCCACGCTGGCCGAGGCCATGGCCGCCGATTTCGTCGTGATCGCCACGCCGGGCGGGCCGGCAACGCGCCACCTGATCGGGGCCGAGGCTCTGGCGGCGATGGCGCCGCATGGCGTTCTGGTCAACATTTCGCGCGGCGATGTGGTGGATGAGGCGGCGTTGATCGCGGTCTTGCAGGCCGGGCGGATCGCCGCGGCCGGTCTGGATGTCTTTGAACGTGAACCCGACGTGCCCGAAGCGCTGCGGGCCTGCGAAAACGCCGTGCTGCTGCCGCATCTCGGGACCGCCGCGCTGGAGGTGCGCGAAGCGATGGGGCTGATGGCGGTGGACAATCTGGTGGCGTTCTTCGACGACCGGCCGCTGCCCAATCCGGTCGGGTGAGGCGCTAGGCCTCGTCGCCGACTGCTTCGCGCCAATGCCGTCGGCAAAGCGACACATAGGTTTCGTTGCCGCCAACCTGCACCTGAGCGCCCTCGCGCAGCGCGCGGCCATCGGCGCCCTTGCGCACCACCATCGTCGCCTTCTTGCCGCAGTGGCAGATGGTGCGCACCTCGCGCATTTCATCGGCCAGTGCCAGAAGCGCGGCGGAACCGGGAAACAGCGCGCCCCGGAAATCGACGCGCAGGCCGTAGCACATGACCGGAACGCCCATGTCGTCCACGGTGCGCGCCAGTTGCCAGACCTGGTCATGGGTCAAAAACTGCGCCTCGTCGATGAAGATGCAGGCCACCGGCCCGCGTGCCAGCCGCGCCGCGATCATCGCCTGAAGGTCGTCGGAGGCGGTGAAGACATCGGCATCGGCGCCGATCCCGATGCGCGAGGCGATGCGGCCCTGACCGGCCCGGTCGTCAAGCCGCGCGGTCAAGAGGTAGGTCTGCATCCCGCGTTCGTTGTAGTTATAGGCGGCCTGCAAGAGGATCGTCGACTTGCCGGCATTCATCGTGGAATAGTGGAAATAGAGCTTGGCCATGTCCCGCTGGTAATCGGGACCCCGCCCGGGCGCAAGCCTTGCCAGAGCGGGGCCCCTTGTGGTGGCTTTGGCCCGCGGTCGCCCCGGGGCCGCGGGGCAGGCCCGCCTGACGCAGAGTCCTCCGATTGCCGGGCCCGAACCGACGCCGCCAGACGGACCGCAAACCCACGATATCCGGGCGAATACCGTTACTCGTACCATCCCGGTCGCCCGGGACAGTTTTGTAAATGACAAAAGCCTGCCATCCGATTAATGGGAAAAACCGGGGTGTTTTCCCCAAAACCGAAGGTGGAACGGAGTAACGATGTCGGTCGAATCCTATCTCAAGAAGCACAGCGAGGCCCTGGTCAAGGATGTCGGGCTTGAAACCGCCTGCGAATTGACCGGTAAATCGAAAGCGACGCTCGGCCGTTACTATTCGGATGCCGAAGAGCATGCAGACCGTTTCATGCCGATCGATGTCGTGGCGAGCCTCGAGGCATCGGCACGGTTTCCCCATGTCACGGCGGCGCTGTCGGATCTGCGGGGCATCACGCTGTCTTATGACGCGGCGCGGCGCAACGCGGCGAGCCATGGGGTCAATTCCGATGTCGTCGCGCTGTCGCAGCGCTTTGCGGTCCTGATGGCCGAATACAATCAGGCCATCGGCGACGGGGTGATCTCGGTCAACGAGGCCAAGCGGCTGTTGCGCGAAACGCTGGCCCTGCAGCAGGTGCTTCTGGACATGAAGCTGAACCTCGAAGACGAGGTTACCTGACCGGTCCACCCTTCGGCTTCGGCCGTCGCGAGGGGCGTTTCGGGCCGCCGGGCCTGCCACCGCGTGCGGGTTTCGGGCCGCGATGCGCCGCACTGTCACCGCGGGCGGGATGGTCCGGCGCACCGGACGGGCGCGGCGGGCGCGGAGATTTCGGCTTGCGCGGCTTGTCGCCCGATGGGCCTGCCGCAGGTTTCTTCGGGGCGTTTCGAGCCGGGCGCGGTGCCGACGGCTTGCGCCCCGGTCGCGGCGCGGCAGCCACCAGTGCGGCATTCGGGCGTTCGCCGCCGATCACGCTCAGCGGCTCGTCCAGCCGCGCCTCGATCGCCTCCAGATCCGGTACCTCGCCCGGCGCACAAAAGGCGATGGCGCGGCCATGGGCGCCGGCCCGCGCGGTACGCCCGATGCGGTGCACGTAGTTTTCCGGCACATTGGGCAGGTCGTAGTTGTAGACGTGGCGGACCAGCGGAATATCCAGCCCGCGCGCGGCCACATCGGTGGCAACCAGAACCGCCAGTTCGCCGGCGCGGAACGCCTTCAGCGTCGCGTCGCGCTGGTTCTGGCTCTTGTTGCCGTGGATCGAACCGGCCTCGATCCCCCAGCTTTGCAGAAGCTTCTTCAGTTTTTCGGCCGTGTGCTTGGTGCGCATGAAGACCAGCGCCGCCTCGCCGGGATGGCCTTGCAGATACTGTTCAAGAAGCCGCGCCTTGTCGCCCTGGCTGACGAAGTGCAACGCCTGGTCGATCCGTTCGGCGATCTGGCCCGGCGGTGCCACCTCGACCCGCACGGGATCGCGCAGGTAGCTGCCGGCCAGTTCGGCGATCTGTTTCGGCATCGTGGCGGAAAACAACAGGGTCTGCCGTTTGGCCGGGATCAGGCGTGCCAGCCGGCGCAGATAGTGGATGAAGCCGAGGTCCAGCATCTGGTCGGCTTCGTCGAGCACCAGATAGGCGGTCTGTTCCAGATCGACGGCGCCGCGTTCGAGAAGGTCGATCAGCCGGCCGGGCGTGGCGACCAGAACATTGGCCCCGCGCGCGAGGTTCTTGGTCTGCACGTTGATCGAGGCGCCACCGACCACGACCAGCACGCGCACCGCGGTGCCGCGGGTAAAGCGGGTCAGGTTCTCGGCGATCTGGTTGGCCAGTTCACGGGTCGGCGCCAGGATCAGGCTGCGCACCCGGCGCGGCGGAGGCGGATGGCCGATGGTCAGAAGCCGGTGCAGAAGTGGCAGACCGAAGGCCGCCGTCTTGCCGGTGCCGGTCTGGGCCAGCCCCATCACGTCGCGCCCGGCCATGACATGCGGGATGGCGCGCGCCTGGATCGGCGTCGGCGTGGTCAGACCGGCTGGGCCAAGCTGCGTCAGGAGCTTTGCGTTCAGCCCCAGGTCTTCAAATCCCGCCATCGTCATTCCATCCGCTTGCCAGATGGGGGCCTTGGCCTCTGGCGCGGGCGAAGTCAAGCGCAAAGGGCTGGCGACAGGCGGGGCATGGCCGCGCCGCGACCCTGCCGGATGTTCGCGGACGCCGCCGGCAGCGAAGTTTCGCCGACACTTTCGCGCGATATGGCAAATCAACCCCGCACTGGCAGCGTTTTTCTGCTATAGTCAGGCTTTCTGTGCCCCCAAGGGCGAAGGCTCGGGTCCGTCGTGGGCCCATGCTGGCGGAGAGGCTGTTAACCCCGTTGGGTTCGGCCACGGAATTGCCACGGAAATTCCGCCGGGTTGCCGCCTAAGTCGGTTCTGCTTTTCAGTAAGGGCGTCTGCACGCCCAAGACCGGATCACAACGAGAGGTCGGACAGTGCATACGATTTTGAAACAGCAACTTGCCGCTTTTGGCGGATTGGCCCTGCTTCTGGCCGGCTGTGTCGAACAGCGCGCAGAGGTGGGCAAGGCCGATGCCGCGATGCTGCGGCCGGAACTGCGGATTTCCTCCAGCAATGCCTCATCGCGTGCCGAACGCGCCTTTACCGCCTATGTCACCGGGTACGGGTTTTGGGACAATACGCCACCGGGATCGGCGGCCATCGCCAAGCCGGTCCTGCACCGCCAGGCCGGCGGTGTCGGCAGCTATGACGACCCGATCACCCTGGCGGTTGGTCATGTGATCGAAGGCGGGCGCCAGACCCTCGATTACCCGGCGGGCACACGGTTTTATTTCGCGCGGTTGCGCAAATACGCGATTGTCGAGGATGTGTGCGGCAACGGGCACCGGCCGCAGGACGGGCCCTGCCATACCGGGCATCGCGGCCATCCCTGGCTGGACATCTATGTGGGCGGCGCACGGGTTTCTGCCCGTGAAACCACCGCCTGCGCAGAGCGGATCACCTCGCTTCAGCCGGTTATCGTGAACCCGCGGCGCGGCTATCCGACCGAGCATGGCGAAATCGCCGGTTCGGGTTGCCGGTTGTATTGAACCGCCTCCGTCGCTTCAGGATGTCAACCGCTTGCCGATGGCGCGGGCGCGCCGGCCGAGGCCGCGTGCCTCGTTGGCAAAGACCGTGCCGCGCCGAGCCTGTTTGCCCCAGCCGGCCAATTGCCCATTCAGCGCACGCAGCGCCGCGCGCCATGTGGTGATGTAAAGAAGCGGGCGGTACAGCAGCCGGTATAGCGGCAACAGTGCCAGAAGCCGCAGGTTTTCGCGCCGGTCCAGCCGCATCGCGGCAAAAGCACCGGCGGCGTCGATCAGGGGCAGGATCAGCCAGGCCAGGATCATCGCCGTCGTGGTTTCCGGCGCGATCATCGGGTGACCGTGGATGGCGTCGGCGATCTTGGCGGCCATTGCGGTGACAAGCGCGATGTCGGCCAATGGCGCCAGGAGCCCGGCCAGGACCCCGAAGAACCACAGGTCGCTCAACGACAGCCAGCCCACGCGATGGCCTTCGCGGTAAGCGCCACGATGCTTGAAGGCGATCTGCATCATCCCCAGGCTCCAGCGCAAGCGCTGCCGCATGAAGATGCGCAGGCTGTCGGGGGCTTCGGTGCGGGCAATGGCGTTCGGCTCGAAGGCCACGCGCCAGCCGTCACGCAGAAGCGCGACCGTCAGATCGGCATCTTCGGCCAGGGTTTCGCCGCTGTAGAGCCCGGCGCGGCGCACCGCATCGGCGCGCCAGGCGCCGATTGCGCCGGGTACCACCAGAATGCCGTTCCAGCATTCGGCGGCGCGGCGTTCGATATTCTGGGCGGTGACATATTCCAGCGCCTGAAATCCGGTCAGCAGGCGATTGCGATTTCCGACGCGCACCAGCCCTGCCACGGCACCGACACCGGGGTCTTCGAAATGGCGCACCAGTTTGCGGACCGCATCGGGCGCTATGATCGTGTCGGCGTCGATCGCCACGGCGATCTCTGCCTTCATCCGGGCATAGCCGGTGGCCAGCGCCTGCCATTTGCCACCGTTCGGGCGGCGGATCAGACGCAGGCGCGGTTCGTCGCCAAAGGCGTCGCGCACGGTTTCGAACGTGCCGTCGGTCGATCCGTCGTCGATGACGATCACCTGCAGGTCGCGCCAGGTGGAGCGAAGTGCCGCCCGTACGGTCGGCACGATGACCTTGGCCTCGTTATAGGCCGGGATCAGAACCGCAACCTGAAAGCGGCTGCGTTCGACATGACGTTCCGGCGTGCGGCGCGACAGCGCCAGCGTCAGGAAAACCAGATAACGGATCGCGCCGACGATGACGATCACCACAAAGGCGCTTCCGGCCAGCGCGCCGGTCGTCGACAGGGCGTCGAAGGTCAGGATGTCGAAGGTGGCGACCTGCGAAGTGGCATCCGGCATGGTCTGGCGCCGGTCGCTTTGCAGCAGATCGCTGAGCGTGGCAAAGCTGTAGCCTTCGGCACGCAGCCGCGCGATCAGCATCGGCAAGGCGCGCAGGGTTTCGCTGCGATCGCCGCCGCCATCGTGCAGCACGATCACGTTGCTGCCGCTGTGGGCGAGGCCGCGCATCGCCTCCGCGACCAGATCCTCAGCGCGCGTCGCCGTCCAGTCCGGTGGCACGACGTTGCTGCCAACCAGAACATAGCCGAGATTCTGCACGCGCAGCGCGGCGGCGGCCTCGGCGCCGTTTGTCGGGCCTTCGCCACGTCCATAGGGGGTCCGGAACAGTGCGGTGTTGCGGCCGGTGATGCTGGCCAGAAGCCGTTGAAGCGCGTTCAGCTCGATCACCGTCTGGTAGCCCGGAACAGCGCCGATATCGGTGTGAAAGAAGGTGTGAGAGCCGATCTCGTGGCCTTCGTCGTAGATCCGGCGCACCAGGTCCTGGTGGGCAAGGGCGTTGTTGCCGACGATGAAGAAACTGGCCGGAATGCCCTCGCGCTTCAGCACGTCGAGGATTTTCGGGGTAAAGACCTTGTCGGGGCCATCGTCGAAGGTCAGCGCGACGCGGTCGGTTCCGGTCGGTGAAAGACGGCGGATGGTGTAGGGTTCGGGCAAGGCCCGATAGTTCTGGCAGACGATCAGCCCGGTCACCGGATCGACGTTCAGTGTCCGTGTGCCGGTGACCGGCGTCTTGACGACCCGGTGGAAGGCGCCGGTACCTTCATAGCCGACCTGGCCCGCAAGATCGACGGATTCCAGCGCCGCCGGTTCAAGCCGCCCTCCGGGTCGCAGCAGTTGCCATATACCGGGGTCTTCCAGGCCGGCGGACCACAGGGCGACACGGCCGATGCCCAGCCGCTTTAGCGCGACCATCTGGTTGTGCGCCGATATCGCGTCGAGAAGCCAGACCTGATGACGGCGGCCATCGGCCCCGCGGTAGCGCATCGATGTGTTCATCGTCGCTTCGGTAAAGCCGAAGGTGCCGTCAAAGGCGGCGGCGCGCCGGGCGGTTTCGGCGTAACTGATGATATCGGGTTCGCCGGTGTCGGATTTCCAGTCGACCGCGAAGGTTCCCAGCGCAACGGTCAGCTTTTCGGCGGCGATGCTGTCGCGAAGCTCGCGCAGCGTTGTGTCGAACCAGTCCTGTGGCGCCAGCGGCGCGGGTGGCGTGGCGACCGGGTCGCGGAACATCAGTGCCACGACATGGTCAGCGGCGCCGACCAGCCCGGCGTCGCGCCATAACCCGGCATCGGCATGGCTTACCAGGCAACTTTGCCGCCCGTCGCGATGCAAGCGGGCCTGCGCCCGTTGCATCGTGTCGCGCAAAAGCGGCAGGTCATCGGGTGCGGTGCCCATGGGTTGCAGGCAGATAGCCGGCAGACGATAACGCCGCGCAGTATCGGCCAGGCTGTTGGCCAGTTGCTGTCGCGCCTTGGCGCTGGCCAGAACCGACCCGGCGTTGCCCTGCCAGCGGAACCCGAGCTTCACAAGAGGCATCATCCGGGTTTCGCCGCTCGCCGGTTTCGGGCCGTCGGAATCCAGAACCGGGTGAACCGGCGGCGGTCCCATCTGAACGACCTCGGGATCGGTGTCGGAGAGGCGGAACCAGTCGGGCATCTGCACCGAAGCCGTGCGCAGCGATTGCGGCAGGGGCGAGGCGGCGCGTTCGTTCCAATCGGGCAGGTTCAGCCAAACATCCCCAGGCGACGATGCGGCGCCAAGCGCCATGGCAACTTCGCCTTCGGTGCCTTTCAGGCGGCAAGTATCCGCGCCGGCCTGTTCTGCCCCGGCAGGCCCGAATAACGAAGGTGCAGGCGCCTCGGCGCCAAGGCTGTCGCGTACCAGCCGTTCACCGGGTGCGGGTCCGACAAGGTACAGCCGCGTGGCAAAAAGCGCGGCCCAGAACAGCGCCAGATAGGCTATCGAGACCCCGCTCAGACGCAGCGCGCGCCGCCGCGATCCCGCCGGGTCGGCAAAAATCTGGGATATGCGCGCAGGAAAGCGCGCCCGGCTCCGCCGGCCAAGGCGTAATACATGCTCCAGACTGAAGTCCGGCTTGTAAACCATGCTACCCCTGCCACCTCTCGCCGAAATGCGAGGTCCCCGTGGCCCTTTACCAAAATCGTCGCAATACAGAGGAACAGTATGCCGGTTAGTATAGCCTAAAACAGTCGATCTGTCGCTGATCGTTTCGCAAGTTTGAACAATCGGTCGCGGCATGGCTAAATTGCGCCCCAATATCGCCGAGTCGCCGTAGTAGTGACGCGGCAGGGGCGCGAAGGCTGCGATCCCGCGCCAGACCACGAGGCGGAATGGAGAACAATGTCAGCCGCAGAACGGCGTTGTCGCTGTTGCTTGGGGCGGCGTCGGTACCGGCGCTGGGAACGGCGCATGTGTCCGCAGCGGTCGGCCTGCGGCATGTCTTCGTCTTTCTTGACGATCTGCCCGCCGGGCTGACGGTTCGGCAGGTCAGGGCGCTTCTTGCCCCCTTCGTGCAGCGCAACCTCCCGGTGTCGATCATCCTGCGCGCCGAACTGGCCCGCCCGGGCGCGATGCCACCGGCGACCGGTGCCTTCCTGCGCGAATTTCTGCGCCAGTACGCAGCGCTGGGCGAACTGGTCGCCTGGGCGCCGGGGCTTGCGGGTGAACGGCCCTATTTTCAGGCCCGGCTTGCGACAGAGGCCCTTGCCGCGGTCGAGACGGCGATGCTTCTGGGGCAGGACGGGGATGGCGAACGGCTGTCGCCGGTTTCGCTGGCGACCGGGCCGGGGCCGGAACAACCCAGCAGCGAAGCGATACGCATCGCGGGCTTTCGCAATCTGCTGTTTCTTGCCGATCGCGGGCAGGAGATGCCGGGATGTGACGCCGCCGGCGACTGTCACGAACGCAGTATCCGGCTGAGCCTGACGGCGGCGGCCGACGAACTTTCGCTTCGCCTCGCGCCGGGCCGGCGCCCGGCAGAGGCCTTGCAGGTCGTGCTGTCGCTTTCCGGCATCGCCAGCCTGGACGATACGGCCATCGCCGCCCGGGCCGGGGCGGTGGCATCCGTTCTGGACCGTGAAGTGATCGGTCAGCGCGCCTATGTCGGCCTGGCCCGCGAACGCATGTTCTGGCTTGAGGAAACCGGCCAGCGGCATATCGCCGTTCGTCTTGAACCGGCGGCCGGGGTTGCGGACGAAGTGGCGCGCGCCGCACTTTTGACCGATCTTGGCAGGGCCGGTGTGACGATCGACCGGGGCGGAGTGTTCCCCGGCGCCATGGGGTTGAGCGCCTGCGATGTTTCACGGGCCGGCGCGCCTTCGGGTGGCTGCGCGGTGGCAACGGGGGAAAAGCGGCCTGCCGCGGATCTGGCGAAAGCCGGCGTGGCGCTGGCATTCCGGCCGGCGGCAGAGGCAAGACCGGGCCTGCAGCCAGACGGCATGGCCGAGATGCGCGAATTTCGCCTGACCGGCGGGGACAACACCGTTATCGGCATGCTGAGCGAGGCCGCGCGCGATGTCGCGCTTGTCATCGCGCCCGGCGCCTGGGTCAGCCCGGTTGTGCGGCGCGGCACGGTCGAACACCTGCGCGCGCTTGTCGCGGGCGGCGCGACGCGGTTGGCCAGCCCGGCGGTCTTTGCCCAGCGGATCAGCGCCGACGACCCGGTTGCCGACCTGATGCGCGAAACGCTTCGCCAGCCCCCCGAAGCGGCGCGCAGCGTGCCGCTTTCCGCGGCAGAGCGTCAGCGTTGTCTTGAGGATGCCGCGCAGGCCTGGCGGTTTTTCGAGGCCGAAAGCCACGCCCGGACCGGTCTGCCGCCGTCAACGGTGTTTCGCGTGGCCGGCGGCAGCAACACCTATCGCGGGTTGACGATGTGGGACGTCGCCACGGTCGTGCAGGCGCATCTGGCGGCGGCGGAGCTTGGCCTTGCCGACGGTGCCGGTCTGGCCGCACGGATCGAACGCATCCTGGCGGCCATCCCGAAGGCGACGATCGCCGGGCTCGCCTTGCCGCCGGCCGAAATCGCCAGCGACCGGCGTCGTATCCTCAGCCGTGACTACAACGCCACCGATACCGGCCGGCTGCTGATAGCGCTGCGGGCGCTGGAGGAACACCCGGCAACGCGCGGTATCGGTGCGGCGCAGGTCAGGGGCTGGGACCTTGCCGCGACACTGGAGGCCGGCCGAATTCGAGCTGTCGAGCGGCGGCAGATGGTGCCGGCGGACCGGTCGAACTATGCTCATTACATCGCGCGCGGCTATGCGTTCTGGGGGATGCCGGCGCTGTCGCCCTTTGCCGATGTCGCCGAGGCGTCGGATGCCGACCGGCACATGCGCTGGCTTTATCGCGTGGCCGGTTTCGGGGCGCTTGGGGCTGAACCGCTGCTTCTCGAGGCGGTCGAAATGCCGGCTTCGGCCGAAGCGGTCTATCTTGGCGATGTCCTGCAGGCCGCGCAGGAACGGTACTGGCGCGAAACCGGCCAGATGGTCTGTGCCTCCGAAGGCTCGCTCGACCGGTCGCCCTGGTTCAGCTATCAGGGCCTTTCGGTCGGCGAACGGGCGGCGCCCTGGGTGATCCTCGCCGGTTCGGGCCGGCGTGGCGAGACCAGGGCGCTGGGCCCCGAGGCGCGCCTGATCTCGACGAAGGCCGCCTATCTTTGGGCGGCAGTACGGCCGGGGCCGCATTCCGACAGGATGCTGGCCTTTGTCCGTTCCAAGGCTGCGCTGGCGGGGGGTGGCTTCGCCTCGGGCATCTACAGCACCGACGGCCGGCCGACCGAAGGCTACAGCGATGTCAACACCAATGGCGTGGTCCTGCAGGCGCTTGCCTACATGCTACGCGGGCGCAAGCCGGGGATCGCGGGGTAGAGGCGCCGGCCTTGTCGGCGCGGTGCGGGCAAAGGGTTCCTTCGCCGTATGTGCGGCCCGATCCTTGCGGATCGTGCGTTCGCGCCTGAAAACCTTCCACTGAAGCGTTTTCACCCCGGCCAAGGTCGGGGTCGGCGCTCACCCTTGCAGTGTCCGCACCCCGTAACCCTCGCCGCGCGCGCGGATTGCCTGAACGGCGGAAATCGCGGCGGCGGCGGTGGTAAAATAGGGGATCTTGTCATAAAGCGCGACGGCGCGGATCGAGCGGCTGTCCTCGATCGCCTGTTGCCCCTCGGTGGTGTTGAACAGAAGCGCCACCTCGCCGTTCTTCAGCCGGTCGACGATGTGCAGCTTGCCTTCCTGCCGGCCCTCATAGACCTTGTTGACGGTTTCCGCCTCGATCCCGTTCTCGGCCAGGAAGGCCGCGGTGCCCCGGGTCGCGACGATTTCAAAGCCCATGGCAACGAGGTCGCGCGCGGCGGCGGCCACTTCGGCGGTCTTGTCGGCATCCTTGATGGAAACGAAGACACGGCCGGTTTCTGGCAATTGCGTGCCGGCACCCATCTGCGCCTTGAGGAAGGCCAGTGGGAAGGTTCGGTCCCAGCCCATGACTTCGCCGGTCGAGCGCATCTCGGGGCCGAGGATGGTATCGACACCGGGGAAGCGCGCGAAGGGCATCACCGCCTCCTTCACGCTGAACCACGGCGTTCTGGGATCGGCGAGCGTCAGCGGATCGGCATAGGGCAGGGGCGTGTCGGGGCCGACACCTTCGGGATAGGGCGGGCGCATCGGGAAGGAAGAAAGCCGTTCGCCGGCCATCAGCCGCGCGGCGATGGAGGCAATGGCGCTGTCGGTGGCCTTGGCCACGAAGGGAACGGTGCGCGAGGCGCGGGGGTTCACCTCCAGCACATAGATCTCGCCATCCTTGATCGCGAATTGCACGTTCATAAGGCCCTTGACCTTGAGCGCCAGCGCCATGGCCACGGTCTGGCGTTTCAGTTCCGCCACGGTTTCGGCCGAAAGGCTGTGCGGGGGCAGGCAGCAGGCGCTGTCGCCGGAATGCACGCCAGCCTCCTCGATGTGCTCCATGATGCCGGCGACATGCACCGCTTCGCCGTCGCACAGCGCATCGACATCGACCTCGATCGCACCGGTCAGATAACTGTCGAGCAGCACCGGGTTCTTGCCCGAAACATCGACGGCGGTGGTGATGTAGCGGCGCAACTGATCCATGTCGCGCACGATTTCCATGGCGCGCCCGCCCAGAACATAGGACGGGCGGATGACCAGCGGAAAGCCTACCTTTTCGGCAATCGCGATGGCCTGTTCGTCCGACGATGCGATGCCGTTCACCGGCTGTTTCAACTTCAGATCGTGCAAGAGCTTCTGGAACCGCTCGCGGTCCTCGGCCAGGTCGATGGCATCGGGCGTGGTCCCGAGGATCGGGATGCCCTCGGCCTCCAGCGCATTGGCGAGTTTCAGCGGCGTCTGGCCGCCGAACTGGACGATGACGCCGTGCAGCGTGCCGTTTTCGCGTTCGACGCGCAGGATTTCCAGCACGTGTTCCAGCGTCAGCGGTTCGAAATAGAGACGGTCGGACGTGTCGTAATCGGTCGACACGGTTTCGGGGTTGCAGTTGACCATGATGGTTTCATAGCCGGCCTCGGTCAGGGCGAAGCAGGCATGACAGCAGCAATAGTCGAACTCGATCCCCTGGCCGATCCGGTTAGGCCCGCCACCGAGGATGACGACCTTTTTTGACTTGCTCGGCCGCGCTTCGCATTCCACCTCGCCCATCGCGGGGGCCTCGTAGGTGGAATACATGTAGGGCGTCTGCGCCTCGAACTCCGCCGCGCAGGTGTCGATACGCTTGAACACGGCCTTGACGTTGGCGGCAAGGCGGGCCTTTCGCACCTGTGCTTCGTCCTTGCCGGTGAGCGTGGCGAGGCGGGCATCGGTAAAGCCCATCATCTTCAGTGCCCGCAGGCCGGCTTCGTCCTTGGGCAGGCCAGTGACGCGCAGCGCCTCTTCGGTGTCGACGATTTCGCGGATGCGCGAGAGGAACCAGGGGTCAAAGGCGGTGGCGTGCTGGATCTCGTCGTCGCCCAGCCCGTGGCGCATCGCCTGGGCGATCAGCCGCAGGCGGTCGGGCGTCTGAACCGAAATGGCCTTGACCACCGCAGCCTTGTCGGGCGCGCCGGCAATCGCGATCTCGTCGAAACCGGTCAGGCCGGTTTCCATCGAGGCCAGCGCCTTTTGCAGGCTTTCGTGGATGGTGCGGCCGATCGCCATCGCTTCGCCCACCGATTTCATCGCGGTGGTCAGTTCCGCCTTGGCGCCGGGGAATTTTTCAAACGCAAAGCGCGGGATCTTGGTGACGACATAGTCGATGGTCGGCTCGAAGCTGGCGGGCGTGACCTTGGTGATGTCGTTGTCAAGTTCGTCGAGCGTATAGCCAACCGCCAGTTTCGCGGCGATCTTGGCGATGGGGAAGCCGGTGGCCTTCGACGCCAGTGCCGAGGAGCGCGACACGCGCGGGTTCATCTCGATCACGACCATGCGGCCGTCGGCGGGGTTGATCGCCCATTGCACGTTCGAGCCGCCGGTTTCCACGCCAATCTCGCGCAGCACGGCGATCGAGCCATTGCGCATGATCTGGTATTCCTTGTCGGTCAGCGTCAGCGCCGGGGCGACGGTGATGCTGTCGCCGGTATGCACGCCCATCGGGTCGACGTTTTCGATGGAACAGACGATGATGGCGTTGTCGGCGCGGTCGCGCACCACCTCCATCTCGTATTCCTTCCAGCCCAACAGGCTTTCATCGACAAGGATCTGGGCAACCGGCGAGGCATCGAGCCCCGAACGACAGATCGCCTCGTACTCGTCGCGGTTATAGGCGACGCCGCCGCCGGTCCCGCCGAGCGTGAAGGCGGGGCGGATGATCGCCGGCAAGCCGATATGTTCGAGTTCCTCCATCGCCCGGGCAACACCGGCAGAGATGTCGAACTTGCCGTTGTCCTTCTTCGGTGCCGAAACGATCGTCGCCTTGGGGTTTTCCAGACCGATCCGGTCCATCGCTTCGCGAAAGAGCTTGCGATCCTCGGCCATTTCGATGGCGGTGCGGTTGGCGCCGATCAGCTCGACGTTGTATTTGTCCAGAACCCCCATGTCCGCCAGCGCAAGCGAGGTATTCAACCCGGTCTGCCCGCCCATTGTCGGCAAGAGCGCGTCGGGGCGTTCAAGCTCGATGATCTTGGCGACGACCTCGGGGGTGATCGGTTCGATATAGGTGGCGTCGGCCAGACCGGGATCGGTCATGATCGTGGCGGGGTTCGAATTGACCAGGATCACCCGGTAGCCTTCTTCGCGCAGCGCCTTGCAGGCCTGGGCGCCGGAATAGTCGAACTCGCAGGCCTGGCCGATGACGATGGGGCCTGCGCCGATTATCATGATCGATCTGATATCGGTTCTTTTCGGCATGACCCCGTCCCTTCCGAATCCGCGCAACGGTTCGGGCGCCGACGGCACCCAAACCCCTGCGCGTTATAGGCACCGTGCGGTGGGGCGCAAGCGGGTTCGATCAGGAAAATGCCGGCGGCGGCGGCAGGACAGGGCGATCCGCGCTGCCCTTGCGCCGGACCGACAGATGCTGGGCAAAGACGCGGGCACGGATCTGGTGCAGGCGTTCATGCGTCAGCGTCTGGGCTGTGGCCAGTGCCGTATCGGTCGAGGCCGAAAGCTCGCCGAGGTTTTCGACGGTCCGGGCGACGCAATCGGCAAGCGCGCCGGCATCGCCGGCGGCAAAGAGCCGGCCGCAGGTCTTGTTTTCCAGAATGTCGCGGTGGCCCGAGACATCGCTGCCAATCACCGGCGTACCCTGCGACAGCGCATCGAAGAGGAAGCGTGGCGGTTCGTCAGCCAGCGAGGGGATGATGGCGACGTGGTGCTGACGCAGGAGCGCAAGCCGGGTTTCCGGTGTGACCTTGTAGATCAGGGTGATCTGCACATGCCGGCAGCGGCGGGCCAGATCCTTCCACGCGCCAAGCAGCGGGCCGTCGCCGACAACCGTGATATCGGCGTCCAACCCGCGCTGATCCAGCGTTTCGACGGCATCAAGCGCCATGGCCATGCCGGCCTCTGGCGTCAATGCGGCCGCAAACAGAAGTTGCGGACGTTCTTTCGCCTCCAGCCAGCGCGCGCGCGCCGTTTCGGGGTCAAGAATATCCTCGGTGTTGATCCATGTGGTCGGCAAAAGCACGCGCTCGGCCTTTGCACCCGCGCTCAGACCGTCGCGATAGGCGCTGTGCGTGAATAGCGCGACGCGGGCGCGCCGAATGCACCAGCGCACGAAAAACTCGTTGAAGCGCGACCGCAGGCGCGACCGCTTGCGGGCATGGGCGGGGTCGCGAAGACGCCAGAAGGTGCTTTCGACCTCGATCGCGAAGGGCTTGCGCATCATGACCGCCAGCGGGTTGGCGATAAGCCCCGGCGCGATCGGCCATCCGGCGATACTGGTGCGCAGCGCGTCGCAATGGCGAAGCGCCCGAACGACCCGCCAGGTCATGAGCGGCAGTTGAAGAAGCGCGGTGCCAAGCCTTTTTGGCGCCGGCAGCGGATCGAAATGCACACGCTTCAGCGCGTCGCGGGGCAGTTCGACCAGGCCCTCTTCCCAAGCCACGCTATGACAGGGGGCAAGGATCGTCAGTTGGTTCATGTAATCGAGCCGCGCCAGAATGTCTTGACGCCAGACCTTGGTCATCCAGATGCTGCCATCGGGCTTTCGCAGGTAGGGAATATGCGTGATCAGAAGCCAGCGCGTCTGCGCCAAGGCATCACGGAAGCCGTCGAATCCATCGGCCACCAAGATCGGTCCGCTGCTGTCGGGCATGGTTTTTCCACTGCTCTTGTCTGCCCCGCGGCCAATCTAGGCGAGGTGTGAATCGCGCTGCAACCGGTTTCGTGCGGAAAAGCAGAAATTTTCGGCACATCGTTCGCGCTGCGGCGGATGGATCACGCCGTTTTCCCGCCTGCGGCGGTTCGGGTGTAAAGGTAATCGCGCGTCAGTGGTACCGCGTCCTGCCGATGCGCAAGCTGAAGCTGGAAGACACATTGGCGGTTGTGCCGGAAGGTCTTTTCCGACGCGACGAGATAGTAGCGCCACATCCGTCAGAACCTCTCATCGTAAAGCGTGCGAACAGTATCGATATTGGCCATGAAGCGGTCGTACCAGTGGCGCAGCGTTTCGGCATAGTGCAGCCGCCAGACCTCGACATCCGCAATCCAGAGCCGTTCGCGTTCGACCGCCGCCATGGTTTCCGAAAGTGCGGGGATGTAACCGCCGGGGAAAATGTATTTGGCGATCCACGGGCTGGTCAGCCCCGGTGGGCTGGTGCGCCCGATCGTGTGAACGAGCGCGACTCCATCCGGTGCCAACCGGTCGCGAAGCTTGGCGAAGTATTCGCGGTAGTTCGGTGCGCCGACATGTTCGAACATGCCGACCGATACGATCCGGTCGAAGCTTTCGGTGACCGCGCGGTAGTCGGTCAGGCGAAACTCCACACGGTCGGCGAGCCCCGCGGCCTTGGCCCGCTCGGTGGCGACCCGGTGCTGTTCGGTCGACAGGGTCACGCCCAGAACCCTTGCGCCATGATCGCGCGCCAGCGTCAGCGCCATGCCGCCCCACCCGCAGCCTATGTCGAGCACCCGCATGCCCGGTTCCAGAAGAAGCTTGCGCGCGATATGGGCCTTCTTGGCCTCCTGCGCGGCTTCGAGGCTTATCGCCGGATCGGTGAAATAGGCGCAGGAATACTGGCGATCCGTATCCAGGAAGAGATCGTATAGCGCGCCCGACAGATCGTAGTGGTGGGCGACATTGGCGCGGGCGCGCCCCATCGGATTGGCCTGCTGGGCGCGACGCGCAAGGCCCTGTGCCACGCGCAGCGGCTGACGCCAGTATTCGCCGCGACCGCTATCGAGATTTCTGATGATGAGCGCCAGAAACCCCGCAGGTCGTCGCCCGCGATGGTCAGGCGGCCGTCCATATAGGCCTCGCCCGTAGCCAGATCGGGGTTGAGCACGATCCGCCTCGGCAGGGTCGTCATCGTGAAAGCGGATGGCGATTTCGGGTAGAGCGCCATCGCCGAACGGAAGCACGGTTCCGTCGTTCAGCGTGATCGTCAGCGAGCCTTCCCGTATTACGCCGCCCAGAAGGCCTTTCAGCAGCCGCGTCCACATCGCACCCCCTCAGGCGATGCTTGCCTTTGCCTGCCCGGGCTCGAGATGCCCCGGCCGCCGAATATCCTACGGAAATCCCGCGGTTTCGCAACTGCCGTGCCGCCGGAGCGGTCGGGTCGCGGGCATTTCCGCCATCGCGGCTTGACTTCGCCGGCTGGGCGCGGTGTATCGGCGCGAAGGAAAAACGCCTCGGAAGGGGAAGATGATGCACGCCTACCGCACGCATACCTGCGCGGAACTGAACACGGACCATGCCGGACAGTCTGTCCGGCTTTCGGGATGGGTCCACCGGGTTCGCGACCATGGCGGGGTGCTGTTCATCGACCTGCGCGACCACTACGGCGTGACGCAGGTGCTGTGCGACCCCGACAGCCCGGTCTTTGCCGCGGTCGAGGCGGTGCGCAGCGAATGGGTGATCCGCGTCGACGGGGTGGTCAAGGCGCGTGCCGAGGGCCTTGTGAACCCCAAAATCCCGACCGGCGCGATCGAGGTCTATATCCGCGATATCGAGGTACTGGGCCCGGCAGAGGAGCTGCCGCTGCCGGTTTTCGGCGATCAGGACTATCCGGAAGAAACCCGGTTGAGCTATCGCTTTCTGGACCTGCGCCGCGACAGCCTGCATGCCAACATGATGCTGCGGTCGAATGTCGTGCGGTCGATGCGGGGCCGGATGTGGGATGCCGGGTTCACAGAGTTCCAGACCCCGATCATCACCGCATCCTCGCCCGAGGGCGCGCGCGACTTTCTGGTGCCGTCGCGCCTGCATCCGGGCAAGTTCTATGCGCTGCCGCAGGCGCCGCAGCAGTTCAAGCAGCTGATCATGGTGGCGGGGTTCGACCGTTACTTCCAGATCGCGCCGTGTTTCCGCGACGAAGACCCGCGCGCCGACCGCAGCCCGACAGATTTCTACCAGCTTGACGTCGAGATGAGCTTTGTCAGCCAGGACGATGTCTTTGCCGCGGTGCAGCCGGTGATCCAGGGCGTATTCGAGGAGTTTGCCGAGGGCCGCCGGGTCGATCCGGATTGGGAACGGATTTCCTATGCGGATTCGGCGCTGTGGTACGGCACCGACAAGCCCGACCTCAGGAACCCGATCCGGATGCAGGTGGTCAGCGAGCATTTCGCGGGCTCAGGCTTTGCGATCTTCGCCAAGCTTCTGGAGAACGAGGGTGCCGAGATCCGTGCGATCCCGGCGCCGGGCGGCGGCAGCCGGAAGTTCTGCGACCGGATGAACGCCTTTGCCCAGAAGGAAGGCCTGCCGGGCATGGGCTATATTTTCTGGCGCGAGGCAGAAGACGGATCGGGCATGGAAGCGGCCGGACCGCTGGCCAAGAACATCGGCCCCGAACGCACCGAAGCGATCCGCCAGCAGCTGGGTCTTGGCGTGGGCGATGCCGCCTTCTTCCTTGGCGGCAAGCCCGAACAGTTCGAGGCGGTCGCGGGCCGCGCGCGCAACGAGATCGGGCGCGAACTGGGCCTGACCGAAGAGGGTGTCTTCAAATTCGCCTGGATCGTCGATTTCCCGATGTACGAGAAGGACGACGAGGGGCGGATCGACTTTTCGCACAACCCCTTCTCGATGCCGAAGGGGGGCATGGAGGCGCTTTCGGGCGATCCGCTGAAGGTGCTGGGTTACCAGTACGACCTGGCCTGCAACGGCTATGAAATCATCTCGGGTGCGATCCGCAACCACAAGCCGGAGATCATGTTCAAGGCCTTTGAACTGGCCGGCTATGGCAAGGACGAGGTCGAAAAGCGGTTTGGCGGCATGGTCAAGGCATTCCGGTACGGCGCCCCGCCGCATGGCGGCTGCGCCGCCGGAATCGACCGGCTCGTGATGCTTCTGGCCGATACCGCGAATATCCGCGAGGTCATCATGTTCCCGATGAACCAGCGCGCCGAAGACCTGATGATGGGCGCCCCGTCGGAACCCACGAACGAGCAGATGCGCGAACTGCGGCTGCGCGTGGTGCCCAAGGAATAGCGCGCCTCAGGCTTGGGCGCGCGCAACCGGAACCGGTCGGCCCGAAAGGCTTTCGACCTGGCGGGGCGGGGCAAATTCGGCCCCGCAGGTGGCGAGCCGGGCGCGCACCAGCGCTTCAAGCCGGGCGCGGCGTTCGTCTCCTTCGCCGCCGGTTTCGGCCAGCGCGCGCGCGGCGTCGGCCAGATCGCTGTCATCGGTGCTGCGCGCGACGCCCGTCAGGAACCGCGCCAGATAGCTGCGGCCCGTGGCGTCGGGGCGGTTGGCCAGCATGCGCGCGGCCTGGTTGAGATCATCGTGAAGCGCCATGGCATCCGGTGTGGCCGGCGTGCCGGCCTTGGCCAGCCGCGGGCGCGCCGGCCCGCCCAGGGATTTCGCGATGCTGTTCTGAAACGCGGCGAGCGAGGCGATGGGTTTTTCCAGAAAGTCGTCTGCCCCCGCGGCAAGGGCCGCGACCGCGACCGAAGGGTCGCCGCTGATCCCCATGATGGCGGCGATGCGCGGCCGGGCGCGGTGCAACTCGGCAATCAACTCCTCACCGGGGCCGTCGGGCAGGCCCAGATCGACCAGCACAACATCGGGGCGATAGAGCCTGAGGTGCCGCCGCGCCGATGCCAGACAATCGGCGCGTCGCAGCCGCGCGCCGGAGGCCAGGCACAGCTGGCGCAGCGCCTCGCAGGCAAAACGGCTGTCTTCGACGACCAGCATCGTGACCCCGGCCAGCGGCCGTTCGGGCGTGGGCTGCGGGCGCAGGGAAAATTCGGTCATGGTGTCAGGCATCGCGATCCTCCGTGCCGGCGTGTCCGGCCTTGGGGGAATTGAAACGCCGCCAAGGTGAATATCCGGTAAACGTGCGGCCTGCGGCCTTGCGCCGCTTGCACGCAGCGCGGCGCCCACGCATAACCGCGCGTGACACGACGCGATGAAAGGAAATGCCATGATCGGTCGTCTGAACCATGTTGCCATCGCCGTGCCCGATCTCGAGGCGGCGGCCGAACAGTATCGCGCGACACTGGGCGCCAAGGTGGGCGCGCCGCAGGATGAACCGGATCACGGTGTGACGGTGATCTTCATCGAACTGCCGAATACTAAGATCGAGCTTCTCTACCCGCTTGGCGAAAACTCCCCGATCGCGGGGTTTCTGGAACAGAACCCGGCCGGCGGCATTCACCACATCTGTTATGAGGTGGAGGACATTCTGGCCGCGCGCGACCGGTTGAAGGCGGCCGGCGCGCGGGTGCTGGGCACGGGCGAGCCGAAGATCGGCGCCCACGGCAAACCGGTTCTCTTTCTGCATCCGAAGGATTTCAACGGCACGCTTGTCGAACTGGAAGAGGTCTGAGCCATGACCATCACGGCCGTCATCGTCGTCTTCGCGGTGATCTGGTTTCTGACCTTTCTGGTTGTCCTGCCTATCGGCCACGTCTCGCAGGACGATGCGGGCGAGGTCGAGCCCGGCACACCGGCATCGGCGCCCGCCGGCGCGGTTGTCAGGCGCAAGGCGCTGATCACCACGGCGGTGACGGTGGTGCTTTGGGCCATCGTCGTTGCGATCATCCTGTCGGGCGCGATCACGGTGCGAGATTTCGACTGGTTGGGGGTAATGGGGCCGGAGAAGCCCGCGGTCAGCCAGTAACGCCGGCCCGCCGCGTCACGCGGTGCCGCTGCGCGACAGCCGGTGGTACAGATGCGTGAACGTCGCCGCGCCCAGAACCGGGATTAGCAGGTTGACCAGCGGTATCGACAGCGGCGCCGCCATCAGGATGCCGGCCGCCCAGATCTGCCCGTTGTGACGCGCGCGAAGGGCCTTGGCGCCCTTGCGCCCCAGCCGGCGCATCGCCGCCATCTGAAAGTATTCCCGACCCAGTAGATACCCGTTCAACGCCCAGAAGACGACCGGGATGAACGGCCCGGCAAAGGCATAGAGCACCAGCGCCAGAATGTTGGCCGTCACCAGAATGGCGAAGAAGTTGAAGGCGTCGATCAGCGTGTCGGCCAGCGGGACCTTCGTGACCGGCGGCAGGCCGGGATAGTGGCGGTCTTCGACCGCGCGGGCGATATCGTCGAGGAAGAGGCCGGAAAAGGCCGCCGCGACGGGAACCATCAGGAAGACCGACAGGCCGATCATGATGACGAGCGAAGCCCAGGACAGAAGCCGTCCAAGATGGTCGATCTCGCCGACCAGCGGCAGGGTCAGCGTGTCGGGCGCGAAAAGGCCGATGGCACCCAGAAACAGCGCGTAGATGGCAAAGAGAAGCGCAAGGGTCAGCCCCAGGCCCAGCCACAGCACGCGACGAAAACGCGGGTCGGCAAGCTGGGCCACGGCGCGCAGGAAATCGGAAAGGATCACGTCGCGCACCAGGTGGTTATGGTGTCGATGTCCGGGCGCGGGCGTTCCGGCGGTGCAGAGGTTTCGGTGCCGATATGGATGAAGCCGGCGACGAATTCGTTTGCGCCAAGCGCCAGCCCGGCTTCGCCAAAGCCGCGGTCATGGGCTGGCCAGCCGGTCAGCCAGTTCGCGCCCCAACCTGCGGCAAGCGCGGCGTTCAGCAGCGCCAGGCAGACCGCGCCGGCCGAAAGGTGCTGTTCGATCTCCGGTACCTTCTCGCTGTCTTTGGGGCTGGCGATGATGGCCACGGCAAGGGGGCTGTCGGCAAACTGGGCCACGCCCTTGGCGGCCGAATCGGGGGCCATGCCGATTGCAGCGGCCCGGTTTTCGGCGAGCCCGGCCAACCGGTCGAGCGCGCCGCGTTCCAGCACCACGAAGCGCCAGGGTTCCAGCTTGCCATGGTCGGGGCTGCGCGCCGCCGCGGTCAGCAGCGTGCGCAGCGCCTCGCGGTCCGGGGCCGGGCCGGCCAGCGTCTTGGCCGGGCGCGAACGGCGGGTCATGAGAAACTCCAGCGCGGCGGGATTTGGGGCAGGCATCGGCAACTCCGTTCTTTCGCCACCGATGTCGGCGCTGGGCGCGCCGGGGTCAAGGGGCGAGTGGCGTTTGCCTGCGTCCGGCCGCCGCGCTATGCCGGGGTGAGGAGGCGCGATGCATTCCCCGACCTGACCCATTTGGCCCGGCCCGGCACCGAGATTGCGCTGCGTGTAACGCCGCGCGCCTCGCGCAACGCGCTTTCGAGCGAGGGCGAAACGATCCGGGCCTATGTGACTGCGGTGCCGGAGGACGGCAAGGCCAATGCGGCGGTGATGAAGCTGCTGGCCAAGGCGCTGGGCATTCCGAAATCACGGTTGGAACTGATCCGCGGCGCGACGGCGCGCGACAAGGTCTTTCGGGTCCGCGACTGAGGGTGGCCCTTGGGTTCAATCCGGTTGCGGGGCGATCCGGTATACGCCTTCGGGAAGGTCCAGCGCGGCGGCCAGGTCGCGCAACTGGCTGAGCGACAGGGTGATCTGTTCGACCCGGTCCTCGCGTTCGTTGAACTGCTCGACAACCACGCAATCCTCGAAGGCCTGAACCGATATGTCTTCGCGCAGGTGGGCCTGGCCCTCGTCGACGAGGGTGATGACGGTAGCGTCGAAATCGTGCTCGATCGTGAACATGGATCAAGGATAGGGCGCGGGCCGGAGGCTGTGAAGCGAATTTGCCCGCTGCCCCGCAATGACCCGCCGAAAGCCGCAATGTGGCCTTTTCGGCGGGCGCGAAACTGCTATCCTCGGGACGAACGGCAAGGGCAGGAAATGATCAGGCATCTATTCGCGAGTGCGGTGGTTTTGGTTCTGGGCGGATGTGTGGGCGGAACCGGCCCCGATGGCACGCCGTTTTCCGGCATTGGCGCAACGGCGCGTCCTGAACGCGGGCCATCCGGCGCCTCGGCGGTCATCGCGCGGGTCGAGGCGGTGGCCGAACGCGAATGCCGCAGCCGGGTGCGCGGGCTGAACTGCGACTATGCCATTGGCGTCGATCCCGACGCCAGCGCGCCGCCCAACGCCTTTCAGACGGTGGACGAATCCGGCCGGCCCCGGATCACGCTGACGCGGCGGCTGATCGCGCAGATGCGCAACGATGACGAACTCGCCTTTGTTCTGGGCCACGAAGCCGCCCATCACATTGCGGGTCATATCCCGCGCAAGGTCGCCGATGCCAATGCCGGGGCGCTGGTTCTGGGTACGCTTGCCGTCCTTGGGGGCGCTTCGGAGGACGACCTGCAAATGGCAGTCGATCTGGGGGCGGAACTCGGTTCGCGCCGCTATTCGAAGGAATACGAACTGGAGGCCGATGCGCTCGGCGCGGCGATCACCTGGAAGGCGGGTTACGATCCCGAACTGGGCGCGGCCTATTTCGCGCGCATCGAAAACCCCGGCGACCGGTGTCTGGGCACCCATCCACCGAACGAGGCGCGCCTTGATGTGGTGCGCCAGACCGTGGCACGGCTTCACGGCGGGGTTTGACCAAGGTCAAGGCGGGTTTCGTCCTCGCGCGCCATCCTGAGGTGAGTTGAACCTTTTCGAGGGCGAGATGAGCGTCAGGGATGTACTGAACCGGCACAGCGCGCTGGCTGGCCGCATGGCCGAGGCGGCGGGTGCCGATCTGGCCGCGGCACTGGCCGACGGTCGTCTGAGCGAGGGTGAGCTTCGCAACGCGATCTACCGCTGCACGGGCTGTGACGAACCGGGGGCCTGCGAGGACTGGCTGGCATCGCACGAGGGCGAAAAGCCCGGGGCGACACCGGGCTACTGCCGCAACAGCGCGATGTTCGCGCGGCTGCGCGGATAAGCTGTCGCCAGCGCGGGGTTGCTGGCCAAGGCCCGGCCTTGCGAGCATGGTGCGGTTTGCAACTGCTTTGGCCGGTCATCGTGCGACAACTGGAAAACATCATCAGCGACCGGGGGTCGAAATATGCCGTGTCTGGCGGTCCGGTGGCCGACCGCGCGGCGATCGACGCCTTTCTGACCGAACTGAAGCGCAAGAAGAAATATGCCCGCGCCACCCATAACAGTTGGGCCGCGATCTTGCCGGGCGAGGGGGCGGTCAAGCATGACGATGGCGAAGCCGGGGCGGGCGCGGTTATCCTGCGCGTGCTGGAAGGCGAGGGGCTGACCGGCCATCTGATCGTCGTGACGCGCTGGTATGGCGGGGTTCGGCTCGGCGGAGACCGGTTCCGCCATGTCCTGTCGGCGGTGCGCGCCTATCTCGACAGCATGGGGTGAGCCGCTTGCCCAGCGGGCGGCTTCGGTCTTTACTCGCGCCGGGATGGCAAGGGAGGAAGGCATGATCCGGCGCGAATGGGACAGGTTCGTCAATCGCTGCATCTGGTCCTGGGCGGGTTGGGTCGAAACCTGGCGCACCGAACACAGTCTGCAACAATGGCTTTGGGCCAACATCGCCTCGGCCACGCTGGCGATGGTGCTGGATCTGTCCGGGGGCGAACGGGCGCTGATCCTGGCGCTGGGCGTGCTGACCCTTGCGGCGGAATTGATGAACACCGCCGTGGAACGCGCGGTCGACTATATCTCGACCGAACAGCATCCGCTTGCCAAACAGGCCAAGGATTGCGCCAGCGCGGCGGTCGCGGTTACCGGGATCGCGGCCGGCGTCGCCTGGATCGCGGTCCTGATCGGCTAGGTTTCGCCCAAAGCGCGGGCGCAATGTGCTTTTTCTGGGTCGGACGGGCTGTTTTGCTAGGCTGCCGGCACCCGCCCCAGAAGGAGAACCCCATGCTTCGCCCCGCCGCCCCGTTTGCAATGATCCTTGGCCTTGTCGCCGCCTGTAGCGAAACCGGCGCGCCGCAACCCGCGGCGGACCTGCCGCTGCTCGGCGGGTATCGTGACCCGGCCGACGCCTGCCAGCGCGTGGGCGAAAGCCCCGAGACGATCGAATACCTCGACCACACCGCCGATCTGGTGGCCTGCCCGGCCGGCGCGGAAAACATCGGCGTCTTTGTCACCGAAACCGGTGCGATCAAGGTTGCCGACCTGCCGGGTTGGGAGCTTTACAGCGTGCCCCGGGGCTGAAACCCGGGGCCGGTGGCGGGGGTCGCGTGCCCCCGCCCTTTGCCGTCAGGCATTTCGCCAGAGGTTGACGGCAAAGACCAGCGTGGCCAGCAGGACCAACAGTTCTGCAAGCGGCGCTATCGGGAACATCGCGGCCTCGCTGACCTGGCCGCTGAACAGCAAGAACAGCATCATCACCAGGATCGCCGCGCCGACCTGATGAAGCCAGAAGTGGATGCGCGCCAGATTGGCGGCCGCCATGGCCGGGATTATCCGGTAAAGGATGCCGAAAAGAGTCATCAACACGAAGCCCAGAAGGTTGATATGGGCATGAAGCGGCATGAAGCCATGGTCGCCCGAAGCCCCCATGTGCATGCCAAAGCCTATTCCGATCACCAGATACACAACTCCCACAAGCAGAAAGCTGCGCGAGACGTTCATGATACCTTCCCCCATGCGTGCACCACAGCGGCGCGCGCGTGGCGGCGATCGTATCACGGCGGGTTAGTGCCGCAAATGGTCATCGCGAGGTCACAGCGACTTGTGCGTGCCGTCGCAGAACGGCGCCTTGGCGCTGTGCTTGCAGCCGCAAAGAAAGGCCTTGCGGCTGGCTTCGGCGGTGAAGCGGACCGGGGTGAATTCGCTGCCGCGATGGCTGCCGTCGCAAAACGGCTGATTGCTGCTTTGACCACAGGCACACCAGGCATAGGTCTTGCCCTCTTCCAGGTCGACAGCGAAGGGGCGGCTTGCGCGATGTTGGGTGTGCCGGTCATTGAGGTGTTCCTGGAGCAAGATTGTGGGTGCGCCAAGTGTTTTTCAGCGACGCCGTGGCGTCAACACCTGCCGCCCCTGTGTTTTGGCACATTGCCCCATGCCGAAATACACAGGTCATCCGTTGCGGGCGGATGGCGGCGGAACCGGTCATGCCTCAGGGTTTCGGCCGAATTGCGATGGTGGCAACAAATTGCCGGCACGCTGGTACGATTTGCCGCGAAGAGTGGCAGATTGCGGTAACGAGGCGGCGTTATGCCCGAATCACTTGGGCGTTTTTTGTGTCATCGGCGCCAAGATCGTTTGTACGCAAAAAAATTTTACGGACCTGCGGGGCAGAAAATGCCTTTTGTTCGCGAAGGATCGCACCGGGTTGTCACGACCGTTCCGATGCGTGAGAAAAATTTTTTTACTGGATATCAAGCACTCGCACGGGTTTTCGCCCGAAAGGCGAGGTGTTGCCGTTCGTTTTCGCCCCAGACGTTGACGCGAGGGAACCGCCGTGGGCCTTGCTGCAACGATTGGATTTGGTCAATCTGGCACCACCAAGACCATCGGTTCGCCGTATCCATGACGGTGTGCCGCAACAATGACACCGAAACTCAGGAGAGGATTCATGAAACACTGCACCCGGCTTTTCCTTGCGGGTCTTCTGACCAGCACCTTCATCGCCGGCCCGGTTCTGGCCGCCGGCACCCATCCGGTCACCGGCGACGCGCTGGCCGATGACCAGACCTTCACCTATCGCGTTCTGGACGAACACAGCTCGGTCGACCCGCAGGTGGTCGAGGATGTGTCGGGTTCGGAAATCGTGCGCGACCTCTTCGAAGGCCTGCTGAACGAAGACGCCGACGGCAACCTGGTGCCCGGTGTCGCCGAGAGCTATGAGGCGAATGCCGAAAAGAACGTCTTTACCTTCCATCTGCGCGACAATGCCAAATGGTCGAACGGGGATCCGGTGACGGCAGGCGATTTCGTCTATGCCTGGCGCCGCGCGGCCGATCCCGAACTGGCGTCGCCCTATGCCTGGTTCATCGAACTGATGGCGATCGAGAACGCCGCCGCGATCATCGCCGGCGAAAAGCCCAAGGAAGAGCTGGGAGTGACCGCGATCGACGATCATACGCTGGAAGTGCGGCTGTCCGCCTCGCTGTCCTACTTCCCCCAGATGGTGACGCATTCCACCACCTTCCCCTCGCCGCAAAAGGTGATCGAACAGTACGGTGCGGAATGGACCAAGCCGGGCAACATCGTGTCGAACGGCGCCTATGTGCTGACCGAACATGTGCCGAGCGAGCGTTCGGTGCGTGAGCGCAACACGATGTACTGGGATAATGACAACACGATCATCGACAAGGTCGTGGCGCTGGTCATCAACGACGAATCCCAGGCGCTGACGCGTTACCTCGCGGGCGAGCTGGACCGTACAGAGGTGCCGGCCGGCCAGTTCCCGGCTATGAAGGCCGAGCACCCGGACGAGGCGATCAGCTTCCCGCGGCTCTGCAACTATTACTACACCTTCAACCTCTCGGATTCGGGGCCTGAATTCTTCAAGGATGTGCGCGTGCGTCAGGCGCTGTCGCTGGCGGTTGACCGCCAGGTGATCACCGAAAACATCCTGGCCGGCGGTCAGCCCCAGGCCTATACCTTCACCCCGGCCGCGACGGCCGGCTTTACCGTACCGGACGTTCCGGCAGCGGCGATGAGCCAGGCCGAACGCGACGCCAAGGCTGTCGAACTGCTGACTGAGGCCGGCTATGGCGCCGACAATCCGCTGAAGTTCGACATGATCTACAACACCTCGGATGATCACGCGAAGATCGCCGTGGCGTTGAGCCAGATGTGGAAACAGAAGCTGGGCGTCGAAGCCACGCTGGCCAACATGGAATGGAAGACCTTCCTCGACACGCGCGGTCAGCAGAACTTCCAGCTGGCGCGCGGCGCCTGGTGCGGCGACTACAACGAAGCGTCGACCTTCCTCGACCTTCTGGTCTCCTCCTCGGGCTACAACGACGGCAAGTATGCCAACGCCCAGGTCGACGATCTGATGGCCAAGGCCAAGACCGCCGACGATCCGCAGCCGCTTTACACCGAAGTCGAACAGATCATCGCCGATGAAACGCCGGTGATCCCGATCTACCACTATGCCGGCGTCTACATGATGGACACCGATGTCGGCAACTGGCCGGTGAACAACGTTCAGCAGAACTGGTACTCCAAGAACCTCTACAAGAAGGCCGAATAAGGCCCAACGTCCCTACGGACAGACCCCGCGCCGGCAACGGCGCGGGTTCCGGTATCGGAGTCCCGCCAATGCTGAACTACGTCATCCGGCGCCTTCTGGTCGCCATTCCGACGCTGATCCTGCTGATCATCATCTGTTTCCTTCTGATGCATGCCGCGCCGGGCGGCCCCTTCACCTCGGAACGGCCCCGCCGCCGCAGGTGCTGGCCAATATCGAGGCGCGCTACGGTCTGAACGACCCGCTTTACGTGCAGATGTGGGATTATCTGGTGACCATCGTCACCCAGTTCGATTTCGGCCCCTCGTTCATTTACAAGGACCGCGACGTCAACGACATCATCGCCCAGGGCTTCCCGGTCACGCTGACCTACGGCACGATATCCTTTGTTCTGGCGACGCTGGTGGGGGTCTCCTTCGGTGTTCTGGCCGCGCTGAAGCACAACACGCTGCTGGACTACATCGCGGTGGGCGCGACCTTCAGCGCGCAGGCGCTGCCCAATTTCGTGATGGCGCCTATCCTGGTCATCATCTTCACATGGAAACTCGGATGGCTGCCCGGTGGCGGCTGGTCCGGCGGACAGTGGCAATATGTGGTGATGCCGGTCATCGCGCTTTCCACCTCCTACATGGCGTCGATTGCACGGATTACCCGCGCCTCAATGCTCGAGGTGCTGAATTCCAACTTCATCCGCACCGCGAAGGCCAAGGGCCTGCCGCAGCGCGCCATCATCTGGCGCCACGCGCTCAAGCCGGCGCTGATGCCGGTCGTGTCCTACCTGAGCCCCGCCTTCGTGGCGATGATCACCGGTTCGGTGGTGATCGACATGTATTTCTCGACCGGAGGTGTCGGGCTTTCCTATGTGAATGCCGCGCTGAACCGCGACTACGCGGTGATGCTGGGGGTCACGATCCTTTACGGGACGCTGACCATTCTCTTCAACCTGGTGGCCGACGTGCTTTACGCCTGGCTTGACCCGAAGATCCGGTATTGAGGGGGCAGAGATGAGCGATATTTCTTCTCGCGATGCCGATCTGGTCGAAGCGCTGGTCGAGGCCGAAAAGGTCAAGGGCCGGTCGCTTTGGCAAGATGCGCTGACGCGTTTCCTGCGCAACAAGGCGGCGGTCGGTTCGCTGATCATCCTGGTTGCCGTGGTCCTCTTCACCCTGATCGGGCCCTACTTTTCGGTCTGGGACAACGAAACCATCGACTGGGGGTATGTCGGCGCGCAGGCCGTGAACGGGGTGCCTTCGGTGGAAAACGGCCACTATTTCGGCACGGACCAAAGCGGGCGGGACCTGTATTCACGGACCATCCAGGCCACGCAGACCTCGCTGATCGTCGGCGTGATCGGGTCGTTCGTGGCGGTCGTCATCGGCACGCTTTACGGGGCGGTTTCCGGCTTTGTCGGTGGGACCGTCGACAACCTGATGATGCGCACCGTCGATATCCTTGTCGCGGTTCCCTACATGTTCATCATCATCCTCCTGATGGTGATGTTCGAACGCTCGTTCTTCATGCTGTTTGTCGGCATCGGCATCGTCAGCTGGCTGGACATGAGCCGCATCGTTCGCGGCCAGACGCTAAGCCTGAAGCACCGCGAATTCATCGAGGCGGCGCAGGCGGCAGGCGTCAGCTGGTTCACCATCATCCTGCGCCATATCGTGCCGAACCTTATGGGTGTGGTCGTGGTCTATGCCACGCTGCTGGTTCCGCTGATGATCCTGACGGAAAGCTTCATCTCGTTTCTCGGGCTTGGCGTGCAGGAGCCCCATACCTCGCTGGGCAAGCTGATCGCGGAAGGGTCGGGCACCATCATCTACGGCACGCTGTGGCAGCTTCTGTTCCCGCTTTTCTTCTTTCTCGTGGTGATCATCAGCTTCTTCTTCATCGGCGATGGCCTGCGCGACGCACTTGACCCGAAGGATCGCTAGGATGGCGCTTTTCGATGTGAAGAACCTTTCGGTCACCTTCGACACGCCGGACGGGCAGGTCGAGGCGGTGAAGAACGTCAACTTTACCATCGATCCCGGTGAATGCCTGGGGATCGTGGGGGAAAGCGGTTCGGGCAAAAGCCAGACCTTCATGGCGGCGATGGCCTGCTGGCGCTGAACGGCCATGCGACCGGCTCGGCGAAGTTCGACGGTGCGGAGCTTGAACCTGTCCGCGGGGCAGCACAACCGTATCCGTGGCGCGTCGATCTCGATGATCTTCCAGGATCCGCTGACGGCGCTGACGCCGCATATGACGGTGCTCGAGCAGATGCAGTGAAGTGCTGCGCATCCACAAGAACATGGGCGGCGACGCGGCGCGCCGGCAGTGTCTGGAATGGCTGGACCGGGTGCGCATCCCCGAGGCAGAGCGGCGGCTGGGCCAATACCCGCACGAGCTCTCGGGCGGTATGCGCCAGCGGGTGATGATCGCGCAGGCGATGCTGTGCCAGCCGCGCCTGCTGATCGCCGATGAACCGACGACGGCGCTGGATGTAACCGTGCAGGCCGAAATTCTCGACCTGATGGACAAGCTGAAGTCCGAAGAGGGCACGGCGATTGCGCTGATCACCCATGACATGGGCGTGGTGGCGCGGATGTGCGACCGCATTCAGGTGATGCGCCTGGGGTCATACGTGGAAGAAGGCGCGGTCGACGACATCTTTCACGCGCCGAAACACGACTATACCCGGATGCTGCTGGATGCGATGCCGCGGATCGACAAGCCCGAGCCGCCGGCCTCGGTCGTGGCCGAAGGTGGCGATTTCCTGAATGTACGCGACGTCAGGGTGCATTTCCCGCTCCGGGTCAGCAAGGGCCTCTTTTCTAAGAAGATCCCGCTCAAGGCCGTCGATGGCGTCAGCTTCGACCTCAAGCGTGGCGAAACGCTGGGTATCGTGGGCGAAAGCGGGTGTGGAAATCCACGCTGGCGCGCGCGGTGTTGCAACTGATCCCGCCGACCGACGGCACGGTCAGCTGGCTTGGCAAGCCGATCAACGGGCTGAACCGGCGCGAGTTGAACAAGCACCGCAAGGACCTGCAGATCGTCTTTCAGGACCCGTTGGCGAGCCTTGACCCGCGGATGACCATCGCCGCCTCGATCATGGAGCCCTTGCGCACATTCCGGCCCGACATGACCTCGCGCCAGCGCAAGCTGGCGGTGGCCGAGATGATGGACCTTGTCGGCCTGGAACAGACGATGATCAACCGCTACCCGCACGAACTGTCCGGCGGGCAGAACCAGAGGGTGGGCATCGCGCGGGCGATGATCAACCGCCCGAAGCTGATCATCTGCGATGAGGCGGTGTCGGCGCTGGATGTCTCCATTCAGGCGCAGATCGTGAGGTTGCTGAAGGAACTGCAGGCCGAACTGGGTCTGTCGATGCTGTTCATCAGCCACGACCTGAGCGTGGTGCGCGAAATCTCGCACCGGATTCTGGTGCTTTATCTCGGGCGGATCGTCGAACTTGCGGATCGCGATGCGATCTACGCCAAGCCGATGCATCCCTATACCCGCGCGCTGATTTCGGCCGTACCGGTGCCCGATCCGCGGATCGAACGGACGCGCGACCGGATCAAGATCCCCGGCGAATTGCCATCGCCGCTCGACCCCGGCGCGCAGTTGCGGTTCATGCCGCGACGCCGCGCGGGGCTGCCCGAAGGCTACCTGCCGGAACTGAGCGAGCCGGAGCCCGGCCATTTCGTGGCCGAGCACGATACGCTGGAAGACATTCTGGCCTTCGACCAGGCTGCGCAGTAGCGGACACGGAAATGAAAACGGGGCGCCGCAGGGCGCCCCGAATGGCGGTTTTTTCCGCGCGCTCAGTTGGCGCAGGGGATCGGCATGTCGATCACTTCGCCGGCCTTGCGGGTCTTGACGGTGCAGACCTGTTTTTCCTCGACCTGCACGACCTCGCGTTCCTGGATACCCAGAAGGCGGTTGGAATCGATTTCCACGGTTTCGGCATTGGTCTGGTCGCCGTTGCCGACAAGCGAAAGCGCCAGCCGGCCGGTCGCCTGAGCCTGGGCAAGGCGGGCCACCTGCTGAGGCGAGGCCTCGACGGTGATCGTGCGCGCGATCGTGGCCGAAGCCGAACGGTCGGTATCGGCGGTCTGGTCCACGGCGATGATCGTGACGCTGGCCTCGATCAACCGCGTCAGGTCGCCGCTGCCGGCGCCGGTGTTGCCGGTCCAGTAGATGTCGACCCGGTCATCGGGGCGCAGGAAGCCCGACACGCCGGAGGCCACATCGACCTTGATCGCAAAGGCGCGCATGCCGTCTTTCAGCCGCGAGGTCAGGCCGGCGTCTTCGCCCGGCTCGGTGACCTTGGAGGCAAGGAGCGGTTCAAACTTTTCCATCGCCCGGACCACGATGCGCGGGCGGTCGTTCTCGGCCGGGAAAAGGACCGCTTCGTCGGAAAAGATCGTTTCGGGCAGCGCGTTTTGCGGCCAGGCGATCTTCTGCACATCTTCCTTGGTCAGGTATTCGCCGAATTCGATCTTGCGGTTAACCACATAGACCTCGACGGTCGGCACCATCTTGGCCTTCAGCGCGCGTTCACGCGCCAGTTCGGCCTGCGAGCTGTTGATGTAATTCTGCGTCATGAATACCGCGAATCCAGCAAGGCCAATGCCCAGCAGGAGCACGAGTCCGAAAACAATGCGCATAGCTTCCCCTTTCAACCGTCAGCGGCGCGCAGCGTGCCGCGATCGGGATTCTTCCTTCGGATTCGACCCTTACGCGCCGATTGCGGCAAGAATCTGGAGCTTTCCGTAGACAATCGTGGCGTTTCATTCGGATTGGTTCAGCGCCACGAAGTCTTCCACCGTTCGAGCCGCCGGCAGGTTTCGGCGAGCCTCTGGCGCGGAACAGCGCCGTCGGCCACCGGCCCGGGCCGGCTCGCTACTGCCCCTGTCCGAGGCTTGACAGATCCGTCTGGATCGCCGCGCTGGAAAGCTTGTCGTCGACGCCGCTGCCGACATTGTCGACGCTGCCGCCGATCGTGTTGAACGCAGCCACACCCAGACCGACGACAGAAGCCGTCAGCACAACCCAATCCACGGTCACGGCACCCTCGTCATCGACGAAGAAGAACAACCTTGTACGCTCTTTCATTTCTCACTCATCCTGGTTCGGCTTGCGCCGTGAAGGCCCCCAGTTGTGTTCCTTCGCCCGTTCGGTCCGTCGGCCGGTTATCCGCGCCCGCCTGCGAAGCGCGCGCGGAAAGCTTGCCTCTGTGGGGTCGAAACCCCGCGTCGGGTCTTACTGACCCAGCGACGACAGGTCGGTTCCGACTGCCGCGCCCGAAAGCGCCGTTGCCACGGTCGAACCCATGGTGTTGATGCCGCCGCCCACCGTCTGCACGACGATGATGCCGAGGCCAACCATGGCCGCCGTCAGAACAACCCAGTCCACCGTAACCGCGCCGGACTCTTCGGTGCGGAATGTCTTGAACAGTTTGAACAGTTTCATTGTGGCTCCCTCCTTGGAGAAACACGTTGGCGAAAGGCACGGGCCGCGCGACATTTCTATGCGTGCCGGTGCTGTGCCGATTCAGTGATTCAAACGTGGCAACATATGGGCGCGTCAGCGGAATTTTCGCGTGGCTTTCCCGAATGGTTAACCTTTCCGTGGCTGGCTCCCCGATGGTTTCCCTGGGGAAACGCCGGTCTCGCCGTGCCGCCGGGCTGCGGGCAACAAAAACCGCGCCCGAGGGCGCGGTTCCTGCGGCGTTAGCCGTTGGCGGGTTACTGACCCAGAGCCGACAGGTCGGTGCCGACGGCAGCGCCCGAGAGCGAGGACGCAACGGTCGAACCCATGGTGTTGATACCACCACCAACGGTCTGCACGACGACGATGCCCAGGCCAACCATGGCAGCGGTCAGCACGACCCAGTCAACGGTCACGGCGCCCGATTCGTCGTTGCGGAAGTTCTTGAAGATGTTCAGCAGTTTCATGTCGTTTCCCTTCGGATGTTAAAAAGTTTTCACTGTCGCCGTTACTGGGTCTTTCGGCTTCGCCACCTGACCCGTCTGCGTCTCGGCATGGGCTCATATGGCCGTCGAATCGTGGCGAGAAATGGACTCGGTAAGGGAATTTTGGGGGTTCGCAATTTTTCTTGTTTTTCCATGTATCTTTTTGATTTGTAACAATAAAATTTTTTGAATAGGGCGGAATGCTGACCGATAACCTTGCCTTTGGGATACAGTCTTTGTTTTTCGTTTCCCCATCCGCGACATTCGCTCGCGTTTTCGGGCTCTGCGCGGCATGCTTGGAAAAAACAACGGGCCGAGCAGTTCCCGGATGAGCATTTGGATTCGAATCGCGCCCCTTGCGGGCCTTCTTGCGTTGGCCGTTCCGGTGGCTGCGCAGGACCTTTCGGCCGGCGCGCAGGATTTTACTTTTCGCCGGGTCAAGCCACCGCAGGCGGGCTCCGGACGGTTTATCACGGTCCAGATCGACCCGGTTGAACAGGCGGCCCGCCTGGCGGTTCCCAAACGCGAGGAGAAACCCCAAAACGACGCGGCACAGACCGCCCTGGCCGAATCTTTGCCACAACCGGCCGGCCCGCTTGACTGGTACTGGAAAGAGGTATCGCCGGCACTGGGCGACGGTGCGGGGCGTTTCACCAAGGCGCTTACCGCGCTGACCAAGGCGCCCGGAGGCGGCAGCGTGCCGGCGCCGCGGCTTCAGGCGATGCAGGAAATCGCCAATGCCCATGGCACCGAAATCCTCAAGGCCACGATCGGCACGCGAGTATCACCGGCGCTGGTGCTGGCGGTGATCGGCATCGAAAGCTCGGGTCGGGTCGATGTGGTCAGTTCTGCCGGCGCCGAGGGGCTGATGCAGCTGATGCCGGCGACGGCCGAACGCTTCGGCGTCGATGACAGCAAGGACGCCAGCCAGAATATCAAGGGTGGCGTCGCCTATCTGGACTGGCTGATCGGCGAGTTCGACGGTGACCCGCTGATGGTGCTGGCCGCCTACAATGCCGGCGAGGGCGCGGTGCGCGGTGCCGGCGGGGTGCCGGACTATGCCGAAACCCGCGCCTATGTGCCAAAGGTTCTGGCCGCATGGGTTGTGGCGCAGGGCCTGTGCCAGACGCCGCCCGAGCTGATCTCGGACGGCTGCGTGTTCAAGGTGATCGCCAGCGGCTGAGCGTCAGCCGACGATCGTCGCCTCGGTCGCGGCGCGCAGGTCTTCTTCGCTCACGCCATCGGCCAGTTCGACGATGTGCAGCCCCTTGTGGCCGACATCCAGCACGCCAAGGTTGGTGATGATGCGGTCGACCACGCCCTTGCCGGTCAGCGGCAGGGTGCATTGCCGCAGCACCTTCGATTCCCCGTGCTTGGAGGTATGGTCCATCACCACGACGACCCGGCCGACGCCGGCGACCAGATCCATCGCTCCGCCCATGCCCTTCACGAGTTTGCCGGGGATCATCCAGTTCGCCAGATCGCCGTTCTCGGCCACTTCCATCGCGCCGAGGATGGCCATGGCGATCTTGCCGCCACGGATCATCGCAAAGCTTTGCGAGCTGTCGAAATAGGCCGAATGCGGCAGTTCGGTAATGGTCTGCTTGCCGGCGTTGATCAGGTCGGCGTCTTCGTCACCCTCGTAAGGGAAGGGGCCCATGCCCAGCATGCCGTTTTCCGACTGCAGCGTCACCTGCACGCCGTCGGGAATGTAGTTCGACACCAGCGTCGGAATGCCGATGCCAAGGTTCACATACATCCCGTCCTTCAGTTCCTGTGCCGCGCGCGCGGCCATCTGATTGCGATCCCAGGGCATTACACGGCCTCCCGCTTGCGCACGGTGCGCTGTTCGATGCGTTTTTCATGCTCGCCCTGAATCAGGCGGTGCACATAGATGCCGGGCAGATGGATCGCGTCGGGGTCGAGGCTGCCGGTCGGCACGATTTCCTCGACCTCGACAACGCAAACCCGCCCGCAGGTCGCGGCCGGCGGGTTGAAGTTGCGCGCGGTCTTGCGGAAGACAAGGTTTCCGGTTTCATCCGCCTTCCAGGCCTTCACGATGGACAGATCGGCGAAGATGCCCTTTTCCAGAATGTAGGTCTGGCCGTCGAAATCCTTGTGCTCCTTGCCTTCGGCAATCACCGTGCCGACGCCGGTCTTGGTATAGAAACCCGGAATGCCGGCGCCTGCGGCGCGCATCCGTTCGGCCAGCGTGCCTTGCGGGGTAAACTCCAGCTCCAACTCGCCCGAGAGGTACTGGCGCATGAATTCGGCGTTTTCGCCGACATAGGACGAGATCATGCGTTTCACCTGCCGGCTCTCCAGCAAGACACCAAGGCCGAAGCCATCGACGCCGGCGTTGTTCGAGGCGACGGTCAGGTTCTTCACGCCGCTGTCGCGAATGGCCGCGATCAGAAGCTCGGGAATTCCGCAAAGGCCAAAGCCGCCGGCAGCGACCAGCATGCCGTCATGCAGGAGCCCGTCGAGCGCGGACCGGGCGTCGGGAAAGACTTTCTTCATCGGCATCCTCCTTCCGATGGGTGGACGCAGCGGCGCGTTGTACGTCGGGCGCGCTGCATGCTGGCGCGAACGTGACGGATTGCCCCGCGCTTCTCCATCCGTAAGAATACGTAGAGAGATACGTATTTCAGGGATTGGCCATGACGGATGCCCGGAAGGGTCACGCGGAACAACGCAGTTTCGAACGGTTGGCGTTTTTGCACGCGCCCGATGCCACGCTGGTGCTGGCCGACCGGGTGATCGTGCGGGCGAACCTGCGGGTCCGCGATGTTTTCGGCTGGACCCCGGCAGAGCTGGAGGGCCAGTCGGTCCGGCGGCTTTACCCGGGGCAAAGCGACTATGAAGTCATTGGCGAACGGGCGCGCCGGGCGCTGATCGAGCAGTCAGTCTACCACGATGAACGGTTCATGCGGCGCAAGGACGGGCAGGTCGTGTGGATGGAAGGCAGCGGAACCGCGCTTGACCGCAGCGATCCCTTGAAGCTTGCGATATGGACCTATCGGCCGGCGGAACGGAAAGCCGCGCAGTTCGGCCCGCTGACCGCGGCGGAAAAACGCGTGGCACGCTATCTGGTGAACGGGTTCACCAGCAAGGAGATTGCACTGGCACTCGGGTGTTCGCACCGCACGATCGAGGTTCACCGCGCCAACATGATCCGAAAGATGAAGGTGCGAAACAGCTTCGAACTCGTGCGCACGCTCTTGATGGCGCGGGACCCGGACGGTGGCGGCGAAGGGTAATGCACGATGCCCCCGCCATGGCCGGCGCGTGTCGCGGCCCCGCCGTCCGGGCTGTGGCGCACACGCCTAGGCCTTCTTTGCCGCCTTCTTGGTCGCTGTCTTCTTTGCGGCAGCTTTCTTTGGCGCGGCCTTCGCCTTGCCGCCCTTTTTGGCGGCCTTGGCGGCGATCAGTTCAAGCGCCTCTTCCAGTGTAACCGCTTCGGGTGCCATATCCTTTGGCAAGGTGGCGTTTACCTTCTGCCATTTCACATATGGCCCATAGCGGCCGGCCATCACCTCGATCTTGCCGCCGTCGGGATGTTCGCCCAGATCGCGCAATGCAGCGGGTGCGGCCGCCCGGCCGCCCCGGCTGGCCTTTTGCGCCAGAACCTCGACCGCGCGGTTCATGCCGATGGTAAAGACCTCTTCGACTTCGGGAAGGTTGGCATAGACGCGGCCATGTTTCACGTAAGGCCCGTAGCGGCCGATACCGGCCTCGACCGGTTCGCCATCCTCGGGATGCGGGCCGATCGGGCGCGGCAAGTTCAGAAGCATCAGCGCGCGTTCTAGCGTCAGGTCCTCCGCCGACCAGCCCTTGGGCAGGCTGGCACGCGGCGGTTTGGGATTGTCCTCGCTCGCCTCGCCGCGCTGCACATAAGGCCCGAAGCGTCCTGCGCGCAGGCTGATCGGTTCGCCGCCATCCTCGCCCAGTACCCGTTCGCCTGCCGGTTCCTCGCCGTTGGGCGCCGAGAGAGGGCGGGTGTAGCGGCATTCGGGATAGTTCGAACAGCCGATGAAAGCCCCGCCCGAGCGCGCGGTTTTCAGATTGAGCCGCCCGGCGCCGCAGGTCGGGCATTGCCGCGGATCGCCCCCGTCTTCGCGCAGGGGGTAAAGATGCGGGGCCAGAAAATCGTCGATGACGGTCAGCACCTCGCCGATGCGCAGATCGGCGGTTTCGGCGATGGCGGCGGAAAAGTCCCGCCAGAACCGCGCCAGCACATCCTTATAGTCGCGCGATCCGGCCGAAATATCGTCAAGCTCTTCTTCCAGATCGGCGGTGAAGTCGTATTCGACATAGCGGCGGAAATAGTTCGTCAGGAAGGCCGTCACCAGCCGCCCCTTGTCTTCGGGAATCAGGCGGTTCTTGTCCTTGCGCACATAGTCACGGTCCTGAATCGTGGTGACGATCGAGGCGTAGGTCGAAGGCCGGCCGATGCCAAGCTCTTCCATCCGCTTGACCAGCGTCGCCTCGGTATAGCGTGGCGGTGGCTGGGTAAAATGCTGTTCGGGCGCCACCGCACGTTTTTCGGCCGGTTCGCCCTTGGCGATCTGCGGCAGGCGTGCGCCGTCATCCTCGCCGTCATCGTCGCGGCCTTCCTCATAGACCTTCAGAAATCCGTCAAACAGAACGACCTGGCCGGTGGCGCGCAGTTCGACCTGCGCGTCGGCGCTGCCGACATCGACGGTGGTGCGTTCCAGCCGCGCGGCGGCCATCTGGCTGGCGATGGTGCGCTTCCAGATCAGCTCGTAAAGCCGGCGCTGGTCGGTTTCGCCGAGCCGCAGGCTTGCCGGGTCGGCCGCCATGTCGGTCGGGCGGATGCATTCATGCGCTTCCTGCGCATTCTTGGCCTTGTTCTTGTAGATGCGCGGGCTGTCCGGAACATAGGCCGCACCGAACCGGTTGGCGATCGCCACGCGCGCGGCGCTGACCGCTTCGGGCGCCATGTCGATGCCATCGGTCCGCATATAGGTAATGTGTCCGGCCTCATAAAGCCTTTGGGCGGCGGCCATCGTGGCCTTGGCGCCCATACCGAACTTGCGGCTGGCTTCCTGCTGGAGGGTCGAGGTCATGAACGGCGGGGAGGGATTGCGGCTGGCCGGCTTCGCCTCGACCGCGTTGACGGAAAGCGCGCGGCTGGTGACGGCCTGCACCGCCAGTTCCGCGGCTTCGGCTGTGGCGATGTCGAACTTGTCGAGCTTCTTGCCGCCCAGAACCGTCAGCCGGGCGGTGTATTCCTGACCGCGCGGTGTCGCCAGCGTGGCCGTAACCGTCCAGTATTCGCGGGCGCGAAACGCCTCGATCTCCATTTCGCGTTCGACGATGAGGCGCAGGCAGACCGATTGCACCCGGCCGGCCGACTTGGCGCCCGGCAGTTTGCGCCACAGGACCGGCGACAGGTTGAAGCCCACGAGGTAGTCGAGCGCGCGGCGGGCCAGATAGGCCTCGACCAGCGCGGTATCGACTTGACGCGGCTTGCCCATCGCTTCGGTCACCGCCGATTTGGTGATGGCGTTGAATACCACGCGGCTGACCTTGGTGCCGGCCTTGATCGCGCGCGACTTGCGCAACGCCTCTTCCAGGTGCCACGAAATCGCTTCGCCCTCGCGGTCGGGGTCGGTGGCGAGGATCAGCGTGTCGTCGTCTTTCAAGGCCTCGGCGATGGCGCGCACATGTTTGCGGCTGTCGCTCGCCACTTCCCATTGCATGGCAAATTCGTGATCGGGGTCGACAGAGCCATCCTTGGCCGGCAGGTCGCGAACATGGCCGTATGAGGCAAGCACGTGATAGCCCGGCCCGAGATACTTGTTGATTGTCTTGGCTTTAGCCGGGGACTCGACAACGACGACGGCCATGAAATTTCCTTGTCACAGGGCGGGCTTCGATGGGCGCGCACCATGTGGGCGATTGGCCCGGATTGTCAATCCGCCCGTCAAAGGGGTTTCCCGGCCGCGCCATTTTGTCCGACATGGGCCCCGACAACCGGGTTTCGACCTAATTGACGCGCGCCAGAAGCCCGCCGGGCTGGCGCTGAATGCGGCCGTCAAGCTCCAGCGTCAGAAGTTCGGGGCCGACCTCGGCCGCCGGGCGGCCGATATCGCGGATCAGTTGATCTTCTGCCAGGGGGCTTGGGCCGAGTCGGTTCAGGATCTGGCTGTGCAGTGCCGCGGTTTCGCCAAGCGTGCGGGGCGCGGGTTGCGCGGGCGGTAGCGCGGTTTCGGGCCGAGGCTGCGTTCTCGATGCCGGTACGCAGATCGGCCCCAGGGCCTCAAGCACGTCATCGGGGCCGCGCACCAGCGTCGCGCCGTCACGGATCAGCATGTTGCAGCCATAAGCGCGGGCGTCGAAGGGGTGGCCGGGAACCGCCAGCACCTCGCGCCCCTGGTCGAGCGCGCTGCGCGCGGTGATCAGGCTGCCCGATCGCGCGGCGGCCTCGACCACCACGACGGCGCGAACAAGGCCGGAAATGATGCGGTTGCGCATCGGGAAATGGCGCGCCTGCGGTTCGCAGCCCGGCGGCTGTTCGGCCAGAAGCGCGCCGTTCTTCGCCAGCTTTCCGGCCAGGCCGGCATTTTCGACGGGATAATAGATGTCTATGCCGCCGGCCATCACTGCCAGCGTGCCGGTCGGCAAAGCGGCGTCGTGCGCGGCGGCGTCGATGCCGCGCGCAAGGCCGGAAACAACGGCATAACCTGCCGCCCCCAGCCCTTCGGCCAGCCGGCGGGCCATGCGCAAACCGAGCGACGAGGCGTTGCGCGCACCGACCAGCGCGACCATCGGTCGCGACAAAAGCTCGGCCCGGCCGCGAAGCCACAGTACGGGCGGCGCATCGGGCAGGTCGTGCAAGGCAAGGGGGTAGTCCGGCGCCCCGTGGATCAATAGCCGCGCACCGGCCTTGCGACCCGCGGCCATTTCGGCGCGCGCCACGGTTTCGGGGCAAGGTTCGTAATCGGCCGCACCGGCGGCACGGGCCACGTCGGGAAGCGCGGCGAGCGCGGCACAAGGGTTGCCGTGTTCCGCGATCAGCCTGTGATAGGTGGTGGCGCCGACCCTGCGGGAGCGAATGAGACGGAGCGCCGACAATCCGTTTTCTTCCGTGGTGGGTGGGGTGAAGGGTGTGGGGGAAGACAACAAATCTTTCTCCATCGTCACTTCGCCTCATTCGCAAGGCCGACATTGCGCGCTTAAAGTTAACCAGTGGTTACGATTCGCCGATTTCGTGCCGAGGCCGGCGAATATTTCGCGCAGCGCTTCCGGCTCAGGTCGCCGATCCGCCCACCGTCAGCCCGCCGATCATCAGCGTCGGCTGGCCGACACCCACCGGGACCCATTGCCCGGCCTTGCCGCAATTGCCCACGCCGGGGTCCAGCGCCATGTCATTGCCGATGGCCCGCACCTGCCGCATGGCGGTCGGGCCATCACCGATCAGCGTCGCGCCCTTGACCGGTGCGCCGACGCGACCGTTCTTCACACGGTAGGCTTCGGTACAGGAAAAGACGAACTTGCCGTTGGTGATGTCGACCTGCCCGCCGCCGAAGCCGACCGCATAGATGCCGTCCTTCAGATCGGCCAGAATATCGGCGGGGTTGGCATTGCCGCCCAGCATGCAGGTGTTGGTCATCCGCGGCATCGGGATATGGGCATAGCTTTCGCGCCGTCCGTTTCCGGTGGCGGCCACGCCCATCAGCCGGGCGTTCTGGCGGTCCTGCATGTAGCCTACAAGAATGCCGTCCTCGATCAGAACGTTGCGGCCCGATGGTGTGCCTTCGTCATCGACGCTGATCGAACCGCGCCGGTCGGGCAGGGTACCGTCATCGACGACGGTGACGCCGGGGGCGGCCACGCGCTGGCCCATCAGCCCGGCGAAGGCCGAGCTTTTCTTGCGGTTGAAATCCCCTTCGAGCCCGTGGCCGACCGCCTCGTGCAGCAGGACACCCGGCCAGCCAGGCCCCAGAACCACATCCATCACCCCGGCCGGCGCAGCCTCGGCCGACAGGTTCACGACCGCGATACGCAGCGCCTCGCGCGCCACGCCGCGCCAATGGTCCGGGGTCATCAGCCCGGCGAGGCCGATGCGCCCGCCGCCGCCGGCATTGCCGCTTTCCCGGCGGCCGTTTTCCTCGACGATGACCGATACGGAAAGACGCGCCATGGGCCGGATGTCGGACAGTCGAAGACCTTCGGGGCGCAGGATCTCCACCTCCTGATGGGCGGCGGCAAGCGTGGCCGAAACCTGAACGACCCGTGGGTCGAGGCCGCGCAGAAAGGCGTCAATCTCGCGCAGCGTTTCGATCTTTACCGAAAAGGCGGCATCGGCCATCGGATCGGCATCGGTATAAAGGTGACGGTTGGTGCCCTTGGGCGGCGGGGCCATCACGCCGCCACCATCGCCCACGGCCAGCCGCGCGGTTTCGGCCGCACGGCGCAGCGCGGCTTCGGTGATCGCTGTGGAATGGGCATAGCCGGCCACCTCGCCGCGGACCGCGCGCAGGCCGAAGCCTTCGGCCGCATCGTAGCTTGCCGTCTTGATCCGGCCGTCATCGAGAACCAGCGCCTCGGACCGGCGGCGTTCCAGAAACAGCTCGCCATCCTCGGCGCCGCGCGTCGCTTCGCGCAGACTGGTCAGCGCGGTGTTTTCGTCGATGCAGGTCTCGAAAGGGCGAAATGGGTCCGAAGTCATGCGGCAGGGCCTTCCAGTCATTGATTTCGATCAAGCGGCGGCTCTATGCCGCAACGGTTTTGCTTGTCGTTGCTCCACTAATATGGTTTCACCTGACGCGGAAACAACGGGATTCTGCCCATGGGGCGGGATGCTGGGAGGACGGCCGGCGGGCCGCGACAAACACGGGAAGATACCATGCGACTCTCGACCTTTCTTTCGGGCCTCGGTGCCGTGACAGCTGCAACCGGCATGGGCCTTGCCGCCCATGCGCAAGAGGTCGTCGGTGCGCCCCACCCCAAGGGCACGGGCTTTCAGACCGCCGCGACGGAACTGGCGCGTGACCTGCAGGGGCTGGATCATATCATTCTGGTGATCATCACCGCTATCTGCCTGTTCGTCATCGCGCTCCTGGTCTGGGTTCTGTTGCGCTACAACCGCCGTGCCAACCCGACCCCGGCGCGGTTTTCGCACAACACACCGCTGGAAGTGGCCTGGACGCTCTTGCCGGTTCTGGTTCTGGTCTTCATCGGCGCCTTCTCGTTGCCGGTTCTGTTCAAGCAGCAGGAAATTCCGGAAGGCGAGATCAACATCAAGGTTACCGGCTACCAGTGGTACTGGGGTTATGAATACGAAGACGAAGGTTTTGCCTTCGACAGCTTCCTTTTGCCCAAGGAAGAGCTTGCGGCGGCGGGTTACGACGAAAGCCTTTACCTGCTGGCCACCGATACTGCCGTCGTCGTGCCGGTGGGCAAGGTCGTGGTCATGCATGTCACCGGTGCCGATGTGATCCACTCCTGGACGATTCCGGCTTTCGGCGTGAAGCAGGACGCGGTGCCGGGCCGTCTGGCGCAGCTTTGGTTCAAGGCGGAAAAGGAAGGTACCTATTTCGGCCAGTGTTCGGAGCTTTGCGGCAAGGACCATGCCTATATGCCGATCACTGTGAAGGTGGTCAGCGAAGCCGCCTATGCCGAATGGCTTGGCAAGGCCAAGGCCGAATATGCCGGCACCATGCCGGCGATCACCGTCGCTTCCAGCAACTGAACAGGCCGGGCCGGGGGCCCCGCGCGGGCCGGCCCGGGCCCCGAAACCGCAAGCGATATCGGCGCATTTCAGGACACGGGTGAGGGGACCGGCGAGGCCGGTTTCGGCGATTATGTCGCGCTGCTGAAACCGCGCGTCATGTCGCTTGTCGTCTTCACCGCGCTGGTCGGCCTTCTGGTGGCGCCGGTTTCGGTGCATCCGGTCGTCGCGCTGGCCTCGATCCTGTTCATCGCGCTGGGCGCCGGGGCTTCGGGCGCGCTGAACATGTGGTGGGATGCCGATATCGACCGGGTGATGCGGCGCACGCGCGCCCGTCCGGTTCCGGCCGGCAAGGTCGGCGCGCAGGAGGCGCTGGGTCTTGGACTTGCGCTATCCGGGATCGCTGTCGTGATGCTGGGGCTGGCGGCGAACCTTCTGGCCGCCGGGCTTCTGGCCTTTACCATCTTCTTCTATGCCGTCGTCTACACGATGTGGCTGAAGCGTTCGACGCCGCAGAACATCGTGATCGGTGGCGCGGCGGGGGCGTTTCCGCCGATGATAGGCTGGGCCGCCGCGACCGGTGGCGTATCGGTTGAAAGCGCGCTGATGTTCGCGCTGATCTTCATGTGGACACCGCCGCATTTCTGGGCGCTGGCGCTCTTCATGAAGGATGACTATTCCAATGCCGGCGTGCCCATGCTGACCGTGACCCATGGCCGGCGCACGACCCGGGCGCATACTCTGGTCTACACCCTGCTTCTGGTGCCGGTGGCGCTGGGCGTCGGGCTGACCTCGATCGGCGGGCCGGTCTACCTGGCGATTTCGGCTTTGCTGAACGCGGGTTTCGTGGCGGGCGCGGTCGCGATCTGGCGGCGCGACGAAGACCGGGCCACGGCGGATGGTTATGCGGTGGAAAAGAAGGTGTTCGGCTTCTCGCTTCTCTATCTCTTCCTGCACTTCGGCGCGCTTCTGGCCGAGGCGGCGCTGAAGCCTTACGGTTTTGGGGGCTGGTGATGGCACTGCGTGCCGAACATGACATCCACAAGCGCCGGCTGAGCCGTAACCTTGGCCTTGGGCTGACGCTGATCGCCTTCGTCGCGCTGGTTTTCGGGCTGACCATCGTCAAGGTTTCCTACTGGGACAAGCGCCTGCCCGGCGCGGAGACGAGCCAGTGAGCGGCGAGCGCGAAATCAAGCGCACCGGGATGATCCTTGCCGGTGTCGCGGCGGTCATGGTCTCGCTCTCCTTCGCGGCCGTGCCGTTTTACAACTGGTTCTGCCGGGTGACAGGCTATGCCGGTACGGTTTCGACCGCGACCGAAGGGGCGGCGGAAATCCTTGAGCGGACTGTCAAGATCCGCTTTGACGCGTCGATCGAACGCGGCATGCCATGGGTATTCCGCCCCATGCAGCGCGAGGTGGAGATGCGCATCGGCGAAACCGGCCTGGCGTTTTACGAAGCCTACAACCCGACCGACCGGGTCGTCGCCGGTACCGCCAGCTACAACGTGACGCCGGATGCGGCGGGCGGCTATTTCACCAAGATCGACTGTTTCTGCTTTACCGAACAGGTCCTGCAACCGGGCGAACGGGTGCAGATGCCGGTGACATTCTACGTGGACCCCGAAATGGTGGATGACCGCGAGGCGAAATACGTCCACCAGATCACCCTGTCCTACACATTCCACGAAACCGAACTGCCGAAGGAACAGGCAAGCCTTGCGCAGCCGGCGGCGGACACCGTAAACTGAGTGCCAACGAGGGATCGACACACATGGCGCATGCAAAAAATCACGACTACCATATCCTGAGCCCGTCGCTCTGGCCCTTCCTTGGCGCGCTTGGCGGCTTCGTCATGCTGTTCGGATCGGTGCTTTTTTTCCATGACCATGGGCCGTGGATGATGCTCATCGGCCTCGCGCTGGTGCTTTACGTCATGTACGCATGGTGGTCCGATGTGGTCCACGAGGCGCATACCGGCGATCATACGCCGGTGGTCAAGATCGGCCTGCGCTACGGCTTCATCATGTTCATCATGTCCGAGGTGATGTTCTTCTCGGCATGGTTCTGGACCTTCTTCAAGCATGCCATGTACCCGATGGGGCCGCAAAGCCCGGCCATCGACGGGGTCTGGCCGCCGGCCGGGATCGAAACCTTCGACCCCTGGCACCTGCCGCTGATCAACACGCTGGTCCTGCTCTGTTCGGGGGCCGCCGCGACCTGGGCTCACCATGCGATTGCGCATGAAAACAACCGCAAGGACATGGTCAACGGGCTGATCCTCGCGATCGTCCTCGGTGCCGCCTTTACCGTGCTTCAGGCCTTTGAATACAGCCATGCGGCCTTTGGCTTTGCCGGCAACATCTATGGGGCATCGTTCTTCATGGCGACCGGCTTTCACGGCGCGCATGTGATCATCGGAACGATTTTCCTTGCCGTCTGCCTCGTGCGGGCGCTCAAGGGCCATTTCACCCCGGAATCGCATGTCGGCTTCGAGGCGGCGGCCTGGTACTGGCACTTCGTCGACGTGGTCTGGCTGTTCCTTTTCGCCGCTGTCTATATCTGGGGCAGCGCCTGATCCCGGCCGGGGCGTGCCGGTGGTCCGGTCGCGCCCCGACTGTCGACACCCTCCTGAACGCGCGGGCCGCAAGGACCCGCGCTTTTCGATAGGCAGACCATGGCACGCCGGTTGATCTTCCCGCTTCTGCTCGGGCTCGCAGGCGCCGCAATCCTGATCGGCCTGGGTGTCTGGCAGTTGCAGCGGCTAGCCTGGAAAGAGGGCGTACTGGCCGAGATCGCGGGGCGGCTGGCCGAGGCGCCGGTTGTCGATTTGCCGCGCGATGCCCGATCCCGACGCGCGATCGGTATCTGTCCGTCGCCGTAACGGGCATTTTCTGGGCAGGAACTGGCGGTTCTGGTCAGCCGGAAGCAGATCGGCGCCGGTTACCGGATCATCGCCGGTTTCGTGACCGATACCGGCCGCAGGGTCATGGTGGACCGTGGATTTGTGGCCGAGGCCGACGTCAAGAAGCCGCGTCACGCAGGTACCGCAAGGGTTGAGGGCAATCTGCACTGGCCGGAAGAGACCGACAGCTATACACCCCCACCCGACACCGGGCGCGGCATCTGGTTTGCGCGCGACACCACTGCCATGGCGCGGGCGCTTGGCACCGAACCGGTGCTGATCGTGGCGCGCAACGCATCTGAAAACGACCCCTTTCTGTCGCCCCTGCCGGTCGACACAACGAGCATTCCAAACGATCACCTGCAATATGCAATTACCTGGTTTTCCCTTGCCCTTGTCTGGCTGGGGATGACAGCGGGGCTGCTCTGGCGTATCAGGCGACAGAAGGACTAGAGTATTCAGAATGCGTTACATCTCGACACGTGGTCAGGCGCCGGAACTCAGCTTTGAAGAGGCCATGCTCAGCGGGCTTGCCCGCGACGGAGGGCTTTATGTGCCGGAAAGCGTGCCGGTGCTGTTGCACGACGAAATTGCCGCCCTCGCGGGCCTTTCCTACGAAGAGGTGGCTTTCCGGGTGATGCGACCCTTCATCGGCGATACGTTCACCGATGCCGAGTTCCGGGGCCTGATCGACAAGGCCTATGCCGGATTTGACCATGCCGCCCGCGCACCGCTGGTACAGCTGGCGCCCAACCATTTTCTGCTGGAGCTGTTCCACGGGCCGACGCTCGCATTCAAGGATTTCGCGATGCAGCTGATTGGCCAGCTGTTTCAGGCGTCGCTGGCCCGGTCGGGCCGCCGCATCACCATTGTCGGGGCCACATCGGGCGATACCGGCTCGGCCGCGATCGAGGCGTTTCGCGGTCTCGACAATGTCGATGTCATCATCCTGTTTCCGCATGGCCGGGTCAGCGAGGTGCAGCGCCGCCAGATGACGACGCCGGCGGAGGCCAATGTGCATGCGCTGGCAGTGGATGGCGATTTCGACGATTGCCAGGCGCGGCTTAAAGACATGTTCAACGACTTCGCCTTCCGCGATGCGGTGGGCCTTGCCGGGGTCAATTCGATCAACTGGGCGCGGGTTCTGGCGCAGGTCGTCTACTACTTCACCTCGGCCGTGGCGCTTGGTGCGCCGCATCGCGAGGTCATGTTCACTGTCCCCACGGGAAATTTCGGCGACATCTTCGCGGGCTCGATCGCCAATGCGATGGGATTGCCGATCCGCAAACTGGTGATCGCCACCAATCAGAACGACATCCTGCATCGCTGCCTGACGACGGGCCGCTATCAGATGGAAGGCGTCCGGCCGTCGATCTCGCCCTCGATGGATATCCAGATTTCCTCGAATTTCGAACGGGCGCTGTTCGGCGCTTACGACCGTGACGGCGCCGCGGTTGCGGCACTGATGGAAGAGATGAAGGCGACGGGCGGCTTTTCTGTTCGCCAGGATGCGCTTAGCTGGCTGCGGACCACCTATGCCTCCGGCCGGGTGTCAGAGGACGAGACGCGCGCGACCATCCGGGCCGAGAGGCTGGCATCGGGGGAACTTCTTTGCCCGCATTCGGCGGTCGGCGTAAAGGTTGCTCAGGACCATCTGGAAGAGGTTCCGATGATCACGCTGGCGACGGCACATCCGGCAAAGTTTCCCGACGCGGTCGAAAAGGCCACCGGCCTGCGTCCGGCGCTGCCGCCGCGCATGGCCGATCTATTCGACCGGCCGGAACGTGTGGCGCGCGTGCCCAATGACCTTGCCGCGCTTCAGGCGCTGATCCGTGAAAGGACCCAACGGTGAATGCACGGCTGACCACGCTGCCCAACGGTTTTCGTATCGTCACCGAGGCGATGCCGGGGCTGAAATCGGCCTCGGTCGGGGTCTGGGTTTCGGCGGGCTGCCGGCATGAACGGGCCGAACAGAACGGTGTCGCGCACTTTCTGGAACACATGGCGTTCAAGGGTACCACGCGGCGCAGCGCCCTGCAGATCGCCGAGGAGATCGAGGATGCGGGCGGCTATATCAACGCCTATACCTCGCGCGAGGTGACAGCCTATTACGCCCGCGTTCTGGAAAACGATGTGGCCATGGCGCTGGATGTCATTGCCGACATCGTGCTGAACCCGGTTTTCGACGCCAAGGAAATCGAGATCGAGCGGCACGTGATCTTGCAGGAAATCGGCCAGGCGCTGGATACGCCTGACGACGTGATTTTCGACTGGCTGCAAGAGGCGGCCTATCCCGATCAGCCGCTGGGCCGCACCATCCTCGGTCCGGCCGAACGGGTCAGCGGGTTTGGCGCCGGCGATCTGCTCGGCTTCGTTGGCGAACATTACGCGCCCGAACGGATGATCCTGTCAGCCGCCGGCAGCGTCGATCACGACCGGATCGTGGCGCTGGCGGAAACGCTGTTTGGCGGGCTGAAGCCGCGCTCGGCGATCCATACGCAGGCCGCGGTCTTTTCCGGTGGCGAGCGGCGCGAGGTCAAGGCGCTGGAACAGGTGCATTTCGCGCTGGCCTTCGAGGCGCCCGGTTATCGCGAGGACGATTTCTATACCGCCCAGATCTTTTCCACCGCGCTTGGTGGCGGAATGTCGTCACGGCTGTTCCAGAAGGTTCGCGAAGAACGCGGGCTTTGCTATTCGATCTTCTCGCAGGCCGGGGCCTATGAAGACAGCGGGCTGTTGACGGTCTATGCCGGTACCTCGGCCGAAGAAATCGGCGCGCTGAGCGATCTGACCATCGACGAAATCAAGCGCACCGCCGACGACATGAGCGAAGGCGAAATCGCGCGGGCGCGGGCGCAGATGAAGGCGGGCCTGCTGATGGGGCTTGAAAGCCCGTCGGGCCGGGCCGAGCGGCTGGCGCGGCTGTTGTCGATCTGGGGGCGCATTCCCGATCTCGATGAAACCGTTGCGCGGATCGATGCGGTGACCACCGATCTGGTGCGCGGATTTGCCAACCGGACGGTGGATGCCGCCCGGATCGCGCTGGCGCTTTACGGGCCGGTCAGCGGCGCGCCGGGGCTCGAGGCGCTGCGCACAAGGCTCGCCGCCTGATGTTCACGGTGCGTCGCCGCATCCGCATCGAGACCGAGCGGATGACCCTGCGCCTGCCTCACCATTCCGATTATCGCGCCTGGACAGCGCTTCGCGACCAAAGCCGCGCCTTTCTGGAGCCGTGGGAGCCAACCTGGTCAGCCGACCACCTGTCGCGCAAATCCTTCACCAACAGGGTCTACTGGGCGCAGCGCGCCAGTGCCGGCGGCACCGGTCTGCCGCTTTTCCTGATCCGGCGCGCCGACAGCACGCTTCTGGGTGCGATCACGCTCGACAACGTGCGCCGAGGCCCGGCGCAGGCCGCGACCATCGGCTACTGGATCGGCGAGCCTCATGCCCGCAAGGGCTATATGGCCGAGGCCCTGCGCGCCGTTATCCACCACGCCTTCACCGTGCTGGACCTGTCGCGGCTGGAAAGCGCCTGCCTTCCGGAAAACCTTGCGTCGCGCGGGGTTCTGGAAAAATGCGGTTACAAATACGAAGGGGTCGCGCAAAGCTATCTGCAGATCAACGGTCGCTGGCGCAATCATGTGCTTTACGCCAACCTGCGCGGTGATAGGCGCGGGCGGACCGGGGTCGGCTAAGGCGGCGGAAAGGGGCAGGACATGCCGCGCTATGTGGTGCTGTTGCGGGGGGTGAACGTGGGCGGGCACAACCGCCTGCCCATGGCCGAATGGCGCGCCGCACTGACCGCCGATGGGTTTTGCGATGTCCGGACGCTGATCCAAAGCGGCAATGCGGTGCTCGATGCCCCCGGCGACGCGGCGTCGCTGCGCGAAAGCGTCGTCGCGGGGTTATCCTCGCGCTTTGGCCTGACGGTCGGCTGTGTCGTTCTGGCTGCCGAGACTTTCGGGGGCCTTCTGGCTGCCAACCCTTTTCCCGATGCGGATCCGCGTCGCCTGCATCTGTTTTTTCTGGCCGAGCCGGTTGTGTTGGACAGGCCGGCGCTCAAGGCCGCCGCCGTGAACGGCGAAAGCCTTGTCGAGGCTCCGACGCATATCTGGCTGCATGCGCCTGGCGGCTACGGAGCATCGAAACTGGCCGAACGGCTGAACCGGCAGCTGAAGACAACGGTGGCCACAGCGCGCAATCTGGCTACATGCAACGCGCTGAGGGAGCTCGCCGGGATATGAGCCGCCTGAACCCCGCCTCTGGCTCATTTCTGGAAAAGCTTTCCGGGCTTTTGCCGCCCGATACCCTGACGCCGCCCGAGCCGCACCATATCACCGAACCGCGCGGGCTCTTTCCCGGCCATGCCGGCGCTGTGGCGCGCCCGCGCACGACCGAGGATGTGGCAAGGATCGTCCATGCCTGTCATGCCGGCCGGGTGCCGGTGATACCGTTCGGCGGCGGCACCGGGTTGGTTGGCGGGCAGGTGACGGGCGAGGCGCCGGCGCCGCTGGTCCTGTCAATGGAACGGATGAACAGGGTCCGCGGCCTCTGGCCCGAGGAAAACGTGGCGCAGGCCGAAGCCGGGGTGATCCTTGCCGATCTGCGCGCGGCGGCGGCGGCTGCCGGCCGGCTGTTTCCCCTGTCGCTCGCCTCCGAAGGCACATGCCGCATCGGTGGCAACCTGGCCACCAATGCCGGCGGGATCAACGTGCTGCGTTATGGCAATGCCCGCGCCCTGTGTCTGGGGCTGGAGGCGGTTCTGCCTGACGGGCGTATCTGGAACGGGCTCAGCCGTCTGCGCAAGGACAACACCGGGTACGACCTGAAGGATCTGCTCATCGGCTCCGAGGGCACGCTTGGCGTCATCACCGCCGCCTCTCTCGCCCTGGTACCGCAACCGGGGGCGACAGCGACGGCACTGATCGCGGTGCGGGATCCGGCGGCGGCATTGTCGCTGCTGTCGCTCGCGCGGGACCGCGCTGGCGAAGGCGTTTCGGCCTTCGAGCTATTGCACCGGACGGGCTTCGAATTTCTCGCCGAAACCCTGCCCGATATCCGCCAGCCCTGGCCCGCAATACCGGACTGGTCGGTCCTGATCGAACTCGGCCTGAACGCCGGTACCGATCCCGTTGGCCAGATCGCCGCGCTTTTCCATGATGCCGCCGAAGCCGGATGGGCGCAGGACGGGATCATTGCCCAGAACGCGCGCCAGCAGAAGGACCTCTGGGGCCTGCGCGAAGCGATCCCCGAGGCCAACCGCCGGATCGGCCCGGTGGCGTCACATGACATTTCCCTGCCACTGTCGGTCATCCCGGATTTCCTGACCGCGATGGCGACGGAACTGGCAGCGCTCGGACCCCTGCGCATCAACGGCTTTGGTCATCTGGGCGATGGCAACCTGCATTACAACGTCTTCCCGCCCAAGGGGAAAAACCGCGATGACATGGCCCATCTGCGCGCGCAGGTCAGCGATGCGGTCTATGCCCGAACCGTTGCCATGGGCGGGTCGATCAGCGCCGAACACGGGATCGGTCGGGCGAAAGCCGCGCTCCTGGAACGGTTCGCCGATCCAGCAAGGCTTGGCGCGATGCGGGCGATCAAGGCGGCGCTTGACCCGCGCGGCATCATGAACCCCGGCGCAGTGCTGAGGCGCTAGCCCCTTCATCTTGGTGCAAATACTCCGGGGGTTCGGGGGCAGGGCCCCCGGTGCGCCGGTCTCAGGCGCCCTCGAAGTCGCAGAGCGCATGCACGTCCATGCCCAGCGCTTCAAGCCGCTTGCGCCCGCCGAGTTCCGGCAGGTCGACCACGAAAGCGCAGCCCACAACCGCCGCGCCCAGCCGTTCCACCAGCCGGATGCCGGCCTCGGCCGTGCCGCCGGTGGCCAGCAGATCGTCGACCAGCAGCACCTTCTCGCCTGGTTGCAGGGCGTCGTCATGCACCTCCATGACCGCCTCGCCATATTCGAGAGTATAGGCCGGCTGATCGTGGTGCCGGGCAGCTTGCCCTTCTTGCGAATGGGTACGAAACCGACCGAAAGCTGATGCGCCACCGCGCCGCCCAGGATGAAACCGCGCGCCTCCAGACCCACGACCTTGTCGATTTCCTCGCCGGCATAGGGGTGCAGAAGCTGGTCGATTGCCATGCGAAAGCCGCGCGCATCGGCAAAAAGCGTGGTCACATCGCGAAACATGATCCCCTCGTGGGGGAAGTCGACGATGGTGCGGATGTAATCGCGGACGGTTTTCCTCATGGCTCCCCCGGTGTTTTCGCTTCTTGCTAGCATGCGGGTGGAGGCTACGAAAGGTACCCCGACGCAGCATTTCGCCCCGGCCCCGGCGTTGCCGGGCAAGCCCCTGAAAGACACGGATCTAACGGTCGCGCAGCTTCAGAGGTCAAGCCAGATCGTCACCGGCCCGTCATTGGTCAGGCAAACCTTCATGTCGGCCCCGAATACGCCCTTGGCGACGCCAATGCCCTGGCTGGCCAGCGCCGCGGCGAAAGCCTCGTACAGGCGGTTGCCGTCTTCGGGCGCGGCCGCGCCGGAAAAGCCGGGCCGGTTGCCGCGCGCGGTATCGGCGGCCAGTGTGAACTGGCTGACCACCAGCGCCTCGCCGCCGGTATCCAGTAGCGAGCGGTTCATCTTGCCCGCCTCGTCGCGGAAGATCCGCAGGCGTGCAATCTTGGCGGCCAGTTGGGCCGCGGTTTCCGCGACGTCGCCCTGCATCGCGCAGACAAGGATCACAAGGCCCGGTCCGATGGTGCCTACGGCACTGCCGTCGACATGGACCGAGGCTTCGCTGACCCGCTGAACCAGCGCGCGCATCGGCTCAAAGCTCCGCACGAAGCGGCGGGTTGGCCCCGGCGCGCGAAACCGTGATCGCCGCGGCCCTGACGCCCAGCGACAGCGCCGCGCGCAGGTCAGCCTCGTCCAGTCCGGCGCCCAACGCCTCGTGCGTCAGCGCCCCGGCTTCGTGAAGCGCGGTCAGCACGCCGGCGTTGAAGGTATCCCCGGCGCCGACGGTATCGACAACCGCAACCCTGTGGGCAGGTTCGAAAACATCAAGATCCCGGGTCACCGCCCGCGCGCCCTCCGCGCCTTCTGTCAGAAAAACGATGCTGGGGCCGCGCCCCAGAAGGCGCCGCGCCAGATCCGGGGGCGCCCCCGGCCCCTCCAGCCAGTGCAGGTCCTCATCGGAGATCTTCACGATATCCGCCGCCGCGATCATCCGTCCCAGACGGGCACGATACGCCGGCTCATCGCTGATGAATCCGGGGCGGATGTTGGGGTCGATCATCACGACACGCCGGTTCGCCTCGCGCAGGGCCAGTGCCTCATAGCTCGTCGCGGCCGGTTCGCAGACAAGGCTGATGCCGCCAAGAAAGAGGGCAGAGACCGTGTCGGGAATGGCCGGCAAATCCGCCGCGCCCAACATCCGTCCCGCGGTGCCTTCGTCGTAAAAGGCATAGCGCGCCTGCCCACCGTCCAGCGTCACGAAGGCCAGTGTGGTCGGCCGGTCGCTCAGCGCAGCGAGGTGCCAGTCCACACCGGAGCCGTCCAGAGCAGCGGTCAGAATCTGCCCGAAAAGGTCGCGCGACAGGCCCGAGAAAAAGCCCGCCGGCGCGCCGAGCCGACCCAGGGCGATCGCGGTGTTGAAGACCGAGCCACCGGCATGGGGGGCAAACGCGCTTTCACCCGTCTCGGTTTGACGCGGCAACATGTCGATCAGGGCCTCGCCGCAGCAAAGGATCATCCGCTACTCCCCGGTTTGGGCGCTAACATGGGCTTCGGAATAGCGATCTTGGCGCCCGCGAACAAGGATTTTGACGCAGGTCATGGCGAGCGCTCCGGCGCGGCGCAGAATCGGGTCGTGGAATCCCGGAAACGGAGGTTTGAGATGGTCGAGAAATCCCACACCAGCGGCTTTTGGCCCGCACTTTATGAACCGTTTCGCGCGTTTGGCAGCCGTGTTGCCGATTGGGTCGCACCGGCCTCGGAGGCGTCGTCGGACAGCGATGTCTACCGGATCGGCATCGAACTGCCGGGGGTCGCCGAAGAGGACATTCACCTGACAGTGGATGACGGCGTCGTGACGGTCACGGGCGAAAAGAAGACCGAACATGAGGAAAAGGGCGATACCTGGTATTTCAGCGAACGCCAGTTCGGCAGTTTCAGCCGTTCCTTCCGCCTGCCGCCCGATGCCGACGACGCCGGTGTCAAGGCCGCGCTGAAGGACGGCGTGCTGACCGTCACGGTGCCGCGCCGCAAGGCTGAAGAGATGGCCAAGGCCAAGCGCGTGCCGATCGCGCGGGGCTGAGCGGGCTTATCGCGGGAAGTAGGGCGCCAGATTGGCGCGCACCCGCGCCAGAACGCTGTCGCCGGTCAGGTCGGGAACGAAGGTCTGGCCGGTGATCGCCTCATAGGCACGGATATAGACCTGCGAACAATCCTCGATCAGTTCTTCGGGGATCGCGGGGATCGGGTCCTTGTAAGGATCGCAGCGCGCGGCCACCCATGAGCGGATGAAATCCTTGTCGAAGCTCGGTGGGCGGCTGCCGGCCGCCAGCGCCGCCTCATAACCTTCGGCAATCCAGTAGCGGCTGCTGTCGGGGGTGTGAATCTCGTCGGCGAGGATGATCCGCCCGGTCACGTCGGTGCCGAATTCGTATTTCGTATCGACCAGGATAAGCCCGTTCTTCGCAGCTTCCGCCTGACCACGCGCGAAAAGCGCCAGCGCATGGGCTGAAACCTCTTCCCACTGCGCGGCGCTCAGCAAGCCGTTGTCTACGATTTCGGCAGCGGTCAGGGGTTCGTCATGGCCGCCATCGAAGGCTTTCGACGTGGGGGTGATGATCGGTGCGGGCAGGGCGGCATTGTCGCGCAGGCCGTCGGGCAGGCGGTGCCCGTACATCTGCCGCGCACCCTGTCTGTAAAGCGTCAGGATCGAGGTGCCGGTGGTGCCGGCCAGATAGCCGCGCACCACGATCTCCACCGGCAGGATGTCAAGCCGCGTGCCGACCACCACGTTGGGGTCGGGATAGGCCAGCACATGGTTGGGGCAGATATCGGCGGTACGCTCGAACCAGTGCCGCGCGGTCTGGGTCAGGACCTGCCCCTTGAAGGGGATCGCGGCGAGGATCCGGTCGAAGGCCGAGATGCGGTCGGACGAGATGATGATCCGCCGCCCGTCGGGCAGATCGTAGTTGTCGCGCACCTTGCCGCGATAGAAGTTCGGCAGTTCCGGGATGAAGGCATCGTCGAGAATGCGCATGGGCGGTCTCCGCGGCAGGGGCGTCGGGGCGGCAGGGGCGTCGGGCACGTCGCCCCTCTAGCGGCAGGGGCCATGGGCTTCAAGCCCCCGGCGGGATGGCAGCCCCTTCATCTTGGTCAAAATACTCTCGCCGAAGGCGTCTTGCTCACCGGCTCCGCCTCAGGGCTGCTGGTTCTGCGCGACATAGGCCACGGCAGCAGCGGCGAGAAGCGCCAGAACGACGGCAAAGGCGATCTTCCAGGCCGACCAGGGGCGCTCGCCCTGCACCTTGCCGGTCTGGCCGTTGACGACAAAGCGAAAGGCACGGCCGCGGTAGCGATAAGCGGCCATCCAGACCGGCAGAAGGATGTGCTTGAAGCCCTCGTTGTCGACATCGGTCGCGATGCGGCCGATGCGCTGTTCGTCGCCGCCGATATCGCGGCGCACGTCATCGGAGATCACCCGGTCCATATGGGCCCGGGCCAGATCATGGCCGGCATCCAGCGCCAGCGTGTAGCCTTCGGCCCGGAACCCGGCCAGATAGTCGGGCCGGTAAGGTTGCAGCACGGTCAGATCCCAGGGCGCAAGACCATCGGCCTTGTCGCGCGGCAGCCCGGTCGAGGCCATGACAAGCACATCGTCAAAGGCCCGCGATACGCGCCCCGATACGCGCTGCCAGCGGGTCTTGCGCACGCGTTCCTCGCGGGTCACGTCGCGGCCGTTTTCACGACGGGTCACGGTGCGCGTTTCGTAGTAATAGTCGCCCCTCTCGCCGTCATAGCGGCTGGCGGTATCGGCGTCGAATGTCCAGTAGGGGACGTATAGCCCGGCCAGCGCACGGCCCTTGCGCGCGTAGTCCTGCAAGCCGTTCGGCGCGAACCAGAGCCGGCCGAGCCAGCGCACCATGGCCTCGCGCGCCTCGCGCTCTTCCAGCTGAAAGGGCACAAGGGCGGCGGGCTTGATATGGCGGTGCGTGCCGGTGTCGGTGACGACCGGTGTTGCACAGAACGGGCATTCGGCGGCGTGGGTGTTCGGGGTGAATTCAACCTGCGCGCCACAGCCGGGGCAGGACAGGACGCGGGTTTCCTCCATCGCCGTTTCCGGAAGAGCGTTCCGGATGGCGAAGTGGTAGTCAAGTTCTCCCAGCGCCTCGGCGCGTTCGTGCCGGCTGGGCGGCGGGATCGCCTGGGCATGGCCGCAATGCGGGCAGACCAGATCGTCCTCGCCGGGGGCATAGCGCATGTCCGAACCGCAGCGCGGGCAGGGATAACGGTATTCCTCGGCGGGTCGGGTGGTTGCGGGGTCGGGGCTATCGGTCACGGCGCAGGTGCCTTGTCAGGCCCCCGGCGGCGGGGGTGGCGGGGCGACGGTGAAAAGCTGCGCCAGTTCCGCGATCGCACCGGCGGGCTTCCAGCCGTCCTGGCCCGCGGTCCAGACCAGCGTGTCGCGGCTGAATCTGCCTTCGGCCGCCATCCGGCCCAGCGTGGCGCGGCTGAAAGGGCCCCGGGTTTCGCCCTTTTCGGCCAGATGCCAGACCTTTTCGACCGGCGGCGGCGGGGGGGCAGGCGGTGGGCTTGCCGGCGGCTGGGCCTGTGGCGTGGCACCCCAGGGGCCGGTTTGCGCAGCCCCCATACCCATGCCCATGGCCATGCCCATGCCGGCACCCATGCCGCCGCCGGGTTGTGCGGCGGCGGTGGTCATGGCCTCGGCCGTCGAATACTGGGTGAACCGGCCCAGATCGCCAACCATGCCCATGGAGGTGCGCTTGTCCAGCGCGGCCTCGACAGCCTCGGGAAGCGAGATGTTTTCGATATAGAACTCCGGAACCGTCAGCCCGTACTCGGCGACGATCGGGCTGATCGCATCGGCGACGAGCTTGCCCAGATCGCGGGTATTGGCCGCCATGTCGAGAACAGGAATGCCCGAGGCCGCGATCATCCGCGAAAATTCCTGCACGATGATGTTGCGGATCTGATAGCTGATCTCGTCGGCGGTAAACTCGCCGTCGGTCCCGACGATTTCGGTCAGAAAGCGCGCCGCGTCACCCACGCGGATCGCATAGGTGCCGAAGGCGCAGGCGCAGCGGGCCAAATTCCGGATCGCGCAGGGTGACCGGGTTCTTGGTGCCCCATTTCAGGTTGTTGAAGCGGGTGGTGTTGACGAAATAGATTTCCGACTTGAACGGCGATTGAAAGCCGTGGTCCCAGTGCTGAAGCGTGGTCAGCACCGGCATGTTGTTGGTTTCCAGCATGTAAAGGCCGGGGGTGAAGACATCGGCGATCTGGCCTTCATGCACGAAGACCGCGGCCTGACCCTCGCGCACGGTCAGCTTGGCGCCGTATTTGATTTCATGGCCCTCGCGTTCGAACCGCCAGACCATGGTGTCGCGCGTGTCATCCGTCCAGTGGATGACATCGATGAATTCGCCCTTGAGAAAATCGAAAATCGACATGTCACACTCCGTTCACTAGCGGCCCCGCCAGCGGGGCCAGAGGTCAGCTTTCGCCGCCAATCATCTCCTCGGCGATCTGGCGCACGATCGGGCGGGCGGTGGCGGGCGTCATGCCCGGGCTCAGCCGGCGGTCGTAGAGGATGCGCAAGAGCAGTTCGTCATGGCGCGTCAGGAGCGCAAACTCCTCGTCGTCGTTGAAGATCGAGGGGCGTGCCTGCGGGCTGTCATTGGCCAGTCCATGCCCTGCGCAAGTTCCTCGTGGATGCAGGACCGGCGCAGAAGATCGGGATGCTCGCCGCGAATGACTGCCACGGCGCGGGAATAGACGGCCGATCCCGGTTCGGAGAAGGCAAAGACGATGCAGAGTGTCGAGCGGTCCATGTTGGTGATGGCGCGGATCGCGGCGGGTTCGATGCCGGGCACCAGCGCCGCAAGGGTGGGGCCGAAGGCCTGGCGCTCGTCTTCATTCAGGAAGAAGACGTTGTAATTCGCATCGCCCTCGGTCATGCGCACCGAAAGGCCGGTCGCGCGGCTTAGCCGTGCGGTATAGGCGGCGACGGCGGCGCGGTCCTGAAGGCGCTGGGCGCGCGGAATGCTGGCGCCGAACTCTACCCGCATCCGCACCGGCTGTTCCCAGCGGCGCAGCCGGCTTTCGGTCTGGCGTGCCACCAGACCGCCCGAGCCACTGACATACTCGTCATAAAGCGCGATCTTCACGAAGTTTTCGGTCAGCTGCCGGCTGTTGAAGGGCACATCCGCGCCGCCACTGTCGGTGCGAAGAAGCCCCTGCGCCAGAAGGTCGTTCTGGACCCGCTGGTAATGCGCGGCCATCGCCCGGCTGGCGGGCGAAGGCAAAACGTCTGCATCCCCCGCCGACGGGTCCGTCCCGGTGTCGCCCGGCTTTGGCAGCACGGTGTTGACGCAACCGGCGAGCCCCAGAAAGGCCAGAATGGCAAGACACGCAAGCGGTTTGCGGGGCAGGGGCATCGTCTCTCCTCAGCTGTGCGGAACGCTGGTACCGGTATTGGTGCCCACGCCGTCGGCACGGGCCTTGGCCGCCGCCAGCGTGTCGCGCAGTTCGGCCTCCATCCGTTTCAACTCGGTCTCGGCGGCGGCGCGGCGTGCCTTGCCCTCGTCCGCGATCCGCAGGCTTTCGTCGATCGTGGCGATCAGCGTCGCATTGGCCTTCTTCACCGCCTCGATATCGAAAACGCCGCGCTCCATCTCCTCACGCACGACCTTGTTGGCGGTGCGCAGGTTCTCGGCATTGGCGGTCAGCAGTTCGTTGGTCAGATCATTGGCCTCGCGAACCGCTTCGGCGGCTTCGCGCGACCGCTGGATGGTGACCGCCTGAGCCAACTGGGTTTCCCAAAGCGGCACGGTGTTGACCAGCGTCGAATTGATCTTGGTCACAAGCGACTTGTCGTTTTCCTGAACCAGGCGGATCGAGGGCAGCGACTGCATGGTCACCTGGCGGGTCAGCTTCAGGTCGTGAACCCGGCGTTCCAGATCGTCGCGCGCGGCGCGCAGGTCGCGCAGTTCCTGCGCCTTCATCACCTGATCCTTCTCGGGCGCCTTTTCGGCCACGGCAGCCAGCGCCGGGATGTCCGTATCATCCAGCGTGCGCAGCTTTTCTTCGCCGGCGGCGATGTACAGCGCCAATTCGTCGTAAAAACCCAGCGTCTTGTCGTAAAGGACGTCGAGCGACTTGATGTCCTTCAGAAGCTTGTGCTCATGCTGCAAGAGATCGCCGGTGACCTTGTCGATCTGGCCCTGGACCTTTTCGAACCGCGCAAGGAAATCGGTAAAGGGCGCGGCCCGGCCCAAAAGCCGTTCCCACCAACTCCGTTTGCGACGGACATCCAGTTCCGAGACCGAGAACCCGCGGATCGTGTTGACGATATCGCGCAGGCTGTCGCCCGCCGGGCCGACATCCTTGTTGCGCACGCCGGCCAGCATCTCCTGGCTGATTTCCTGCAGTTCCGCCTGCGCGGAAGAGCCGAAGTTCACGATCGAACCGGTGTCGGTCATGTCCAGTTCGGCCATCCGCTTGCGGATCGCGTCGGCAACCGGCGGTTCTGCGGCCGACAGCGGCACGATCGCGCCGGCCGGTTCGGCCAGCACCACGGCGGTTACATCGGAAAGCACTTTCTGGCTTTCGGCGGCCTTCTCACGCACGGTTTGAGACATCATCACCCTCCACTGTCATGGCTGACCAGCCCGTCACGGCCCAGCCGGTCCCGCAAAACCTCGATCTCGATATCCAGATTGGCCTTGTCGTCGAGCAAGAGCTTTTTCGTTCTTGCCTCGAAATTGGATTGCAGATCGCCAAGCAGCGCCTCGTAATCGGCGCGGGCCTCGGCGTTGCGCTGGCGCTGCCAGATATCGACGAATTTCACCGTCGCGTCGCGTGCGCCCATCAGATAGACGCCCAGATATTTCCGCGCCCGGGTAAGATCGCGCGGGTCGTCCTCGACCGCGCGGCACATCGACCGGGCAGAGCCCAGAAATTGCTCGACACGTTCGTTCAGGCTGCGGTCGCCCAGGGTGCGGATCGCCTGCGCGATCGCGTCCAGATAGGTTTCGGCTTCGTCGACGACGCGGGCGACGCGGTCCTGCTGAAAGGTGTCGATGCCTTCCAGCACCTTGTCGCGCAGCGGATCGATGCCAAAGGAGGCGCCGTGCAGGACTGCACCGAGGCCGGCAAAGATCGCCGCCGCGCCGGGGCCCGCACCGCCGGCATAGCCGGCAAGCCCCAACCCCAGCCCGGTCAGGGCGGAACCGAAGAGTTTGCGCGGGATCGCCGGGCGGCGCGCGACGCGGCGCGCATCATAGGCTTCTTCGGCGCGCAGGCCGTCGCGGGTGAGCCACGCAGCAAGGATCAGCGCGGCAAAGGCGACGAGGAAAAGGGCAAGCCCAGCCGGTTCAGCGCCGAAGGCGCGCGGCAGAAACAGGAAGGGCACCACGAATAGCAGCGAGGACCGTGCGGCGCCGCGGCTGCGCCGCAAGCGCGGTGGGGTCATCGCGCCGTTCGCGCCAGAGGTCCGGCCGGGGCTGTAGGGGCCCTTGTAGCGTTCCGCCATCAGGCGCCCCCGTAAAAGGCGACATAGACCATCAGTGCCACAAGCAACACATAGGCTGTTTTCTGGAGACCGGTTCCGGTCATCGGGTTCGGCGTCCTTTCGGGGCGGAAGGCAGCGTCACTATAAAGCTGGGCGAGCGAAGTGCAATTGGCAAGGCCGGTACAAGGCAAGGTCACACCGGCAAAGCACTTTGCGCGCGCGCCAGCGCGGTGGCTGCTGCGGAAAACACGTCCGGGAGCGGAAATTCGCAGTGCATTCAAGGGCAAAGCCGCAGGTTTCGCGGCCGAATTGGCCGGAAAGACCGGCAGGGGGAAAATTTGGCCGTTTCTCCCCGCTGGCGGGGCTGCCCCGTGCGGATCAGGGCTTGCCGCGCGCGGGGTTTGCCCCGCGACCGGGTCCGGGTCGGCGGTTCGGCGCGGCACGGCGCGGCTGGCCGGCCTTTGGCTTTGCGCCATCCGCGGCCTTGCCCGCGACGTGGCGGCCACCTGGCTTCTGCCGCGTCGCGCGGGCGGGTGCCTCCGGTTCGCTGCCGGTTTCACCGCCCAAGAGCCCGCCAAGCTGGTCGCGCAGGATGCGCGGGCGCACCTCGCTCACTTCGCCGGGCTTCAGATCGACCAGGCGGAAGGGGCCGTAGCTGATGCGGATCAGCCGGTTCACCACCAGGCCGACAGCCGACATGGCGCGGCGGATTTCACGGTTCTTGCCTTCGCGAAGGCCGACGGTCAGCCAGGCGTTGGCGCCCTGCTGACGGTCGAGCGTGACGCTCATCGGCTGGAAACGCTCGCCTTCGACGGTCAGGCCCTGCCGCAGGGGCGCCAGCTGGGTGTCGTCCGGTGCGCCGTTCACGCGCACCCGGTATTTGCGCAGCCAGCCGGTCGAGGGCAGTTCCAGCTGGCGTTTCAGCGCGCCGTCATTGGTCAGCAGCAGAAGGCCCTCGGAATTCAGGTCCAGCCGGCCCACCGGCATCACTCGCGGCATGTCGTCCGGCAACTGGTCGAACACTGTCGGGCGGCCCTTTTCGTCACGCGCCGTCGTCACCAGACCTTCGGGCTTGTGGTAAAGCCAGAGCCGCGCGGGTTCGGCCGCCTGAAGCGGCTTGCCGTCGACCGTGATGCGGTCGCGCGGGCCGACATTCAGCGCCGGGCTTTCGATCACCCTGCCGTTCACCGCCACCTTGCCTTCGGCGATTATCCGTTCGGCCTCGCGCCGCGAGGCGACGCCGGCGCGCGAAAGGACCTTGGCGATGCGGTCGCCGGGGGGCGGGGATGTGGGCATGGGCGGATCCGATGGGGCGCGTGTTGCGGGCGGGGGCAGAGTATTTGGGCCAAGGTGAAGAGGCAAGGCGTCTTGCCCTTGCCGGGCGCGGCGCGGCGCGGCAGAAGGGGGGCATGGGCGGATTTCGCAGCCATATGGATCTGGCGCTGCAGGAAGCGCGGGCGGCGGCCGGGCGCGGCGAGGTGCCGGTCGGTGCGGTTGTTGTCGCGCCCGACGGTCGCGTCGTGGCGCGCGCCGGCAACCGCACGCGCGAACTGTGCGACCCCACCGCCCATGCCGAGGTTCTGGCGCTGCGCGCGGCCTGTACAGCGATGGGGTCGGAACGGCTGACCGGTTATGACCTTTACGTAACGCTGGAACCCTGCGCGATGTGCGCGGCGGCGATTTCCCTTGCCCGGATCGGGCGGCTTTACTACGGCGCGGGCGATCCCAAGTCAGGCGGTGTGGCCGCTGGCGCGCGGGTGTTTTCCCACCCCCAGTGCCACCATGTGCCCGAGGTTTACGACGGCATCGGCGCACGCGAGGCGGAAGCGCTGCTTCGCGCGTTCTTTCGCGACCGTCGCGACGGGTTGTGACCCGGCGGGCACAGCCTTTGCCCTTGGTCGGCAGGGCGTGTTTTACGCTTGGTTCCGGCGACCGTTTGCGCTAAAGGGCAGGCACCCACGCAACCCTTGGAACAGGAGGCAACGCATGAATATCGTCTATGTCGCTTGTCCGGCCTGGGTTGGCATGGGTTCGGGCGCCTTCGCCCGAGTGAGCCTGTCGGCTTTTGGCACCGCGCGTCTCTGACGCGACGGCCCGCCAGACCCAACCACCACCTTTAGCGCCGCAACCGCTGCACCGGGCTTTTTGCCCCTGTCGCGGTTCTTTCACCCTTTGCAAGGAACCGGCCCCGCGTGGCCGGTCTGGAGACTGACCATGATCCTTTCGATCGAACGCAACGAAGCCCGCGCGCCCGAGGCGGTGGAGCAACTGCTGGCCCGCTACGGGTTGCGCGCGGTGCTGGCCGCGCTGGTCGCGCATTACCTTGGGCGGCGAAGTCGCCGGGCGCGGATCGGGCCCGAGGCGCTTTCGGCCCATCTGCGCCGCGATATAGGCCTTGCGCCCGAAGCGTCGCGCCGGAACTACTGGGACTACCTGTAAGCGCCGGGCGGGTGGCTGTCGTCACCCGCCCTGGGCGCCGATTTCAGAGCGTGATCGGGTCCAGAACCACGGGTTCGATCAGCCGCACGCCGGCCGGCAGGCCGTTGCGCAGGGCTTCGGCATCCTGTGCCAGAAGCGGGAACGTCTTGTAGTGGCAGGGGATGACGACGCTGAAGTCGAAGTAGCGCCGCGCCGCATAGGCCGCGCCCTCCATGTCCATCGTATAGTGACCGCCGGCGCAGAGGATGCCGATATCGGGCTTGTAGCGGTCGGCGATCACCGCCATGTCGGCCATCACATCGGTATCGCCGGACAGGTAGACCGACCGATCCTCGCCGCGGATGACAAAGCCCGCTTCGCCCCCGGCATAGGCTGGGGCGCCGCCGCGGAAATCGACCGACGACGAATGCAGAGCATGCACCATCGTGACCTTTGCGCCGCCGCAATCGACGGTGCCGCCCTTGCCGAAACCCACCACCTCGGCGCCTTCGGCCGCGAGAATTTCGGACAGTTCGTGGATGCAGACGATGGGAATACCCGCCGCCTTGGCGATCGCCAGCGCGTTCGAGGCGTGGTCGCCATGGCCATGGGTCAGAAGCACATGGGTCGCGCCTGCCGTCGCCTCGGCTTCGCGGCCTTCGGGAAAGCTCGGGTTGCCGGCCAGCCAGGGGTCGACCAGCAGGACGGCATTTTCGATTTCGATGCGAAAGCCGGAATGGCCAAGCCAGGTGATGTTCATGAATGCCTCCGTTGGTTGGCTGACCGGCCAAGGCTAGTTGCCCGGTTGCGATGTGACAATGGCCGCGCCGGCGGTGCGGTCAGTCGAGCCAGTTGATCGCGCAGCCGATGTGCTCGAGAAATGCGAAGAGATCGTCGCGCGCCATGATCACGCTGCGGTCGTTGACGAGCGGATGCATGCAGATCGTTTCGGCGGCTCGCGCGGCGGGGTCGAGGTGGAAGGCGACACCGGTCGCGACCCCATTCAGCATGGCCAGCGGGCTGACCGCGCCGGGGCGGATGCCAAGATGCTCCCACAGCCTTTCGGGCGAGCCGAAGGACAGGTTGCCACCGCCCAGGCCCGCCGCCAGCGCCTTGAGGTCGATCTCGCGGTTCTGTTCCAGCGTGACCAGGTGGTTTTGCTTCTTCTTGTCGCGCAGGTAGAGGTTCTTGATGCGCAACGGCGTCTCGCCCGGTTCGCCGATCAGGTGTTCGGCGGCCCTGGAATCCTCGACGGTTCTGAGCGGAGGATGGCGATAGAGGCGGTAGCGGATGTTCCAGCCGTCCAGCCGCGCCAGGAGTTCATCGGGGCTGACGGGCAGAATGTCATGGCGGTCGGTTGAGGCGTCCATGGTATTCCTTTCCGGAGCTCAGCCCAGGTACCAGAGCCAGAACGGCAGGCTGAGAAGCGCCAGAACCGTCTGCCAGACGAGGATGTCGGCGTAAAGGTCGGCGTCGCCGCCCATTTCGCGGGCCACGACATAGCCGTTGGTGGCGTCGGGACGGCGCAGACCAGCGTACCGGCGAACTGCCTGCGGCGGCAGGGCCGGCGAGCGCCGCCAGCGCGAGACAAGGCCGGAACCGCCAGAAGCCGGAACGCACGGTGGCGGCCATTGGTCAGCGTTCGGCACGGGCCAGCCGGCGCGCGCCGACAACCCTGCGCCGACGCAGATGATCCCCACCGCGCAGGGCGGCCCGGCCCAGCATCGCGATTACCTCGCCCGCCGCACCGGGTGCGCCGATACCGGTCAGGTTCAGGATCAGGCCAACCGCGCAGCCGATGACCAGCGGGTTCTTCGCGACAGTCAGGGCGATCTGGCGGACGCTCGCCCGGCCCGGGCCGAGCGCGGCCAGAACGACGATGTTGGCGATGTTGATCAGGGGTATGAGAACCGCCATGGAGACCGCGATCATCACGACCCCGGGGGTTCCCGCCGCACGTTCGGCAACCGCCAGCGCGATGAAGCCATTCCAGCGGGTTGTCGTCTGGAAAACGGTCGACAGGCGCGCATCGGGCAGGCGCGATGCGGGGATCGCCGGCCGGAGCGCCAGAACCGCCAAGCCGGCCAGCGCGATTGCCGTGACCAGTGTCAGCGCCATCGGGCCGAGTGCCGCGCCCGAAAGATCAGCCCGGGCTATGGCGTCGATCAGCATGGCCGGTATCAGGATGCGAAAACTGAATCCCTCGATCGGCGGCCAGCGGTCACGCGGCATCAGCCCGGTCGCGACGGCGGCCCAGCCGGCGACGATCAGGGCCGCGATCGGCAGAATGGTGGCGTCAATGGGCAGGGCGCACCGGCAGATGGCTACGGGCGTCAGGCTATGGCGCGCGCACCGTGCCCGCAAGTGGCGGTGGCGCTGCTTGCAGCCGCGGCGTCGCGCCGCTAAACGGGGCAGGATATTCTGAATGAGGTTCGACCATGTCGATCGACACCGATACCGCCCGCAAGGTCGCGCATCTGGCGCGGATCGCGGTCAAGGACGAAGACCTGCCCGCGCTTGCGCGGGAGCTTTCGGGCATCCTGACCTTCATGGAAGAGTTGAACGAGGTGGATGTCGAAGGTGTCGAACCGATGGTCTCGGTCACGCCGATGGGCTGAAGCGGCGCGAGGATGTGGTGACGGATGGCGGCATGCAGGAACGGATCTCGCAAATGCGCCGGATGCGCGAGGGGTTTTTTGCCGTGCCGAAGGTGGTCGAATGAGCGCGCTGAACGAACTGACGATCGCCGCTGCGCGCGACGCGCTGCGCAAGGGTGAAACCACCTCTGTGGAACTGACCGAGGCCTGCCTGTCGGCCATCGATGCGGCCGGGGCGCTCAATGCCGCTCGTCCACAAGACGCCCGAGATCGCGCGCGAACGCAGCGGCGGCTGATGACGGATCAAGGCGGGCGATGCGCCGGCAATGTGCGCATTCCGGTCGGCATCACGATCTTTTCTGCACGCGTGGCGTACCCTCGCAGGCGGCCTCGAACATCCTCAAGGGCTTCAGGCCGGAATACGAATCCACCGTCAGCCAGCAGCTCGCCGATGCCGGTGCCGTGATGTTGGGCAAGCTCAACATGGACGAGTTTGCCATGGGCTCGTCGAACGAAACCTCGTGCTACGGCAATGCGGTCAACCCCTGGCGGCGTGGCAATGACGATACCGCGCTGACGCCGGGCGGGTCCTCGGGCGGGTCGGCCTCGGCCGTCGCGGCCGATCTCTGCCTGGCCGCGACCGGAACCGATACCGGCGGCTCGATCCGCCAGCCCGCCGCCTTTGTCGGCATCACCGGGATCAAGCCGACCTACGGGCGCTGCTCGCGCTGGGGGATCGTGGCCTTTGCCTCGTCGCTCGACCAGGCCGGGCCGATGACCAAGGATGTGCGCGACGCGGCGATCATGTTGCAGGCGATGTGCGGGCATGACCCGAAGGATTCCACTTCGGCCGATATTCCTGTGCCGGATTTCGAGGCGGCGCTTACCGGCGATATTCGCGGCAAGACCATCGGCATCCCGCGCGAATACCGCATGGATGGCATGCCCGAAGAGATCGAGAAGCTCTGGGCCGAGGGCACCGCCATGATGCGCGATGCCGGGGCGAAGATCGTCGATATCTCGTTGCCGCATACCAAATACGCACTGCCCGCCTATTATGTCGTGGCACCGGCCGAGGCCTCGTCGAACCTCGCGCGGTATGACGGGGTGCGCTATGGCCATCGCGCGACACTGGCGCAGGGCGACGGCATCGTGCAGATGTATGAAAAGACCCGCGCCGAAGGGTTCGGCAAAGAGGTGCAGCGCCGGGTGATGATCGGCACCTATGTGCTGTCGGCAGGTTTCTACGACGCCTATTACAACCGCGCCCGCAAGGTCCGTGCGCTGATCAAGCGCGATTTCGAGAACGTCTTTGCACAGGGCGTCGATGCGATCCTGACCCCGGCCACGCCCTCGTCCGCTTTCGGGCTGGGCGAGATGGCCGATGCCGATCCGGTCGCGATGTACCTCAACGACGTCTTCACCGTGACGGTCAATCTGGCCGGGCTTCCCGGCATCGCGATACCCGCCGGTCTCGACCGGCAGGGCCTGCCGCTGGGCCTGCAGCTGATCGGCCGGCCGTGGGAAGAGGGCGATTTGCTGAATCACGCCTATGTGCTGGAACGCGCCGCTGGATTTGTTTCCAAGCCCGCAAAATGGTGGTAAGGGCGGCCCAGCAAAAGAAACGCCGAGGTTCAAGTCGATGCGGTTTGTGGTTTTCGCCCTGGTGTTTGGGGCGCTGACAGCCTGTGCACCCGCGGTGCCGGATTCGGGGCCCAAGGCGGGTGTGGGGGTTTTCCAACTACACCGACTACCTCGAAAGAGCGCGAGGTTGCCGCAGCCGAGGCGCGTCGGCAGCGCTATGCCGTGGCTACGGGCGCGACTTTACAGCCGGGCGCTGGCGCGATCACCGGCCCCATCGGGGCGGCACCGGCCACAGGGCAGGCGTCGGCACCGGCGACGCAATGCCAGCGTGCTGCGGCGCCGGCTGGCGTTGCCGTGGTCGACAGCGAGGTTGCGGGCAGTGCCGAACTGTCGGACGAACAGGATTTTGCCGCCGTCTCCTCGCGTGAGACCATCGAAAGCGACAAGCTGCGCCTGGAACAGTTGCGCCAGCAGTATCAGCAGGTCACACCGACCGCCCTTCCGAACGCACAGAAACCGATGCGCCCGACATCATCGCATTCGCTCTCGGCACCCGCAACGCGGTCGGCGAACAGGTCTACAAGCGGTCCGGCAAGCTTCCACGACGGCCGAGGCGCTGGCAAACGCTGCGCACGGTTCGGTTCGCCGATCACGCGCAGGAAACATTCCTGAAATCCGGCGGGCAAAACGTGATACCCGAGGGGATCGACCCCGATGGCGACGGTTTCGCCTGCTGGGACCCGACCCCCTACCGCAACGCGTTACGCTAGGGCGGTGGCAGGGCAGGCGCGATAGCACGGCCTTCGCCCAATCACGGGCCGCGTCGTGGTGGCGGACGGCCTGAACTGGTTGTCCCTGCATTACACCGCGATGGAAAGCTGTGCTGCCGCGCGCGAGCGGCTGTGCGACCCCGAGGCCGAGGTTTCGGCGCATTACCTGATTTCCGAGACGGGCAAGGTCTTTGCCCTGGTGGACGAGCAGGCCCGCGCCTGGCATGCCGGTGCCGGCGCCTGGGGCGTGATCACCGATGTCAATTCGCATTCGATCGGGATCGAACTGGCCAACGGCGGCGACGCGCCCTTTGCCGAACCGCAGATGGCGGCGCTGGAGACGTTGTTGCGCGGTGTGATGGCACGATGGTCGATCCCGCCGGAACGGGTGATCGGGCATGCCGACATGGCGCCGGGTCGCAAGCAGGACCCGGGGCGGCGTTTCGACTGGCGGCGCCTGGCGCTTGCAGGGCTGTCGGTCTGGCCCGGTGACGGCGGCGATCCGGGCGCGGCTTTTTCGGCATCGGCCCGTGAGATCGGCTACCCCGATGCCGAGGCGACGGCGGTTCTTTGCAGCCTTTCGCGCGCGTTTCCGCCCCTGGCATTCAGGCAACGAGGACGCGACCGACCGGGCCATGGCCCACGACCTGGCCTGCCGTTTTCCTTGCGGTGCGGCGGGCTGAGGGCCGGTTTGTGGCCTTTCGCACAGTTTGTCACGCCGCGGCGAATGGCTGCTTCTGCCTTTGTCTCGTTATGCGACAGTTAGTGCGTTGAACCAACGTATAAGGACTTCCAACAATCCCTGCGACAGCCTTTGTACTTCTGTTGCAACCTATGGTTTAGGGTGCCGTGTCCGATTATGCAGCCATCAGGGAAAAGTAATTTAATATGCCGTTCTTAGCGAGTTCCTCTTGTTGCATTCTGCCTCTTCTGTGTTTCCCTATCCGCACACGCGGAGAGCTGGGGCTTCCGCGGTTCAAGCAGCCGACCGAGTACCATAAATACGCCGTTGAGGTTGGTGGCACTAGTTGGGCAGGTACCATGTACAGCAGCTATAAGTATGACGAACATCGATGTGCAATTCTGGGGCGAATGTTGGATATGCAAAGCGCCATCCAACACATCGAAGAGTTTGACTATCCACCGATGGACACTCGTTCTGATCCACATGATTTGCTTGTATTTGCAATTTCACTCCGCAACTGGGTGGCGGCGAGCACGGTGGGCGGTCGATGCACGAGATAGTGAGCGAAAGAACGTTTGGAGATTTGGACTGTGTAGGAAGTTTCGGCATAGCCCAAATCCCTGTTCCTTGATAGTGAACAACCAAACGCCGAATTTGAGTTATGGACGCTCAGCTTCTGTCTATTTGATGCCGGGTTCGCAAAGCGCTTTATCGAGTTTCTGAATTCGCATCCTGATGTTGAAGAAGTCACGCTTGGTAGTGCAGGGGGAAGTGTGGCGGACGCTATTGTCGCAGGGCTTGCCATCCGGCACAGAGGACTCAGTACAACGATCTACGGCAATTGCTACTCCGCCTGCCCGCTTGTGTTTCTGGGAGGGGTTCAGCCGTGTCGTATGGGCCGCTCGTACAGGCTAGGCGCAAATCTATCATGGCGACGGAGTTCCGCTCCCGTTTGATGACGACACTATCGCCGTTGCAGGGTAAGACGCATGGGTGCAGACGCGGAGACCCTGCTTCTTTGGATGTACTCCGCCGGTCGGTAGAAACACGAGCCGCCCGTGATGATCTTTGTTTGGCCCGGATCGCGACTTTTGTGCAGCGTCGCTGTGGCATTGATCTGCGGCCGTGACTACGGCGACGATTGAGCAACCGGTCGATGGTTCAAGGCCTGCTTCGTCCAGCAAAGCCGAAGTTCACCCCATGGCACGGCTGGCGCTCGCCGCGCCGTCGGGCTGGCCCGGTGGCTGCGAACCGGCCGAAGACCGGACGCATATGGCCGATCTGGCACGGCTCTTCGCTCCCACCAGCATTATCCATGCCTTTGATGCGCCAGCCAGCCACAAGCCCGTTGACGCAGGCCGCGCAGGCGCTTACCTGATCCGCGCGCGGATGGCCGGATGACCGCGGCCCCGGTTTCGACCGGGGGCGAGGAAAGTCCGGACTCCATGAGGCAAGGGTGCCGGGTAACGCCCGGCCGGGGAAACCCGAGGGAAAGCGCCACAGAAATCAGACTACCCCGGGCCTGCCCGAGGAAAAGGTGAAAAGGTGGGGTAAGAGCCCACCGCGGACCTGGCAACAGGGACGGCATGGCAAGCCCCACCCGGAGCAATGCCGAATAGGGGCCTCGCGCCCCGGATTCGTCCGGGGCAGGGATGCTTCAGCCCGAGAGGCCCGGGTTGGCAGCTGGACCCCGCCGGCAACGGCGAGGCTAGAGGAATGGTCATCCAGCCCCGGATCACGGTCCGGGGTGGACAGAATCCGGCTTACAGGCCATCCGCGCATTTTCTCCCGCCGGGCGCAGCGCTGCGCTATGCTGCGGCCATTCGGTTCAGGAGGTACCCCATGAGTTTCGTAAAGACCCTTGCCACGCTTGCCGTCGGATTCGCCGCCGCACGGGGCTATGACAAGTATCGCAAGATGGGTGGGATGGACGGTGTGAAGGATGCCGTCAGGAAGGCCGGGGAACCCGGTGGTTCGATCGATCAATGGGGCAAGCAGGCCGAGAAGCTGGGCGTGCCCGGCGGCGCCAAGCTGGTGCGCCAGATGTACGAACAGTTCGGTGGCGCTTCGCAGGCGGCCGAGGCGGGGCTTGACCGCCTGATCGGCTCGATGACCGGCGCGGCCACGGCGGGCGGCAAGGCGATCGGCGAGATGATGGAGGCGATGACCGGCGCCAGCCCGGCTTCGGCGGTGACCGAGGAAAACGCGCGGCTGATGATCCGGGCGATGATCCAGGCCGCCAAGGCCGATGGCGAGATCGACGACGAGGAACGCGCCCGCATCCTCGACCATCTGGGCGACGCCAGCGAAGAGGAAATGGCCTTTGTTCTGGCCGAGCTTGATCGGCCGCTGGATCTGGCCGGACTTGCGGATGCGGCCGGCAGCTCGATGCGCGAACAGGTCTATTCGACCTCGCTGATGGCGATCCGGGTCGACAGCCCGGCGGAACGCGCCTATCTCGACCAGCTGGCATCGGCACTGGGGCTTGACGGCGCAATCCGCGCGCGGCTTCACGCCGCAATGGGGCGCGACGCGCCATCGGCGTGAAATAGCCCCAAGAGGCGCCGGTTTTGCGGTTGACTCCGCCCGGCGCGCCGCTAAAAGGCGGGCTTCAAGGATTTCGCGGGTGGGTCTCTCACCCGCCGCTAGGAGACTACCAATGGCGAAGCCGACGACGATCAAGATCCGTCTGAACTCGACGGCGGGTACCGGGCACTTCTACGTGACCAAGAAGAATGCCCGCACCATGACCGAAAAGATGACCGTGAACAAATACGATCCGGTTGTGCGCAAGCACGTCGAATACAAGGAAGGCAAGATCAAGTAAGATCGCGCCAGCCGCAAGGGTTCGGGGCCGTGTCCGCAGGGACGCGGCCCTTTGCGTTGCGCTCGCTCACAACGCCGCACAGATAGCCCGGCATGCCGGGCTGCCTGCGGCGCGGA